>JANNRR010000147.1:0-5381 GCA_031401675.1 Paracoccaceae bacterium
CCTCGAAGTCCTGGCGCGACATCGGACGGTCCGTTTTCCAGCGGGACGGCATGGGGGGAACATAGAGCGAACGCGGCACGGCCGCAAGCCTTCACGGCACAAGATGTGGGGGAGCCGGAGCAAAGGGGATAAGCCTTTGGATCTGATTAACATCGATACCGACATGATCGTGTCCAAGCAATTCCCGAAAACGATCAAGAGTTCGGGTACAGGCAAGAACGTGTTTGACGAAATGCGCAACACCCCAGATAGTGCCGAGATTCCGGATTTCGTGCTGAACCAGCCCGCCTATCGGCACGCGGAAATCCTCTTGGCGAGGATAATTTCGCCTGTGGCTCCGGCCGCGAGCATGCTCCCCTTGCGCCCTACAGAAACACCCGCTCGAACGTCCACCACGCCCCAATGGCGGCGATCCCGACCGACAGCGGCACGGCGATGCGGGCGCGGTACCAGGGTTTGGCACCGAACGGCAGGCCAAGGGCGACGAACGCCAATAGGATCACCGTCAGCTGCCCGAGTTCGACGCCGACGTTGAAGCCGATCAGCCCGACGAAAAAGCGCCCGGACTGCAGCCCGACATCGCCGAGCACCGAGGCAAAGCCCAGGCCGTGCATCAGGCCGAAGCCGAACACCACGGCAATCCGCGCGGCGCCGACCCTGCCGCCGATGATGTTTTCGACGGCGACATAAACGATGGAGGCGGCGATCAGCGGCTCGACAATGCTGGCCGGGATAGTGATGATCTTAAGGGACGCAAGGGCCAGGGTGACGGTGTGGGCAATGGTGAAGGCGGTGACCTGTGCCAGCAGCGGGCGGATGTGCAGCGAAAAGAAGAACAGGCCCAGCACGAACAGGATGTGGTCCAGCCCCTTGGGCACGATGTGTTCGAAGCCCGAGACGATGAAGCGCAGAAAGGCGGTGCCGGCCGGTTCGGTCACCACGGCATCGCGCGGCAGGGGTTCGCTGAGGTCACCGTCCTTCAGGATCGCGGCATAGGCCTGTTCGCCGCCACCGGTCTGACGGACGACGATGGGGCCGAAGGCGGCGGCCCAGCCGATCTGCACCGGCGTGCCGTCAGGCGGCAGGGCGGCTGTCAGCATCAGCTGGCTGTCGCGCGGCAATTCGGTATCGCCAACCTCTGGCACTGACAGGCTGATCAGCTCCGGTGTCAGGGCGGTGGTGCCGGCCATCAGCACGAAATCGGCGGCGAGCTGCGGCCAGGCGGCTTGAAACGCGGCCTGCAGCTCGGCCGGTTGCTGCAGGCGCAGGGCGTCGTAGCGTTCGGCCAGCGGCGACTCGTTGGTGTCGGCCAGGCCGACCAGGCTCATGCCGGCGATCATCGGTTCGGCGGTCAGGCGGATCGAGATGTCGACACGGTCGGCAAGAACCGACACATCGGCGACGGCGGGCCGCACTTCGTGGGCGGCGGCAATGCCGGGGAGGTGTATTGACAACAACAGCCAGAAGATCACCTGTCTGAAAGACAGAGGCAAAGGATGTAGGGCCATGAAACTGACGTTCCTGATTGCAGTCGCGCTGGCGACATTTAGCGCGGTCGCGGCACAGGGCCATGAATTCTGGCTGTCTGCCAAGAGCTATTCGGTGAAGCCGGGTCAGAATATTGTGGTCAGCCTGCGGGTCGGTTCGAACATGAAAGGCGCGACGCTGGTCTATCAGCCGAATCTGATCGCCCGGTTCGACATGATCCAAGGCGGCAGCAAGCGCAAGGTCAAGGGCCAGATCGGCGATGATCCGGCGATGGTGATGGCGGCGGAGGGTTCCGGGCTGGTGGTGGTGGTGCATGAGACCGGCGACAACAGGCTGACCTATGACAAGTGGGAAACCTTTCTGCGGTTTGTGACGCACAAGGATTTTCCGGGGCTGCCCGAGGCGCATGCGGCGCGCGGCCTGCCCGAGAAGGGTTTTGCCGAGACCTACCGGCGTTACGCCAAGGCTTTGATAGCGGTGGGCGACGGGGCCGGGGCCGACCGCGCCGTGGGTCTGCGGATCGAGATCGTGGCGCTGGCCAATCCCTATACCGATGATCTGAGCGGCGGGATGCCGCTGCTGGTGTTGCTGGACGGGGTGCCGCGCGCCGATGCGCAGGTCGAACTGTTCGAGACCCGGCCCGACGGCAGCGTCACCTCGACATTTCACAGGACCAATGCGGCGGGCAAGGTGACGGTGCCGGTGCGTGCGGGCAGTGAATACATGGCGGACAACGTCGATCTGGTGGCGCTGCCGAACAACGACATTTCTGCCGGGTCGGTCTGGCACAGCGATTGGGCATCATTAACCTTCCGGGTGCCCGCGGGCGGCTGACTGCGGCTTGCCCCGCGCCGGGGGCCGGGTTAGAGACAGCGCACCAGCAGGAGCATCGCCATGGACCCCTTTACCACCCTGACCGGCGTCGCCGCGCCTATGGATCTGATCAACATCGACACCGACATGATCGTGCCGAAGCAGTTCCTTAAAACCATCGCCCGGACCGGCCTGGGCAAGAACCTGTTCGACGAGATGCGTTATGCCGCCGACGGCAGCGAAATCGCGGATTTCGTGCTGAACAAGCCCGCCTATCGCAAGGCCGAGATTCTGGTGGCGGGCGAGAACTTCGGCTGCGGGTCGTCGCGCGAACATGCGCCGTGGGCGCTGCTGGATTTCGGCATCCGCTGTGTGATCGCGCCGAGCTTTGCCGATATCTTCTATGGCAACTGCTTCAAGAACGGCATTCTGCCGATCGCGCTGCCGCAGGAACAGGTGGACGTGCTGATGGCCGATGCGCGGCGCGGCGCCAATGCCCGCATTTCGGTCGATCTGGAAGCCCAGACCGTTACCAGTTCCGATGGCAAGGTGTTTTCTTTCGAGGTCGACGGCTTCAAGAAGCACTGTCTCTTGAACGGTCTGGACGATATCGGGCTGACGCTGGCGAAAAAGCCGAGCATCGATGCCTTTGAAGTGCGGGCGTCAGCGGATCGTCCTTGGGTCTGAATTCGCGCTGACCACAACATATGGGGTCGGCAGGGCCGATGTCCCTTTTTTGCTGTAATATTGATGCAAAGTGGCGACAGTTTCACCACGATTTCGTCCCAATAGTTTCGTTAACCTTAGCCCGTCGTTGCTCCTCTGAAGGAAAGAAGGCAAGAATTGGGCAAAATAGAGGCAGTCCGCCACAAAGAGCGGGAGCGACTTGGGACAAGGGATCGGCATAGCACCGATTCCGACCAAATTGAGGGTGTCAGGGCAGTGTTTTCGCAAGTTTCCGGTGCGGCGGTGCGCGCACTTCTGATCCTGGTGTTGTTGGCGACACCGTCGTTGCTGTTGCCGGGTGTCACCAATGACGCAACACAGGTTGTGGCGCTGATCGGCTTGTTCGCCGGGGCGCTGACATTCTTTGAATATGCCTCGGATTATCCCGGTCTGGTGGAGTTCCGCTTTGCGGCACCATTCAACCGCATCAGGTATCTGTCGCTGTTCTTCACGGTTTTCCTCTTGGCGGTGATCTGCCGGGGGGCCTATGAGCCGACAGTTGCCACCGAGCTGGTCGCGGCGGTCGGGGCGCTGATCGGCCAGGCCATGGATTTCCCCTACAGCCCGGTGCGGCTGGTGACGCTGATGCTGCCGGACGACAGCCCGGTCGAGCATGTCGCGCTGGTGCGGACGGTGGCGGGGATGAGCTACCTTATCTCGCTGGTGTCGCTGGCGATCTTTGCCATCATGATGCGGCTGTTCGGCTGGCCGTCACGGGCAACTGCCTTCAACGTCTGGGTCAATCTGCCGACGTTCGACCCGACGGCGGGCGGCGATGTGGTGGAACGGCTGGACCGGGACGCGCGCTTTAACATTGCGTTAGGGTTTCTGCTGCCATTCTTGATCCCGGCGGTTGTGAAGCTGGCCTCGACCACGTTCGAGCCGGTGACGCTGGACAGCCCGCAGACCCTGATATGGACCATTGCGGCATGGGCATTCCTTCCGGCCAGTCTGTTCATGCGCGGCATCGCGATGGGCCGCATTGCGCAGATGATCCGCGACAAGCGGCGCGAGCGCGAGGTTTCGGGCGAGTTTCTGCCGGCCTGAGGCTTTTCCTGATAAGGGTAGTTGTCGGGGCCGGTTTCTGGCCCGTTGTCTTGCCATTGACCGCTGCCGCCGAAACCCTGCGAATTGCAACCTACAACACCGAGTTGTCGCGGCGCGGGCCGGGGCTTCTGTATGGCGCGATCCTTAAGGGCGATGCGCAGGTTCTCGCCGTGCAGGGGATCATTGCCGAGGTGCGGCCCGATATCCTTTTGCTGACCGGGTTCGACTATGATGCCGGGCTGGTGGCGCTGCAGGCGTTTGCCTTGGGGCTGGCCGACCGGGGCCAGGTCTATCCGCACCTGTTGGCGCTGCGCCCGAACACCGGGATGACCACCGGTCTGGACATGGACGGTGACGGGCGGCTGGGCGGGCCCGGCGATGCGCAGGGCTGGGGGCGGTTTGCCGGGGCGGACGGCATGGCGGTGCTGTCGCGGTTTCCGATCCTGACCGACGAGGTGCGGGATTTTTCGGCGATGCTGTGGCGCGATCTGCCGGGGGTGACGCTGCCGGCGTTCGGAGTATCGGACCGGGTTCTGGCGGTTCAGCGCCTGTCGACCACCGGCCATTGGGATGTGCCGGTCAAGAGCCCGGGCGGCGTGATCCATCTGTTGGCGTTCTATGCCACGCCGCCGGTGTTCGACGGGCCCGAGGATCGCAACGGCTGGCGCAATCAGGCCGAGGTCGGGTTCTGGGCGGATTATCTGGCGGGGAAGCTGCCGGTGGCGGCGGCGGATGCGGCGTTCGTGATCCTGGGCGATGCCAATCTGGACCCGGCGGACGGGGCCGGGCGGCGCGGGGCGATGGCGGCGCTGCTGGCGCATCCGCTGGTGCAGGACCCGCAACCGCGCAGCGCGGGCGGTATGGCGGCAGCAACGGCGGGGCAAGGCGGCGACCCCGGACTGGATACGGCGGACTGGCCGGACCCCGATGATCCGGTGAAGCCCGGGCCGGGCAACCTGCGGGTGGACTATGTCCTGCCCTCAGTGCATTTCACCGTGACCGGGTCGGGGGTATTCTGGCCTGCGCCGGACGCGGCGGGGGTGGCGTTGCTGGGGGCTGGCGAGGCGGCGGCGTCGCGGCATCGGCTGGTCTGGGTGGATTTGGTGCTGCGCTGATCTGATGGCGGGTAGGATGTGTGATCCACGCCGTTCGTTGACCGTGAATCTCTGCAAGAACCAGCCGGTGTCTGGGCATCAGGAACCATCAGACCCGGGCGGGGGGGGGGGGGGGCGGGGGGGGTTTCCCAGGCGGGGGGGTTTGGGGGGGGGCAAATTAGCCAATTGAAAAGATTTGCCCCCGGGGGGAAC
>JANNRR010000148.1:0-1640 GCA_031401675.1 Paracoccaceae bacterium
GTCTGCGAGATACGCGAGAGAGATGCGCCTCGCCCGTTCGCGGCTCATGGCGTCGGGCCGCACCAGCAGGTCGAGCCAGAGGCCGTCGGTCAGCGCCGAAAGGCCGTCAGCCACGAGCGCCGGGTCCACCTCCGGGTAGTCGCCCCCCTCGCAGAGTTTTGCGCACATGACTCGCACCATATTGTCGTAGGACCTGTCCCGTTCGGCGCAGATCCGGCGATAGGTCGGCCGGAACCTGCGTTCTCCCCAGAAGGCGAACCAGACGGCAAGCTTATCCCGGGCACAAATCGTGCGCCGAAAGTCGAGGTCGACCATGGCGAGAAGGCCCGCAACCTGCGAGATCTCGGCAGCCGCGGCTGCCGCTTGGCAGGCATTGCGGTATTCGTCGGCGAGGTACCGGAGCGTCTCGGTCAGAAGCCCTTCCTTGCCGCGAAAATGCAGGTTGACGATGCCCTGGCTCAAGCCCGCTTCCTGCGCGACCGTCGCGATCGTCGTATCGACGAGTCCGCGGTCGGCGACGCAACGGATCGTCGCCTGAATCAGCTGCTCGCGGCGCTCTTCCGGGGGCGCAGTGCGGCGCCTCGGCACAATTGCGAGCTGGCGTTTCGCGCTCACCTAATAGTCTTTTAGATTCAAAGACTTATGTGAAAGCTGGGCTGGCATCGAGGGGCCATATTACCGGGTTCCACGGGCCAATCCAATGAATGAACACATATTCACTGGACATGGACGCCGCGACCCCTGTTATGGGATCCTAGGCGGCCGCAAAACGACCCCCAGAGGCCAGCCGCCATGACCCGAAGCCTCGCCAAATCGAATGCCCAGTTCCAGAAGGCCATCAAGCGCCTGCCACTCGGCGTGTCCTCGAATTTCCGTTTCTGGGGTGAGGACAAGACCATCTATGTGAAGTCGGCCAAGGGCGCCCGCGTCACGCAGGAACTCGCGTGTGGCCGAGATCGAGCAGCAGTTGCCCATGATCGGCTCGATCAGGAAGGCTGCGATCTGGCTGCCGTAGGCCTTGAACACGCTTTCGAGGCGGTCGGCGTCGTTCATTGGCACCGCGTGAATCAGGGCCCGCAGGACATGCGGCACGCCCGCGCCGTAGGGGACAAGTTGCGGGTCGCCATGGCCCGGGTGCCAGTCCTCGATTGCGGTCGTCCAAAGCGCGGCGTCGAAGACACCGTGGTAACCGCCCTCGATGACGACGTAGGAATCCTTGCCGGTGAAGGCGCGGGCGACACGGAGCGCTGCCATGACGGCCTCGGTGCCCGAGTTCGAAAAACGCACGAGTTCCGCCGCCGGAACCATGCTGGCAATCCGCTCGGCGACGGCGTACTCCCGTTCGGTGGAAAGGGCGAAGACGCCCCCGACCTCGATGCCTGCCCTGGCTGCAGCGTCTACACGGGCATCTGCGTAGCCCAGGATGCAGGGCCCGTAGGCCAGCCGATAATCGATGTACTCGTTGTCGTCGATATCCGTGACGCGGGCGCCCTTGGCCGACTTCACATAGATGGTCGTGTCCTCGAATTTCCGTTTTTGGGGTGAGGACAAGACCATCTACGTGAAGTCGGCCAAGGGCGCCCGCATCACGGATATCGACGACAACGAGTACATCGATTATCGGCTGGCCTACGGGCCCT
>JANNRR010000149.1:0-17099 GCA_031401675.1 Paracoccaceae bacterium
CCGCCGCGATGCGCCCCTCGAACGCGGCCAGCACTGCCCAGCAGGGCGTCATCGGAATGGCCCGCACTTCGGCGGCAACCGCATGGTCGCGGAGCAATTCAGCCGCCTGTGGAGCAGGGAGCGCCACGATCACGTGGTCGAAAGGCCCATGGATATGTCCCGCAGCGTCCGTAACTTGCCAGCTTTTCCGGTCGCGCTGAAGCCGAACGATTCTCGTCTCCAGGCGGACCCCCAGGCCAGCGCCAAGGTGGTGGGCAATGGCGTTCATGCCAGGTACGCCAACGTAGCGATGGGGCTGATCAGTCTTTGGCCGCACCATTGCACCTTCGATCGTTACGATCCGTCCGGGCCACTCTGCGACGATTCCCTGATCGATCCAGTCCTCGACACGTTGGACGAAATGGTGGTCCCGAGCGGTGAAATACTGGGCGCCATGATCAAAGCTGAGCCCCGGATCGGCTCGCCGGGTTGCAGTCCTTCCTCCAGGCCCCCGGCCTTTCTCGAACACCATCACGCCTAAACCAAGTTCATGGAGTGTCCTGGTGCTGATCAGCCCCGAGATGCCTGCACCGATCACGGCGACCCGTGGAATTGGCACCCGCCTGGAATGCAGAACCATTGCTAGCTGCTCACCAAGGGATAGTCTCACCCTGGTGATCCACAAAAATTGCCCGACCTGACGGTTCCAATTTGTCGATTACGCTCAACAGACGTTGCGCGGATAAACGGGGATCCAGCGCATCATCACCAGCAAAGGCACAAAGTGTTTCAGCAGCAGGGCCAGACCCAAGGCATTGACCTGAAAACTGCGCATCAGTGCCTGGCCGATCGCACCGTTAGCGCCAAACACCACGCCCGCGTAGCTTTCTCGAAGTGATTCGGTCATTTTAGCCCGGCACCCACATCCACTTTTGTAAAGACATCAATCCAGCGAAGCGGATTGGAGGAAATGTTAAACACCTATTTGCTGATTCAGGCAAACACGGTACACCTGAAAACTGTTTATGAGCGACCTTCATAGATGACCGTCACGGGTTAACAAATCGTAGCTAGCAGGAATATCTTATACAAATGTTGTACAATTTGCCAAGACGAATTCCGGGTTAACCCATTCTGACGTGAAGAATCAGGCAGGATAAAAGCTGTTACTGCTGCTCTCAACCGCAGCAAACAGAAAGTGCTGGCTCTCAGGAACAGAACATCTTCGGTGATGAGTCAACAACAAAAATGGCTTCTGAAAGAGGCTGTTCCTAAACCTGCACAGGCGCTCGATTCACCCCTCGGAAAGGACAGACAGATGACCCATATCCTGACCCCGATCATGGCTGCCCGGCCCGTCACAGTTTCGACGGTGTGGCGTTGGCGGCAGCCACCACCGCCTTCCCGCGCCACTTCCCGGTCAGGTTCGGAGAGGCACTGGCGAGTGCCCGGTGATGCTGCAGGTGCAGCAAATATGCGGCCTTGGGGTCCTTCCATGCTGCAGGTGCACAAGGGTAGTTCGCGCCGCGATGGTTGCACGGGGCTTAACCGTGGCGAGAGCCTAAACCATTCTAAACATGCAGTAAATGCAGCTTTTTCGCGCCTGATGCCGGGTGCGTCTGGAACAGGCAGGTTGAGCCTGCGGGTCTCGTTGTCGCCCAAAATCAACACCGTCAGTCGGCGAGTGGGAAAAAACCCCGACATTGCGCGGCTCAGAATCCGGGATCGCGGCGCAAATTCACAGGCAACCCTCAAGGAGTAATCAAAGTGCTGAAACCGAACCAAGAAACGCTGATCCGGAGCGAAGTCAACCGGATGATCGTCTGCCTCGTGACGACCGAGGGCATCGGCCTGGCTGAGACGCTGGCCGTCGCGCACGCCCAACTGGTGGTGGAAATCGCTGCCAGCTTTGGCGGCGCTGTTGCGGCGGAAACGTCGCGCCTGGCTGTGGCCTATGTCGAGGGGCTGCCGCCGGTCCTGGCCGTGGCCCCGAGCATGGGGGCGATGAATTGAAACATCAGTCAGGAATTGCCGGCCGCGACCGGGTGGCGCTACCGCCGCAGGTGAGGACCGCGACTTTCACTGCAACGAGCGTGAATGCGGAGGCCAGGACGGTCGATGTGGTGTGGACCACGGGGGCCGTCGTGCGCCGCTGGTCATGGACAGACGGCGAGATCGACGAGGAGCTGGTGGTCAGTGGCAACGCGGTGCGGATGGACCGGTTGCAGAACGGGGCTCCGGTTCTCGATTCGCACAATGGCTACCGTCTGGCCTCGGTCCTTGGCGTTGTCGTGGATGGGTCCGCCCGAATCGAGCGTGGCAGCGGTGTCGCGACGGTGCGATTCAGCGAACGCCAGGAGGTCGAGCCGGTCTGGCAGGATATCGTGGCGGGCATCATCCGCAATGTGTCGGTGGGCTACCGCGTCCACACGTTCGAGGTCGAGAAGCGCGACGGGCAACGCCCGCTGTACCGCGCGACCGATTGGGAGCCGCTCGAGATATCAGTTGTCGCAATCGGGGCTGACCCGGGGGCGCAGGTGCGTGGGGCGCAGGGGCCCGCCGCAGAGCCAAACGAATGCGCCGTGGTCCGGCGCGACTTTTCACAAGGAGCTAAAAAGATGCTGAACGATCTCACCGAAGGCACCGGCAATCCGACCGATGCCAGCAATCCGACCGATGCCGGCAACGCGACCCGCGCCTCGGAAATTCACGCGATCATGGAGTTCGGGCGAGAAAATGCTATCGACCCCGGCTTCGTGGCAGAGTTGATCGCCCGCGATATCGGCTTGGTGGCTGCCAAAGCGGAAATCATCGCTGTTGATGTGGAGCGCGAGCGCCGCGCGGGCCGCATCATCAGCCGCGATCAGCCCTTGGTCGGCCATACTTTTGAGCAGGGGCCTGGTCTGATGGAAAAGCTCGGCGATGCGTTCGCGCACAAGGTCGCGGTCCGGGCCGGAATGCCCTATGAGCTGACGGTCGGCCGGGAGTTCGCGGGGCGGGGCATGACCATCGACCAGATGGCCGGATATGCCCGTCGCCAGTCGGGCAACAGCTGGATGAAAAGCGGCGGGTCGCAGCGGTCCTTCCATACCGACGGCGACTTTTCTGGCATCGCGGCGTATGGCCTGAATGCGCTGGTCTCGAAAGCCTACATGCGGGCCGAGCCTGCCATCGCAGGGGCCGGCAGCCCGGTGGACGTTGACGACTTCCGAGACCGATACAGTTTTGGCCTGTCCGGGTCGGGTGTGCCGCAGAAGGCCGGGGAGGGCGACGAGATCAAGGGCGTGACCCTGGACGAACGGGGCGAAAAAGCTGCAAAACCTGATGCGTACGCCAGCATATTCAACATTACCTACGTGTCACATCCCTTAAGGTGATAGGGCTGTTTTCTGAACAACTCGGGTTTGAGTTTGTGCCAGTCCTTCATCGCCTGCAAGGGCGTTTTGCTGCCCAGGGCTGACTGGGGAAGTTGCTGGTTGTAGAGCAGGACATAGCGGTGCAGCGTGGTTTCCAGTTCCTCGCCCGAATGAAAATGGTGTGACTGCAGCACCTCCTCGATGCGGCCGTTGAAGCGCTCGACCATGCCGTTTGTCTGGGGGTGCTGCGGCGGGGCGAGGCGGTGTTCGATGCCGAGGTCGGTGCAAAGAAGGTCGAATTCGTGGTTGCCGGTGGCACCGCGCTTGCGCAGGCCGAATAGGCGGTCGGTGAATTCCTTGCCATTGTCGGTGAGTATGGTGCGGATGCGCATCGGGCAGGCGCGTTCCAGATCGCGCAGAAATCGGCGGGCATTGGCGGCAGTCTTGGATTTGAAGACCCGGATAAACACCCAGCGGGTTGCCCGGTCGATGGCCACGAAAAGGTATCGGCGCGAGGTTTCGTCAGCCATTTGAGGCAGATACTTCACATCAACATGCAGATAGCCGGGCTCATAAGCCTTGAACGCCTTGTGCTTCGGTTGGGGGTCTTTCGCCTGAAGGTCACGCAGATTACCCACCCCATGACGCCGCAAACACCGGTCGAGGCCCGAGCGCGACACATCCGGGTTCAGGAACTCCCTGACCACTGCAAGCAGGTCGTCGATCGACACCAGCAGCGTCTTGCGCAGCACCACCGCGACCGCCTCCTGCGCCGGGGTCAGGGTCGTTTGCAGCCGGTGCGGCGTGTGGCTGCGGTCATGCACGCTGTCGCGATGCTTCCATTTGTAGACGGTCTGCTCGGTCGTCCCGAACCGCTCCGCCAGCACCGTCGCAGGCTCCGCGCTGGCCTGGATCGCAGCCCGCACCTTCGGTGTCGTCGTCGCTTGCTTGTGAAGATGGATCAACATGCCCGCACCTCGCTCCGAATGTCCCTAAGAACCGATCTTGCCATGAAAAACGCAGAGCGCCGAGGGTCTATGTGATCATCCGGGATGGAACACCTACGAGGCGATCAAGAACGACTCGACGGCGACGGGCGTGTTCGCGGGGATTGCGAAGGCGATGGTTGAGGGTGCCGTGTCGCGATTCAGGCAAGTTCTGATCGCGCCGCTGATCGCCAATGCAGAAGCCGGGCAGACCATGCGCGACGGAACCACGCTGTTTCACAGCACGAGGGGCAACCTGGCTGCGGCTGGGGCTCCGCCCAGCCCGACGACACTTGGGGCAGCCAGGGTAGCCATGCGGCGGCAAAAGGACTCGCGGGGCAACAATATTGCGTTCGAGCCCTACGCCCTGCTAGTCCCGCCGGAACAGGAATTAGCGGGCCAGCAATCCTTGGCGCAGATTACTGCCAATAAGTGGTCAGAATCGAATCCGTTCGCCAATAACCTCCAGCTTATCGTGGAGCCGGGTCTGGCCAACGCCAACGCCTGGTATCTGCTGGCCGATCCCTCGCTGACCGACGGCCTTTCGTACTGCTACCTGGACGGGCACCGCATGCCCCAAATTCAGGTCCGCGACGGCTGGAATGTGCTGGGCAGTGAGTTCCGGCTGATCTGGTCCATAGGGGCTGCTTTTACCGAGTCCCTGTCCTGGTATAAAAATCCGGGCGTGTGAGACAGAAGCCCGATAACCTGCAGGCGGGCGGATGATGCCGCCCGCCTGCCGCAATAGCCCCGATGTCCCAGGCAACGGAACATTCAAGCCCTTGTCCGGGTTCCGCGTGCTGATCAGGTGCTCCGAGTTAATATTAGGGACGAAATCAGGCAGACACGAACATGGCAACCCGCATGATGCCGATTCCAGTGCCGATGTTCTGGCCTTGGTCGCTTTTGCCCTTTCCGCAGGTGTAGCAGCCGCCAGCCTTTACCGTGTAGGCCGGGATTCCCGCCTTATGGATTTCGAAGTCGCTCTGCAAGATATAGCAGAACATGTCCATGTCCATCAGAGGCTGATCCGCAGGATCGATTGCACCGGGCTCATAGATCGCGTCCCCGATCTTGACCATCTTGTAGGCTGCGATCTGCGATTCCACCTCTCCAATGTCAACCCACCGGACACCGGGGCTCATTTCGGCTCCATCGGTCGCGCTATATGTCGGAATCTCTGCAGCCGCAGGTTTGGCGAGGCCAAGCAGCGGGACTGCAGTAGCGGCCACCAGTCCGACGGAACCAAGCGAAAGGGCAGACCTGCGATTGACAAATACCATGAGTTCCTCCCCCGAGTTGATGCCAACTGCTGCTGGCACAAAGTGGGAAAGTGAACCTCATTTACCCTTACGTCAACAAGCGAATAGCGGATCGATTTGCGCGCCTGTTGAATAGGCGGCACCTTACGCGTTTCACGAGGGGCGGAAGGTGGGGCTTGTGCTTTGACGCCCTGTTTATCGCGGTCCGACCAAACTGATCTGCTGCGGTCAACCGACATTGATCGGCCGTCAGCCCCGCTGCACCCCGGCGCTACAGCCCGAACGCATTGCCCTGCGTCAGCACGCCCACAGCAGAGATCTCCCCGTCCAGACGGCGAACTGCAAGCGTCTCGCCCTTTTTGACGAACTGCGCGCAACCGTCCGTCATGGGGTCCATCCCGATCTCGCCATTGTCCCAGCAGAACAGGTCATCCTCGTCGCGGTACTTCCAATGCGCGGTGTATTTTCCATCCGCACCATCGCCGCGCAGTTCACCGTTGGGGTCGAAGTATTCCCTGAACTGCGCGCCGTCCTGTGTGAAGGCCCAAGAGTTTCCGATCAGCGTCGCCTGCATCTCTTCGATGCTGAGTGCCGGGTCTTCGGCGGAGATTTCCTGCGCCGTAGCAACCGAGGCCAGGCCGATAAGGGCCAGAAAAGCCGGAGTGATAAATCGCATGGTACGCTCCTCCGAAGTGTGTTCCTGATGGTCAGTTAGCGTTTTGAGTAGCCCTCAAGGCTTCTGAATGCTGATTCAGCATCAGGTCGTAGAAGGCGACGACGTTGTCCTTGTTGCGCACAGCGCGTTGGTCGTTCGAATCGACGCTGGTGAGCATCTTTGAACCCCTGCGAGATAGGTTAGCCGACTTTCCCCAAGTGGCCTGCCGTTTGATGGCAAGTTCGCCTGATTTTGCCTGCGGATCAAGTGTTTTGGTCTCCAAGCCTCGTCGGCGCTCGACGGAACGCTCGAATGTGGGTGGATCGGGCCGCGACGCTGTGTCAGCTTGGTCGGACAAACACGTTTTTCAGCGCGCCGGACAAACCTGTCTTGCCGCTTTTGTTCGCTCACGGGCAGTTTCAGCGTCATGCACATGACGGCGGCGCCCGCAATCGACGGATGGCGGCAAGGATGGCCCGGACCATGGCGCCGGTGACGGCGACCTCGGCTAATTGGAAGGTGATGGCGCGGGCGTGGCGGACGACGCGGGTGGCGAGCGCTGCAGACGCTGCTGAACACCCTGTCGCCCGGCCCGGTTGCGGACGCGACCTACAACGACCTGGAACGGCTGGAAGGGCTGATCCTGGCCGCGCCAGTGGCGGGCCCGCTGGACTTCGCGGTGAAGCTCAGGTTGTAGACCAACCTTGAGGCATTCGAGACGCAACCTGCCATGTTGGCCGCTGCGGCAGCGCTGATCGACGGGACGGGCGACGGGGGTTTTTCGCTGTGAATGACAGGCTCACGCGGCGAGTGAGTCCGTAGCCAGAGACTGACCGCGAAAGTATCACTTGACACCCTACCGGAATTAACCGAAAAAGGCCGCAACTGATACCTTATGGAGTCCTTCCATGAAACGTGCACCCTTCCTGTTCTGCGCAGGTGCGGACGCCCCGCGCTACAAGGTGCTGGAGTCTCGGGGGCAATTCTCTACTGCGGAAGACGGTTCACCTCGCGGCAACGCTTACACGCTTGCTGACGCCTTTCGACTGAGGCTGTTGCTTGACCTGGTCGGGGGCGAAGCCAACGACGAAACGCAGATCGTCGGCTTGAGTCCGAGCTATGCGGCCGGCGTTGTGACAAAAGCATTAGAGATGTTCCCTCGACACCCTCTGAATCAACTGGAGCCGCTGGATTGGTGGGTGGGTGTCGTTGTTTTTGAGGACAAGGATTCGGACGGTGAACGGTTCCGGTGGCCGGAGTGGTATTTCGGGGAGATTGAGCAATTCGCAGCCTGGATGAACGAGAAACGCCAACGTCCTGTTGCTGAGAACGGCAGCTATCGCGGGCGATTTTCAGTCATCCGCGTGTTCATGGTTAATGCAAGCAACGCCGCGAACTTTGTTCGGGACCGCGCGTTAGAGTTGGGACTGCCCGAGGCTGAGGATTACTCGGTTGTGGAGCGTGTCTGATGGCATCCCTTGCCCCCATGTTTGCCGGCGAAACCAACGCGGCGAGGCTTCTGGATATGAAGCCCGCCGAGTTTCGTGCGCTGGTCGATCAAGGGCACCTGCCGCGACCGAAGGATGTGGGCGGCTTTGCCCGGTGGGATGTGGAGGAATTGGGCAAGATTATCCGGGGCGAAGCGGCGGATGGACTAGGGGGCGTTCAATGGTGAAGCGAAAGAAATACCTTTGGACGCACCCGAGCGGGCGGGTCTACTTCCGGCGCGGAAAGCAGCTTGTGCGGATGCTCGCGCCTGAAGGCACGGCGGATTTCGACACGCAGTATTGGGAAATCATGACCGGCAAGCGGGCCGAGGGCAAGCGTTCATGGACTGCCTTGATCGACCTGAAACGCAAGTCGGACGATTGGTCATCAAAGTCCACCCGCTACCGCCAAGACCTTGAACCAGTGTTCAGTTACCTGGTGCAGAAGATCGGCAAGACCGACGTGTCGCGCTTGACGCAGCACGACATTTACAAGGCGATGGACGCCAACAGCCATCGGGTACGGTTTGCCAATTACATCCCGACGGCGATTTCCATGCTGTCCAAACTGGCGATCCGGCAGGGGTGGCGGCAGGACAATCCGGCCCTTGGTATCGACTACATGCCGATGCCCAAAGCAAAGCGAAAGCCGCATCTGCCCTGGCCGGATTGGGCAGTGGCAAAGACGCGCAACGAGGCCGAACCCCTGCCGCGCCTGATCTTTGAAATCGGGGTGGGCAGTGTGCAACGCCCGGGAGATTGGGTAGGCTTCACTTGGGGCGACTATGACGGGCACAACCTGCACCTTCGCCAGAACAAGACCGATGTGCCGCTGCTGCTGCCCTGCACCACCGCGCTACGCGAAGCGCTGGACAGTGCCAAGGCATCGCTCGGCTTCACCCCATTGCCGCAGCGCCACATCCTGACAAGCACCACTGGCGGGCCGATGACCTATCGGGCCATGGCGGCGGTGATGATCCGGGAACGCAAACGGCTGGGGCTGATGGCTTTCGATCAACACGCGCTGCGCTATCGCGGCGTCATGGAACTGGCCTGGGATGGCTGCGACGACGACGAGATCGCCAGCTTCAGCGGGCATACGACCAAGGCCATGATCCGGAAGTACGCGGGTGAGGCGCGCCAGCAGATGCGCGCCCGACAGGCCGCCGCGAAGCGCAGATGAACAGAACAGGCACGGAACACGAACCTGATACCCAAGGTGATACCACTATGAGCAGACACGAAGCTAAGTCTTTGAAAGTGCTGGAGGCGAGTGCCGGAATCGAACCGGCATTCACGGATTTGCAATCCGGTGCGTAACCACTCCGCCAACTCGCCATCCTGCCGCGTCGACCTATATCATGTCATATTGCGGTGCAAGCGGTTCTGCGGGGCTGGCTCTGTTGCTCCTTTGGGGTTTCTATGGCAGAAAAGCTTGAATCGCACCTAAACCGTAGAGTTCAGTCCATGACGGAATATGCCGACCGCCGCGTCGTGATGGTTGATACCCAGGTCAGGCCGTCGGACGTGACGAAGTTTCCGATCATCCGGGCCATGCTGGACATTCCGCGGGAGGCGTTCGTGGCTGCAACGCAGCGCGAGACCGCCTATGTCGGCGCGAACCTTGACCTGGCGCCGGGGCGAGTGATGCTGGAGCCGCGAACGTTGGCCAAGATGCTGGACGCGCTGGATATTCAGCCGACGGAACTGGTATTGGATATCGGCGCGGGCTACGGATATTCCACTGCGGTGATTGGCCGATTGGCCGAGGCGGTTGTGGGGGTCGAGGAGCTGGACGCCATCGCCAGCGAGGCACAGGCGCGGCTTGCGGCGCAGGGTGCCGACAATGCTGTGGTGGTGGCGGGCCCCTTGGCTGGCGGCGCGGCGCGGCACGGGCCCTATGATGTCATCGTGGTACAAGGTGCCGCCGAGGTTGTGCCGGACGCGGTTCTGGCGCAGCTGAAGGATGGCGGGCGGATCGGGTGCCTGTTCATGGAAGGTGCGCTGGGTGTCTGCCGGATCGGCTACAAGACCGGCACATCGGTCAGCTGGCGGTTTGCATTCAATGCCGGCGCCCCGGTTCTGTCCGGGTTTGCCCGGGCGCGCGATTTCGTGCTTTGACTTCGTGCCGGAACTTCTGGCCGGAACTTCTGGCTGGGACTTCGTGCTGTGAAATGGGCGTGGTGCGCTGACAGAGCGACCGAACAGAAAGCTTGGCAGATGATGCACCGCAGTTTGAATCCGATGTTGGCAATACTGGCTGCCGCGTTCCTGACGGCATTTTCCACGGGCGCACGGGCGGAGTCGCTGACCGATGCGCTGATAGCGGCATACAAGAATTCAAACCTGCTGGAACAGAACCGCGCCGTGCTGCGGGCCGCAGATGAGGATGTGGCGATCGAAGTGTCCGGGTTGCGGCCGGTCTTTGAGTTTCTGGCGCAGGCATCGCTGACCAATGCCACCTTTGGCGAGGATCTGAACGGGGTCATGCGGGTGTCGGGCGAGCTGACGCTATACGATTACGGGCGGACGCGGCTGGCAATCGAGGCCGCCAAGGAGACGGTTCTGGCGACGCGCGAAGCCTTGGTCGGGGTCGAACAGCAGGTGTTGTTGTCGGCAGTTTCGGCCTATTTGAACGTGCGCAGCCGGATCGAGTTTGTGGTGTTGCGCCAGCGCAACGTCCGGGTCATCGAGCAGGAGTTGCGGGCGGCACGGGACCGGTTCGAAGTGGGCGAGGTGACGCGCACCGACGTGGCGCTGGCCGAGGCCCGGCTGGCAGCGGCGCGGAGCAATCTGGCGGCAGCCGAGGGCGATCTGGCTGTCGCGCGCGAGGCTTACAACGCGGCAACCGGAGCCTATCCTGGCAATCTGGCCGCACCGCCTGCCAGTCCGGCCACGGCCCGTTCGGTCGAGGAGGCCCGGGGCATTGCCCAGCGGACGCATCCGGCGATCCGGCAGGCGCAGCGCCAGGTGACGGTTGCCGATCTGAACATCGCGCGTGCCGAGGCTGCGCGCGGCCCGACGGTCACGGCAGGGGTTCAGCTGGAGTGGGACGACGACCAGAATTTTGACGAGGCGGCGACGCTGACCTATCGCCAGTCGCTGTTCCAGGGTGGGCAACTGGTGGCGGTTTCGCGCAAGGCCCGGGCCAATGCCGAAGCGCAACGGGCGGCACTGCATCAGACGACGGTCAACGTGCTGGAGGATGTCGGGACCGCCTGGGCGCAGCTGGCCGTATCGCGGGCGCAGGTCAACGCCAGTGACCGGCAGATCACCGCAGCGCGCATCGCCTATGAAGGTGTGCGCGAAGAGGCGACACTGGGGGCACGCACGACACTTGACGTGCTGGATGCCGAGCAGGAACTGCTGGACGCAGAGGTCAATCGGATTGTCGCGGAAAATACCCAGTACGTAGCAGTTTATTCGCTTTTGGCGTCTATGGGTCTGTTGACTGTCGACCATCTGAAGCTTGGGATTCCGACCTATGATCCAGCGGCCTACTATAACGTGGTCAAGACAGCGCCCGTTTTCAGCACACAGGGCGCGAAGCTTGACAAGGTCCTGCGCAGCCTTGGCAAGAACTGAGCCAGCCACAACCGGTTGTGTCGCTCGGCATCCGGGTCTACTGTGTACGGAATTGAGAAGTGGTGCAGCGGATGCCTGACCCTATGACAAACATGGAAATAGAGGACGTGCTGTCGTCCATCCGTCGGCTGGTATCGGCGGATCTGCGGCCCCAGGCGCGGCCCGAATCCCCCGAGGCACCAGCCGAGGTGGTGGTTCCGGTTGGCAAGCTGGTGCTGACCCCGGCCTACCGTGTGGCTGACGACTCATCGCTCGACGAAAACGCGACTGACGACAGCCTGACTTACGAAAACTCGTCAGAAGCGGGGCCGGCCTATGAAGCCCCGACGGAAGAACCCCTGACTTACGAAAGCCCGACTTACGAAAGCCCGACTGACGAAAGCCCGAGCGGCTTGGGCCATTCTGACATAGACCAAACTGACGAAGGCCCGACTGACAAGGTCCTGGTGGCTGGAAGCCTGACGGAGGCGGGTTCGCCGGAGGCACGTCAGGCCTTTGAAGATTCGCACAGCGATGGCACTGCTGACGACGCTGGTGCTGCACTTGCCTTTGCCGAGTCGACGCGGGATTGGGACCGGGGCGGCGATGCCGGGCAGGCGGTTCGGGCCGCGGACACCTACCTGCAGGAATCATCCCCCGGACCAATCCCTGATGGGGCCGACGACATTTCAGATGACGCAAGAGACGCTGCGACCGGAGGCGACGAGGGTTCGATCCGGACCGATGTCGGTTCGGAGGTCGACGCCGATGCCAGACAGGCGACGGAATCGGGGCGTCCCTGGGCGAGCCCGACCGATCATGAGGATGAGGACTGGGGCGAGCGGACGAGCGAACCGGCCTCTCTGGAAGAAACGATTGCCGAACTGGAGGCAGCCGTCGCCGCAAGCGGTGAGGAGTGGGAGCCCGACGGCAGTGAAATGTCGACGGCGGCGCAATTCGCCATGCCTTCGATTGCTGCCCGGCGGCTGTCGCCGTTGTTCCTGGGCGCGGCTTTGGCTGAACCCGCCCCGATCAACGGACCGCGTCGGCTGCATCTGGGGATCGCCGGGAGCCAGAACGCACAAGACGACGCTGCGCCTGACGAGGACCAACCGGCGGTCGGCGCAACTTCCGCGTCAACACCGACTGCGGCGGCCGAGAGCGTCGCTGCCCGGAACGTGCTGTTTGAAGACCCGTCCGAGACGATCATGGACGAGGAAGCGCTGCGTGAATTGGTGATCGAGGTCATCCGGCAGGAGTTGCAGGGGGCATTGGGCGAGCGGATCACCCGCAACGTCCGCAAACTGGTGCGCGCCGAGATCCACCGCGCAATGGCGGGCCGGGAGTTCGAATAGTCGCGTTGCCGTGCGATCGATGCCCCATTTGCACCGCGTGGATTGATCCCGGGTCTGCGAGATCGTGTCATCCAGAAGCGGAAACCGGTTGTGTCGCCTAACATGCCGGTGACAAAAGCGTGGAGCCGGTCTGGCGATTCCGGCATCGACAAACAGGCTCCAGCCCGCCTGCCTTTCACGATCTGCCGCAACAGAACAGGCCGGGTTCTAGACGACGGAATCGGGTCATGAACACGCCGGCACATCTGATCTTTGGCGCAGCTGCATTTGCGCGGCCCGACAGGCGCGACGTGACACTTGCGGCAATCTGCGGGGCGTTGTTGCCGGATATGTCGCTGTACCTGATGGTCGGCTGGTCGCTGTTCGTTCGCGAGGTGCCGCCTGAAACGGTGTTCGGCACCTACTATTTCTCGGATGAATGGCAGGCGGTCTTTGCCGTCGACAACAGCTTTGTGATCTGGGGGGCAGGGCTCTTGCTGGGCCTGAACCTGCGCAATCCGGTCATCACGGCCTTTGCCGGGGCCGGACTGCTGCATCTGGGATGCGACTTCGTGCTGCACAATGAGGATGCGCGCATGCAGTTGTGGCCGGTGTCGACCTGGGTGTTCCGCAGCCCGTTCAGCTATTGGGACCGCAACCACCATGGCGGGATCATCGGCCCCGTCGAGATTGTGGTGTCGCTGGCGCTGTGCGTGCTGCTGTGGCGGCGGTTCAAAAGCTGGACGGCGCGCGGCCTGATCCTGCTGGCGGCGGCATTGGAGGCGGCGCCCGGCATCATGTTCGCGCTGATGTTTCGCGGTGCTGGTCCGTGATAAGAAAAATCGCCCGGGAGGGCGCGTTTTCAAGCGGGCTGGCGTGCGGTACTACGCAGCCTCGGCTTCTTCCATAGCGTGGCGGCGTTCGCTTTCTTCGCGTGACAGGGCAACCGAGGTACGGACGCCCTTGCCGACGAATTCCATCAGCCCCTTGACCACACGCTCGTTCGGATCGATTCCGGCACAAGACAGAACCTCTCGCCCGTCACGCGAACGGGCCCAGCGTGCGATCTGTTCGGGGCCATTGCCGTATTTCTTGTCATCGGCAATTGCATCGTCAAGGGCCGCAAGCACCACGGCAGCAAAAAGCTTGCGCGAACGCTGCCCCTGTTCGTGGTTGAATGCCGTTCCGTCCACAAAATCGACCATGTGCCGTCCTTTTATTCTTGCTCTTGCATTTTTTGGCGTCTGCCTGTCTAGGCTGGTTCGCCATCGATTCGGTACGCCCCACATTGCATACCACCTATGCGCAGAATGCATGGCAATGCAACCCTTACCACTGCATCTAGTCGTCTTGCCAGCGGTTGACAGCCGATATATAGCTGCCGCCCTATTCAATTCAACCTTTTGACAAGGTTTTGCCCGATGCCCAAGATCAACGGCAATGAAATCAAGCCCGGCTACACGCTGGAGCATGACGGGGGCCTGTGGGCCGCTGTGAAAGTCAGCCATGTAAAGCCCGGCAAGGGCGGGGCATTTGCGCAGGTCGAACTGAAGAATTTGCGCGACGGGCGCAAACTGAACGAGCGGTTCCGGTCGGAAGACAAGGTTGAACGGGTCGAACTGGAGCGGAAAGATCAGCAGTTCCTGTACGAGAATGACGGGATGCTGGTGTTCATGGACAACGAAACCTATGAGCAGATCGAATTGTCGGCCGAGCTTCTGGGGGATCGGCGGCCGTTCCTGCAGGACGGGATGACGGCGGCGGTGAACTATTTCGGCGACGAGGCACTGGCAGTGACGATACCGCAAAAGGTGACCTGCCGGATCGTCGACACCGAGCCGGTGCAGAAAGGTCAGACCGCCGCGAATTCCTTCAAGCCGGCGATCCTCGACAACGGAGTGCGAATCATGGTGCCACCGTTTGTCGGGCCGGAGGAATTGATCATCGTGAACACCGAACTGATGGAATATTCCGAACGGGCCTGACCGATCTGGGATCGCAAGCCCTGAAATCCGGGGCGGGGCAGATCCCGGCCCGCGGGTCAACCCGGAGGACCTGAGGTGATCCGCGCGATTTCACCCGACGAGGTTGATCGACTTTTGCCGCTGCATTTCATGGTGCAAGCGATCCATTCTGCCGCGCGACCGCTCAATTTTCGCGCCGACCCCGACCCCGCTGAAACCCGCGCCTTTTTCTGTGAAATGCTGGGCCGCGAAAACGTCCGGATTCTGATCGCTGAAACCGAGGCGGGGCAGGCGGTCGGCTATATCATGGTGGAGGCGCAGGATATTCCGCGCTCGGCCTTCAACTGCGCACGCCTGCGCGGCTTCATCCACCATATCGCGGTCGATCCGGAGCATCGTCGGCAAGGCATCGGTTCGGCACTGGTAATGGCCGCGCGCGACTGGTTCGTGGCGCGGGGAATGGCGCAGTGGGCGGTGTCGTATTGGCTGTTCAACACTGCCTCGGCCGGACTGATGCGCAAGCATGGACTGGAGCCGGCGCATCTGGTGGCAGAAAGCCGGCTAGAGCAGGTGAGGCGCACGGATACGGACGAAGGCTCAAGCCTCTGAACCAGACCCGGGAACGGAGTTTGCGTGGATGTCAAGATCCGGCGGGGCATCGCGCGGGCCGGACGGTGCATCGCGGCAGGCCATGGCGGTGCGAAATGCAGCCAGATCTTTGCCGCGTTCGGGGCGGAACGGGGCCGAAAGCGTCATCTTGCGGATCCGGTCGAGCCGAAACATCCGAAAATCATTGCGCAATTCGCACCAGGCGACCACCGTCCAGACCTGGCCCCAATACCACAGGCCCAGCGGGCGGACCTCGCGCGTGCTCAGGACGCCGGCGGCATCGGCATAAAGCAGCGACAGGCATCGGTGGCTTTCGGTGGCCGCTTCGATACGGTCGATCAGATCGCGGGCCTGCGGGGTCATCGTGGCGACCGCGTTGGCGTGAATGTGGCTGCTGCGCGCGTTGGCGCGGGCGGCAGGGGGCAGGACAGCGTCGATCTTGATCAGCGCTTCTTCGGCCGCAGCCCCCATCCGCGTCCCGCCCCAGGCCTGCAAGAGCCGCGCCCCGGCCACCAGGGCTGCGGCCTCGTCTCGGGTGAACATCAGCGGCGGCATCTCGTAACCCGCGCGCATCACATAGCCGACTCCGGCTTCGCCCTCGATGGGCACGCCGGAGCCGATCAGGTCCGCGATGTCGCGGTAGATGGTGCGGTCCGACACCTCCAGCTTTTCCGCCAGCTTGTGCGCGGTGACCAGCCGGCCGCCGCGCAACAGCTGGACAATGCGGAACAGTCGGTCGGCCCGGCGCATCCTAGCGTTTGGGTTCGAACAGGCCGATGGAATTGCCGTCGATGTCCTGGGCATACTGGAACCGGCCCGGCGCAATCTCGATCACCGGGCCCATCACGGTGCCACCGGCTTCGGTGCAACGGGCGGCGGCGGCTTCGACCGTGTCGGGGATCATCAGGTGGATGGTCGGTCCCTGGCCATCGGCAGCGGGCTTGCCCGGATAGATGTGGCCCGAGACCCCGGTCTGCATGTCGGCCACGGCAAACATCGCAACCGGATTGGGGCCGGTTTCATCCAGCGTCAGGGCCTGCCCGGTCAGGGTGTGATAAAAGGCCATCGAGCGGGTCATGTCGGTCACCGGAATCTCGACCCAGATCACGGCGTGGGTTGGCAGTGCTTGCATCGGCTTGATCCTTTGGATGTGTGTCGCGCGGCAGGTATGGCACAGCCCTGCTGACAGCATTGTGTCAGGAGCTTGCAGCAGGCGTCCAGAAGATCCGCGCCGCGCCGGCCTGCATTGCTGGCTCGGCCCGGTCAAGGCGAAGATAGGCGATGGCCTGGTTGCCAGAGCGGGTGTGGAGCACCCCGGCGGGTTTGCCGCCAGCGGTGATTTCGGTTCCGGGCGCGGCATCGCCGTCGATGCCGACGGACACGAAGACCTAGCGCAATTCGGTCTTGTGTTTCATCCGGGCGGTCACTTCCTGCCCGACATAGCATCCCTTGCGGAAATCGACACCGTTCAGCCGTTCGAACCCTGCCTCCAGAATATAGCTGTCATCGGAGACCAGTTCGGTGCCGGTTTCGGGGATGCAGGCGGCGACGCGCAGCGCATCCCAGTCGATCGCCGGATCGCCGCCGGGGGTTTCGGAATAGAACCGCCAGCCCAGCGACCCATGGCGCGGGTCGGCAAAGGCACCGGGCGGGGTCGGGCCAAGGCCGCGCTGCACCTGCAGCGGGCTTGGCGCAATCGTCACGGCAGCGCGGAGCTTGTAAAGCGCGAGCCGCCGGACCGTCGCCTCGGCAAGGCTCGCGTCAAGATCCAGCAGGACGCAATCGCCCTGCGGCACCAGAAAGAAATCGGCAAGGTACTTGCCCTGGGGGGTCAACAGGGCGGCATAGACCAGACCGTGATCCAGCTTGCCGACATCATTGCTGACCAGCCCTTGCAGAAAAC
>JANNRR010000150.1:0-77532 GCA_031401675.1 Paracoccaceae bacterium
CCATGGTCACTTGGGTTTCCTTGGGTCTTCAGCAAGCGTAGGGTGGGATTCATCCCACCGTCTGACATCACATCAAGCGTAAACGCCGTTTGGTGGGGTGAACCCCACCCTACGCTTGCTGACCGACACGACGAGGTTCTATCACCTTTTCCGGTGCGGGTTTTCCGGTCCTCACTACAGCGCCGAGAGTGCGAAGGACAAAATAGCGCGCAAGCAATCGTCACGCAGGCCAACCTGCGAACGGTCGGCCTTGCGATGGCCCGGCGCTTCAACGACGACGTTGCAGTCCAGTATCTCGGACTCCTGCCGGGGAACGACGCAACATAGTCACGAGTATTCTTCACCTTGCGTTCTTCTTGTTTCGCTTCATACTGATGGCTCAGATTGCAGCAGGTCGTCGATGGTTGAACGGAAAGCAGTCTCGAAGCGTGTGCGCTTCGAGGTCTTCAAGCGCGATAGTTTCAAATGCCAATACTGCGGTGGAACACCACCAAAGGTGCTGTTGCATATTGACCATGTTCTAGCAGTTGCGAATGGCGGCAAGAATGATGAGAGCAACCTCATCACTTCTTGCGCTGACTGCAATCTCGGCAAGTCAAGCGTGTTGCTTTCCGCTGTTCCGCAAGCCGTTGAGGATCGGGCGATCCTCCTTGCTGAGCGCGAAGATCAATTGCTCGGCTACCAAAAATTGATGAAGAGTCGAAAGGACAGAATCGAATCCGAAGCGCTAAAAATCCTCGACGTGGTCGATCCCTCTGAAAGCCTTTCCGACGCTGACTGGTACAGCGTACAGCGTTTTATCGAACAACTCGGCTATCACGACGTCATGCGCGCTGCCGAGATTGCCTATTCTCGCGGGCCAGATAGTCCCAAATCTCGTTTCAAATACTTCTGCGGAATCTGCCATAATTGGATTCGCGAGGGCGTGACTGGCTAAACTGCCCACTTTGGCAGCGCATCGTAAAAGGCCAGTTCTGCTCGAATGACGGGGTCAAGCGCCTCAGCAAGTAGGGTGGGTGAAACCCACCACCTTCTGCGCCGGTACGCCCGTCATTCTGCACCTTCACCGCCGCAATCGGTTAAAGTTCCGTTACCGGAAAAACCAAACACCTGCAATATCAATGCCTTGACCAACCGTCCAGATCTGGACGCCCCCTTCAAACCAGCCGCGATACCTCCACCGCCGCCCTTACAAAATCCCGGAACAGCGGATGCGGCGCGAACGGCTTCGATTTCAGCTCCGGATGAAACTGCACCCCGATGAACCACGGATGATCGCGGTTCTCGACGATCTCGGGCAGCCGCCCGTCTGGCGACATCCCGGAAAAGATCAGCCCGCAGCCCTCCAGCTTGTCGCGGTAGGCGATATCGACCTCATAGCGGTGCCGGTGCCGTTCCTCGATCACCGTGCTGCCGTAAATCCCGGCCACATGCGAACCGGCCGCTAGATTGGCGGTGTAGGACCCCAGCCGCATGGTGCCGCCCTTGTCGTCGCCCTGCTTGCGCTCGACCTTGTGGTTGCCCTGCACCCATTCCTTCAGATGATAAACCACCGGGGTAAAGCGCTTGGCCCCGCCGACCCGCCTGGCCTCGACATCGAACTCCTCCGACCCTGCGGTCGGCAGATGCGCCAGATTGCGCGCCGCCTCGATCACCGCCATCTGCATGCCCAGACAAATCCCTAGGTAAGGAATGCGGTTTTCCCGCGCATATTCCGCCGCCTTGATCATGCCCTCGGTGCCGCGCTCGCCAAAGCCGCCGGGCACCAGAATGGCGTGCAGCCCTTCCAGCCAGGGCGCCGGGTCCTCGCGCTCGAAAATCTCGGCGTCGAGCCATTCCGCCTTGACCCGCACCCGGTTGGCCATGCCGCCGTGGGTCAGCGCCTCGACGATGGATTTGTAGGCATCTTCCAGCTGGGTGTATTTTCCCACGATACCGACCCGCACCTCGCCCTCGGCATGGGTCAGCCGGTCCATCACGTCGCGCCAGCGGTCCAGATTGGGGCGCGGTGCCGGGCTGATCCCGAACGCATCCAGCACCGCCTGATCCAGCCCCTCGCGGTGATAGGCCAGCGGCGCGTCATAGATGGTGGCCAGATCCGGCGCGGCAATCACCGCTTCCTTGCGCACGTTGCAGAACAGCGCGATCTTCTCGCGCTCCTTGTCCGGGATCGGATGTTCGCTCCGCAGCAGCAGCACATCCGGCGCAATGCCGATCGAGCGCAGTTCCTTGACCGAATGCTGCGTCGGCTTGGTCTTCAGCTCGCCCGACGCGGTGATGTAAGGCAACAGCGTCAGATGCATGAAAATGCACTGCCCGCGCGGCCGGTCCTGCGAAAACTGGCGGATGGCTTCAAAGAACGGCAGTCCCTCGATATCGCCAACCGTGCCGCCGATTTCACACAGCATGAAATCAACCTCGCCGTCGCCGATCTTGAGGAAATCCTTGATCTCGTTAGTCACGTGCGGAATGACCTGGATGGTCTTGCCGAGGTAATCTCCCCGCCGCTCTTTCTCCAGCACGTTGGAATAGACCCGCCCCGAACTGATGCTGTCCGTCCTGCGCGCCGCCACCCCGGTAAAGCGTTCGTAATGCCCGAGGTCCAGATCGGTTTCGGCACCGTCATCGGTCACGAACACCTCGCCATGCTCGAAAGGGCTCATCGTGCCGGGATCGACGTTCAGATAGGGGTCCAGCTTGCGCAACCGCACCGAAAAGCCGCGCGCCTGCAACAGCGCTCCAAGAGCGGCCGAAGCCAGCCCCTTGCCCAACGAAGAAACCACCCCGCCCGTGATGAAAACATAGCGTGCCATGCGGTGGTGCCCCCGTGAGATTGCGGCCAGAAGCCGGAATGTGCCGCGCGATTCGACTGGGTCGGAATCGCAGCATCACGGGATTCGAGACATAGAGGAAAACGGCAGGCAACGCAACCGGACCGCAACATGATGTGGCGCGAAAAGCGCAGGCGTCAATGATTGGTGGCAACCCGGGGCAATTACTGAACTTTCACGCGAAAGGCCAAAGTCAGTCAGTTTCGCTCTGTCAGCCCCGATCCGTCAGCCCCGCTCAGTCAGCCTTTGGCGGTGTGGCCGGGGCATCGCCCGCTTCGGGCACCAGCAGCACATCGCCGGGCTTCAGGCCGGGCGCATCGGTGGCTGGCGCCTCGGGTGCTGTGGTTCCGATCTGGTCGGCAACCGAATTGCCTGCCGCGTTGCGCGCCGCCAGCACCGTCAGAGTGACCGAGGTGGCGATGAAGCCGGCGGCGAAAATCCAGGTCAGTTTGCCAAGCGCGGTTGCCGCCTGCCGGCCCGACATCACGCCACCGCCGCCGCCGCCACCCATGCCAAGCCCGCCGCCCTCGGACCGCTGCAGCAGCACGACGCCGATCAGGCACAGGGCCAGAATCAGGTGGACGATCAGAATGACATTTTCCATCAGGCGCTTCCGCTACAGGGTCGGGCGGGTATCTAGGGCCTGCGCGCGCGGCCTGCAAGGGAAAGATCAGGCCAAGGTGGCGCTGCCCCCGGCCCGCGGTGTCACATCGCGGGTCGATCCGGGGGTATTTTCGCCAGGAAGAAACCCGACAGGGCCGTCAGGTCTCGACGTCGTCGACATCGGCCTGCCCGCTCAGCCGACGGCGCACGCTGCTCCATGACAGGCCGACGCCGAGCACGACAGACAGCGCCAGAATCCCCAGCCAGATGTTCAGAGACCGGTTGGTCAGGCTGAGCACGCCCCAGTCGATCAGCACCCACAGGATCGCGCCGATCAGGGCCACGACCAGCAACATGCCGAACGCGCCGATGCTGCGCAGTGTGGCGCGCAGATAGATGCCGTAGGCCAGGGCGAGGATCAGCCCCAGCAGGACGGTCAGCGGCAGTTGCTCGGTGTAGTTTGCACTCGCCCACCGCACGAAATTCCAGTCGGTCGGGTTGAAAGTCGCGGCCAACAGGGCAAAAGCGAAGATCCAGCGCAGCAGGAAGGGCATCGGGGACTCCGGCTTGAGGTGGTCCTTCAGTGCCGCAAGGCCGGCGGTCTGTCCAGCGCTGCGTCGATTTGGTGGTTTCAAGCGGCGACCGGTCCCGCTATACGCGGGGCGGTTCAAAGGAGCATCGCATGACCAATGTAGTCGTCGTGGGCGCGCAGTGGGGCGATGAGGGCAAGGGCAAGATCGTCGACTGGCTGTCGGAACGCGCCGACGTCATCGTGCGGTTTCAGGGCGGACACAATGCCGGCCATACGCTGGTGATCGGCGGCGTGGTCTACAAGCTCAGCCTGTTGCCCTCGGGCATCGTGCGCAGCGGCAAGCTCAGCGTGATCGGCAACGGCGTGGTGCTGGACCCGTGGGCCCTGCTGGCCGAGATCGCGAAGCTGGCGGGACAAGGGGTGGCGGTATCGCCCGCCAATCTGATGATAGCCGAAAACACCCCGCTGATCCTGCCGCTGCATGGCGAGTTGGACCGGGCGCGCGAAGATCAGAACGCGGCCGCCAAGATCGGCACCACCGGGCGCGGCATCGGCCCCGCGTACGAAGACAAGGTCGGCCGGCGCGCAGTCCGGGTCGCCGACCTTGCCGACCCGGCCACGCTGGAGCTGCGGCTGGACCGGCTGTTGGGGCACCATGATGCCCTGCGCCGGGGCCTCGGGCTGATGCCGGTGGACCGCGCCGCCCTGCTGGATGCCCTGAACGCCGTTGCCCCGCGGATTCTGCCCTACGCCGCTCCGGTGTGGAACGTGCTGACCGAGGCGCGCCGCGCCGGCAAGCGGATCCTGTTCGAAGGCGCGCAGGGCAGCCTGCTGGATGTCGATTTCGGCACCTATCCCTTTGTTACCTCGTCCAACACCACCGCCGGCATGGCCGCCACCGGCAGCGGCCTTGGCCCGACCGCCATCGACTTCGTGCTCGGCATCGTCAAGGCCTATACCACCCGCGTCGGCGAAGGCCCGTTCCCGACCGAGCTAATGGATGCCGACGGCGAACGGCTGGGGGCGCGCGGCCACGAATTCGGCACCGTCACCGGGCGCAAACGCCGCTGCGGCTGGTTCGACGCAGCGCTGGTGCGGCAAACCTGCGCCACGTCCGGCGTTTCCGGCATCGCGCTGACCAAGCTGGACGTGCTGGACGGGTTTGACGCGCTGCAGATCTGCACCGGCTACCTGCTTGACGGCCAGCGGCTGGAGTATCTGCCGACCGCCGCCAACCATCAGGCCCGCGTCACTCCGATCTACGAGACGCTGCCCGGCTGGTCAGACGTCACCGCCGGAGCGCGGTCCTGGGCCGACCTGCCCGCCGCCGCCATCAAGTACGTGCGCCGGATCGAAGAGCTGATCCAGTGCCCGGTCGCGCTGCTGTCGACCTCGCCGGAACGCGATGATACCATCCTTGTCACCGACCCTTTCGCGGATTGACCCGATGAGCCTTGGCTACAAACCCCGCCGACGCCTGGCCATGCTGATCCTGGTGATCGGGTTGCCGCTCTATGTCGTTGCCGCCGTTACCGTGGTGAACTGGCTTGACCGCCCATCGTTCGGGATCGAGCTTGCGGTCTATCTGGCGCTTGGCGTGATCTGGGTGCTGCCATTTCGCGCCCTGTTCCGCGGCATCGGCCAGCCCGACCCGGCCCTGCCCCGGCCAACCCCGGGCCCGGGTGCCGCCCCGGAATGAATTCGGATACAGCAAAGCAGATGTCGACCCCGCCCTTTACCTTGACCGGCATCGACCATGTGGTGTTTCTGGTCGACGACATGGCGCGCGCGCTTGGCTTCTATCACGGCGTGCTCGGTTGCCAGCCCGGCTACAGCTATCCCGCACTTGGCATGGAACAGGTCTGGGCCGGCTCGGCGCTGATCGTGCTCTGGGATGTCACCCACCCCGGTGCAGCCCGGGCGCTGCCGCCCGTCGCGGGCGGGCGCAATGTCGATCACGTCTGCATCGCCACCAGCCCGATCGACCCGGCAGCCCTGCGAACCCATCTGGCCGCGCACGGCGTGCCGATCGAGGACGAGGCGCAGCACGGCGGCGCGCGCGGGGTCGGCCATTCGTTCTACATCCGCGATCCGTTCGGCAACCGGCTGGAGATCAAGGGGCCGGCCCAGTATCCCGACGGACGCGGCTGAGGCGCATCCGGCACTCCGGATGATCCTGCCGCCACCGCCCCGACCGCCACCACCCCAGCCGCCGCGCCGGCCGCTACCCCCGTCGTTTCTTTATTCTCCAAGTATCCCCGCCGGAGGCTGCCGGCCGCACCGCCGGACCGCCGGTTGAAACTCGGCCGGGTTGCAGGAAACCTGAACCGGAAAACCTGAACAACCCGACGGTTCCTGCGCCTTTCGCACCGCCCTTTGGGTCGACGTGCAACGGCAAGCCGCGCCGGCCCGGCCCGCAAAATGAAAACGGCGGAGCAGTCCTTGAACCGCTCCGCCCTGCACTCGTAAGAACAAACCGGGGTTACGGGGCCATCCGCCGGGCCTCGGGGATGTAGCGCGAGGTCTTGGCGATGGCGAACTGCCCGCGCTTGACCTTCTGGATCTTGCCCTGCCGCAGCAACATGCCAAAGGATCGCAGCCCGTCCTCGCGGCTGAACTGATCCTCGGGGCCGAAGCCCGCGACCTTCTTCATGATCTGCGGCCGCGAAAAGCTCGGGCGGCCTTCGACAGTGGCGGCATAGGCGGCGGCGGCTTCCAGCAGGTCGGCCAGATCGGTCGCGCCGATCCGTTCGGCAAATTCGGCAAAGCTTTTGCTGTCGGCCAGAATGCTGTCCTGATCGTCGTCGTAATCCTCGTCCTCATCCTCGTCCAGCGCCATTGCACTGGTCATCACCCGGCGCGGCCGGATCATAGAAGGTTCGGTATTGGCCGGCCGGTCGATCCGCTGTTCGGACACCAGCACCAGCGGTGCCGGGCGATCCGGCACCACCGCCGGGCGGCGGGTCGGGGCAACCGCAGACCCCGGACGGCGCGGGCGCACGACTTGCGCCAGATCGTCGCGGTAACGGTCCATTTCGGCGGCTTCGGCACCGGCGCTGCCCTCGGGTTTCAGCTCTTTTTCGGCCTCGGTCGCGGCCACGGCAGCCTTCAGATGCGCAATAGCGGACAGGCGGCGACGGTTTTCGGTGCCTTCCAGTTCGGTATTTGTCTGTTCGAACAGCCGGGAAATCGCGGCTTCCTGCGGCTCGGCGGTGACCTCCAGAATGGCGCGGCCTTCGCTGTTGCGCACGCCCAGATCTTCGTCGGCGTCGTCATACGGTTCGGCATCAAGGTCGGGGGCGGCCAGATCCTCGGCCACCAGGTCGACGATGGCACGGTCTGCGGCCTGACGCTCTGCGGCCACCAGATCAGCAACCGCCAGATCAGCAACCGCCAGATCAGCGACCGCCATATCCTCGGCGGCTTCCGGTCCGGTCCGGTCCGCGCCCGCCTTCCACGCCGTGTCGGCGGGATCATGCTGCAGGCCGGACGGCGCCTCGCCAGCCAGACCGATCTGATCCATCGTCGCCTCGGCCCGGGCAAGCTCCGGGTCAACCCGGAGCGCCTGCGCCTCTGCCTCGGCCCAAAGCGTGTCGATTGTCGGCGCTGCTTCGGCCGGGTCCGTCTCTGTGGCTGCGAGGCCACCTGCGGCAGCATCCGCTGCCAGCGATTCGACCACCCGATGGTCCTGGTCAACCGCATCGTCCGTCATGGCCGCAACGGCCAGGTCGGCAACGGGCAGGTCGGCAACGGGCAGGTCGGCTGCCTGCACGTCGGTGGGCTGAACCTCCAGAGCCTGCGCCCCGCTATCCATCGGTTCGGCATCCACTGGCGCTGCTTCCCCCGACGCGGCTTCAATCGGCGCTGCGTCCACTGGCGCGGCATCCATCGGCGCGGCATCGGCGCGGCGCAGCTTGCTGACCCGGGCACGCGGGCGGCGGCTTTCGGCTTTCGCGGGCTTGGTCGTGGCCTCGGTGTCATCCGACAGTTCCGGTTGCTCTGCCTCGACCGGCAGCACCAGCACCGAAACCGACGTCAGGATCACGCTGTCGCCGTCCGTCGCACCGGTGGCCGCTGCCAGCAGTTCGATCGGGTCATTCCCGGTTTCGTCTTCGTATCCGGCGCGGTCGTCGCTCCGGTCAGCGCCCAAAACTTCGCTCGGAACTTCGCCCAGAACTTCTCCCAGCACCGCGCTCAGCATGTCTTCTTCGGCTTCGGCAGCGATACGTGCCAGCAAGGCGCCGGCATCTGCGTCGGCGACGATCCTGGCCGGTTCGGCAGCATCGGCCGGGGCAGCGGCCTCCGCCTCGATCTGGTCCAGAAGCGCCTGCAGGTCCTCGATCTCGTCATGCGGCGTCGCAGCGTCGTCGGCCCCCGGTGCTCCGGTGGCCAGAAGTTCCGTGGCGGTCATGCCGGGTCCGGCATCGGCAGCCTCCAGCCACGCCAGATCGGCCAGATCGCTTTCATCCAGATCGCTGTCGCTCAGATCGGCAAATGCGTCTGCGTCCATGGCCCAATCGGCATCGGTATCGGTATCGGCATCAGCCGCCGCCGGTGCAGGCGCGGACATCCCGGCCACAGGGGCCGGCGCGTCGGTGACGGCGGCAACCATCGCAGGTGCAAGTCTGTCCGGCGCTGCCTCGGCCAGTGCGGCGTCGGCAACAACGCTGTCGGTCAGGTCAAGCGGCACATCTGCAGACGGCAGTTCGGCAACCGCCGCAGCCGTACCGGCTTCGGCATCCGGCGCACCTTCGCCAGCCGGTTCTGCGGTCACGTCAGCCGGCATCGTGTCGACCGGTGTGGCGGCTTTCGCCGTCGGCCGGGGCGGGGCGGCGAACGCCGGAGCCGCCTGCAAATCCTCGGAATAGATATCGTCGCCATAGATGCGGCCAGTGCTCGACACCGGGGCAACCACCTCGGCGTCCACGCGGGCCTGCGCCACGGCGGCCCGAAGCCGCGACAGTTTGGCGGCCACGCTGTCTTCACTGCCGAACCCGCCCGGCTCGGCTGACGCCACCGGCATGGTCCAGCCCGAAGCACCGATGGCAACTGCCGGGTCTTCTGTGGTGCCTGCGGCAGCGGTCGCGACATCCGGTTGCATCGGCGCGGTGGCAGAATCGGGATTCATCGCCACACCCGTCGCCGGCGCGTCCAACGCCACGGCGGGGGCAAGCGCATCCCGGGCCCGCAGCACCACCCCGTTTTCATTGATCTTGGCCTCGACCCGGCGCTTGATCTCGCGCTCGGCGATCCGGTGCAGCATCTCGGCATCCGGTGTCGGCGGTTCCGCGCCAAAGTAGCGGTCATCCGCCGCCAGATCGCGGAAATATTCGGCAATCGCCTTCATTGTCGAGAACGGCTCCTCGAACCCCTCCAACGTGCAGGAGAAGGTCCCGTAGGACACCGTGAGGATCTTACTCGCACCGATCATCGGACGCTCGCTTTCTGCCAAACCCAGTAGAGCCCAATTTACCTAACACCAGTGCGTTTCCGTGAACAAAACTAGGTAAATTAGAGGATTTATTCAGGCCATCATTGTGTTCGCGTGCCTTAATCGGCATCAATATCACCATGTCGAGGCGGATTGTCCAATCACTCTGTGCCGTAACGCTGGTCGGTGCGGGCGAGGTTAGTCCTGCATCTGTTACGGATTCGTTGACAATCGCCCCCTGTCTGGTGGCCGCCGACGGCGGCGCGGATCGCCTGTTGGCCATGGGCCTGCTGCCAGAGGCGGTGATCGGTGATCTCGATTCGATTTCGCCGGCTGCCCGCGCCGCCCTGCCTGCCGACCGGCTGCACCTGATACCGCAACAGGATACCACCGATTTCGACAAATGCCTGCGCTCGATTGCCGCGCCGTTCATTCTGGCCACAGGTTTCACCGGCGCACGGCTGGACCATGCGTTGGCGGCCTTTCACACGCTGACCCGGCACCCGGATCAGTGCTGCCTGATCATCGGGCCGCAGGACGTGTGCTTTCTGGCGCCGCGCCGGCTGCAGTTGGACCTGCCGCCGGGCACCCGGCTCTCACTGTTCCCGATGGGCAGTGTCCGGGGAACCAGCCGGGGGCTGCGCTGGCCGATCGACGGGCTGGCCTTTGCCCCCGACGCCCTGATCGGCACCTCGAACCAGACCACCGAACAGCAGGTCAGCTTGCGCTTTTCGGCCCGCCGGATGCTGGTGATCCTGCCGTCAGTGCAGATACGCGCGGCAATCGCAGCGCTGGTGCCCGAGGCTGCAGCCGCCGGCGGGGCCGGGAGCCAAGAGTTTTGAGCAAAACTCTTGCCAAAAATCTTCAAAGATTTTTGCGAAAAGTTTTCTGAAAACTTTTCGGTCCCGACGCCGACAGGGTTTCCTGCCCCCGCCGCGGCGAAACTCCGCTAACCTGCCCCCAACCCCGCACCCCTTGGCAGGAGATCCCGATGCAGGACCACAGTATGGCGGCTTTTGACACTCCGTCGCTGCGGATGCAGCCGTGCCATCTGATCGAGGTGGGCACCCCACCCGAGGACGTCGGGCGGATCATGGCGGCGGTCACGGCGATCGACCCGCTGGCCATCGGCCCGAACTACGATTCGGTCGCGTATCAGACCGCGCCCGGCGTCGAGCGCTACCGCCCGCTTGACGGCGCGGCTGCCGGGGTGCGGCCGGAGGTGCTGGTGAACCCGGGCCCGGTCACGCTGTTCTTTGAGATCGAGGGCGGGGTGCAGGTCGTTGCCGCCGCGGTCGAGGCGATCTATCAGGCGCACAGCTACCAGCAGCCGACCATCCGGGTGACCGGGGTTCTGAGCGCCCGCGCCAGGGGTCTCGACGACCGCGACAATCCGAACCGCTGGTGGAACGCGGCCCACAGTAACGCCGACCCGCCCTGACCGCGCCGCCCGCAACCGCCAACGCCACTTACCGGCCCTGTACCAACGCCTGCCCCGCCCGCGCCGTCTCATCCATGTTGCGCGCAGCCCCCGGTCGCGGCACAGTCCGGTACAGCGATTGACCATAGGCGCGGCAGTATGGCGCGGATCGGGGCAGGCACAGTCGCGAACAACATCGATGCCGATCCGGACCCTGCACCGCTGAAGCCGCGACAGGGCGGCCTTATTCGACCACATGCAGCCCGCCCTCCAAGCACAACCCGAAAGGACAACGATCTTGCCGACCGTCTTCGAGACCCCGACCCGCACCTATACCGACGCGGTCACCGACAGCAGCCGCTGGGCCGCCTTCGTCCCGCGCGACGGCGATATCGTCGTGTCCACCCCGCCGAAGTCGGGCACGACATGGATGCAGGCCATCCTTGCACTTCTGATCTCGGGCGATCCGCAGGTGGACGCGCAGACTTCGATGAAATCGCCCTGGATCGACATCAACATCCGCGACGTGGGCGAGGTCATGGCCCGGCTTGCCGCGCAGACCCACCGCCGCCAGGTCAAGACGCACACGCCCTTCGACGGCATCCCCTACTGGTCCGAACTGCGCTACATCACCGTCTATCGCCACCCGGTCGACGTGCATTTCTCGTCGCGCAAGCATAAGGCGAACATGTCGGACCGGCCGGGCAAGGGTGAGATGCCCGAAAACCCCTCGGAAAGCTTCCGCGCCTTTCTGGCGGAGGAGAACGACCATATGGGCTTTCTGCCGATCCTCGATCACTACCGTTGCACGCTGGCCCGCGAGCCGCGCGAGAATCTGATCCGCCTGCACTATGCCGACATGCTGCGCGACCTGGCCGGCGCTGTGGCGCGGGTGGCCGCGCATGTCGGCATCAGCCACCCACACGGGCTGATGGCGGAAATCGTGCAGGCCGCGAGCTTCGCCAGCATGAAGGCCAACGCCGCCCGCTTCACCCCCTCGGCCGGTCAGGGGATGTGGAAGGCCGACGCGGGCTTCTTCGACAGCGCCAGTTCGAACAAATGGCAAGGCCAGCTTACGGCAGACGACCTGGCGGCCTATGACGCGCGGATCGACGCTGTGCTGACGCGCGCGGAACGCGCCTGGCTGGAATGGGGCAACAACGGCCAGGGCGACCGGGGTCTTGCGACATGACCGACCCTTCGTTCGGCGATATCGACGACCTCCGGCTCCTTGACCCATTCGCCCACCACCCCGAACTGCGGGGAAGGATCGCCGATCCCCTCGCCTCGTTCTTCCGGACTTTCAGCGTCCAGTCGCTGCTGAAACAACATCCGCACCTCGAGGGGCACTCGGATTGGACACTCACAGACGAGGTGCGCGAACACACACGCGCCCGAATCCTTGCCGGGCACGGTACCGGCGATCTGTGGGTCTTTGCCTATGGCTCGCTGATGTGGGACCCGGCCTTGCGGTTTGCCGAGGTTCGCCGCGCCACGGTGCCGGGATACGCCCGGCGCTTCATCCTGGTGGACGACAAGGGCGGGCGCGGGACAAGGGACGCCCCGGGTCTGATGGCCGCACTTGACCGGGGGACAGGTTGCGAAGGACTGGCTTTCCTCATCTCCGCCAAAGATGTGGACGCCGAGACCAAGATCCTGTGGCGGCGCGAAATGATCGGCCCCGGCTACGTCCCGACGTTTGTGACGGCGGTGATCGGCGGCCGGGCGGAAGCTGCCCTTACTTTTATTGCAGACCATGCGGCGGATGTGATCAATCCCCACCTTTCCCGCGCTGATCAGGTCAGCTTCATTGCACAGGGCACCGGGTTTCTTGGCAGCAGCAAAGGCTATCTTGCCAACATCGTCCGCAATCTCGCGTTGCTTTGCATCGTCGACGCGGATTGCGCCGCCCTGCTGGAGGAGGTTGATTTCCATCTTGCCGCACAATGACACGGTGCCCGCGCCAACATTGCAAAGGTCGCAGCAATGACTGGTCCGCTTCCCTTCTTCGACGGCCACAACGATTTCCTGCTGCGCCTGCTCAAATCCCCGGCCCCGCGCGAGGAAACTTGGCTCGGGACCACCAGCAACGGTCACCTCGATCTGGCCCGGATGAAGCAGGCCGGGTTTGCGGGCGGGCTGTTCGCGATTTTCGTGCCGCCGGGCTCCGGCGGCCCGCCGCCGGATTTCAAGGCGCTGATGGCACACCCGCCTTATGGCCTGCCCTTGCCGCCCCTGATGACGCACGACGCAGCCCAGCCGGTGGCGCTGGCCATGGCAGGGCTGCTGCACTGGATGGAGCGTGCGGCCCCGCAGGACTTCAAGCTCTGCCGTTCGGTGCCCGACCTCCGCGCGGCGATGGCACAGGGCATCATCGCCGGCGTGATGCACATGGAAGGGGCCGAAGCGATCGGCCCCGATCTGGATGCCCTCTATCTGTTCCATGCCATGGGCCTGCGGTCGCTCGGCCCGGTCTGGAGCCGCCCGACGATCTTTGGTCACGGCGTGCCGATGGCCTTTCCGGGCGCGCCGGACATCGGGCCGGGATTGACCGAAAAGGGCAAGGATCTGGTGCGGCTGTGCAACGAGCTTGGCATCCTGATCGACCTGTCGCACATGAACGAAGCCGGGTTCAACGATGTGGCGGCAATCTCAACCGCGCCACTGGTCGCCACCCATTCCAACGCCCATGCGCTCTGCGCCTCGCCCCGCAACCTGACCGACCGGCAGTTGCACATGATCCGCGAACGCGGCGGCATTGTCGGTTTCAACTTCGCCACCTTCTATCTCAATGCCGACGGCACCGCCGGGCCGCAGACCGGCTGGGACGTGATGCTGCGGCAACAGGATCACCTGATCGCCCATGCAGGCGAGGATCACGTCGGCCTCGGCTCGGATTTCGATGGATGCATCGTCCCCGACCTGATCGGCGACGTGACCGGGGTGCAGGCGCTGTTCCGCGCGCTGGCAGAGCACGGTCATGACGATGCAGGCTTGCGCAAACTGGCGCGGGACAACTGGCTGGACGTCCTGGACCGTTGTCTGAAATAGGACCGCTGCCCAATGGACACAAGCAGCATGACCGAACCCCTGCGCCGAACCCGTGCCCTTGTGGCCCGCCTGCCGACGCGCACCGACGAACGCATGCTGATCCGGGCCGAAGCGCCGCACCAAACCGGCCGCAAAGCTTAAAATTCCCCTAACGCGAACACCCTAACTATCTGAAATACAACAACAATAAAAATGTCCCGCGCGGGGACGCTTGCCCTGATCCCCCGACCCTCAGCAGTTTGGCACATTCACCGCCAGCCCGCCGAGCGAGGTTTCCTTGTACTTCTCGCTCATGTCCGCCCCGGTCTGGCGCATGGTCTCGATGCAGACATCCAGGCTGACCAGATGCACCCCATCGCCCCGCATGGCGAGGCTGGCGGCCGAAACCGCCTTGATCGCCCCGAGCCCGTTCCGTTCGATGCATGGCACCTGCACCAGCCCGCGCACCGGGTCGCAGGTCATACCCAGATGATGCTCCAGCGCAATCTCGGCCGCATTCTCCACCTGTTCCGGCGTCCCCCCCAGCACCGCCGCCAGCCCCGCCGCCGCCATCGCCGCCGCCGAACCGACTTCGGCCTGACAGCCGCATTCGGCCCCCGAGATCGAGGCATTGTGCTTGACTAGTCCGCCCACCGCCGCCGCCGTCAGCATGAACTCCGCCACCTTCACGCTCGTCGCCCCCGGAACATGATCCAGATAATAGCGCAGCACCGCCGGCACCACGCCGGCAGCACCGTTGGTCGGGGCCGTCACCACCTGCCCGCCGGCAGCGTTTTCCTCGTTGACCGCCATGGCATAGGCCGACATCCAGTCGTTGATCGTGTGCGGCGCCGGCTGGTTCAGGCCGCGTTCGGCCAGCAGCGCCTGATGGATGCCCCGCGCCCGCCGCCGCACCTTCAGTCCGCCCGGCAGAACTCCTTCGCCCGCCAGACCGCGGTCGATGCAGTCGTTCATCACGCCCCAGACCCTGGCGATGCCATCTTCCAACGCCGCCCGGCTGCGGTGCACCAGTTCATTCGCCCGCTTCATCTCGGCAATCGATTTGCCCGACGCACCTGCCATCGCAAGCATCGCCTCGGCGGTCTCGAACGGATAGGGGATCAGCGGTCCGCCCGCCGCCCGCTTGCCCGCCGCATGCTCCGCTTCGGTCACCACGAAGCCGCCGCCGATGGAATAGTAGGTTTCCTGAAGGATCACGTCGCCCTGCGCATCGACGGCGCGCAGGATCAGGCCATTGGCGTGGCCCCTCAGCGGCGGGCCATAGTCGAACATCAGGTCGGTGGCAGGGTCGAAGGTCAGCACCGGCAGCCCGGCATTCACCACCCGCTTGTCCGCCCTGACGGCTGCAAGCGCCGCCTCTGCTTTCACCGCATCGTAGCTTTCGGGCAGAAATCCCGCCAACCCCAGGATCACGGCGCGGTCGGTGGCATGGCCGATCCCGGTAAAAGCCAGACTGCCATGCAGAGTAGCCTTCACCCTGTGGGGCTGAAACGGCGAGGCCCGCAACAGGTCGAGAAACCGGCCCGCCGCAACCATCGGTCCCATGGTGTGAGACGAGGATGGGCCGATACCGATCTTGAACATGTCGAACACAGACAGAAACATCGAGGTCCTTTCTGACGGCGCCGCCAGGGTCGATGGCTCTGATCTTGCACGGGCAGCGGCAAATGACCACCGCCGCCACCGCCACCCTGACCGCCATTTGCGGCATCAGCCCAGGGTCGAACCGGCGAAATCCCACAACAGCTTCAGGTTCAGCCCGACGATCACCACCGCGATCAGCGCCGCAAACAGTGCCAGCCACAGCGGCGCGACCATTGCCCCCATCTTGCGCTTGTCGGTGGTGAACATCACCAGCGGCACCACGGCAAAGCTGAGTTGCAGCGACAATACCACCTGCGTCAGGATCAACAGCCGCCCGGTTTCCGCCTCGCCGTAAAAGATGGTGACCCCTGCCGCCGGGATGATGGCGATGCTGCGGGTGATCAGCCGCCGGGCCCAGGGCGGCATCCGCAGATTCAGGAACCCCTCCATCACCGCCTGTCCGGCCAGCGTGGCGGTGACGGTGGAATTCAGGCCGCAGCACAGCAGCGCGATGGCAAACAGCGACGGCGCGAAAGCTGCCCCCAGCAGTGGGCCGAGCAGCGTGTGTGCCTGCCCCAGATCGGTCACTTCGGTCTGACCGGTTGTGTTGAAACTGGCGGCGGCAAGGATCAGGATCGAGGCGTTGATCAGCAGCGCGAACATCAACGCCACCGTGCTGTCGATCGTGGCGAACTTCAGCGCCTCACGCTTTTCCGGCAGCGTCTCGCCATAGGCGCGGGTCTGCACGATGGCCGAATGCAGGTAAAGATTGTGCGGCATGACGGTGGCACCCAGAATGCCGAGTGCCAGATACAGCATTTCCGGGTTGGTCACGATCTCGACGGTCGGGGCAAAGCCAAGGATGACCTGCCCCCATTCCGGATCGGCCAACGCGATCTGAATGCCGAAACTGACGGCGATGACCCCCAGAAGCGTGATGATGAACGCCTCCAGCCAGCGAAAGCCCTTGGTCTGCAGCCACAGGATCAGGAATACGTCCAGCGCGGTGATGACGACACCGATTTCCAGCGGAATGCCGAACAGCAGGTTCAGACCGATGGCGGTGCCGATCACCTCGGCGATGTCGGTGGCGATGATCGCCAGTTCGGCCAGAAACCACAGCGGGAAATTGATCCAGGCCGGGAATGCGTCGCGGCAGGCTTGCGCCAGATCGCGCCCCGAAGCTATGGCCAGCCGGGCGCATAGCGATTGCAGCACGATGGCCATGATGTTTGACACCAGTGCCACGACCAGAAGGGCGTAGCCGAATTTCGAGCCGCCCGCCAGGCTGGTGGCCCAGTTGCCCGGGTCCATGTAGCCGACGGCCACCATGTAGCCGGGCCCAAGGAACGCCGCCGCCTTTCGCCAGGTGCCGACTGGTACGGCGATGGAACGGTGCACCTCGGCCAGCGCCGGATCGCCCCGGTTCTGCCGCCACGCCCGTTGGCCCGCGCCGCTGTCGCGCAGGGCGGCAAGGCTGAAATTGTCCGACATGAGGCATCCTTGATAATGCGAATTACTCGCAAATATGGTTGCTGGAATCTGTCAAGTCAACAGCCGCGGCGGTATTGGCGCGGGCGATGATCAGGGTGTGGACAGGACTGCGTGATCCAGCGACGGCTTTGCGCCGCCCGTCGGCCTGGGGGAGGTGCCGGTCGTCCCGGTGTCCGGTTGCAGACCCGCCCAAGTCGACCCTTGGCGCCGCCCTGATCAACCTGTGCCCCTCACGACCGGCCCGGTCAGCGCCGCTTGGTCCCGCAATGTGAATTCGCTCTCGCGGTTGCGCGGTTTGTTTTCTATAACCCAATCGGGAACCCAAGGGAGGTTGACATGGCGGGCGAGCTTTCCCCGATCGACAAGGCCAAGTTCGTCGCTGCCAAGCGGGCGGTGGATTTTGTCGAGGACGGGATGCGGGTCGGTCTTGGCAGTGGTTCGACCGCCGCCTGGATGGTGCGCTGTCTGGGCGAGTTGGTGCGTCAGGACGGGCTGAAGATCATCGGGGTGCCGACCTCGGTGCGCACCGCCGATCTGGCCCGGCAATGCGGCATCCGGGTAACCAGTCTGGACGAGGCCAAGTGGCTGGATCTGACCATCGACGGCGCCGACGAGTTCGACGCCAACCTGAACCTGATCAAGGGCGGCGGCGGCGCGCTGCTGCAGGAAAAGATCGTGGCCACTGCCAGCGATCAGATGATCGTGATCGCCGATGTGGCCAAGGAGGTCGGCGCGCTCGGCAATTTCCCGTTGCCGGTCGAGGTGGTGCCGTTCGGTTGGCAGACCACGAAAGCGCTGGTCGAGGAAACGCTGGTCAGTCTGGATGTTCTGGGCCGCTCCACGTCGCTGCGAATGAACCAGGACCGGCCGTTTGTGACCGACGAAGGCAATTTCATCATCGATCTGCACCTGCACCGCATCGGCAACCCGCGCCAGATGGCGCTGGTGCTGAACCAGATCCCCGGCGTGGTCGAAAACGGCCTGTTCATCGACATCTGTGACATCGTGGTGATCGGCCACGGTGACGGGCGGGTTGAAGTGCGCGACATCAATGCCGGAACCATCGAGCAGGAAAAACTGGACTTCGTCGAGAGCGAGAACCTCTTTGCCGATATCTGAGCCAGCTTCGCCGTTCGATGTTGACCTGTTTGTCATCGGTGGCGGCTCCGGCGGGGTACGGGCCGCCCGGATCGCAGCCGCCGAGGGTCACGCCCGCGTGGCGCTGGCCGAGGAGAGCCGGATGGGCGGCACCTGCGTGATCCGGGGCTGCGTGCCCAAGAAACTGATGGTGTTCGCGGCGTCCTATGCCGGCGCCATCGAGGATGCCCGGACCTATGGCTGGGATGTGCGCAGCGAAGGCTTCGACTGGCCGACCTTTCAGGGCCGGCTGCACGCCGAACTTGCCCGGCTGGAGGCGGCCTATCGCCAGACGCTGAAGGCGGCCGGGGTCACGGTGTTCGACCAGCGCGCCGTGATCGAGGATGCCCATACCGTCCGCCTGGCCGACGGTCAGCGCGTGACGGCGGCACATATCCTGGTGGCGACCGGCGGGCGACCGATGGTGCCAGAGGCTGCGGGCATTGCCCCGGTGCTGACCTCGAACGACATTTTTGACCTGCCACACCTGCCGAAATCGATGCTGATCGTCGGCGGCGGCTACATCGCCAGCGAGTTTTCCTGTATTCTGAACGGGTTGGGTGTGGCTGTCACCCAGTTTTACCGTGGCGCGCAGATCCTGCGCGGCTTTGATGACGAGGCGCGCGGCCATGTGGCCGAGGCGATGCGGGCCGGGGGCATCGATCTGCATCTGGGCACCGACGTGATCGCCATGACCGAAGTGCAGCGCGGGCTGCGGGTCAAATGCACCAACGGCACCGAACAGGTGTTCGAACAGGTGATGTATGCCACCGGGCGCGCACCGAATACCGCCGGCATCGGGTTGGAGGCGGCGGGGGTAAGGCTTGGCCGGCACGGACATGTGATGGTGGATGCCTATTCGCAATCCTCGGTGCCCTCGATCTATGCCGTGGGCGATGTGACCGGGCGCATCAACCTGACGCCGGTGGCGATCCGCGAAGGCCATGCCTTTGCCGATACGGTGTTCAAGGGCATCCCGACCAAGGCCGACCATGATCTGGTGCCAAGTGCTGTCTTCACCCACCCCGAACTCGGTTCCGTCGGGCTGACCGAAGAACAGGCACGCGAGCAGGAACCGGTCGAGGTCTATGCCACCTCGTTCCGGGCGATGCAGTCGGCCTTTGCCGGGCGGCCCGACCGGGTGATGATGAAACTGATCGTGTCGCGCGAAACCGGCAAGGTCCTCGGCTGCCACATTGTCGCCGATCATGCCGGCGAATTGATCCAGCTGGCGGCGATTGCAATCAAGATGGGGGCAACCAAGGCGGACTTTGACCGGACCGTGGCGGTGCATCCGACGATGTCGGAAGAATTGGTCACACTGCGAACCCCGGTGCGCAGTGCTTGAAATCGCCGCCGGAACGACCAGTTACGAAAGCAAGCCAAATGCGGTACACCGCAGATTGATCAAATGAAGGAAGAACAGTTCGATGTCTGGCAATAACGGCGGACCCTGGGGCGGCGGCTCTGGCGGCGGCTCTGGTGGCAGCTCCGGCGGCGGCTCCGGCGGTGGCAATGACAATCGCGGCGGTCGACGCCCCGAGGGACCACAAATCCCCGAAATCGAAGAGCTGATGAAGAAAGGCCAGGAACAGTTGCGCGTTCTGATGGGCGGGCGCGGCGCCAATCGCAATGGCGGTGGCGGCGGACCCACACCACCGATCTTTACCCGGCGCAACATCGGCATTGGCGCGGTGGCGGTCATTCTGGTCTGGCTCTATGCTTCATTCTACACGGTCAAGCCGGAAGAACGCTCCGTCGAACTGATGTTCGGCAGCTTTTCCGGGGCTTTTTCCGGCATCGGCGAACCGGGGCTGAACTTTGCCCCGTGGCCGATTGTCACGGCAGAGATCGTGCCGGTGACCCGCGAACAGACCGCCGACATCGGCAACGAGCGGTCCGACCGCGCCAATTCCGGCCTGATGCTGACCCGAGACGAGGCGATCGTCGATATCGAGTTTCAGGTGGTCTATAACGTGTCTGACCCGGCCAATTACCTGTTCAATCTGGCCGACCCGACCGAGTCGGTGCGGGCCGTCGCCGAATCGGCAATGCGCGACATCATCGCCCGGTCGGAACTGTCGCCGATTCTGAACCGTGACCGTGGGGCCATCGCATCGGACCTGCAAACCGCCATTCAGGACACGCTGGACAGCTATCAGGCCGGGATCAACGTGATCCGCATCAACTTCCAGCGTGCCAACCCGCCGGAACAGGTGATCGACAGCTTTACCGCCGTGCAGTCGGCCCGGCAGGAACGCGACCGGCTGGAACGCCAGGCCGACGCCTATGCCAACACGGTGCTGGCGGGCGCGCGCGGTGAAGCTGCGGCCCTGCAGGAACAGGCCGAAGCCTACCGCGCCGAAGTGGTGAACAACGCCCAGGGCGAGGCCAGCCGGTTTCTTGCCGTCTATAACGAATATGTCAAAGCCCCCGAGGTCACGCGCAAGCGGATGTATCTGGAAACCATGGAAGGCGTTCTGGGTGGCATGAACAAGGTGATCCTGGACGGGGTGTCCGGTGCCGGCGGGCAGGGCGTGCTGCCCTATCTGCCGCTGGACGCCCTGCGCCCGACCGCACCGACGACAGGAGGCAACTGATGAACCGCACAACCATCCTTATCCCGGTTGTGGTGGCGGCAATCGCCCTGCTGCTGTCGGCCATCTTCATCGTGGATGAACGCGAAAAGGTGCTGGTCCTGCAGTTCGGTCAGGTCCGCACCGTCAAGGAAGAACCGGGGCTCGGCTTCAAGATTCCGTTCATTCAGGACCTGGTCCGTTATGATGCCCGCATTCTTGGCCTGCAGACCCAGCCCCTGGAAGTGACGCCGCTGGACGACCGCCGGCTGGTGGTCGATGCCTTTGCCCGCTGGCGGATCAAGGATGTGGTCACCTTCCGTCAGGCCACCGGTGCCGGCGGGGTAGACTTCGCCCAAAGCCGGCTGGAAGGCATCGTCAATGCCGCGATCTTCGAGGTGCTGGGTTCGGTGCCATCCGGGTCCGTGCTGTCGGACGACCGGATCCCGCTGATGAACCGCATCCGCGATCTGGCGCGGCAGCAGGCCAATGCGCTTGGCATCGATGTGATCGACGTGCGGCTGACCCGCACCGACCTGCCACAGCAGAACCTGGAGGCGACGTTTGCCCGGATGCGGGCCGAACGCGAACGCGAAGCCGCCGACGAAATCGGGCGCGGCAACGAGGCGGCGCAGCGAGTCCGCGCGCTGGCCGACCGCACCGTGGTCGAACTGGTGTCCGAAGCGCGCAAGCAGTCCGAGATCATCCGGGGCGAGGCCGACGGCGAGCGCAACGCGATCTATGCCGAAGCCTTTGGCCGCGATCCGGAGTTTTTCGCCTTTACCCGTTCGCTGACCTCCTACCAGCGGGCGCTGAAGGGTGACAATTCCACCATCGTCCTGAACCCCGACAGCGAGTTCTTCGACTATCTGCGCTCTGAACGGGCCCCGGTGGCCGGTCCGGTCCCGACCACGCCGTGACAACCCTGGTTCTGGCCGTCGGGCTGGTTCTGGTGATCGAGGGGCTGGTGTTCGCACTGGCCCCTTTGCGCTTGGAAGAGTTGCTGGCGCTGATCGCGCGGCTGCCGCCTGAAACCCGCCGGCTGATCGGATTGGGCGCGGTCGCTGCCGGGGTCGGGTTGATTTGGCTTGCCCGCAGCCTGGGGGCCTGAGACACTGTGCCATGGCCCATCCGAACCGGAACCGTCGCCGTCCTTCACGGTCACTTGAGTGCCCGAGACCGACCTTGAGTTGCACAAGCCCGGTCCTATCTGAGATGATGGGAAACTCGTCCGGTCCAGACCGGCGGTTCAACGACTGCAAAAGGAGTTCATCGTGAATCTTCAGGCCACAACTTCGTCCCGGCGTCCGGCCGCGCTGCCACGCCTGCTGCTGGCCGCCGCATTGGGGCTGGCACTGGTACTGCCGCAGACCGCGATGGTTCATGCACGGGGAGCACCCGAAAGCTTTGCCGATCTGGCCGAACTGATCAGCCCGTCGGTGGTGAACATCACCACTTCGACCACTGTCGCCTCGCCCGCAGACGGCGAAGGCCCGATGGTCCCGCCCGGCTCGCCGTTCGAGGATTTCTTTCGCGACTTCCTGGACCGCCAGGGCGAAGGCGACGGGCAGGAGCGCGCGCCCCGCCGGTCCGAGGCGCTGGGTTCGGGCTTCGTGATCTCGGCCGACGGCTACATCGTCACCAACAACCACGTGATCGAAGGCGCCGACGAAATCGAGGTCGAGTTCTTCGGCGGCGACCGTTTGCCCGCCAAGGTCGTGGGCACTGATCTGAAAACCGACATCGCGCTTCTGAAAGTCATCAGCGAGACACCGCTGCCGTTCGTCAGCTTTGGCGACAGCGACGTGATGCGGGTCGGCGACTGGGTGGTGGCGATGGGCAACCCGCTGGGGCAGGGATTTTCGGTCAGCGCCGGCATCGTTTCGGCCCGCAACCGCGCCCTGTCGGGCACCTATGACGATTTTCTGCAAACCGACGCGGCGATCAACCGCGGCAACTCGGGCGGGCCGCTGTTCAACATGGATGGTCAGGTGATCGGCGTGAACACCGCGATCCTGTCGCCCAACGGCGGCTCGATCGGCATCGGGTTTTCAATGGCCTCCAACGTCGTCAGCCAGGTCGTGGACCAGTTGCAGAAATATGGTGAAACCCGTCGCGGCTGGCTGGGTGTCAAGATTCAGGATGTGACCCCGGATGTTGCCGACGCCATCGGACTGGCCACGGCATCTGGTGCACTGGTGACCGACGTGCCGGAGGGTCCGGCGATGGATGCCGGGGTCAAGTCGGGCGATGTGATCACCTCGTTCGACGGGGTCACGGTCGGCGATACCAGGGAACTGGTGCGCCGGGTCGGCAACACCGAGGTCGGCAAGGCGGTCGACATCGTGGTGTTCCGCGACGGCAAGGTCGAGAATCTGAAGATCACGCTGGGTCGCCGCGAACTGGCCGAAGGCGAACAGCCGGTGCCGGCGGCGGCCGAGAAACCGGCGGAACCGGTGATCACCGAATTGCTGGGTCTGACCCTCAGCCCGGTGACACCGGAACTGGCGACCGAACTGGGGCTGAAGCCGGACGACAAGGGTCTGGTGGTCAGCAAGGTCGACGAGGCATCCGAGGCCTTCAAGAAGGGCCTGCGGGTCGGTGATCTGATCACCGAGGCGGGCCAGCAGATGGTCACCTCGGCCGCCGAACTTCAGGACCGCGTGACCGAGGCCAAAGACGCCGGGCGCAAATCGGTGCTGCTTCTGATCCGCCGCGCTGGCGAGCCGCGGTTCGTGGCGCTGTCGGTCGAATGACCGGGTAAGACTTCTACGGCCAAGGGGCCCTGCCGGGGCCCCTTTTTCCTGCCTTGCCAATGGATTGGCGGCCCTACGGCTTCACCATCGGCAGCCCGATGTCGAACTGGCGGAAATCCTTGCCGGACATGGTGATGCAGCCGGTCAGTCCGCCCCCGTCCGGGGCGGGGGCCAGTTCCATCAACAGCCATTCTCCGGTCGCCGGCCGCACCCAGAACTGGTACGGCGTTGCCTTTTCGCCCACAGACCGGAAATCGGAATGGAACTGGAACTCTGCCAGCTTCATGTCCTTGATCGCCGTCGCATAAGTGTCGCACCCCGAGGATTGCGCGTCTGCCGCCACAGAGGCCAGCAGCAGCATCAGCCCCGGAAGCAGACCGACCCGCAGCGACCTGCGCCACTTGTCCCGGCAAGATTGCTCCGCCTCGTTCATGTGATGCCCCGTATCGATGCCGCCGCCGCGATTCCCTGCGCATTTTAGGGCCTTTCTCGACGGGCGGGAACTGCTTTGACGGGTCATGACCCTAGTTCAGCGCTTCCCGGTCAAGCGCCACCAGTCCCAGTTGCCGGGCAGCCAACAGCGACAGCGTGCTGCTGTCCAGCCCCTGCGGTGCCTGAAACCGCCGGATGGCGCCGGCGGTCGCGGCGTCGATCACTCCGGTCACGGTGCCCCGGTACAGGCCCCGCACTTTCAGGGCGCGCTGCAGGGTCTCGACAAAGGCCGCGTCGATCAGGTCGGGGCAGGGGGTGCGGAACCAGACATCCTGCCGGTCGGTCACGATCCGCTGCCTTGTGCTGGTCTGAAACGTCGCAGGCATCCGCACCGTCCCGTCCGGGTTCAGTTGCGCCGGTGTAACCTCGGCTTGTTCGGTCACGGTCTCGATCACCGCCGGTATCGTCTCGGCACCCCAGCAGATGCCCGCAGCGGCATCGGACGCCGGGTTGCCACCCCGAACCAGTTCGCCCGCCAGAAGCCTGCCTGCCGGAATGGTCGACGATACCGGGGCGGCATCGCGGTCAGCGCCGGGCAGATCCGCCGCCGCGCAGGCAACCAGCACGACGCCAAGGGCCAGCAGCCATGCCGCAGCGCGGATCGGATGGGGTTTTGTCATTCTGCTCGCCGGTCTGATGCCAGTATGGCGGGCACGATAGCGGCTTCGCGCTGTTTGGGAAAGCCCGGCAGGCTCTGCCGCCGTCGGCGCGGTTGCCGGGACCTATGGCTGGTCGCCCGCGCGCACGCCATCCGGCGAAAACCCGGGCCGCAGCAATTCATCCAGCATCCACGAGATATCCTCGATCGTCTCGGCAACCACATGCACCACCGACGCCTCGCGCTGCAGCCGCCCTGTCACCCGCAGCATGCGCCCGGCGATCACCGCGCGGCGGAACTGCTCATACTTCTGCGCCCAGACCACCACGTTGCAGATGCCGGTCTCATCCTCCAGCGTCACGAAAATCACGCCCTTGGCGGTTCCGGGCCGCTGGCGCACCAGCACCAGCCCGGCCACCGTCACCCGCGCGCCATGCGCAGGTTCGTCCAGCCGCGCATTCGGGATGCAGGCAGGCGGGCGCGGCCAGGACCGGGGCAGGGGTGTGGGGATCATCATCGAAACAAAGATAGAACATGCGGCGGACGGATCAAGCCAATTCGCGCGCACTGGCAAAGTCCGTGTCAGTGTCCTATGTCGCGGGTGGCACGGATTGCAGCGTACACAGGAAACAGCATGGCACGGATCACCTATATCGAATGGAACGGCAAAGCGCATGAGGTCAACGTGCCGAACGGCCTGACGGTGATGGAGGGCGCACGCGACAACGGCATCCCCGGGATCGAGGCCGACTGCGGCGGTGCCTGTGCCTGTTCGACCTGCCATGTCTATGTCGACCCGGCCTGGGTGGGCAAACTGCCGAAAAAGGACGCGATGGAAGAGGATATGCTGGATTTCGCCTACAAGCCCGATCCGGCGCGTTCGCGCCTGACCTGCCAGCTGAAAGTGTCGGATGCGCTGGACGGTCTGGTGGTCAACATGCCGGAAAAGCAGATATGAGGCAGCGGCGCAAACCCGGCTTCAAAGGGCCGAGTTTTGCAAGGCGGTCTGCCTGCGCAATGTGACTCAGATCCCGTTTGTTTTCGGAGAAATACTCCGTCTGGACAAGGCGGTTCGAAACCCCCACAGCCAGTCCTGCAGCAAACGGGCGGCGCAGGACAAGACCACCCTGCCTACAGCGCCCGCCAGCCGATATCGCGGCGGCAGAATCCCTGCGGCCAGTCCACGGCGTCCACCATCGCATAGGCCCGCGCCCGGGCTTCGGCCAGCGTTGCCCCGCGCGCCGTCAGGTTCAGGACCCGACCGCCATTGGCCAGCACGCGGCCCGCGTTTTCAATCGTTCCAGCGTGAAAGGCCATGTGAAAACTGTCCTCGGGCAGGCCGGCCAAACCCCTGATCTCGGCGCCTTTTTCATGGGGTCCCGGATAGCCCTGTGCCGCCATCACTACGGTCAGCGCATGGTCGTCTGCCCAGGTGACGCGACATTCCGCCAGCCGCCCCTCGGCGCAGGCCAGCAACAGATCCAGCACCTGCGCCCCCAGACGCAGCATCAGAACCTGGCATTCCGGATCACCGAAGCGCGCGTTGTATTCCACCAGCCGCGCCCGGCCATCCGCCACCATCAGCCCGACATAAAGCACGCCGACATAGGGCGCGCCGCGCCGGGCCATTTCGGCCAGCGTCGGGCCGACAATCTCGGCTAGCACCTGCGCCGTCACCGCATCGGTCAACACCGGTGCCGGCGAATAGGCCCCCATGCCGCCGGTATTCGGCCCCCGGTCGCCGTCAAACGCCCGTTTGTGGTCCTGCGCCGTGCCGATCGGCAGCACGGTTTCGCCGTCGCACAGCACGAAATAGCTGGCTTCCTCGCCGGCCATGTACTCTTCGATCACCACCTCGGCCCCGGCGACCCCGAACGCGCCGCCCAGCATGTCATCGACCGCCGCCAGCGCCTCGGGCACGGTCATCGCGACCACGACACCCTTGCCCGCAGCCAATCCGTCCGCTTTGATCACGATCGGCGCGCCCGTGTGGGTCACGTAGTCGCGCGCCGCCCCGGCGTCGGTGAACCGGGCATAGGCCGCCGTCGGCGCGCCGCAGGCGTCGCAGATCGCCTTGGCGAATGCTTTCGATGCTTCCAGCCGTGCCGCCGCCGCCGATGGCCCGAATGTCAGTATTCCGGCATTGCGCAGATGATCCGACAGGCCGGCCGCCAGTGGAGCTTCCGGCCCGATCACCACGAAATCTATGGCATTCTCCTCGACGAACACCGCAACTGCTTCGCCGTCCAGGATGTCGATTTCCGCACATTCGGACAGTTGCGCGATCCCGGCGTTGCCCGGTGCCACGATCAGCCGGTCGCACTTCGGATTCTGCTTGATGGCCCAGGCCAGGCTATGCTCGCGGCCACCGCTGCCCAGGATCAGAATGTTCATGAACCGGCACCCTTTCCGCCGCACTGCGGGCGTTCTAAGGTGGCCCGACGCAGCATGCAAGGCGCGCCCATGTCCGAGCTATTCGAAGACGACGGCCCCGGCCCGGGCCCCGCCCCCGGTCAGAACGCACCAGAATATACCGTCTCCGAGATATCCGGCGCGGTAAAGCGGGTGATCGAGGGCGAGTTCGGGCTGGTCAGGGTCCGTGGCGAAATCAGCCGGGTATCGCGTCCGGCATCGGGGCATTTCTACTTTGACCTGAAGGATGACCGCGCCTCGATCTCAGCCATCATCTGGAAAGGCCAGGCCGCCAAACTGAAGCTTCGCCCCGAGGAGGGGATCGAAGTGGTGGCGACCGGTCGGCTGACCACCTTTCCCGGCCAGTCGAAATATCAGATGATCGTCGAGGATCTCGCCCCGGCCGGGGTCGGCGCGCTGATGCTGATGCTGGAAAAGCGCCGGGCGGCGCTGGCCGCCGAGGGGCTGTTCGAGGCAGGCCGCAAGCTGCCGATCCCCTATCTTCCGGACGTGATCGGCGTCATCACCTCGCCCTCCGGTGCGGTGATCCGCGATATCCTGCACCGGCTTCGCGACCGCTTTCCCAGTCAGGTGGTGATCTGGCCGGTCGCCGTTCAGGGCGATAAATGCGCGCCCGAAGTGGCGGCGGCGATCCGGGGCTTCAATGCGATCCCCCCCGGCCCCCACCCCGGCGGCCCGACGGCAGCCCGTCCGGTGCCGCGCCCCGATCTGATCATCGTGGCGCGCGGCGGCGGCTCGATCGAGGACCTGTGGGGCTTCAACGAGGAAATCGTGGTCAGGGCGGCGGCAGACAGCAGGATCCCGCTGATTTCGGCGGTGGGTCATGAAACCGATACCACCCTGCTCGACTTTGCCGCAGATCGCCGCGCCCCCACGCCAACGGCGGCGGCGGAAATGGCGGTGCCGGTGCGGCTGGAGCTTCTGGCCTGGGCCGACCAGCAGCAGGCCCGGCTGATGCGCGCCCTGTCGCAGGCGACGGCAGCGCGCGGCCAGCGCCTGCGCGATCTGGCCCGGGCCTTGCCGCGCCCGGAAACCCTGCTGTCGCTGGCCCGGCAGCGCTTCGATCAGTGGGCAGACCGGCTGCCCGCAGCCCTGCGCGCCGCTGCCACCGCCAAGCGCGCGCGGTTCAATTCGGTGGCGGCGCTGATGCGGCCCGACCTTCTGACCCGGTTCATCGGTCAGGAAAGGCGGCAGATGAACGACCGCTTTGCCCGCCTGTCCCCGGGCTTGCGGCGCCGGCTGGAGGCGCAGCGGCGCGATCTGGCCGGGGTCGTGGCCCGGCTACGGCCCGAAGCGCTGGCCCGTGACCTGACGCAGAAGGCGCGGGCGCTGGACAACATCGGCCAGCGCCTGTCGCTGCGGTCGCGCGCCCAGCTGGCAGCCTGGCGCACCCGGCTGGATGCGGTCGAGCGTCTGCGCCAGACCCTTGGCTACGAGGCGACGCTGCAACGCGGCTACGCCGTGGTGCGCGGTGACGGCAAGGTGATCAAGACCCGTGTCGAAGCGGAAAAGGCGGCGGCGCTGGAAATCCAGTTTCAGGATGGCCGCCTGCCGCTCGGCCCGCGCCAGTCCCGCAAACCGGCCAAACCCGCCCCGGATCAGGGCAGCCTGTTCTGACCGGGGCGGTCCCCCGGCAAGTCGCAGGTAGATTTTTCGCTTGCTTTCAGGCAGGATAGAGACCGGGGCGAGCCCGAAGCCGACCAGCCCGCAGCTTTCCCCGTGGTCCCGCGACCGCCAGGCAAATCCATTTGCCGACGCCGTCGTCACCGACGGCACCCCGTCCAGATCAATTCGACCAATCCGGAATAGGAGTATCAGGAATGACTGTCTTTATCGGCACCACTGGCAACAACACCGCCACCACCGACCGTTTCGTACTCAACGGCTTTACCAGCGGCGTGGTGTTCGGCAACATCGATGATCAGTTGCTGGTCGATCTGAACGGCGACATATTCTACGCCGACCTCGGCAATGACCGGATCGTCGCCGGCAGCGGCCACGACGTGATTCTGGGTGGCGGCGGCAATGATTTCATCGATGGCAGCGGCGGCAACGATTTCATGGATGGCGGCACCGGCATCGATACCATGCGCTACACCGGTGCTGTCGGCTATGACTGGAACATGGTCACCGGCAAGACCAGCCTGTGGTTGAGCGGCGAGTATGCCTACAACTTCGAGAATGCCATCACCGGCAGCGGGGCCGACAGCGTCACCGGCACGGCAGGCGCCAACCTGATCCAGACTCACGGCGGCAACGACAGTGTGAATGCCGGGGCGGGCAACGATACGCTCTATGGCGGGCTTGGCAACGATACCCTTCGGGGCGGCACCGGCAATGATGTCTTTGTGTTAAACACGGCCCTGAATTCCGCCACCAACACCGACCGGTTGTCGGATTTCAATCCGGCCAACGACACGATCCACCTGCAGGATACGGTCTTTACCGCCCTGACCGAAGGGTTCGTGGCCTTTGGTCAGTTCCGGGTCGGCGCTGTTGCGCTCAGCCCGCTCGACCGCATCCTCTACAACCCCTTGACCGGCGATCTGTCCTACGATGCGAATGGCAGCGCTGCCGGTGCGCCGGTGCGATTTGCCCATGTCAATCCGGGCACAGCCATCACCATTGCCGATTTTCTGGCGGTCTGACGCCCGGGGCATCCCGGCGGCCGGCCGCTCAGCCCGGCCGAAATGGTCAAACCCCCAGATCCGGTCCGGGGCAGGCCATCGGATCGGAGGTCTGTTCGACCTCGATCAACTCGCTGCCCAGGTCCGAGCCTTCGAACCGCGCCCTGAGCCCGCCCGGCTCGTTGAAAAAGGTCCAGCACTGCGGCCCGTCGGGCGGCCCGTCATAGACAAAGCAGATCAGCGGCCCTTGTTCGTACCAGCTGCCGGAGCGGCATTCGTCGCCCAGATAGGCCCACTGCACCCGCCGGCCGGTCAGATACTGCTCGATGCCGTAGGGTTGCCCGGATGCGGCATAGGTCAGGGTCTTGCCGGTGGTATAGCTCTCGAACTCCGCAGCCGTCATCGGCTCGGCGGCCTGCGCGGGCGGTGCCAGCAGCAGCGTGCCAGCGAGGGCGAAGCGATAGGCAGTTGCGGCAAGTGTCATAGGCTCAGAATGCCAGAGCCGGGTGGCGCTTGCCAGTGACAGAATGATGCGGCCGCCGGTGCGCGGGCGTTTGCCGGTCACAATCGTGTAGCGCCCCGGACATCCCCCGGACAGCCGCCGGTATTGCGCCGGGTTACCGGCACGGCCGAGCAAATCCCCCGGCGGCACACGGAATGGTTAAGGCCGCCTTAACCACTTTCTGTTAGCGGTGCGAACGTCAGGGCGGTCTGCCCGGCATTTCCCAGCATGAGAATGACCCCGAACGCGGCCCCGTGGCTTTGCCGCCACCGGGCTGTTGCCGCGCAACCCGCGCGGGGGATGCCGGTCTGCTGTCAGGCGCTCTTTTGCAAATGGGACAAGGGTGACATGCGATGAACAAGGCAATTACCGACGGGCTGGTCTTCATGCCGCCGCCGTTTTCGGCCGGCCTGATCAACTGGTCAAGCGGCGACGGCACGGTCGGATCGGCCAGCTATCAGGGTTCGGCCAACGCGGCGCTGGTCCCGGCCGATCAGGATTTCAGCGACTGTCTGGAGCTTCTGAAGACCGCCAGCACGCAGAAACTGCGCTATTTCGGCCAGACACCGATGCTGCCGGGCTGCTACCTGCGGATCACGGTCCGCATCAAGGCGGTCAGCGGTGTGCTGCCCTCGGTCCGGATCGCGGCTTGGGCCGGCGGTGCCGGCGATGTGGCGGTGCCAGGGGTGCCGACCACCGGGGCCAGCGTTGCGCTGACCAGCTACGGCCAAGTGGTGACGCTGACCGCCATCGTCGGGTCGGGCAGCCGGACCGGCGTCGATCTGGTTTGGGGCACGGCCCCGCTGTCGGGTCATTTCGGCATCGACCTGACCGGCGGCAACGGCGGTGTCGTCCGCATCGACGATATCGAGATCGAGGATGTGACCTCGGTCTTTCAGCGGGTGATGATGGATTGGGTCGATGTGCGCGACTACGGTGCCATCGGCAACGGCATCGCCGATGACACTCTGGCGTTTCAGGCGGCCGATGCGGCGGCAGCCGGGCGCACCGTGCTGATTTCCAAGGGCACCTACAACTTGGCCGACCACGTCACCTTCACATCGCCGGTCCGGCTGGAAGGCACGGTGACGATGCCGGTCGACAAGCGGCTGATCCTGTCAAAGAACTACGATCTGGCCAGCTACGCGCTGGCGTTCGGCGACGAGATGACCGGCTTCAAAAAGGGGGTGCAGGCGCTGTTCAACGGCGCCGATCACGTGACCTTTGATCTGTGCGGACGGCGGCTGGAGGTGGATGCGCCGATCGACATCCAGGGTGCCATCGACAACTTCACCACCTTCAGCAACCGCCGCACCATCCGCAACGGCCAATTCAACGCCGTCGCCAGTGCCAACTGGGCAACCGCCAGCGTCACATCCGCAGCCACATATGCCACGGCGGCAAACCTGACACTGACCGGGGTGACCAATGTCGCCAACATCCTGCCGGGCAGTCTGATCACCGGATCCGGTGTCGGGCGCGAGGTCTATGTGCAGGCCACCAATGTCGGGGCCGGAACCGTCACCATCAGCCGGCCGCTGGTCGATGCGGTCGGCACCCAGGTCTTCACCTTCACCCGGTTCCGCTACATGCTGGATTTCAGCGCCTTCAGCCGCCTGGACCGCATGGAGTTCAACGATGTGGAGTTCCTGTGCAACGGCGAGGCCAGCGGCATCATGCTGGCCCCGTCGGGCAACACCTTCCGCGTTGCCGACTGCGTGTTCAACCGGCCGAAAGACCGCGCCATCACCTCGATGGGCGACGGCTGTCAGGGCATGTTCATCGACCGCACCCAGTTCCTGTCGAACGAACAGGGTGTAAACGTGGTGGGCCGCACCTCGATCGCGTTCAACGTCAATGCCAATGACGTCAAGCTCCGCGACAACCGCGCCGTGCGGTTCAAGCATTTCGGCGTGATGAACGGCAGCGGCCACATCATCCTGGGCAATCACTGGTTTCAGGGCGATGATGAACCGGCCGGCGTGCGGCAGGCCGGGCTGGTGCTGACCTCGACCAACGTCTCGACCACGATCAGCGGCAACTATGTCGACAACAGCTTCATCGAGTGGACCAATGAACACGATGAAACGCCGGACAATGCCAGCGGCTTTTCGTTCGGCGGGCTGAACATCGTCGGCAACATCTTCATCGCCAGCGGCGTCGGCACGTTCTTCCGCTGGCTGGTGATCACGCCGCGCGGTCCGGGGCATTTCGTGCAGGGGTTGAACGTGACGGGCAATTCGTTCCGCCCTTTCAACGCCGTCGTGGACCGGGTCGAGGCGGTGGATACCACCTTTGCCACGCTGGACTACGGCCGTTTCAAGAATGTTGTGTTCCAGAACAACAGCTTCAACGGCATCACCCAGATGACCACCAGCCCGGCGATGATCGAGCATCAGCAGAACACCGCCGCCACCACCTGGACTGTCGGTGCCGGGCCGTGGATGCCGTTCGGGTCGCGGGCCCGTAACGTGCAGGCAATCGTCGCCGACGGCGTGATCAACGGCCCCGGCAGCGAGATTCGCACCGACATGCCTTGGGTCCGCACCGAACAGGGCGCGCTCAGTCAGGATGTGCAGCTGAACTGGGCCGCCACCTCGCGCGGCACCGTGCAGGTGACGGTGCGCTGCGACGCTCCTACCTGACGTAAATACCGGCACAATGACACCGGGCCGGGGGGCAGTTCCGCCCTCCGGCCCATTTCGTTTGGCTCAGGCTTTGGCCAATACCGCCTCGATCTCGGCCATCATCAGGCTGCGGTCGACCGGTTTTGCGACAAACCCCGACATTCCCAGCGCCTGGCTGACCTTGCGCTGTTCCTTCATGGTATCCGTGGTCAGCGCGACCACCGGCATGGTGGCCCAGGGTGCCGCGGACGCGCGGATGGCACGAAAGGTGTCGGCACCGCTCATGTCCGGCATGTTCATGTCCAGCAGAACCAGATCGAAGCTGCCGACCGCCAGCGCCTGCAGCGCGGCCTTGCCGCTGTCGGCCTCGGTCACCCGAACGCCTTCGGCCTGCAACAGATGCACCAGGATGAAGCGGTTGGTCGAAATGTCATCCACCACCAGCACCTTCATCTCCGGTCTTGTCGCCGCCTCGTTTGGCGGCACCGGCTGTTCCACATTCCCCATCGGCAGGGTCGCGCGGAACCGGGCCTGATGGTCCGTGGTCCCCGGCACCTCGACCCGCCCGCCCATCAATCCCGCTGTGGCGATGGCCCCCGCCAGATCCTCGCCCGGCGCGGGCAGGGCAAGGTCGGTTGCCACCAGCACATTGACTTCCAGCACGAACCGCCCGCCGGCCGCAGCCTGCCGCTCGGCCCGGATTCGCATCACAGACCCGTCGCGCAACGTGGCCGTCAGGGCATGCCGGATCAGATGCCCCAGACAGCGGCGCAGCAGCACCGGGTCGAACAGCGCCAGATCCGGCAGGTCGGGGGCCACAGAAAAATCCATACGCAGACCGCCGGCCTCGATGTCCTGCCGCAGCCGCGCCAGGCTGACCGCTAGCCCCTTGCGCAGATGCGAAGCGACCGGATGCGCGTGCGGCACCGCCCCGGTCTGTTCGGCGACGGCCATCGCATCGTCGATGATCGCCTGCAGCGTCAGGGCGGCATCTTCCAGCATCCCGACCGACTGCGCCAGAGGCTGAACACCCGGGGGTGCCTTGTCCGCCTGACCATAGGGTGCCAGCATCCGCGTCACCCCCATGATCGCGTTCATCGGGGTCAGGATATCGTGGCCCATCGCCGCCAGAAACCGTGATTTCGCCTGGCTGGCGGCTTCGGCAGTCTGACGTGACTGGGCAAGCTGGCGTTCGGTCCGGTGCATGTCCAGTACCACCCGGACCAGATAGCCGGTCAGCAGCAGCGCCGCACTCAGTGCCAACAGGCTGTCCGGCTGCCAGTCCTGCCGGATGCACAGCGACAGCGGCATATAGATCAGGGTGACGGTCAGCGGAACCACCTTGCTGATCGCCATCGGCATGAAGACGGTGTTCGCCCCAACCGTGGTCACCAGACCGCCGCACAGATAGACTATGGCCGCGACGTTCACCGAAAACGACGGCGACATCCACATCAGGGCAACCACGGCAGCGTAAGCGGTGGTGCCCATGAACGAGATGCCAAGATACAGATTTGACCGCAACCGGCTGGGGTACGCCGCAAAATTCCGCATCAGCACTGGCTCCAGCACTTCGCTGAGCAGATAGAACGCAAGGCACAGCAACGCTCCGACCGGATCGATGAAAAATCCGGCCAGCGTCAGCGCAAGAACCGCCGACAGAATCCGTGGCGCCCGGTCGGCGTTCAAGCGCGCGTTCTGGCGCACCACCTCGTCAACCCATTGCCGCGACATTGGATATTCATCCTTGATAATCAGTGGCTTCCCCTTGCTCTTGCCGGATTGGTCCCCCGGCTTTGCGGTCACGGCAACATAATCTGATCTGCAGAAAGTCCATAGGCTTTGCCGAACCCGCCGTTCAGGTCGGCCCGGGTCGGGATCAGCCGCACGAAACCGAAATCCGCGAAATCGATGTACAGCCCGGATTTGGGATGCCGCAGCAGCCAGGCCCGGCGCAGGTCCGGATGCTCCGGCCCGTTGCGCTCGACAAACGCCGCCCGCGCCTGCACGCTCAGGCGCGGATGGGTCAGCGGGTCACCCTTCGGCCCCGGTTCCCCGACCAGCAACGACACAGCGGGGTTGGCGCGCATCGCCCTGGTGTGCAGCGACAGCGACGACACCAACAGGATCGGCAGCCCGTCAGCGCACAGCCCCACCGCCACCCGACTGACCTGCGGGCCGCCCAGATCGGGGTGGATCACTCCCAATGCGCCATGCAGCGCCGCGGCCAGAAGCTGCCGGGCCAGCGCTATGGCCGCCGCATCGGCCGGACGGATGATATCATCTGGTTCGGGCATCCCGAGGCCGCTCCCAATTGGTTGCCCATGCACTTGACAAGGCTTTGCCCCGGCGTTCAACCATTGCGAAAGGGGAAATTTCCGACGCATGCCGCACAACCCAGCAGTGTCGCCGCCAAGCCGCAGTGAACAGTTCACGCCGAAACTGCTGACGGTGCTGCGCGAGGGCTACCGGTTGTCCGACCTGCGTGCCGATGTGCTGGCCGGGCTGACCGTGGCGATTGTGGCGCTGCCGCTGTCGATGGCCATAGCCATCGCCTCGGGGGTCGGACCGGACCGCGGGCTGACCACGGCCATTGTCGGCGGCTTCCTGGTCTCGGCGCTCGGCGGCAGCCGGTTCCAGATCGGCGGCCCGGCCGGGGCCTTCATCGTGCTGGTGGCGGCCTGCGTCGGGGATATCGGAGTGGACGGGCTCTTGCTGGCCACGTTCATGTCGGGCTTCATGCTGCTGGCGGTGGGGGCGTTCCGGCTAGGCACCTATGTGAAGTTCATCCCCTATCCGGTCACGGTCGGCTTTACCGCCGGGATCGGCGTGATCATTGCCGCCAGCCAGATCAAGGACATGTTCGGCCTGGACCTCGGCGGGCCCGAACCCTCGACACTGGTCACGAAACTGCCGGTGCTGTGGGCCGCGCGCGGCTCGGTCACGGCGGCGGCCGTCATGCTGGCACTGGCCGTGGTTGTGGGGATCGTCGGCCTCCGGCGCTACCGCCCGCACTGGCCCGGCATGCTGATCGCGGTGACAGTGGCCTCGGTCGCCGCCTTCGTCCTCGGGCTGCCGGCCGAAACCATCCACGACCGGTTCGGCGACCTGCCGCGCACGCCGCCGTTGCCGCACTTGCCGGTACTGTCGCTGACCGGGCTGCTGGCGGCCATGCCCTATGCCGTCAGCTTTACCCTGCTCGGGGCCATTGAATCGCTGCTGTCGGCGGTGGTGGCCGACGGCATGTCGGGCCGCCGACACCGCTCGAACGCCGAACTGGTGGCGCAGGGCGTGGCCAACATCGGCTCGGCGCTGTTCGGCGGCTTTTGCGTTACCGGCACCATCGCCCGCACCGCGACCAATGTCCGCGCCGGCAGCCATGGCCCGGTCTCGGGCATGTTGCACGCCCTGTTCCTGCTGCTGTTCCTGCTGATTGCAGCACCTCTGGCGGGCTATATCCCCCTGGCCGCGCTGGCGGGGGTCCTGATTCTGGTTGCCTGGAACATGGTGGAAAAGGCCGAGATCTGGGCGCTGATCCGCACTTCGTCCGGCGATGCGCTGGTGCTGGTGACCACGTTTATGCTGGTCGTCCTGCGCGATCTGACCGAAGGCATCATCGTCGGCTTTGCCCTTGGCGGCGTGATCTTCATCAAGCGGATGTCGGAACAGGCCGGGGTTGAACGCGGGCTGCCCTTTGCCCCGGACGACCGTCCCGACAGCGGCGACCGCTACGAGCCTGCGAAACGCGACGACGCCGTTGTCGTCTACCGCATCCGGGGCGCGTTCTTCTTTGGCGCGGCCTCGGCGGTGTCGTCGGTGCTCGACCGGATCGAGGAAAGTCCGCGCGCCTTCATCGTCGATTTCGCCGAGGTGCCGTTTCTCGACAGCACCGCCGCCCATGCCATCGCGGCGCTCGCCCGAAAGATGGCCCGCAAGGGCGGGCAGCTGTACATCACCGCCAGCAGCCCCGAAGTGCGCCGCGTTCTGATGGCCCAAGGCGTGCACGGCCCCGCCGTCATCTACCGCTCCAGCATCGAACAGGCTGTGGCCGAAGCCCACACCGCCGCACCGGCCTGACACCGGGCCGCGAATAATCCCGGCAAAACTTGCGCCAGATCAAGGCGGCCTGCCGCACTGCGGCGCAACTGGACCCATCCGGCGCGATGACAAGGGCCGGGGACCTGGCAGGCGCGCATCAATGCATTTGCAACCGAAACGGTCGTCAGCATTGACCGGCCTCGGCAAAAGGCACAATAAGCCCGCCAGACACGAGAGGGAGGAAACCATGTCCGATCCGCTGCCAGCCGCCGCCGCACTGTATGAACCATCCGCCGCTTTCGCGGCCGCTGCGCATGTCGATGCGGCAGGATATCGGGCCAACTACGCTGCCTCGCTGGCCGACCCGGATGACTTCTGGCGCGAACAGGCCCGTCGGATCGACTGGATCAAGCCGTTCACCCGGGTCAAGAACACCGATTTCACCTATGGCCAGGTCTCGATCAAATGGTTCGAGGACGGGACGCTGAATGTCGCGGCCAATTGCATCGACCGCACCTTGCCACCCGCGCCGGGCAGACCGCGATCATCTGGGAACCCGACGATCCCAGGACCCCGGCCCGCCACATCACCTACCGCGATCTGCATGATCAGACCTGCCGCATGGCCAACGTGCTGAAAGCCCAGGGCGTCGGCAAGGGCGACCGCGTCGTGCTGTACCTGCCGATGATCCCCGAGGCGGCATTTGCCATGCTGGCCTGCGCCCGGATTGGCGCCATCCATTCCATCGTCTTTGCCGGGTTCTCGCCCGATGCGCTGGCCAACCGCATCAACGACTGCGACGCCAAGGTGGTGGTGACGGCAGACGAGGCGCCGCGCGGCGGCAAGCGCACCGCGCTGAAATCCAACACCGACGCCGCCCTGCTGCACTGTTCGGACAAGGTCAAATGCCTGGTCATCAAGCATACCGGCGGCCAGACCCACTGGACCGAGGGCCGCGATATCGATGCCACCGCCGCGATGCTGGCCGCATCGCCGCATTGCCCGCCAGAGGCGATGGCGGCAGAGGACCCGCTGTTCATCCTCTACACCTCCGGCTCGACCGGCAAGCCCAAGGGCGTGGTCCATACCTCGGGCGGCTACATCGTCTTTGCCGCGCTGACGCATCAGCTGACCTTCGACTATCACGACGGTGATGTGTTCTGGTGCACCGCCGATGTCGGCTGGGTGACGGGGCACAGCTACATCATCTACGGCCCGCTGGCCAACGGCGCCACCACGCTGATGTTCGAAGGCGTACCGACCTTTCCCGATGCCTCGCGCTTCTGGCAGGTGATCGACAAGCACCGCGTCACCCAGTTCTACACCGCGCCCACCGCCATCCGCGCCCTGATGGCGCTTGGCCCCGACTGGGTCACCAAAAGCGATCTGTCCTCGCTCAAACTCCTCGGCACCGTCGGCGAGCCGATCAATCCCGAGGCCTGGAACTGGTACAACATCCACGTCGGCAAGGGCCGCTGCCCGATCGTCGACACTTTCTGGCAGACCGAAACCGGTGGCCATGTGATCACGCCTCTGCCGGGTGCGATGGCGGCCAAACCCGGATCGGCGACTCTGCCGTTCTACGGGATCAAGGCCGTGGTGCTCGACCCCGCCACCGCCGCCGTGCAGCACGAAACCGCCGCTTCCGGCGTCCTGTGCTTTGCCGACAGTTGGCCCGGCCAGATGCGCACGCTCTGGGGCGACCATGCCAGGTTCGAGGAGGCGTATTTCAGCCAGTACCGCGGCTATTACTTCACCGGCGACGGCTGCCGCCGGGACGAGGATGGTTATTACTGGATCACCGGCCGGGTGGATGACGTGATCAACGTCTCGGGCCACCGCATGGGCACGGCCGAGGTGGAGTCCGCTCTGGTCGCGCACCCAAAGGTGGCCGAGTCCGCCGTGGTCGGCTATCCGCACGACATCAAGGGCCAGGGCATCTATGCCTATGTCACCCTGATGAAGGGCGAAGAGCCGTCGGACGACCTGCGCCGCGAACTGGTCAAATGGGTCCGCACCGAAATCGGCCCCATCGCCTCACCCGATCTGATCCAGTGGGCCCCCGGTCTTCCAAAAACCCGCTCCGGCAAGATCATGCGCCGCATTCTGCGCAAGATCGCCGAAAATGATTTCGCAGCACTTGGCGACACTTCGACGCTGGCAGATCCCTCGGTGGTTGAAGAATTGATCGCCAACCGGATGAACAGAGGATAGACCGCAAAACCGAATCAGTCCGCTCCCGGTGAAACCCCGTGGAGACGGATCAAGAACAAGAAAAGACGAACTGCGGGGAACAATAGTCGCGACTGGCCCGGCCACCAGCAGGGCGGATCGCGAACAACGAAAAAGACGGAGGAAACCCATGACTAGCCGACCAACCACCATGACCATGGACCGGTCTCGCCCGATGACGGGCGAAGAACGCAAGGTCATTCTTGCCTCGTCCGCAGGCACCATCTTCGAATGGTATGACTTCTACCTGTATGGCTCGCTTGCCGCCATCATCGGGGCGAACTTCTTCACCGCCTTTCCCGAAGCCACCCGCAACGTCTTCGCGCTTCTGGCCTTTGCCGCCGGCTTCATCGTGCGCCCGTTCGGCGCGCTGGTGTTCGGCAGTCTCGGCGATCTGGTCGGGCGCAAGTACACCTTTCTGGTCACCATCACCATCATGGGCCTGTCGACCTTTCTGGTCGGCCTGTTGCCGGGCTACCAGTCCTGGGGCGTCGCGGCCCCGATCATCCTGATCGGTCTGCGCATGCTGCAGGGTCTGGCGCTTGGCGGCGAATACGGCGGCGCGGCGGTCTATGTGGCCGAACATGCCCCGCAGAACCAGCGCGGCTACTACACCTCGTTCATCCAGACCACGGCGACGCTCGGCCTCTTGCTGTCGCTCATCGTGATCCTGATGGTGCAGGGCTATGTGAACGGCAACTACCCCGACCAGCCGGTGCTGGATGCGGTCGGCGTTGCGGTGATACAGGCCGACGGCACCCCGTCGATGATGAAGGCGTTCAACGCCTGGGGCTGGCGCATCCCGTTCCTGGGTTCGATCTTCCTCTTGATCATCTCGCTTTATATCCGCTTGCAGATGAACGAAAGCCCGGCCTTCAAGAAGATGAAGGAAGAAGGCGCGCATTCGAAAGCCCCGCTGCGCGAGGCGTTCGGTCAGTGGAAAAACGCCAGGATCGCCATCATCGCGCTGTTGGGTCTGACGGCAGGGCAGGCAGTGGTCTGGTATTCCGGGCAGTTCTACGCGCTGTTCTTCATCCAGAACGTGGTCAAGGTCGACAGCTTCTCGGCCAACGTCTTCGTGGCCTGGTCGCTGATCCTCGGCACCGGTGGTTTCATCTTCTTCGGCTCGCTGTCGGACCGCATCGGCCGCAAGCCGATCATTCTGGCCGGTTGCCTGATTGCAGCCGTGACCTACTTTCCGGTGTTCACGCTGCTGACGAAAACCGCCAACCCGGCACTGCACGCGGCGCAGCAAACCGCCGTGATCGTGACGGCCGATCCAGATGACTGCTCGTTCCAGTTCAACCCGACCGGCACGGTCAAATTCACCAACTCCTGCGATATTGCCAAGGCGCAACTGTCGCGGACCTCGGTCAATTCGACAACGGTCGATGCCCCGGCAGGAACCATTGCCACGGTCCAGATCGGCGAAACCGTGATCCCCTCGTACGACGTGGTGGCCAACGCCGCTGCGATCAAAGAGGCGACGGCAGCGCTGGAAACGGCCAAGACCGGCACCGATCAGGCGGTCACCGATGCGGCTCAGGCCGCACTTGATGCCGCCAAAGGTGCCAAGTCGACATTCGAGAAAAGCGTGACCGCAGCCCTGACCGCCGCCGGCTATCCTTTGGTGGCGGCCGACAACACTACCGTCGCGAAAGCGGCGAATTTCTTCGACGTCTTCACCGGTCAGAAACTGACGATCATCGCGATCCTGACCTACCTGATCATTCTGGTGACGATGGTCTATGGCCCGATTGCCGCGATGCTGGTGGAACTGTTCCCCACCCGCATCCGCTACTCGGGACTGTCGCTGCCCTACCACATCGGCAACGGCTGGTTCGGCGGCCTGTTGCCCGCCACCGCCTTTGCCATCTCGGCGCAGTCCGGCAACATCTATGCCGGTCTGTGGTATGCCATCGTGGTTGCGGTGATGACGGTGGTGATCGGCACGCTGTTGGTGCCAGGCGGCACGCATCTCAAGTCGATCTTCGACGACGACGCCAAGAAGTAAGGCGATCATGTGGGGCCGGACCGACGTCCTGCCCCACAACTTGCGCCATTCCGTTACCCGTCTTTATCGAGTGCCTTTTTGTGCCCAAATCCGATCTGTTGCCGGCTTTCTTGCCTGATTTGATTTCAATCAAATCAGGCCGCGCCTGCCTGCCCCTTGGCAGGCGCGTAGAGTGCGCCAGCCCAGGCAGGCGCAGCCTGATTTCCCGAACAACGCACCCAGCCCAACCCCCCTTGGCTTGCGGCTCGCGCCTCCAGCCAACGGGCCGGGCGTCCGCACACTGTGCGGCCACCTGATCGGCCCGGGCGCATCACGTCAAACGGCGGAGCGAGTGGCGAGGGTGAAGTTGATTCCATGAACCTCATCCCGCTTTTATGAAAGCAAGGTTAACGAAACTACGAATACCTATCCATTTCAACAGCTTAAGAATCTGTCCAGATCTGGACATCACCCCCGAACGGGTCCACCGGATATCCGACCCCGATCAGATACAGCCCGTCCGGCGGGCAGACCGGCCCGCACAGCGCCCGGTCGCGGGCCTCCAGTGCCGTCCTGACCTGATCGGGTTGCCACGCCCCCGCACCCACCCGCTCCAGCGTCCCCACAATCGACCGCACCTGATTGTGCAGGAATGACCGCGCCCGCAGATGGAACCGCACCTCGCCGCCGTGCGGGATCGCCAGCGCCTCGATCCTGATCTCGTCCAGCGTCTTGACCGGTGACGCCGCCTGACAGTAGGCCGAGCGGAAGGTGGTAAAGTCGTGCCGCCCCACCAGCTGCGCCGCCCCCGCCTGCATCGCCGCCAGATCCAGCCGTTGCAGTCGCCGCCACACCAGCCCGGCGTCATGCGTCAACGGCGCTCGCCGCGACTGCACCCGGTACAGATATCGCCGCTCCAGCGCTGAAAACCGCGCGTGAAACCCCGCATCCACCACCGCCACCGCCAGCACCGCAACCGGATGCGGCCGCAGATGAAAGTTCAGCGCCTCGCCCAGCCGGAACGGCTCCCATTCCCGGGCCAGATCGACATGCGCCACCTGACCGCAGGCATGCACCCCGGCATCGGTCCGCCCCGCCGCCGCGATCCCGGCAACCGCAGGGTCCAGCCGCCGCAGCGCCTCTTCAACCGCCTGTTGCACCGACGGCTGACCCGCTTGCCGCTGCCAACCGGCAAACGGGCCGCCGTGGTACTCGATTTTCATTGCATATCGCGGCATCCGGCTGGCCTAACCCGCCGCCCCCCGCTTGACAATGGCCTGCACCAGCCCGCGCATTTGCCCTACCCAGTTCGTTCCCGCATGCCTATCTTGCACCCTAGGGGCAGAATGCCCGGATGAGGGCAGGCTTGGCACTTTCGGACATCGCAGACGGTCTGGCGCGCGGAGTGGAATCGGTCGGCGCCTCGCTGTCGGGTGCCCTGTTCGAGCCGGTGGTCCGGCTGGGCGTCACCGGTCTGGCACGGTCGGGCAAGACCGTGTTCATCACCTCGCTGGTCGCCAATCTGATGGACCGGGGCCGGATGCCGCAATTGCAGGCCGCCGCCTCGGGCCGCATCCAGACCGCCTGGCTGCAACCGCAACCCGATGTCACCCTGCCTCGGTTCGACTACGAGGCGCATCTGGCGGCGCTGACCGGCGACAGCCCGCACTGGCCCGCCAGCACCCGGACCGTGTCGGAACTGCGCCTGTCGCTCCAGGTGCAGCCCGGCGGCATCCTCGGGCTGTTCAGCGGACCGCGCCCGCTGCATCTGGATATCGTCGATTATCCCGGCGAGTGGCTGCTGGACCTTGGCCTGATGGGCAAGAGCTACGCCGAATGGTCGGCCCAGACCCTGGCCCGCATCGCGTCCCGCCCGACCGCCGGCAGTTATCTGGCACAGGCCGCCGCCGCCGACCCGTCGGCCCGGCTGACCGAACCCGCAGCCCGCGCGCTGGCAGACGGCTTTACCGCCTACCTTGTCGCCGCCCGCGCCGCCGGCTTTTCCGATTGCACCCCGGGCCGCTTCCTGTTGCCCGGCGATCTGGCCGGCAGCCCGGTGCTGACCTTTGCGCCGCTGGCCAAACCGGCGCAGACGCCGCGCGCCAGCCTGTGGCGCGAAATGGAACGGCGCTATGACGGCTACCGCCGCCAAGTGGTGGCCCCGTTCTTTCGCGACCATTTCGCCCGGATCGACCGGCAGATCGTGCTGGTGGACGTGCTCGGCGCAATCCATGCCGGCCCGCAGGCGGTGGAGGATCTGCGCGCCACCATGGCCGACATCCTGTCGGCCTTCCGCCCCGGCCGCAACGCCTGGCTCAGTTCCTGGCTGATCGGCCAGCGGGTCGACCGCATCCTGTTCGCCGCCACCAAGGCCGATCATCTGCACCACCGCCAGCATGCCCGCCTGACCGCCATCATCGAGGCGCTGGTGCGCGACGCCCGCAGCCGCGCCGACTTCGCCGGGGCCAAGACCGCCGCGATGTCAATCGCCGCCCTGCGCGCCACGGTCGAGGAGGAGGCGGATCATAATGGCACAAGGCTGGATTGCGTGCGCGGCACCCTCCTGGCCACCGGCCGGCAGGCAGCGTTCTATCCCGGTGAGTTGCCCGACGATCCGGCCCGCCTGCTGTCGCCCGCCCGCGCCGGGGCCGAGGCCTGGCTGGATGCCGACTATCAGATCATGTCCTTCGCTCCGGCCCGGCTGGACTTGAAACCCGGGATCGGCCTGCCGCATATCCGGCTGGACCGTGCGGTGGAATTTCTGATCGGGGACCGGCTGTGAGTTTCGTTGTGACTGACGCCGCCGCTGCCGATGCTCCGGCGTTGGCGCAGATTCTCCACGGCTGGATCACCGAGGCCCCGTGGATGCCGGACCTGCACGGACCTGCCGCCGCCGTCGGTTTTGTGATGGGACTAATCAACGGCCAGATCGTCCGGGTGGCGCGGTCGGGCGGGGTGCCGCAGGGCTTTCTCGCCCGCGACGGCGCCGAGGTGACGGCGCTTTATGTGGCAGGCCCGGACCGGGGTCAGGGAATAGGCACGGCGCTGATCGAGGAGGCAAAGGCCAGTGGCGCGCTGCGGCTCTGGACCTTTCAGGCCAACCTCTTTGCCCGGACCTTCTATGGCCACACCGGCTTCGTAGTCGATCACATGACCGACGGTGCCGGCAACGCCGAACGGTTGCCCGATCTCCGACTGGTCTGGCCCGCACCGGAAAGGCTGCGGCCATGACCGATCCCCGCACGGGTCCGGTCCTGATCGACCGCGACGATACCCCCGCCATTACCCCCGCCACCGCCCCGCCGGTGCCGGATCTGACCGACCCGCCAACCGGTGCCACCATGCGCGCCGCTGCGGCGCTGGCGGCGCGGCGCAGTTCGGGGTTCAGCCGGTTCTTCTGGTCGGCCTTTGCGGCGTTCGCCGGCTTTGTGGTGTCGCTCGCCGCCTGGGACTATGTGACCGGGCTTCTGGCCCGCAGCCCGCTTCTGGGTGGCATTGCGCTTCTGCTCCTGACGCTGTTGCTCCTTGCCGCCCTGTGGATCGGCATCCGCGAGCTTGCCGCCTTTGCCCGCCTGCGCCGGATCGACGACATCCGCGCCAAGGCCGATGCGGCGCATACCACCGCCGATCTGGCCGAGGCGCGCCGGGTGGTTGACCGGCTGCAATCGCTTTACACCAACCGCGCCGACCTGCGTTGGGGGCTCGACCGGCTGGCCGAGCGCCGTGCAGATATGTTCGATGCCGATGGCCTGCTGGGGCTTGCGGAAACCGACCTCCTGACCCCGCTCGATCAGGCGGCGCGGCGCGAGATCGAGGCGGCGGCCCGGCGGGTGGCGCTGGTCACCGCCTTCGTGCCGCTGGCGCTGGCCGATGTGGCCACCGCCCTGATCGCCAATCTGACGATGATACGCCGCATTGCCGAGATCTACGGCGGCCGCTCCGGCACGCTTGGCAGCTGGCGGCTGACCCGCACCGTGCTGACTCATCTGGCCGCCACCGGCGCACTGGCAGTAGGCGACGACCTGATCCATTCGGTCGCCGGCGGCGGCCTGCTGTCAAAACTGTCGCGCCGTTTTGGCGAAGGCGTGGTCAACGGCGCCCTGACCGCCCGGGTCGGCGTGGCCGCGATGGAGGTGTGCCGCCCCCTGACCTTCCGCGCCGCGCCTCGGCCGAAAGTGTCAAATCTGGTCCAGCGCGCCCTGACCGGCCTGTTTGGCCGTGACGGACATTTGGATCGCGACTGACCGGCTCCGATCGACCGCGCCCTGCATATCGCGTTCCACCCGGATTGCGCCACAGGCAGTGCAATTTCGTGTGAAGTACCCCAAGCAATTGTACTGGTCATTTTTTGCGTGGAGATTGCAACAATGATTTGATAAAATCCATTAATAAAGATAAACAGTCGGTCAGTGCTAATGGGAGGCGTAAAATGCAAACCTGCCGCGCCTGTAATCGCTTGTTCGACGCCGCGCCACTTGAAGTTGTGGAGATGATGTTCGGCACACGTGAGGGTTTTTATTACACGTGTTGCCCGGATTGCAAGACTGTTCAGATCGCCGAAATACCGCACGACCTGGGGCGATTTTATCGCCCTGACAGTTATTATTCTTATCAGCATCGCAAAGCCAATTCGATTCGCAAGATTGTTGCCCGGGCCCGTGACGGAGCCTACTTCAGTGGGTCCTGGATTGGCGGAGTGATGTCGGCCTTTCGCGGGTCGTCGATCATGCGGGTGCTGCAGGCCGCCGGGATGCGCCCCAATCACCGGGTGCTGGATGTGGGGTGCGGCGCGGGGAACCTTCTGAACCGTCTGTCGCAGATCGGGTTCAAGGATGTTCTGGGCGTCGATCCGTTCGTGCCGCAGGAAATGCGCACGCCGTCGGGTGTCACCGTGCTGAAGGCCAATCTGAAGGATGTCGTCGGCACACGCGATGTTGTCATGTTCAACCATGTGCTGGAGCATGTGCCGAACCCGGAAGTGGAATTGCGGCACGCACACAGGCTCCTCAGCAAGGGTGGAATATGTATCGTAAGGATTCCAACCACCTCCAGCGCAGTCTGGGAGGAATATGGCCCGCATTGGTCTCAGATCGACGCGCCGCGCCATCTGTCCCTTCCAAGCCGGGCGGGCATGGCGGCGCTGGCCGAAAGGTCCGGCTATGTGCTGGAGGATGTGATTGATGACGGTTGGTCCTTTGGCTACTGGGGTTCGGAACTGTTTCGCAAGAACATTCCCCTCCACGGAAAGGACGGATGCCCGCTGGACCCGGTGAAGCATTTCGGAGCAAAGAAGATCAAGGAATGGGCGTCGCTTGCCGAAGCCGAGAACAAGGTGTCGCGCGGGGACCAGGCGGCCTTTGTATTGCGGGCCGTTGGCTGATAGAGCTGTATTGGCGCAGATTTTACGGCGTGATGATCCTTAATGCGTTGACAGGGTCCGCAACCGTTCCCTATTATCAGAGAACCGTGCCATCCGCGATGCCGGCCAAGGGCGGAACAAGGTTGCCGCCGACCAGCCGCGACAGTATCCCGCGTACCGGCCCGATCCGCGAAACCGGGGCCAGAACCCAATCGCGCAGCACCGGCAGCACCCGGCTGTCGGACTGATACTGCGGGGTAAAGGCCGCGCTCATGCCCTGATACAGCCGTACATGCCAGCGCCGGGTCCACGCATACAGCGCCAGCGCCGCCGTGCCCTGTTCGCGTTCCAACGCCAGATGCAGCGCCAGTGCATCCAAGAGCGCCATGTTGGCCCCTTGCCCCAGTTGCGGGCTGGCCCGGTGCGCGGCATCGCCGATGAAGACCAGCGCCTCGGCGTAGGGTCGGCGCAGCGTGCCGTGGCTGTAGCGCGCCGGCGTCATGTCGTCGTGCCGGGTAATCGTGGTCAGAAAGGGTGAAAATTCCGGCCAAAGCGCCACCGCTTCGGCTTTCCACGCCGCCAGCGGCCGCGACGGCCAATCGTCCAGCCGCCGCGCGGACAGCGACCAGAATACTGCCGCGCAGCGCTCAGCCGATCCGGGCCGCATGCCTATCGGCAGCACTCCCGCCATCCGGTCAGCGCGGCGGTAGCGTTGCGTCAGCTGAACTGTCGGCAGTGTCGTGTCGTCCGGCCACGGCACCGTGCCCCAGATCGCACCATAGGGCAGCGCGCGGCCGCGCAAGGGTGACAGCAGCGACCGGGTGCCGCTGGCATCGACCACCAGATCGAACGGCCCGGGCTCCGCTGCGCCGCCGACAATCTGCAGCCGCCGCAGCCCGGCAACCATAGGTGCCGCCGTCACCCGCGATGCTGGCACCACTGCCGCCCCGGTTCGCATCGCCGCCTGCCACAGCACCTCGAACAGACTGGCGCGGTGGATCGCCAACCCGGCCGTGTCCCCGGCCCGGTGGCGATATCGCACATCCAGCACCCGGGCGCCGGTCACGGCTTCCACCCCAAGCATCCGCTCGATGGCCGCCCCCTGTGCCCGCGCCGCGTCCCCGACCCGGATCCGGTCAAGCACCGCCAGCCCGACCGGCTGGATCACCAGCCCCGACCCGACCGGGCGTGGCGCATCGAACTGATCGAACAGCTGCACCTCATGCCCGGCACCGGCCAGCAGCGCCGCCGCCGCCAGTCCGCCGATCCCGGCCCCGACGATGGCAATCCTGATCCTCGGTGTCACCTGCCGGTCCTGTTGCCCTATCGTTGCCCCCGTTCTTAGCCCGGTTCTCCGGCCCCGCCGAAGCATTTGTTTCGCGCCACTCGGGGCTGGACCACCGCCCCCGGCCCGCGTATAACGCCGCGCATGCAAGCCCGGTTGATGATCATTGCCCGAATTACCGGCCCGGCGCTCTGACCCCAGAGCCGCCGGCACAGGCGCTTGATCACGCAGCGCCGCTTCCCTCCCCGTTTTTCCGTTGCAAGGATCGCAGCCGATGTGCGCCGACACCGTCAACCCCGACATGCCCGATTACCGCCCCAGCGTCTTTCTGCCCGAAACCGGTTTTCCGATGCGCGCCGGTCTGCCCCAGCGCGAACCCGAATGGCTGGCCCGCTGGGAACGGCTGCAGATCTATCAGACCCTGCGCGCGCAGGCCGAGGGCCGCCCGCCGTTCACGCTGCACGACGGCCCGCCCTACGCCAACGGCCATCTGCACATCGGCCACGCCCTGAACAAGACGATCAAGGACATGATCGTGCGCAGCCACCAGATGATGGGCTTCGATGCCCGCTATATCCCCGGCTGGGATTGCCACGGCCTGCCGATCGAATGGAAGATCGAGGAACAGTACCGCGCCAAGGGCCTGAACAAGGACGACTTCGATATCGTCGCCTTTCGTCAGGAATGCCGCAAATTCGCCGAGCACTGGATCGACATCCAGCGCGCCGAGTTCAAGCGGCTGGGCATCACCGGCACCTGGGATGATCCCTACCTGACAATGGATTTCCACGCCGAAGCGGTGATCGCCGCCGAATTCATGAAGTTCCTGATGAACGGCTCGCTGTATCAGGGCTCCAAACCGGTGATGTGGTCGCCGGTGGAAAAGACCGCGCTGGCCGAGGCCGAGGTCGAGTATCACGACGCGATCAGCCATCAGGTCTGGGTGGCGTTCAAAGTCGTCGCCGGTGCCCCCGTCGCCCTTGACGGCGCGCGGGTTGTGATTTGGACCACCACCCCCTGGACAATCCCGCAAAACCGAGCCGTCGCCTTTGGCCTGGGCATCAACTATGGCGTCTATGAAGTCACCGGTCGTCCGCAGGAAAGTCTGGCGACCATCGGCACCCGATATCTGATCGCCGATGCGCTTGCTCCGGCGGTTCTGGCGCAGGCCAAGCTTACCGAAGCGATGTACCGCCGCCGGTTCACGGTTTCCGCTGCGGATCTGGCAGCCCTCACCCTCGCCCACCCCCTGCGCGCTGTCGAAGGCGGAAACGGCGAATGGGACTACGATGTCCCGATGCTCCCCGGCGACCATGTCACCGACGACACCGGTACCGGTTTCGTCCATACCGCCCCCAGCCATGGCGACGACGACTACCAGCTCGGTGTCAAATACAAACTGCGGATGACCTACAACGTCGAACCCGACGGCTCCTACCGCGCCGATCTGCCGTTGTTCGGCGGCCAGCACATCATCCTGCCCGACGGCAAGGAGGGCCCGGCCAATGTTTCTGTCATCAAACAACTGGCCTACGCCGGTGCGCTGTTCGCCAAGGGCAAGCTGAAACACTCCTACCCGCATTCCTGGCGCTCGAAAGCCCCAGTGATCTACCGCAACACCCCGCAATGGTTCGTGGCCATCGACAAGCCGCTGGATGACGGTATGGGCACCTACGGCGACACCATCCGCCAGCGCGCGCTGACTTCCATCGACCAGCTGGTGCAATGGACCCCGCAATCCGGCCGCAACCGGCTCTATTCGATGATCGAGGCCCGGCCCGACTGGGTGCTGAGCCGCCAGAGGGCCTGGGGCGTGCCGCTGACCTGCTTTACGAAAAAAGGCGCAAAGCCCGCCGACCCCGACTTCCTGCTGAAAGACCCAAAGGTCAACCAACGCATCCTGGCGGCCTTCGAGGCCGAAGGTGCCGATGTCTGGTATGTGCAGGGATTCAAGGAAAAGGTGCTGACCGGCCTGCACGATCCGCAGGATTATGAACAGGTGTTCGACATCCTGGATGTCTGGTTCGACTCTGGTTCCACCCACGCGTTCGTGCTGCGCGACCGCCCCGATGGCACCAAAGACGGCATCGCCGATGTCTACATGGAAGGCACCGACCAGCATCGCGGCTGGTTCCATTCCTCGATGCTGCAAGCCTGCGGCACCCTCGGCCGCGCCCCCTACCGCGCCGTGGTCACCCACGGCTTCACGCTGGACGAAAAGGGCATGAAGATGTCGAAATCGCTCGGCAACATCATCGCGCCTGACAAGGTGGTGCAGGAGTACGGTGCCGATGTCCTGCGCCTGTGGGTCGCGCAGTCCGATTACACCGTCGATCAGCGCATCGGGCCTGAAATCCTCAAGGGCGTCGCCGACAGCTACCGCCGCCTGCGCAACGCGCTGCGCTTCATCCTCGGCAACCTTTCGGGCTTCACCGAAGCTGAGACCGTCGCGACGACAGACATGCCCGAACTGGAACGCTGGGTGCTACACCGCACCGCCGAACTCGATGCCGAAGTGCGCAAGGGCTACGCCGCCTATGATTTTCAGGGCGTGTTCACCAAACTGTTCGCCTTCTGCACCGGCGACCTGTCGGCGCTGTATTTCGACATCCGCAAGGATGCGCTTTATTGCGACCCCGCCACCAGCCCGACCCGCCGCGCCGCGCGCACCGTCCTGGATATCCTGTTCCACCGGCTGACGACCTGGCTGGCCCCGATCCTGGTGTTCACGATGGAGGATGTCTGGCTGTCGCGCTTCCCCGGCGACACCGGCTCGGTGCATCTGCAGGACATGCCCGCCACCCCGGCCGACTGGCTGAACCCGGAACTTGCCGCGAAATGGACGGCGATCCGCCAGGTCCGCCGCACCGTCACGGCGGCGCTGGAGGTGCAGCGCACCGCCAAGGTGATCGGGGCCAGTCTGGAAGCCGCGCCGGTGGTGCACATCGAGGATGCCGCAACCCGCGCCGCCCTGAAAGGCGTCAGCTTCGCCGACCTCTGCATCACCTCCGGCATCGCCGTCACCGCCGATCCCGCCCCGGCCGAGGCGTTCCGGCTGCCCGAGGTCCCCGGCGTCGGCGTGGTGTTCGAACTGGCAACGGGCGACAAATGCCAGCGCTGCTGGAAGATCCTGCCCGATGTCGGCAGCCACCAACACCCCGGCACCTGCGCCCGCTGCAACGCGGCGCTGGGGTAAAGAAGCGGCGGGGTTCACCCCGCCGTCCTGCACCCGACGCTTGCCCCGGCCCCCGATCTGCGCAACCATCCGCCATGCCGCGCCGCAGCCTCGCCAGCCCTTTCGGCCTCCTGACCGTCACCGAAACCGGTGGCCGGATCGCGGCAGTTTCGTGGGAGAGCGGCTGGTCAGACGATACGCCGCTGCTGGCCGAGGCCGAGATGCAATTGGCCGCCTATTTTGCCCGCAGCCGTCGCGCCTTCGATCTGCCGCTGGCCATGGCGCCAGGCCTGACCGGACAGGTCCAGCGCGCCATGCTGGCCATCCCGTTCGGCGATACCCGCACCTACGGCGAGATCGCCCGCGTCCTCGGCACCAACGCCCAGGCCATCGGCCAGGCCTGCGGTGCCAACGCCATCCCGATCCTGATCCCCTGTCACCGCGTCCTCGGCCAGTCCGGCCTCGGCGGCTTTTCCGCCCCCGGCGGGGTCGAGACCAAGGTGGCGCTCTTGCGCCACGAAGGCGCGGCGGGGCTGTTGATCTGAGGCGCGGCTTCCGGCCAGCCGCAACCAATCATATGCATGAAACCTGCATGAAACCTGCATGAAATGCAGCTTTGCAAATCGACCCTAACGCAGACGCCGGTCGGGCAGCAGTTCCTGCGCGATGCCGGCGCAGGTCAGGTAGATGCTGCTGACGACCAGCCCCCAATGTGCCCAGCTTTGCGGGTCGAAATCGACCCAGGCCGCCCAGCCGGCAAAGAAGGTCCAGGCCAGCGCCACCGGCAGCGACACGGCGCGCCACCGCTCGGTCCGGACCGGGTGGATGAACTTCAGATTGGTGAACATCGCCGCCGCCAGCAGGATCACCAGTGCCAGGCTGATCCAGAAACTGGGCTGCAAGGCGAACAGCACAATCGCCACCATGTTCCAGCACGCGGGAAAACCGGCAAATGAATAATCCTTTGTTTTCATTCGGGTATCCGCGAAATACAGCACCGAGGCAAAGTTGATCACGATGATCGCCACCCAGCCGGTCCAGCCCGGCAGCAGGTCCGATGCAAAAAGCGCATAGGACGGGATGAAGACATAGGTCAGGTAATCGATGATCAGATCCAAAAGCACGCCATCGATCTGCGGCGCAAAGGTCTTGACCTGATAGCGCCGCGCCAGGGGCCCGTCGACGCCGTCAACCACAAAGGCCACGACCAGCCACAGAAACATCATGCTCCATTTGCCCTGCACCGCCGCCAGCATCGCCAGCATGGCGAACACCGCCCCGGTGGCCGTGAACAGATGAACGAAATAAGCGCGCTGAGCCTGTGTCATGCCAATGTCATGCGGCAAATCCACTCCTCGCGCAACGGTCCAGGCACCGGCTTTCACGCCCTCGGGTGCGCGTTTTCGTAAACCTCCATCAACCGCGCCGTATCGACGGCGGTATAGGCTTGCGTGGTCGACAGCGAGGCATGGCCCAGCAATTCCTGGATGGCCCGCAGGTCGCCGCCCGCTGTCAGCAGATGCGTGGCAAAGGAATGGCGCATGGCATGCGGTGTCGCCGTGGCCGGCAGACCCAGTTGCATCCGCGCCCGCTCCATCGCGTGGGCGATCAGCCGCGGGTTCAGGGCACCGCCGCGCGCACCCAGAAACAGCGGCCCCGGTTGCTCGATAAGCAGCGGACAGGCGGCAACATAATCATCCACCGCCCGCCGCGCCGCGCCGATCACCGGCACCATGCGTTCCTTGCCGCCCTTGCCCCGGATGCGCAGCACCTCGGGCAGCGGCGCATCGTTGCCGCGCAAACTCAGCGCTTCGGATATCCGCAAGCCACAGCCGTACAGCAGCGTCACCACTGCCACGTCACGCAGCGCGATCCACGGCGTCAGGTGCTGCAATTCCACCGTGTCGATCATCGCCCGCGCCGCATCCTCGGCCAGGGGCCGTGGCAATCGCCGCTGATATCTCGGGCTGCGCGCGGCCAGAACTGCCGTCGGCTCGAATCCTTTGCGCTCGGCCAGCCAGCGATAGAACGACTTCACCGCCGACAGCGCCCGGGCAAGGGACCGCGCCGACACGCCCCGGCCGCGTTCGTTCGCCATCCAGGCACGCAGGTCGGACTGGCTGACCCGGGCCAGCGGGCCAAGCCCCTGACCTTGGCCGTTGTGGGCAGTGATGAAGGCCAGAAAGCCAAGCAAATCCGTCTGATAGGCCTTCAGCGTGTTGGCCGCGGCCGCGTCCAGCGCCCGGATCGACAGCAGGAATTCCGACAAGGCATCGCGGGCAGCGGCTGAAACGAAACCGGTGGCGGCCGCCGTCACGACAGCCAGCGGCGCATTGCCCGTTCGAACACGCCGGCAAAGAAGCCCAACAGATCCGTGCCTTGATTGGACCGGAACTGGTGCGGGTCCTCTGCCCCCATCACCAGCATGCCGGGCAGCCGCCCGTCGCCAAGGTCAAGCCGCATCAGGGCTTCGGACCGGATGTAGTCGGCCATATCGCCGTAGATCATGTCTGACTCGGGCTGGGTCTGGCGCAGGATCACGCTGCGCAGCGGCGCGTTGCGGCCGTTTGCCATGTAGGTATGCACAAAGCCCGGTTCCGTCACGCACAGGGTATCGCCCAGCCGGCTCACGGCCTGATCGTCGCCGCCCTGCGCCGATTCCAGCACCAGCCGCACGCAATCGACCCGCAGCACGTCCGCAACTTCGGTGCCAAGGTTGCGGACAAAGGTCGCGAATTCTGCCGGATCAAGCATCTTCAGGACCGCACGATGGATCTGGTTTGTCCCGGCCAGATTCTCGTAGGCGGCCGCAATCACCGACCGGTGGGTATCCTCCAGCCGGTCCAGCCGAGCCTCCAGCCGCTCCATGGCAATGCCGCGCAGGTCGACGATATTGGTGCCCATCGTGCGCTCGTTGGCAGCAACCAGTGCCCGCATCAGATCATGATCCTCCAGAATCACTTCGGGATCGGCGATGATCTTTTCGCGCAGTTCTTCTTCGATGATTGCGGTCTTTGCCATGCCTGTCCCTGTGCTCGAACCCATCGGGTCTGGTGGCAGGGCTCGTCCGGTCCTGCTTCGCGGCGATACTAGCAAATGTCGCCGGTCCATCAAACGAGATCGACATCGCGGGCCCGCAAGGTCGCGTTGTTGGCGCGGGCATGGCAAGGATGGCACAGTTGCCCGCCGGATCGCCGCGCTTGGGACGCTTGCGCCGGCGATCCGGATCGCGCCTGCGGGGTTGCTTGTCCCTGCCCGGGCTGTACCCTGCGCCACAGGAGGCGGGGGATTGGATCACGGTTCATCTGAACAGAGCAGCTTTTTCGGGTCCGGCGACGTGGTCGGCGTGTTGACCGCTGAACCCCTGGGCCGCGTTCTGGACTACCGGTCACCCGAGGGTGGCTGCATGCTCGGGGCCTATGTCGAGGTGCCGCTTGGCCCGCGCAAGGTGGTGGGCGTCGTCTGGGGGCCGGGGTCCGGCGGCTTTGATCCGGCCAAGCTGCGCGAGATTCTCCGCGTATTGGAGGCCGCGCCGATGCCCTCCGAGATGCGCGGATTTCTGGCGCGCGCGTCCGACTATACGCTGACGCCCTTGCCCGCCATGCTGCGGCTGGCAACCCGCGCCCCGGGGTTGGGCGATCCGACGTCGATGCGGCGGGTGTACCGGCTGGCAGACACGGTGCCGGACCGACAGACAGAGGCGCGGACCCGCGTCCTGCAGGCCATGCAGGAGTATGGCGGGTTGTCGCTGACACTGACGGAACTTGCAGAACTGGCCGGGGTCGGCTTGAGCGTGATCAAGGGGCTGGTCGCGGCAGGGGCGGTGATCGAGGCCGAGGCACCGCGCGATCAGCCCTATCCCCAGCTGAACCCCGACCTGCCCGGCAAGGCGCTGACGACCGATCAGGCGGCGGGTTCCGATCAGCTGATCCGCGCCGCCCGCGCCGGAAGCTACAGCACGACCCTGCTGAAAGGTGTGACCGGTTCGGGCAAGACCGAGGTCTATCTGGAAGCCGTCGCGGAATGTCTGCGGGCCGGTCGGCAGGCGCTGGTGCTGTTGCCGGAAATTGCCCTGACGGCGGAGTTTCTGACCCGGGTTTCGGCGCGGTTCGGGGCGGCGCCGGCGGAATGGCATTCCGGCATCACCCAGACCGAACGGCGGCGCTGCTGGCGGATGGTGGGGCAGGGGGCGGCGCAACTGGTGGTCGGCGCGCGCTCGGCGCTGTTCCTGCCGTTCCGCAATCTTGGACTGATCGTCGTGGATGAGGAGCACGACACCTCGTACAAACAAGAGGATGGCGTGCTGTACCACGCCCGCGACATGGCGGTGCTGCGGGCATCGATGTGCGGGGCGCAGGTTGTTCTGGCCTCGGCCACCCCCAGTCTGGAAAGCTGGGTCAATGCCGGGGCCGGGAAATATGGCCGCATCAATCTGGCCGACCGCTATGGCCCCGCAGACTTGCCCGAAATGCGCGCCATCGACATGCGGGGCGAGACGTTGCCCGGCGACCGCTGGGTGTCGGCGACCCTGCGCAGCGAAGTGGCCCGCCGGGTCGAGCGCGGCGAGCAGTCGCTGTTGTTCCTGAACCGTCGCGGCTTCGCGCCGATCACACTTTGCCGCGCCTGCGGGCATCAGGTCGGCTGCGATGACTGCGATGCGCGGATGGTCGAACATCGGTTCCTGAAACGCCTGGTCTGTCACCAGTGTGGCGCGACCAAGCCGATCCCGTCGGTCTGTCCCAAATGCGGTGTGGCCGGGCGGATGGCCCCGGTCGGGCCGGGTGTCGAGCGACTGGGCGAAGAGGTGGCGCAGCTGTTTCCGCAGGCACGGCTGGCGGTGCTGTCGTCGGACCTGTTTGCCTCGGCTCGGGCTCTCAAGGCGCAGATCGAGGCGATTGCCCAAGGCGAGGCCGACATCATCATCGGCACCCAATTGGTCGCAAAAGGCCATAACTTCCCGCTTCTGACGCTTGTCGGTGTCATCGACGCCGATCTGGGCCTGCAGGGGTCCGACCTGCGGGCGGCCGAGCGGACGTTTCAACTGATGCGGCAGGTGGCCGGGCGGGCGGGGCGCGGTGACAAGCCGGGGCTGGCGCTGTTGCAGACGCATCAGCCTGACCATGCGGTGATCCGGGCGATCCTTGCGGGGGATGAGGAGGGGTTCTGGCGGGCCGAGGCGGCCGAGCGTCAGGCGGCGGGGGTGCCGCCGTTTGGCCGGATGGCCGGCGTCATCCTGTCCTCGCCTTCGGTGCAGGACGTGTTCGATTTCGGCGCGGAACTGGCCCGTCGCGATGCGCCGCTGCGCGCCATCGGGGCGCAGGTGTTCGGCCCGGCCCCGGCCCCGGTTGCGCGGATCCGGGGGCGGCACCGGGTGCGGCTGCTGGTAAAGGCGGAAAAGACGGCACCGTTGCAGCAGGCTTTGGCCCGCTGGGTCGCGCAACTCAAGCAACCCGCCAACCTGAGGCTGGCCATCGATATCGACCCGCAGAGTTTCTACTGAACTGCCCGTTTGGCGGGGGAAACCGTTAACGGTCACCCGGAAATCGGCGGAAAAGTTGACAAGTCCGTGAAAAAAAGGATATCATCCCCCGGTCCCGGGAAGTTTCCAGCGCGTTGGTTTGGGTCGATTGCGTACTCCATTGTTCGTATGGTTTTCCTTCGGGACGTCATAGGCGACGGACGTTGGACCGAATCGCCCAACTGGTCTGAATGCTGCGGGACCTGATCTCGCGCAGCGCGATGTGGGCAGCAACACGAAACACCGATCGCGCTCTTTTGCAAAACCAGCGAAGGATTCCAGTCATGCAAAAGCTTGTTTCGTCATATATGTTCGGCGTTCTGGCCGGATCGCTATGTGCTATGCAGGCGTCGGCCGAAGAGCAGGCCGACGTGATCAAGAGTGCGGAGTCTGCCGCCCCGGCAGCAATTTCGAAGGATGCGACAATCTACAGCTTCGACACGACGGGGAAAATGATCACCGTACGCGAAGGAACAACCGGATGGTGGTGTATCCCGGATAATCCGGGCACCCCGGGGCCAGACCCGATGTGCGGCGATCCCAACACGATGGATTGGATGATGGCCGTGATGGGCCAGACCGAGCCGCCGAAAGGCAAAGTTGGATTCGGCTATATGTTGGCCGGGGGCAGCGACAGCAACACCGATCCATTCGCAACCGGTCCCACCGATGACAACAACTGGGTGATCACCGGGCCGCATGTCATGGTGTTCAACGCAATGGACATGATGGCCGGCTATCCCACAGAGGCAAAGCCCGATCCGACTGTGCCCTATGTCATGTATCATGGCACTCCCTACGCACATATCATGTTTCCGGTGGAGTGATCAGGTCCTGAGGTTCTGTGGATACAACGTAAAGGGTAGCTTGTTCGGGCGCCTTTCGGTTCCGACCTGACCGTCGTTCTGCCCTCGCCAAAGCGGGCGGGGGCAGTTATGGCAGTCGAATGACCTTCCGCCCGCCCGCCATGACACTTTCAGAAGCCCAGTCGCTGCCCTACTGGCGGCGGCCGATCTTCCTGTTGTTCCTGATGGCGGCGGCGATGCCGATTGCCTTCAACGTTTGGTCCGCGCTTCTGAACAACTTCGTGATCGAACAGGCCGGCTTCACCGGCGTTGAAATCGGCTGGCTGCACACGGTCCGCGAAATCCCCGGATTTCTGGCTGTCGGCGTCATCGTTCTGATCCTGTTCATCCGTGAACAGGTGCTGGGCGGCATCGCGCTGGTCCTGCTGGGCGTGGCTACCGCCCTGACCGCGCAATTCCCCAGCTTTGGCGGGCTGCTGTTCATGACGCTGTTGTCGTCGATCGGCTTTCATTACTACGAAACCGTCAACCAGTCGCTGCAACTGCAATGGATCGACAAGGCCGACGCGCCCAGGATGCTGGGCTGGATCACCGCGATCGGCTCCGCCGCGTCGCTGGTGGCTTATGCCGCTCTGGTCGTGACGTGGAAGGCATTCGATCTCAGCTTCGATTTCGTCTATGCCACGGCTGGCGGGTTGACGGTTCTGGCCGCGCTGTTCTGCCTGTTTGCCTACCCGCAGTTTCAGTCGCCGCACCGCCAGCACCGCCACATGGTGCTGCGGCGCCGCTACTGGCTGTACTATCTTTTACAGTTCATGAGCGGAGCACGGCGGCAGATTTTCGTGGTGTTTGCCGCCTTCATGATGGTCGAGCACTTCAAGTTCACCGTCGATCAGGTCACCGGGCTGTTTCTGATCAACTTTCTGGCCAACATGCTGGCAGCACCCTTCATGGGCCGTGCCCTGGCGCACTACGGCGAACGGGCGGTGCTGCTGTTTGAATATGTCGGGCTGACGCTGGTGTTTCTGGCCTATGGCGGCATCTACTGGTTCGGCTGGGGCGTCGTGCTGGGAGCTGCGCTCTATGTGATTGATCATCTGTTCTTCGCGCTGTCGTTCGCGCTCAAGACCTATTTTCAAAAGATCGCCGACCCTGCCGACATTGCACCGACGGCGGCGGTGGCCTTTACCATCAACCATATCGCGGCGGTGTTTCTGCCGGCATCGCTTGGCTATCTGTGGATCGTCTCGCCGTCGGCGGTGTTCCTGCTGGCTGCAGCAATGGCCGCGTCATCCGTGGTGATGAGCCTGCTGATCCCCCGCGATCCCAGCCCCGGTTACGAAACCGTGTTTGGCCGTGGGCTGCCCGCGCCGGCGGAATGACTGGCGACAGGCCTTGGCCGGCCCTATATTCTGTTGGTATCACATAGGAGCCGTAGCATGTTTCTTTTGAACCGCAGGAAATCCGAACTGGTCACCGCCGCCACCGCCTTGCCGGGTCGTCCAAACGCGCTGCCGACCGCAGACCAGCATTTCGTGCTGAATCGCCCGCTGAAATCGCCGGTTCCGACCGGCATGGCCGAGGCGATGTTCGGCATGGGCTGTTTCTGGGGTGTGGAGCGGATATTCTGGAAACTGCCGGGCGTCTGGCTGACCATGGTCGGCTATGCAGGGGGTTTCACGCCGAACGCCACCTATCAGGAGGTTTGCAGCGGCCAGACCGGACACAATGAAGTGGTACGCGTGATCTATGACCCAGCCGTAATCAGCTACGACGGGCTGTTGCGCGCCTTTTGGGAAGGCCATGACCCGACGCAGGGGATGCGGCAGGGCAATGACAGCGGCACGCAGTACCGCTCGGGCATCTACACGTCGTCGCCGGAACAGCAGGTGGCGGCAGAGGCTTCACGTCAGGTTTATCAGGCGCGGCTCAAGGCGGCCGGGCACGGCGCTATTACCACCGAAATCGTCGCGGCACCGGCGTTCTACTTCGCTGAAGACTATCACCAGCAATATCTGGCCAAGAATCCCGGCGGCTACTGCGGCATCGGCGGTACCGGCGTCAGCTGCCCGATCGGGGTCGCGGTTTAAGCAGATTTGCCTCCGGCGGGGATATCTTGGCCGGAAAGAAGCCTGAAGGGTACAAGCGGTCAACGGCGCTTGACGGGTGCTGCGGGCAGGGCTATCCGCCGCTGATTCAACTTTTCGTCCGGAGGCTTGATGCCAACCTTTACCGCCCTGACCACCCTGCCCGGCAAGGACCCGGCCGAGCAGTTGGCGCTGGCGATGGAGGCGATGACCCCCGAACCGACCGGCGTCGGCGTGTTCGAGATCGAGGACGGGTCGGGTCTGTGGGAAGTGGGCGGCTACTTTCTGGAGCCGCCTGACGAAACCGGTCTGGCCATATTGGTGGCGGCTTTCGGGGCACGGCCCTTTGCGGTGTCGGAACTGCCGGACGTCGATTGGGTAGCTCAGGTCAAGCGTGAACTGTCGCCGGTCGTGGCCGGGCGGTTCTTCGTATATGGCAGCCACGATGCCGACAAGGTGCCCGAAGACGCGGTCGCGCTGCTGATCGAGGCGGCAATGGCGTTCGGTACCGGCCACCATGGCACCACACAGGGCTGTCTGCGGGCACTGGACCGGTTGGACCGGCAAGGGTTTACCGGCCGGAACGTCGCCGACATCGGCTGCGGGACGGCGGTGCTGGCGATGGCGGCCGCGCGGATCTGGCCAAACCCGGTGCTGGCCAGCGACATCGACGAGGTTGCGGTCGAAGTGGCCGCGGCGAATGTGCTCTGCAACCAGTTGCAGGGCCGTGTCCGTTGCCTGGAGGCCGCCGGGTTCGAACACCCGGACCTGCAGGCGGCGGCACCTTTCGATCTGGTTTTCGCCAACATACTGAAAGGGCCGCTGATCGATCTGGCCCCGGAAATGGGCCGCAATGTGGTGTCGGGGGGGCATGCAATCCTGTCCGGCCTGCTGAACGAACAGGCGAATGACGTCACCGCAGCCTACCTTGCCAATGGCTTCAGCGTTTCCAATGCCGAAATAGTCGGCGACTGGACGACACTTACGTTGCAAAGATAATGCTAACGGTTCCTTAATTGCGCCATATTCCGAACGTACAACTGCCTTAGGCGGGGGCCGTGGTTTGGAGTGATTGCTGTGGCTGATCCCAATTTGCAGGATTTCTACGTCCGCCTTGGCCGCATCGAAAAGATACGTCGCGCCGGCGGTGGCTTTGAGGCTGTCGGGACGCTGGGTCTGTCGAATTCCAACCGGGTACATCGCCGCAGCATGCCGGTGTTCCGGCCGCTTTTGTTGGTGTTTCTGGCAGTTGTCGGCATCAAGGGCATCATCCATCATCAGGTCGGCGCCGAAACCTATGCGGCCCGGGTCGAGGCGCTGCGCGTCGGCGGCTCGGTCGATCAGGTGGGCGCCTTCATCATGCAGGCTGATCCGCTGACGGTGTTTGTTTCGGCCCAGATCCGCGACCTTATCGGCTGACGTTATCCAGTTGACGCTATCGGGGCCTCACCGCCCTTGAATGCAGCAGCCCAAATTTCCGGGCTGCTGGTTTCCGACGGTCCAGTATTTTACCGACCACGATTGACGAAATCAATTTTTCCTCGAACCACTTGAAACCAAAAGGCCGCGCCCGGATCATCCGGCGCGGCCTCTTTGTTTGGTCCGCGAGTCAGCGACCGGAGTTCAGACGCGCGCGTTAGACGACAGCGTATCGATATCGCCACGGCACAGGCCGATATCGTCCAGTTCGCGGTCCGACAACTTTCCAAGCGCATTGCGGGTGACGCGGGCATCATTCCAGCTTGCCAGTGAAGCGAAGGCGCTGGTCAAAACGGCGCTGACGCGGCCCCCGAACGGGGCGCCGGCAGCGACCGGGCGGGTGGTTTCGAAAGCAGCCATTTCAGGTATCCTTTGCAATCTTCCAGTATCGACAGGTCTCCATCGACAGGACAGGATATAGAGCGGGCGGAATACGCGCGCAATCGCTGCAGGTGCATTGCTCAAATGCGTCATGCGCATAGCTGTCCGCACAGGTAACATCCCTGTGATTCAAGGGTTTTTGTAGAATCCACCCATGTCGCTTGTGGAACATGCCGCGCCGGTTTCTGCACTTGCAAAGGTGATTGTGGCGGGACTGTGGCCGAAGTGTGAAACCGCTGTGGCAAAGGCTGACCCGGGATAGTGACTGGCGGATGTTCGCGCTTCGTGCTAGTGCGTCAATTTGACATCAACAACGGGGGGCGCCATGCGCGTTTTGGGGATCGACCCCGGTCTGCGCAACCTAGGCTGGGGAGTGATTGACATTGACGGGGCCCGAATCACCCATGTTGCCAATGGCATCTGTCACTCGACGGGCGACGATCTGGCCCGGCGGCTCTTGGAATTGCACAGTCAACTGACCGAGATCCTGCGGCGTTATCTGCCGGAACATGCCGCGGTCGAACAGACATTCGTCAACAAGGACGCCGTCGCAACTCTGAAACTCGGCCAGGCACGCGGAATTGCCTTGCTGGTCCCGGCTCAGGCGGGGCTGGACGTCGGGGAATATGCCCCGAATGCGGTCAAGAAGGCGGTGGTCGGCGTCGGCCATGCCGACAAGGGCCAGGTGGATCACATGGTGCGCCTGCAACTGCCAGGCGTGGTCATTGTTGGACCGGACGCGGCCGATGCGCTGGCCGTCGCGATCTGTCACGGCCACCATCTGCAATCGGCGGGTCGGCTGGCGGCGGCGATGCGGCGGGCCGTTTCAGCGCAGGCCGGGGCATGATCGGCAAGCTGACCGGGCGGCTTGACCATCGCGGCACCGATCACGTGCTGATTGACGTGCGCGGCGTCGGCTACATCGTGCATGTCTCGGACCGGACGCTGGCCGGGTTGCCGGGCCTCGGCGAAGCGGTGTCGCTTTATACCGAACTGCTGGTGCGCGAGGATCTGCTGCAGCTGTTCGGCTTTCCCACCCTGATGGAAAAGGAATGGCACCGGTTGCTGATCACGGTGCAGGGGGTCGGGGCCAAGGCGGCGATGGCGATCCTTGGCACCCTGGGTGCCGAAGGCGTGTCGCGGGCCATAGCACTTGGCGACATCACCGCGATAAAGGCCGCCCCGGGCGTCGGGCCAAAGATCGCGCAGCGGGTTGTGCTGGAACTGAAATCGAAGGCGCCGGTCATGATGTCGATGAGCCCGCAGGCGTCGGTGAAGGTGGCACCCGGTGCTGATGACGTGATCGAAGCGGCGCGCCCGGTCGTGCTGCCGCAACCCGCCCCGCGCCCGTCCGCGCAGTCCTCGGCCACCGCCGAAGCCCTGTCGGCGCTGGTCAACCTTGGCTATGCGCAGGGCGATGCCGCAGGTGCAGTCGCGCACGCGGCAGGCACGGACCCGGCGGCAGCGACCGCAGTCCTGATCCGGGCGGCGCTGAAGTTGCTGGCACCAAAGGTCTGACATGACCGACCCGGACCCCAACATGCGTCCCGACCCGCTGCCCGAGGACCTCGACCGGGCGCTGCGGCCGCAGCGGCTGCAGGATTTCATCGGGCAACGGGAAGCGCGGGCCAATCTGAAGGTTTTCATCGAAAGCGCCCGGATGCGGGGCGAGGCGATGGATCACACGCTGTTCCATGGCCCGCCGGGGTTGGGCAAAACCACGCTGGCGCAGATCGTGGCGCGCGAACTGGGGGTGGGGTTCAGGATGACGTCGGGGCCGGTGCTGGCGCGGGCCGGCGATCTGGCGGCGATCCTGACCAACCTGGAGCCGCGCGACGTGCTGTTCATCGACGAGATCCACCGCTTGTCGCCGGTGGTGGAAGAGGTGCTGTATCCGGCGCTTGAGGATTTCGCCCTGGACCTAGTGATCGGCGAGGGACCGGCGGCGCGGACGGTGCGGATCGACCTGCAGCCCTTCACGTTGGTCGGCGCCACCACACGGCTCGGGCTGTTGACCACGCCGCTGCGCGACCGGTTCGGCATCCCGACCCGGCTGCAATTCTACACCGAGGACGAGTTGTTCGAGATCGTCACCCGGGGCGCGCGGCTTTTGAACATCGTGGCCGAACCGGAGGGCTGCCGGGAGATCGCGCGGCGGGCCCGGGGAACGCCGCGGATTGCCGGGCGGCTGCTCAGGCGGGTGGTGGATTTCGTGCTGGTCGAAGGCGACGGTCGGCTGACGCGGGCGATCGCGGATTCCGCGCTGACCCGGCTTGGCGTCGATGATCTGGGGCTGGACGGGGCCGACCGGCGCTATCTGGGCCTGATTGCCGAAAGCTACGCCGGCGGGCCGGTCGGGGTGGAGACGCTGAGCGCCGCCCTGTCGGAGGCGCGCGACTCGATCGAGGAAGTGATCGAGCCCTATCTGTTGCAGCAGGGATTGATCCAGCGCACCCCGCGGGGACGAATGCTGGCGGCCCGGGCCTGGCGGCATCTGGGGCTGGATGCGCCGAAGCCCGCAAGCCAGACCGATCTGTTCGAGGGCTAGGCGTCTCGGCGCGAGACAATTGCTGACATATTGAGAAAAAAGTATTGTTAGAAGAGGCTTTTACCGTTTCTTAAGACAATCGGCCTGCGGATCGGCATGGCCTTAGATGGCAAGGCGTAAAGGTGGGCCGACCTGATCAACGGCCAGCAGGACCCGGGGTCCGGACGATCCCGGGCGGGAAGGCGGTTGGTCAGAGCCTCCGGCGGGGATTTTTCATAACGGAATGAAGGGACAGGGACAGGCTGGGGGGCACCAGGCGGTGTCGCCCGGGTTAGGGAGAGATGCGTTGTATTTGGCAGCATGAGCGACTAGCCTTGCCCGGCGACGACCGGAGTGAAGTGCCATGAAGTTTGCCGTTATCCTTGTGACGCTGGCGCTTTTGTCGGGCTGCGGTGTGCCACTGGTGCCGTTGATCTGACCGGAGCACCGGAGCGATGTCTTCCGGTTCGAAAGCTCCCGGCAATGCGCCTCCCGGGTCACCGTTGCATCGGTTCCGCCTGCGCGTTTACCACGAAGACACCGACCTTGCCGGGATCGTCTACTATGCCAACTATCTGAAATTCATCGAACGGGCGCGCAGCGAATGGGTGCGCGGTCGTGGCGTGGACCAAGGTGTGCTGCGGGCAAGCGGGCTGGTGTTCGTGGTCCGGCGGCTGCTGGCCGACTATCTGGCCCCGGCAAGGTTCGATGACTTGCTGGACGTGCGGACCGAAGTTACTGCCGCAACCGGCGCGCGGCTGGGGCTGAACCAGCAGGTCTGGCGCGGCACGGACCAGTTGTTCGCGGCCGAGGTCACGCTGGCCCTGCTCACGGATAAGGGCACTGCGACCCGCATTCCGGCAGATATCCGCCAAAAACTGTTTCCCGCCCAAGAATAATGCGGCCGCTGACGTCCTAGTGTTGGCAAACCGGGTGTAACCCGTATAGAATCAAACGCAATGAGAGCTGCAGCAACGCGGCCCTGGGTCAACGAGCAGGCAAATGGAAACTGAAACCCTTGCGATGGCGCAGGAGATCGACTTCTCCATGCTTGCGCTTTTCTTTCGTGCAACACTCATCGTCAAGATCGTGATGATCCTGTTGCTGCTGGCGAGTTTCTGGTCCTGGGCGATCATCGTGCAGAAGTTCATCAGCTACCGGCTGGTCCAGCGGGCCAGCGCCTCATTCGACCGGGCTTTCTGGTCGGGCGAACCGCTGGATGAGCTGTTCGAAAAGATGGGGCCGGAACCGGACGGCCCGTCCGAGCGGATCTTTGCTGCCGGCATGCTGGAATGGCGGCGCAGTCACCGCAACGACGGCGGCCTGATCGCCGGCGCGCAGGCCCGGATCGACCGCAGCATGGATGTGGCGATTGCCAAGCAGGCCGAGGGTCTGAACGGCGGCCTGTCGTTCCTGGCAACGGTCGGATCGACCGGGCCGTTCATCGGGCTGTTCGGCACGGTCTGGGGCATCAAGCATGCGTTCGAACAGATCGCCATCAGTCAGAACACCAATCTGGCCGTGGTTGCACCTGGCATCGCCGAGGCGTTGCTGGCCACGGGTCTGGGGCTTCTGGCAGCCATTCCGGCGGTGATCTTCTACAACAAGCTGTCGGCGGATTCGGACCGGATCGTCGGCGGCTACGAGGCCTTTGCCGACGAGTTTTCCACCATCCTGTCGCGCCAGCTGGACGCCTGAGCCGTGGGGGCCGGGGTGGCAAAACGTGGCGGCGCGGGCGGGCGCAGGGGCCGCGGCCGTGGCCGGGCTGCGGCAATGTCCGAAATCAACGTCACCCCGTTCGTCGATGTGATGCTGGTGCTGTTGATCATATTCATGGTGGCGGCCCCGCTGTTGACCGTTGGCGTGCCGGTGGAACTGCCAAAGACCGCCGCCAACGCCTTGCCGACCGAGCAGGAGGAGCCCTTGACCATCACCATGACGGTGGATGGGCTGTTGCTGATCCAGAGCACCGAGGTGGCGGACGCCGAGCTGATCCCGAAACTGGTGGCGATTGCCGCCGAGCGGGCCGACAACAAGGTGTTTCTGCGCGCCGATGGCGGGGTGCCCTATGCACGGGTGGCCGAAGTGATGGGGGCGCTGAATGCCGGCGGCTTCAATTCGATCGGTCTGGTGACGGACACCGGCGGGTCGTCGTTTGGCGGCAACGGCGGTTAGGCCAGCGGATGAACAGGGGCGTCACCATTTCGGGGGTCGGGCATCTGGGCCTGATCCTGTGGGTTCTGTTCGGCGGGCTGTTTTTGCGCCCGCAGGATCAGGCCGCGCCGACCGTGACCCAGGTGCAGATCCTGACCGGCGCAGAGTTTGCGCAACTGTCGGCGGCGGCCAATCCCCCGGCAGCCGATCCGGCGGCCCCGGAACCGCTGTCGCCAACCGAGCCGGTGGTGGAGCCCGCACCGGATCCGCAGCCCGAAGCGCAGCCTGAACCCGCGCCGCAGCCGGAACCGCAGCCGGAACCGCCGGTCACGCCCGAAGTTCAGCCCGACAGCCAGCCGGTTCCCGAGCCGGTGCCAGAACCGGTGCCAGAACCGGTGCCAGGGCCGGTGGTAGAGCGCGTGCCAGAGCCGGCGGTTGAGCCCGCAGCGGAGCCAGTGGTGCAGCCTCCCGAACTGGCGGTCAGCCCGCGCCCGAAGCTGCGACCGGTGCCGCGGGTGGCGCCGGTTGCCGCCGAAGCACCGCCGCCGGACACGCAGGTGTCCGACACGGTGCAAGAGGCGGTGACCGCCGATGCCCCTGCCGACGCGACAGTCCCGGATCAGCCGCAGGAGGCGACCGCGCCAGAAGAGGCCGCGACCGAGATTGTCCCCGAGACTCCGGAAGTGGTCGAGGCCAGTGCCGCCCCGGCCAGCAGCAGCCGCCCGAAATCCAGGCCCGAGCGCGCTGCGGCGGCTGTGGCGACAGCGGCCGAGACGACCACCGAGCAAACCGCCGCCGACTCTGGCGCCGACCCTGCCACCGGTCAAACCGATCCGCAGGCGGACGAGATTCTGGCGGCGCTGCAGGATGTGCAGGGCGGCACCGTCGATGACGGCGGCAGCGATGCGCAGACGACGCCAGAGGCACCGCCCGGCCCCAAGCTGACCTCGGGCGAGCTGGAGGGTTTGCGGGTCGCGATCGAGAAATGCTGGAACGTCGGTGCGCTGTCATCGGAAGCGCTGCGGATGTCGGTCACCATCAAGTTCCTGATGACGGCAGAGGGCCGCCCCGATGCCGGCTCGATCACGCTTGTTGACTTTGTCGGCGGTTCCGAAGAAGCCGCCCGGGCCGCCTTTGAAGTGGGTCGGCGGGCGATCATCCGGTGCGGAAGCGAAGGCTTTCAGTTGCCGGCCGAGAAATACGAAGACTGGAAGGATGTCACTGCGATATTCGACCTGACACAAATGAGGTTCTGAACATGATCATTCGCACGTTTGGCCTGACCCTTGCGCTCGTCCTTGGCCTTGGAGCCTCCGGACTGGCCCGGGCCGACATCACGCTTCGCTTCGACAAGCCGAACATCGAACCGGTGCCGATCGCGGTACCGGACTTCATTGCCGAAAGCGGCGGGGCGGACCAGTTCGCCCGCGACATCGCCCGGGTGGTGGCGGCGGATCTGATCGGCTGCGGCCTGTTCCGGGAAATCCCGGCAGAAGCCTACATCAGTCGTATCACCAGTTTCGATGCGCCGGTCCAGTTCGCGGACTGGAAAGCGATCAATGCCCAGGGGTTGATCACCGGCGCGGTTTCGGTGTCGGGCGAACGGTTGACGGTGAAATTCCGGCTGTTCGACGTGTTTTCCGGCACGCAGCAGGGCGAGGGTCTGCAGTTCGGCGGCACCACGGCCAGCTGGCGGCGGATGGCGCACAAGGTGGCGGATGCCGCATACAGCCGGATCACTGGCGAAGGCGGCTATTTCGACAGCCGGGTGGTGTTCGTGGCGCAGTCCGGCCCGAAAAGCGCCCGGGCCAAACGGCTGGCGGTGATGGATTACGACGGCGCGAATGTGCAGTACCTGACCGACAGTTCCGCCATCGTGCTGGGTCCGCGGTTCTCGCCGACCGGCGACCGGGTGCTGTACACCAGCTACGAAAGCGGCACACCGCGGATTTACCTGCTGGACGTGGCAACGGTCAGCCGGCGGGTGCTGGATGACCAGCCGGGAACCGTGTCGTTGTCGGCCCGCTTTGCCCCGGATGGACGCACCGTGGTGTTTTCGCTGGCCTCGGGCGGCAACTCGGACCTTTACGCACTGGACAGCGTATCAGGGGCCCTGACGCGCCTGACCAACGCCCCCTCGATCGAGACCGCCCCAAGCTATTCGCCCGACGGATCAAGGATCGTGTTCGAAAGCGACCGGTCCGGTACCCAACAACTCTACATCATGAGCGCTGCCGGCGGCGAGCCGACCCGGATCAGCTTCGGCGACGGACGCTATGGCACCCCGGTCTGGTCGCCGCGCGGCGATCTGATCGCCTTTACAAAACAGAACAAGGGGGCGTTTCACATTGGCGTGATGCGCGTTGATGGCAGCGAAGAGCGGCTGTTGACAACCTCTTTCCTGGATGAGGGGCCGACCTGGTCCGCCAACGGCCGGGTGATCATGTTCACAAGGGAATCCGCCGGAGCATCAGGTTCAGCCCAGCTATTTTCGGTGGATATCACCGGGCGGAACCTGCGCCCTGTGCAAACCGAAGGTGCAGCCTCGGACCCGGCATGGTCACCGTTGTTGCCCTAAGCCGCGTTTCCATTTCGGAACAAAACTGTTACTCTGGTGCCAACAACCCAAGAACAAGAGGATCGAGCAATGCGCATCACCACCAAAGCCTTCCTGCTGGTCGCCGCACTGGGACTGGCCGCCTGTCAAAACCCCAACGACAGGTTCGGGGCGGATGGCGCCGGCGGTGCAGGCGGGGCCGGTGGGGCTGGCGGCGTTGACACCGGCGGGCTTGGTGATCCGACAAACCCGGCTTCACCCGCTTATTTCAACCAGACCATTGGCGACAGGGTGCTGTTTGCGGTGGATCAGCATACGCTGTCGGACGCGGCGCGCGCCACGCTGGTGCTGCAGGCCGGATGGCTGCAGCGCAACACCGACTATGCCATCATCATCGAAGGCCACGCCGACGAGCAAGGCACCACAGATTACAACATCAACCTCAGCGACCGCCGGGCCAATTCGGTCAAGGATTTCCTGGTGGGTCAGGGCATCGCCGCCAGCCGGATGGTGACCATTCCCTATGGCAAGGAACGCCCGGTCGAGGTGTGTTCCGAAGAAGCCTGCTATTCACGCAACCGTCGAGCGGTTACAGTTATTTCCACCGGGGCCGGGGTTTAGCGTTGGCCCTGCCTTGCAGCGGCGCAGGGTGGAACGGCACAGGGTGGAGTTGAGGGGTTGAAATGACGCGGTTTGCCGCCTGTCTGGCGACTTTTCTGATCGGGCTGATGCTTACCTTGCCCGGGGCGGCTATGGCGCAGGCGGCCCCCGGAACGCTGGCCGACATCCGGGCGGAACTGGCGGCGCTTGGCGCGGAACTGGGCGGCCTGCGGCAGGAACTTGTGGCCAGCGGTGCTGCCGCGACCGCGACCGGCGGCGGCTCGGCGCTGGAACGGATGGATGCGGTCGAAGCTGAACTGCAACGGCTGACCGCCCGGACCGAGGAACTGGAAAACCGGATCAACAAGGTGGTGGCCGACGGTACCAACCGCATCGGTGATCTGGAGTTTCGGGTGACGGAACTGGAAGGCGGCGATGTCGGCGCATTGCCGGCAACGCCGCCGCTTGGTGGTGACGATGGGGCGGTGGTCGTCCCGGGCGATACCGACCCCGATGCCGGGGGTGCGGAATTGGCACTTGGCGAACAGGCGGACTTTGATCGAGCGAAGGCGGCGGTCGATACCGGTGACTTTCGCGGCGCCGCTGATTTCTTTGCGGCCTTTACGCAATCCTACACGGGCGGGTCGCTGACCGCTCAGGCGCATTTCCAGCGCGGCGAGGCACTGGCGGCCCTGGGCGACACCACCGGCGCGGCCAAAGCCTATCTGGACAGTTTTTCCGGCGCGCCAAGCGGGCCGATGGCCAGCGATGCGCTGTACAAGCTGGGCGTCAGCCTCAGCCAGCTTGGTCAGATGCAGGAAGCCTGCGTGACACTGGGCGAGGTCGGCTTGCGCTTTCCCGGCACCGAAGCGGCGGTCAGCGCCGACCGCGAAAGGATCGCGCTGCAGTGCCTCTAGGCGCGCTCGGGGCTGACGACGCCGCCCTGTTGCAGACGGTTCAGGACAGCTTTGCGCCCCGCCGACCGGATCGTCTCGGCGTTGCCGTCTCCGGCGGCAGCGATTCATTGGCGCTATTGCATCTTCTGGCCGGTTGGCCGGACGGGCCCACGTTGCTGGCGGTGACGGTTGATCACGGCTTGCGCCCCGAAGCTGCGGCAGAGACTGCCGGGGTAGGGCAGATCTGTGCCGGGCTTGGCGTGCCGCATCAGGTGCTGCACTGGCAGTGGGACGGCCACGGCAATCTGTCCGATCAGGCGCGGCAGGCGCGGTTGCGGCTGATCGCCGCGTGGGCACTGGCCAACCGGACCGGGGTGATTGCGCTTGGGCACACGGCGGACGATCAGGCCGAGACCTTTCTGATGCGGCTGGCGCGCGGGTCGGGCGTCGATGGCTTGTCAGCGATGTCCAGCCGCCGGCACGCCAAAGGTGTCGAATGGGTGCGGCCGCTGCTGCGCCTGCGGCGAAGCGACCTGCGGGCCTATCTGACGCGGCGCGGCGTGGTTTGGGCCGACGATCCGACCAACGAGGATACCGCCTACCAGCGGGTCAGGGCGCGGGCGGCGATGGCCGCGCTGGTGCCCCTGGGGATCACGCCCGACACCATCGGCGACACGGTATCCCTGCTGTCTTTGGCGCGCGCTGCCCTGGAAAAGCAAGCACAGCAGGCCGCACAGCGGATCGCGCGGATCGAGGGCGGCGATGTCATCCTGGACCGGATGGCGCTGATCGCCCTGCCTTACGAAACGCAATTGCGGCTCTTGGCGCATGCCATTCGCTGGGTGTCATCGGCGGTCTATCGCCCACGGCTGAACAGCCTGACCGAAGTGCACTCTGCCCTGATCCTGCGCAAACGCCGGACGCTGGGCGGGTGTCTGCTGTCGGGCACGCTGCAGTCAGTGCGGATCAGCCGCGAATGGCAGGCGGTGCGGGCGCTGACCGGGCCAACCGTTGCGTTGTGGGATGGGCGTTGGCTGTTGAACGGCCCACATTCCAGTGCGTTGCATGTCGGCCCGTTGAGTGCTGACGGGTTGGCGCAACTGCCGGGCTGGCGCGCCTGCGGCATCCCGCGGTCCTCGCTACTGGCATCACCTGCCGTCTGGTGCGGGGCCGATCTGGTGGCGGCACCGCTGGCGGGATTCGGGGCGGACTGGGTGGCGCGGCTGGCACGCGGTGAACAAGACTTCTTCACTTCCATTTTAACGCATTGAACCCGCCCGGCGAACCTCTATCTTAGTCTTAACGTCCGGACCGTCGTCGGTTTGGGCTTTTTGGGAGAGTTCTCTTGGGCAATGTGCGCAATATCGCGTTTTGGGTCGTGCTGTTTCTGTTGATCCTGGCCTTGTTCAACCTGTTCAGTGGTGGACAGACCACGCCGTCCTCGCGCTCCATTCCCTATTCGGATTTCGTCGCGCGGGTCGGCAAGGGCGAAGTGTCGTCGGTGACGCTGGACGGCGAGCGGGTGCTGGTAACGGCCAGGGACGGCACGACGTTCCTGACCATCAAGCCCGAAGGCGTCGATGTGACGCCGAGCCTCTTGGCGCAGAACGTGGCGGTGAACGCAACGCCGCAGGAACAGTCGGGCATCTTCTCGATGATCTCGATATGGCTGCCGTTCCTGGTGCTGATCGGCATCTGGATATTCTTCATGAACCGGATGCAGGGCGGCGGGCGCGGTGGCGCAATGGGGTTCGGGAAATCCCGCGCCAAACTGCTGACCGAAAAGCATGGCCGGGTGACGTTCGACGACGTGGCCGGGATCGACGAGGCCAAGGACGAACTGGAGGAAATCGTCGAATTCCTGCGCAATCCGCAGAAATTCAGCCGTCTGGGCGGCAAGATCCCCAAGGGCGCGCTGCTGGTCGGCCCGCCCGGCACCGGTAAAACCCTCCTTGCGCGCGCCATCGCGGGCGAAGCAGGGGTGCCGTTCTTCACCATATCCGGCTCCGATTTCGTGGAGATGTTTGTGGGTGTCGGAGCGTCGCGTGTGCGCGACATGTTCGAACAGGCCAAGAAATCTGCGCCCTGCATCGTCTTCATCGACGAGATCGACGCCGTCGGGCGCAGCCGTGGCGTTGGCTACGGCGGCGGCAATGACGAGCGTGAACAGACGCTGAACCAGCTTCTGGTCGAAATGGACGGGTTCGAGGCCAACGAGGGCATCATCATCGTGGCCGCCACCAACCGCCCTGACGTGCTGGACCCGGCGCTGCTGCGCCCCGGCCGGTTCGACCGGCAGGTGCAGGTGCCCAACCCCGACATCAAGGGCCGCGAGAAGATCCTTGGCGTCCACGCCCGCAAGACCCCGCTGGGCCCCGATGTCGATCTGCGCATCATCGCGCGCGGCACGCCGGGCTTTTCCGGTGCCGACCTGGCCAATCTGGTGAACGAGGCGGCACTGGCGGCAGCCCGGATCGGGCGGCGGTTCGTGACGATGGACGATTTCGAAAATGCCAAGGACAAGGTCATGATGGGCGCGGAACGCCGGTCAATGGTGATGTCCGAAGATGAAAAGAAGCTGACAGCCTACCACGAGGCCGGCCACGCTGTCGTCGGGTTGAACGTGCCGCAGCATGACCCGATCCACAAGGCGACGATCATTCCGCGCGGCCGCGCCCTCGGGCTGGTGCTCAGCCTGCCGGAACGCGACCAGTTGAGCGTGACCTATACCAAATACACCTCGAAAATCGCGATGGCGATGGGTGGCAAGGTTGCCGAGGAACTGATCTTCGGCAAGGAAAACGTGACCTCGGGGGCCACCAGCGACATCCAGCAGGTCAGCCGGATCGCGCGGGCCATGGTGACGCAGTTCGGCATGTCGGAAAAGATCGGCCACATCGACTACGCCAATGAACAGCAGAGCTTTCTCGGGCCATATGGTGGCGGCACCAACCATTCCGCCGAGACCCAGAAACTGATCGACGAAGAGGTGCGCAACCTGATTGATCAGGGCTACGCCACGGCCAAGCGGATTCTGACCGACAAGGCCGATGATCTGAAGCGGCTGGCCGAGGGCCTTCTGGAGTATGAAACGCTGACGGGCGTCGAGATCATGAAGGTGATCAACGGCGAACCGCTGCGGCGCGGCGATGACAAGGATGACATGCCGATGGGCGGCAATCCGACTAGCCTGCCTTCGGTGCCGCGCGCGGCCAAGCCAAAGCCCGCCCCGGACGGCGGCATGGAGCCCGAACCACAGGCCTGATCTACGGCCCATGACGAATGATCCGTGACCCATAACGCCCCGCCAAATCTGCGGGGCGTTTGGCTTTTTGGCGGCACTGCCTGTCGCCGTCGCACGCCAGCGGTTTTCCTTGGGCGCAAATGGTGCTTTGGTTGGCGCAACGCGGCAGCAGCGACAGGATCGGCCAATGATTCATTTCTATCAGGCGAAGGACGGGCGGCTTGACCGCTTCGCGACCACCGAGGCGGCACTGGCAGAGCTCGGCCAGGTGGTCTGGATCGACATGGTCTATCCGACGCCGGAAGAAGAGGATGTTCTGGAAGCCGCGCTGAAGATCGAGATTCCGACCCGCGAGGACATGAACGAGATCGAGATATCGTCGCGCCTGTACGATCAGGCCGGTGCGATGTTCCTGACCGCCAACCTGATGAGCCTGCCGAACGGCCGCGACCCGATCACGGCACCGGTAACGTTCGTGTTGGCGGAAAACCGGCTGGTAACGGTGCGCTATCACGCCCCACGGCCGTTTCAGACTTTTGTCGATCTGTCGATGAAGACGCAACTGGGCTGCACCAACGGCCAGGCGGTGCTGGTGGCCCTGCTGGAAACCATCGTTGACCGGCTGGCCGACATATTGGAAGGGGCTAGCCATGCGCTGGACGAGATTTCCAAAGGCATTTTCGTGCTGGGCGGGCGCGGCCAGCCAAAGGGCAATCTGGCGCTGGTGTTGGAAAGGATCGGCCGCTCCGAGGATCTGAACGGCAAGGTGCGCGACAGTCTGGCCACCATCGACCGTTTGACCGGCTTCATGCAGGTGGCGGTCCCGGGCGGCAAGACCGATGAGAAGGGGCGGATCAAGACGCTGGTTCGCGATTTGCACTCACTGGCCGACTATGCCACCGTGCAGGCGGCCAAGATCACCTTTCTTCTGGATGCGACGCTGGGGATGATCAACATCGAGCAGAACAAGATTTTGGGGATATTCTCGATCGTCGCCTTTGTGTTCCTGCCGCCGACGCTGATCGCCTCGATCTACGGGATGAACTTCGAACATATGCCGGAACTGGGCTGGCCGTGGGGCTACCCGGCGGCGCTGTTTCTGATGGTCGCCTCGGCGGTGCTGCCTTACGTGTTATTCAAGCGGCGGGGCTGGCTGTGACCGATTGGGACCCGCACGACTATGCCCGGTTCGGTGACCTGCGCCTGCGCCCGGCGCTGGATCTGTTGGCGCGGATCGGCCCGGTGCCGGACGGGCCGGTGGTGGATCTGGGCTGCGGCTCCGGATCGGTGGCCGGAGCACTGGCCGCGCGGTTTGCCGGGCGGTTGATCGGGGTCGATGCCTCGCCCGCCATGCTGGACGAGGCGCGCGCGACCGGGGCTTATGCTGCGCTGATAAACGAGGATGCGGGGCTTTGGCGGCCTGATCTGCCGCCAGCGCTGATCTTTTCCAATGCAGCGCTGCAATGGCTGGGCGATCATGCCATGCTGATGCCGCGGCTGGCCGGCTACCTGACCCCCGGTGGCGTGCTGGCCGTGCAGATGCCCCGGCAGACACGCGCGCCGTCGCACCGGTTTCTGCGCGACATCGCGGCGGCGATGTTTCCCGACCGCTTCGACTTTTCCGGGTGGCGCGCCCCGGTCGAAGCGGCCGAAACCTACGTGCGGATGCTGGAACCGCTGGGCCAGGTCGAGGCCTGGCAGACCGACTATGTACAGCGCCTGGCGGCAGACCCTGCGGCGAAACCAGGTATATATCCGGGCGCGCATCCGGTGCGCCGCTTCACTGAATCGACGGCGATGCGCCCGTTTCTGGAACGCCTGACCAACAGGGAAACCAAACGCTACCTTGCCGCCTATGACGAGGCGCTGGCCGTTGCGTATCCGGCGCTGCCGGACGGATCGGTGCTGATGCCGTTCCGCCGGGTGTTCTTCATCCTGACGATGCCAGAGGCTTGATGCCCGCCCTGAAGCCCACACGGTTTTCCGGCACCATCACCTGGCTGGGGCTGGTTCCCGACCGCGCTGCCGGATTGCGCTCGGCCCCGCGGACCGAGGCGCTGCTGTCGTTCGATGGTATCCCGGACGAAGCGCACGGCGGCGCGACCCGCGAAAGCGACAGCCGCGTCACCGCGCAACATCCGCGCGGCACCGTGATCCGAAATGTCCGGCAGTTGTCGGTGTTGGGGGCCGAGGATCTGGTGGAAATTGCGGCGAGGATGCGGCTTGCGGTTCTGGACCCGGCCTGGCTTGGGGCGTCCATGGTCATCGCCGGCCTGCCGGACTTTTCGCATCTGCCGCCGTCGTCGCGGCTGCAAGCCCCGTCGGGGGCGACGCTGGTGGTGGATATGGAGAACCGCCCCTGTCTGTGGACCGCAAAGGAGATTGAACCGGAACATCCGGGGCTGGGCAAGGCCTTCAAGGCGGCGGCTGCCGGGCGGCGCGGCGTCACGGCATGGGTGGAACGTCCGGGCGCGATTCGGCTGGGCGATGTGCTGGTGCTGCATATGCCGGATCAGCCGGTCTGGGCGCATCTGGACGCCGCGCGGATGTGACCTGACATTGGAATGAGTATTCCAGCAGCAGTGGATTTGTTCCAGTTGAGCCCACAAGCGTCAAATACGGCAACATTCGGGCGATTCCGTTGACCGTGATGTCGGAATTGATCCTGTAAAAGCTGATCACAGCCCCTATGGCTGGGCGCGTGGATGTCCGGGCAGTGCCCCGGTGGGAGAGACCTATGGCCGTCAAGTCTGATATCGAGATTGCGCGCGAAGCCCGGAAAAAGCCTATCATGGAGGTGGGGGCCAAGCTGGGCATTCCGGCAGAGCATCTGCTGCCCTATGGCCACGACAAGGCCAAGGTCGGGCAGACTTTCATCAATTCGATCGCCGCGAACCCGAAGGGCAAGCTGATCCTGGTTACCGCCATCAACCCGACCCCGGCGGGCGAAGGCAAGACCACGACGACGGTTGGTCTGGGCGACGGCCTGAACCGTATCGGCAAGAAGGCCGTGGTCTGCATCCGCGAGGCGTCGCTTGGCCCGAACTTCGGGATGAAGGGCGGGGCGGCGGGCGGCGGCTATGCCCAGGTGGTGCCGATGGATGACATGAACCTGCATTTCACAGGCGATTTCCACGCGATCACCTCGGCGCACAACCTCCTTAGCGCGATGATCGACAACCACATCTATTGGGGCAACGAACTGGATATCGACGCCCGCCGCATCGTCTGGCGGCGCGTGATGGATATGAACGACCGCGCCCTGCGCGACATCGTGGTCAACCTTGGCGGTGTAGCCAACGGTTTTCCCCGTCAGACCGGCTTTGACATCACGGTGGCGTCCGAGGTGATGGTGATCCTGTGTCTGTCGAACGATCTGGCTGATCTGGAAAAGCGGCTTGGCGACATCGTCGTGGCCTACCGCCGCGACAAGACCCCGGTCTATTGCCGTGACATCAAGGCCGACGGCGCGATGGCGGTTCTGCTCAAGGACGCGATGCAGCCCAATCTGGTGCAGACGCTGGAAAACAACCCGGCCTTCGTACATGGCGGCCCGTTCGCCAACATCGCACATGGCTGCAATTCGGTGATCGCAACCAACACTGCGCTGCGGCTGGGCGAATATGTGGTGACCGAGGCCGGATTCGGTGCCGATCTGGGGGCCGAGAAGTTCTTTGACATCAAGTGCCGCAAGGCCGGGCTGAAACCGGCGGCGGCGGTGATCGTGGCCACGGTCCGCGCGATGAAGATGAACGGCGGCGTGGCCAAGGCCGACCTTGGTCCGGAAAATGTAGCGGCCGTGCAGAAAGGTTGTGCCAATCTGGGCCGGCATGTTGCAAATGTGAAAGGCTTCGGCGTGCCGGTGGTTGTGGCGATCAACCATTTCATCTCGGACACCGATGCCGAGATTCAGGCCGTAAAGGACTATGTGGCCGGGCAGGGGGCCGAGGCCATCCTGTGCAAGCACTGGGCGCATGGTTCTGCCGGGATCGAGGAACTGGCGCACAAGGTGGTGGCGCTGGCCGAAAGCGGTGCCGCCAGCTTTGCGCCGCTTTACCCCGATGACATGCCGCTGTTCCAGAAGATCGAGACCATCGCCAAGCGCATCTATCATGCCGACGAGGTGCTGGCCGACAAATCGATCCGCGATCAACTGCGGGCCTGGGAGGGGGCGGGCTACGGCCATCTGCCGATCTGCATGGCCAAGACCCAATACAGCTTCACCACCGACCCGAACGTGCGCGGCGCCCCCACAGGTCACTCGGTTCCTGTGCGCGAAGTGCGGTTGTCGGCGGGGGCCGGTTTCATCGTGGCAATCTGCGGCGAGATCATGACCATGCCCGGCCTGCCCAAGGTGCCCTCGGCCCAGACCATCCGGCTGAACGACGCGGGCCAGATCGACGGGCTGTTCTGATCAAGGTGTCGCGTTGTCCTTTCGGGATGCCTTGGCTATGAGGTGGGCACCCAAAGCGACCGCGAGGCTGCGATGAAGACCCCGGATGACTGC
>JANNRR010000151.1:0-51505 GCA_031401675.1 Paracoccaceae bacterium
GTGTTTTATTTTGTTTTCGTTTTACTTCTTGACCTGCCGCTTCCCCTGGCCCGCGGCCCGGCCGGCCGCGCCCCCCCCCCCCCCCCCCCCCCCCCCCCTTGGGTCACGGCAGCCTACATCTGCGGCTTGTACCAGGCGGCCAGCCCGGCCTGCAGCCGCGCGCCCGCAGCCTCGGGCGTCTCTGTGCCCTTGATCACGTTGGCGCTCGCGTTCCAGGTTTCGTTTTCCAGGTTCGGGGTGCCGCGCGACAGGATCTGGTAGGTCGAGCGGATCGAGGACTGGCATTTGCCGCGCCAGGACACGAACTCCTGGGCAAGCGGGTCCTCCATCGCCACCGGGGTGGAGTTCAGGCTGAAGAAGCCGGGCAGGGCGTTGGCGTAAAGCGTGGCAAAGGCCGGGCTGCCGACCCACTCGAGGAACTTTTTGGTTTCCTCGGGGTGGGCCGATTTGGCGTTCATGCCGAGCGCGATGTCGGTGTGATCCGAGATGTAGCAGGTGTCGCCTGCGGCCTGCACCGGCGGCGGGAACGCGCCCATCTTGAACGCGGCTTGCGCGTTGAAGCCCGAGATTTCCCATGAGCCGGCCGGATAGACGGCGGCGCGGCCGAGGGTGAACAGGTTCTGGCTGTCGGGATAGGTCTGGGCTTCGAAGCCGTCGCCCAGATAGTCCTTCCACTTGGCCAGCGTGGCATAGGGGGCCACCCAGCCGGCGTCGGTCAGTTTCTGGGTGCCGGCGATCAGGGCCAGCCGCCCCTCCTCACCCTTCCAGTAGTTCGGGCCGATGTTGTTGTAGCCCATGGTCGCGGCTTCCCACTGGTCGTTGGTGCCCATCGCCATCGGGATGTAGGTGCCGTCGGCCTTGATCGTGTCGAGGGCGGCAAAGAACTCGGCTTCGGTGGTCGGCACCGCGATGCCCAGAGCGTCGAAAGCGTCCTTGTTGTAGATGAAGCCGTGGATCACGCTTGCCATCGGCACGCAGAAGGTGGCGCCGGCATCGTCGGTCTGCCAGGCGGATTTGGCGACCGGGCTGAAGTTGGCCATCGAGGCCAGGCTGGTCAGGTCGGCCAGGTGGCCCTTGGCATAGAGTTCCAGCGAGGCGTCGAACGGGCGGCAGGTGATCATGTCGCCGGCGGAACCGGCATCGAGCTTGGAGTTCAGCACGGCATTGTATTCCGCCGGGGCGGTCGGGGCAAAGACCACCTTTATCCCCGGATGTTCCGCCTCGAACGCCGGGATGATCTTGTCTTGCCAGATGGTCAGGTCGTCATTGCGCCAGCTTTCGATGGTCAGCGTGACATCCTGAGCCATCGCGGCAGAGCCCGCCAGCATTGTGCTGGCCAGCAACGCGACGCGGAGCGTGGTTTTGGTCATGGTCGTCTCCCTCTTGGTGGCCCCCGGGGGGCCGGTTTTTCAAGTGCCTGTGCGCCCGGTTCCGGGTCGTTCAATTCTTTGCGCCGAGTGCGGCCAATGCCGGGCCAAGATGGCCCTGGCTGTCGGCAAGCAGAATGGCGGCGTCGGCGGCATCGGCAGCGCCGGCGGCGATCAGGATGGCGGGTTTAACTTCGCCCGATGTCGCCAGAAGCGCCGCCGCAGCCCGGTCATCGCTGACCCCGGCCAGACGTGCGACGATGCGCCGGGCACGGTCGCGCAGCTTGGCATTGTCGGCGGTCAGGTTCACCATGTAGCCGTCCTGTACATGCCCGAGTTGCATCGCCATTGAGGTCGACAGCAGGTTCAGCGCGATCTTCTGCGCGGTTCCGGCCCCCATCCTGGTTGATCCTGCAATGACTTCAGGGCCGGTGTCGAGTACGACCGCGATGTCGGCAAGGGTGACCAGCGGCGATCCGGCAACGTTGGCGATGACAATCAGGGCTGCGCCCCGGGACTTGGCACCTGTAGCGACCTGAAGTGTATAGGGCGTTGCCCCGCTGGCCGACACGCAGATCAGCGCGTCGCCGGCACCAATCCCCGAGGCGGCCAGATCGGCGTGTGCAAGGTCCGGGTCATCTTCGACCACGCCCTGCATGTGGAACAAGGCGTTGGTGCCGCCGGCGAACAGCACCGGGGTCTGCGACGGCGCAAGGCCGTAGGTTCCCGGCAGCTCCAGACAATCCGCAAGCGCCATCAGGCCGGAACTGCCGGCCCCGGCATAGCCGACCTTGCCCCCGGTCCGCAGCCGTTCCGCACAAAAGGCCGCAGCGTTCGCCAGAGCGGGCAGGACGGAACGCACCGTTGCGGCCGCCGCCACTTGTGCGTCGAACAGGTGGCCAAGGGCCGCAAGCGGCGACAGGCTTTGCAGGCCCTGCGCTGCCGGATGCTGGCGTTCTGTCGGCCTGTCTGTCATGCGATTCCCCCGTTACCGCAATAATGCCAAAACAATACCAATTAGCAAGGGAATTCTGAAACGGCAAATTTTCACGTTGAAACTTGGATTTTTGCTTCCATTTGGTATTTCTTTGGTATCTATTGCGGGGAGGGAGTCGCGCGCATGCTGTACCTGGGGATAGATGGCGGCGGATCGGGGTGCCGGGCGGCGGTTGCCGACGCTGCGGGCCGGATTATCGGGCGCGGCCAGGCCGGCCCGGCCAATATCCTGAGTGATACTGCCGGCGCCCTGTCGAACATTCTGCAGGCGGCGATGCAGGCGCTGCAGGCCAGCGGCGGGCGGCCGGACGGTGTCCGGGCCGTTCTGGGTCTGGCCGGGGCAAATGTCGGCATTCGCGTTGATGATATCCGGGCCGGGTTGCCCTTTGCCGCGCGGATCGAGACCGATGCGATGATTGCACTGGCCGGGGCACATCAGGGCCAGGACGGGGTGATCGCCAGCGTCGGCACCGGGTCGGTGTTTGCCAGCCAAAGGGACGGCGTCATGCAGACGGTCGGCGGCTGGGGGCTGGTGCTCGGCGACGAGGGCGCCGGAGCCTGGATGGGGCGCGAACTGCTGCGGCGGCTGGTGCGGGCCGAGGACGGGTTGATCAAGTGGTCGTCGCTGCTGTCGGCGCTGCGCGATGACATCGGCGGGGCAGCGGCGGCGGTGGCGTTTGCCCGCACCGCAAGCCCGGCGGATTTTGCGCAGCATGCCCGCCGGATCACCGAAAGCGCGGACGATTCGGCGGCGCTGGCCATCCTGGCCGAGGCCGATACCTGGATTGCGCGGGCGATCGATCATCTGATGCTGCCGGACGCGGTGCCGCTGGCCTTTCTGGGTGGGCTCGGGCCGCTGTTTGCCGTGCGCCTGGCGCAGCACTATCCGCGACTGATCCGGCTGCCCCTTGGCGACGGGCTGGACGGGGCGTTGTGGCTGGCGCGGCAGGGGGGCTGAATGGAGGGTCTGTTCGACGCCCGGGCCTTTGCCGAAGCCGGTCCCGGCCCGCTGTATCTGCATCTGAGCCGCCGGATTGCCGAACGGATTGCCGCCGGTGATCTGCAGCCGGGGGCCAGCCTGCCGGCCGAGCGCGAAATGGCGACGATGACCGGCCTGTCGCGGGTGACGGTGCGCAAGGCGGTGCAGGCCCTGGTGGCGCAGGGGCGGCTGGTGCAGCGGCGCGGTTCGGGTACGTTCGTGGCGCCGCGGGTCGAGCGGCTGGAACAGGCGTTGTCGCTCCTGACCAGTTTTTCCGAGGACATGGCGCGGCGCGGCAAGGCGGTACGGTCGGTCTGGGTCGCGCGGGGCGTGCATGCGCCGATGCCCGAGGAAATGATGGTGCTGGGGCTGGCGGCGCAGGACCGGGTGGCGCGGCTGGAACGGGTGCGGCTGGCCGACGAGGTGCCGCTGGCCATCGAACGGGCGGCACTGTCGACGGCGATCCTGCCCGACCCGCAGGCGGTCGGCGGCTCGCTGTACGCCGCATTGGCCGAGCGCGGGCTGCGGCCGGTACGGGCGGTACAACGGATTTCGGCGTGCAATCTGGCGGCGCGGGATGCGGGTCTGCTGGAAGTGGCCGAGGGCGTGGCGGCGCTGCGGATCGAGCGGATATCCTACCTGGCCTCGGGTCGGGTGGTGGAGTTTACCCGGTCGATCTATCGCGGCGATGCCTATGATTTTGCAGCAGAACTGCAGATACCGACCGACAAGTGAGGATAGGGCCATGACAGAGCGAACCCATATGCGCGCCGAGGTGGAAGAGATCCCGGTGGCTGCAGCGCGGCTGCTGCACGGGGCGGGCCCCGAGATCGCGGCTGCGGCGGCGGCGATGCGGGCGGCTGATCCGGGGCTGTTGGTGACGGTGGCGCGCGGGTCGTCGGATCATGCGGCGACCTATCTGAAATATGTGGCGGAACTGGTGGCGGGAGTGCCGGTCGCCTCGGTCGGGCCGTCGGTCGCCTCGATCTACGGGCGGGCGTTGCGGCTGAAAGGGGCGGTCTGCATCGGCATCTCGCAGTCCGGCCGCAGCCCGGACATTGTCGAGATGATGCGCTCGGCCCGGGCCAGCGGTGCGTTGACGCTGGCAATCACCAATTTTGCCGATGCGCCGATGGCACTGGCCTGCGACCACACGCTGGCCCTGCATGCCGGGGTGGAGCAGAGCGTGGCGGCGACCAAGACCTTTGTCGGCTCGGTGGTGGCGGCGCTGGCGCTGTTGGCGGACTGGCAGCAGGATGCGGCACTCGGCCGGGCGGTGGCGGCGTTGCCGGAGGCGTTCGCCAAGGCGCTGAGTTGCGACTGGTCGCCGCTGGCCGAGCGGCTGGTCGGGGCCGGGTCGCTGTATGTGCTTGGGCGGGGGCCGGGGTTTGCCATCGCCAATGAAATGGCGCTGAAGTTCAAGGAAACCTGCGGCATCCACGCCGAAAGCTATTCGGCGGCAGAGGTTCTGCACGGGCCGTCGGCCATCGTTCAGGGCCGGTTTCCGGTGCTGGCGCTGGGCGTCGAGGATGCGGCGCTGCCGCAGGTGCGGGCCACTGCCGAGCGGCTGGTGGGACAGGGAGCCGACGTGTTCCTGACCGGCGGCACCGGTGCCGGGCTGACGACGCTGCCGTCGGTTTCGGGGCTGCATCCGCTGGTGGCACCACTGGTGCTGGCGGTCAGCTTTTACAGCTTCATCGAGGCCCTGGCGCGGGCGCGCGGGCTGAACCCCGACCTGCCGCCGCACCTGCGCAAGGTGACGGAGACGCTATGAGCCAGTTCTGCTTCATCGGCGCGGACGTGTTTGATGGCGCACGGCTGCACGCCGGGGCGGCGCTTATGGTCCGGGACGGGCGGATTGCCGGGATCGTCGCGAAGGGCGGCACGCTGGTGGGCGAGATCGTGGAACTGGCGGGTGGCACGCTGGCGCCGGGGATGATCGATCTGCAGGTCAACGGCGGCGGCGGCGTGATGCTGGGCGAGGCGGCGAGCGTTGACGGCATCGCGCTGATTTGTGCCGCGCATGGCCGGCTGGGCAGCACTGGACTGTTGCCGACACTGATCACCGACCGGCCGGAGGTGACGGCGGCGGTGGTGGCGGCAGGGATTGCGGCGGCGGCAGCCGGCGTGCCGGGGTTTCTGGGTCTGCATCTGGAGGGGCCGCATCTGGACCCGCGCCGGATGGGCGCACATGATCCGGCGCTGATCCGTCCGATGACCGACAGGGATCTGGAGCAGTTGATAGCCGCTGCCTGGGCACTGCCGGCGCTGATGGTGACGCTGGCACCGGAAGCGGCCACGCCGGGGCAGATTGCGGCGCTGACGACGGCCGGGGTGGTGGTCAGTCTGGGGCACAGCGACTGCAGCACCGGGGTGGCGCGCACCGCCATTGCCGCCGGGGCCAGTGCCGCGACGCATCTGTTCAACGCCATGAGCCCGCTTGGCCACCGCGAGCCCGGGCTGGTCGGGGCGGTGCTGGACGCGGCGGGCCTGTTTGCCGGGCTGATTGCCGACGGGGTACATGTGGCCCCCGAGGCCTTGCGCGTTGCGCTGGCGGCCAAGCGTGGTGGCGGTCTGTTTCTGGTCACCGACGCCATGGCGGTGGCTGGCACCGATCTGACCGGCTTCACGTTGGGCGGGCGGCGCATCCTGCGGCGTGCGGGCCGATTGACGCTGGCGGACGGCACGCTGGCCGGTGCCGATTGCACTCTGCCGCAGTGTGTGGCGCATCTGGTCGGCATCGGCGCGTCCCTGGAAACCGCGCTGGCGATGGCCACGCTGGTTCCCGCGACCTGCATGCGGCTGGCGGACCGGGTCGGGCGGTTGGCCCCGGGATTGCCGGCCGATCTGGTGCATCTGAATGCGGACCTGAGCCTTGCCGGGGTCTGGCGCGCGGGTCTGCCGGTCTGACGGCGGCGGGCCCGGCGGTCCTTTGGGGTGGGGCAACTTGCCCGGTGGTGGGTGGCTTGAGGGTTGCCGGAGCCTCTGGCGGGGATATTTGGGAAGGAATGAATTCGGGTGTGGCAGGGGGTTGGCGGGCAATGCAGTCGGTGGCGGTTGTGGGGGGAGTTGCCGGGTGGATTGGCGCGGGCACCCGGGCGGGCTAGACAGGGACTGAACTTGGTGCGGAGCCCGGCGTGACCCCGATGCGGAATGGCGATGTTTCGTTCTGGTATGCCGACATCGGCCTGCCGAAGCCGCGACCGCCGCTGGACGGCGATCGGCGGGCCGATGTCTGCATCATCGGGGCGGGCTATACCGGCCTGTGGGCGGCCTGGTATCTGAAGCAGCTTGATCCCGGTCTTGATATCCTGATCGTCGAACGCGAGTTTGCCGGGTTCGGCGCTTCGGGGCGCAATGGCGGCTGGCTGACGGGCAGTTGCGACTGGGGACGGGCGCGGTTTGTCGCCGAATCCGGCAAGGCGGCGGTGAACGCGATGATCGCCGCGATGGCCGGTACCGTCGACGAGGTGATCGCGGTCTGCGCGGCAGAGGCGATCGATGCCGACATCCGGCGGACCGATCAGCTGACAGTGGCGACCAACAAGGCGCAGATGGCGCGGTTGCGGGTCGAACTGGCAGAGCGGGCGGACTGGCCGGTCGAGCGCTACCGCACGCATCTGATCGGGGCGGGCGAACTGGCGGGCCGGATGCGGGTGGCCGACGGCTTGGGCGCGCTGGTGATCCGTGGGGTGGCGCGGGTGCAGCCGGCCAAGCTGGTGCAGGGACTGGCGCGGGCGGTGGAAGCGCGGGGGGTGCGGATCGCCGAAGCGACCACGGTGCTGCGCTACGGGCCGGGCGCGGTGGTGACCGATCGCGGGACGGTGCGGGCCCGGATCATCCTGCGCGGGACCGAAGGCTTTACCGCCGGGTTGCCGGGGTACCGGCGCGAATGGCTGGCGATGAATTCTGCGCAGGTGGTGACCGCGCCGCTGCCGGAGGCGCTGTGGGCCGAAATCGGCTGGCAGGGCGGCGAGCTGATGGGCGACGAGGCGCATTCCTATTGCTATGCCCAGCGGACGGCGGACGGGCGGATTGCGATGGGCGGGCGCGGGGTGCCGTATCGCTATGGTTCGGCCACCGATGTGCGCGGGGCGACGCAAGCGGCGACCGTCAGGGCGTTGACGGCCATTCTGCACCGGTACTTTCCGCAGGTGGCGGCGATGCCGCTGGTGCATGCCTGGTGCGGGACGCTGGGGGTGCCGCGCGACTGGTGCGCCACGGTCGGGTTCGACGCCGCAACTGGCTTGGGATTTGCCGGGGGCTATGTCGGGGTCGGGGTGTCGACCTCGAACCTGGCGGGGCGGACGCTGGCGGAGCTGGCTTTGGGGAGGGTGACGGAGCGGACCGGGTTGCCTTGGGTCAACCGCAGGGTGCGCAAGTGGGAACCGGAGCCGCTGCGCTGGCTGGGGGTGCATGCGATGTTCCGGGCTTTGGAGCTGGCTGACCGCCGCGAGGCCCGCACCGGGCGGGAGTCGCGGCTGGCCGGGTGGGCGAAGTGGATGATGCGGAGGTAAAGGGGGGTGGCGGCGGGAAGGCGGGAGCGTCCCGGCGCGAGATATTTTTTTTAGTGTTTTGGAACAGGGGGTTGGAGTTTTTCGTTAAGGGAATTTTAAGGAGATGATGACTTTTGGTGGAAACAAAGAAGGGACCGTCGCCCCGCGCCCGTTTGATTGGGGCAGTTGTCCGCACTTCCTGTCCGGTTTTGGCCCAAGGCGCTATCCTTCTGTTTTTCTTGTCGGATTTGATTTCAATCAAATCAGACCGCGCCTGCCTGCCCCTTGGCAGGCGCGTAGCGTGCGCCAGCCCAGGCAGGCGCGGCCTGATTTCCGAACGACTGCTCCCAGCCCGACCTCCCTTGCCTTACGGCTCGCGCCTTCAGGCAACGGGCCGGTTGTCCGTTCACTGGACGGCCAACTGATCGGCCCGGGACTTTGCTTCGAACCACAAAGTGGGTGGCGAAGGTGAAGGCGAGGCATCAGTGTTCATCCCGCCCTATCCGTCGAATCCTGTAGCGCGGTGGACTTCGCGGCCAGCGAGGAGGGTCAGCAGCACCTCGGTTTCACTGATCGCATGAGGGTCGCAGGTCAGGATGTCGCGGTCGATCACGATCAGGTCGGCGGCGGCACCGGGGCCGAGGTGGCCGGTCGCGGGCCGCCAGCGGGCGGCGGCGGCGTGGCTTGTGTAGCCCAGCAGGGCTTCGGCGATGCTGATCCGCTGCTCCGGCACGAAGGGGTCCAGCTGGCCGCGCCGGCGCGGGGTCTGGCGGGTGACGGCGGTCTCCATGATCTCGAACGGGTTGAGGGTGGTGACGGGGAAATCCGAGCCGAGGCACCAGGGCGCGCCGGCATCGATCAGGCTGCGGAACGGGTAGACGAAGGGCAGCCGGTCGCCGAGCATCGCCAGTGTGTCATCGGGGATGACCGGGTCCGAGCTGGCCCAGAGCGGCTGGGTGTTCGCCATCACGCCCAAAGCCGCAAAGCGGGGAATGTCGGCGGGATCGACCACCTGAACATGCGCGATCTGGTGCAGCGATGGCCAGGCGCCGTTGGCGGTACGGGCCGTCTGAAATCCGTCGAGTGCGGCGCGGGTGGCCATGTCGCCGATGCAGTGGACGTGGATCTGAAAGCGGGCGGCGTCGAGGGCGGTGAACAGCTGTTCGATCCGGTCGAGAGTGAACATCAGCGGCGCATTGCCGCCCGGCGGGTCGGAATAGGCGGCGATCATCGCGGCGGTGCGGTTTTCAAGGACGCCGTCGAGGTAGACCTTGGCGGCGTTGATGTGGAAGAATTCCGAGTGATGCGCGGCGCGCAGGGCCATGAGGCGGGGCAGGGCGGTGGCCACGGTATCGTCGGCTGACAGATGCGCGGCCCCGGCGACGCGGACGGTCAGACCGCCGGTCTGTTCCAGGCTGGCATAGGCCCGGAGGTGATAGTCCCGGATATGCGGGTCGATGATGCCGGTGATGCCGTGACGGTTGGCATGGGCCTGCCCCGCCCGCAGGCCATCGAGCAGGGTGGCGTCGGAGATGGCGGGCAGGCGGTTCAGCGCCCAGGTGATCGCCTCCTCATGCAGCATGCCGGTGGGTTCGCCGGCGGCATCGCGTACGAAATGGCCATTGAACGGGTCTGGCGTGACGCTGGTCAGGCCGGTCATCCGGCAGGCGGCGCTATTCAGGCAGGCGTTGTGGGCGCTGGTGTCATAGAGGATGCAGGGCCGGTCGGGGACGGCGGCATCGATTGCCTGGCGGGTCAGGTTGTGGTCGCCGAAAAAGCCGGATTGCCAGCCGGCACCGATCAGCAGATCGCCCTGAAACTGACGGTTGTGCGCTGTCAGCACCGATTGCAGCTGCGCCAGATGTGTAACATCCGACAGGGCGGCGGACTGGATCATGTCGGTGCCGCCATCGAGGAGGTGGACATGCGTGTCTTGCAGGCCCGGCAGGATGGTCTGGCCACGGGCGTTGATGTTGCTTGTGCCGGGGCCGGCAAGGGCGCGGATGGCGGCATCCTCGCCAAGCGCCAGCACCCGGCCGTTGCGGATGGCGATGGCCTGCGCCCAAGGGGTGATCGGGTCCAGCGTGCGGATGTTGGCGTTGGTGACGATCAGGTCGGGGGTCATGGGGCAGGCCTTGCGGGGGGTAGGGGCGTTTGCATGTGGGGTGCCTGCGGCGGCGGGAGGTTTTCTGCGATCTGCGCGGACGCGCTAGGGGCCAAGGCGCAGCGCCGCCAGCGCCGGCCAGTCGCCGGCCGGGATGACGTGGGCAGGTTCGGTAACGTCGCGGGTCCAGACGTAGAGGCACAGGAAGGGGATGGGCCCGACTTTGGTCAGGTGCGGGCGGTGCGGCGGGTTCCAGACCGGATGATGGGCGGGCTTGATCGTCAGGGGCGTTCCGGGGCCGAAACGCCAGCCGTGCGGGCCGGTCAGAGGGGCGTAAAGCTCTGGCGCGGCATGGTGGTGGTCGCGGTACAGGATGTGCGGCGCGATCAGGAACAGGCCAACGTCGAAGTCGAGGGCGGCGATCGGGGCGTCCTGGCCAAGCACCGATGCGGCGGCGTGGTTTTGCAGGAAGTCCGGGCCGATCTGGTCGCGCGGGCAGCCGTCGAAGGGTGCCCAGTTCAGGTGCGGCGCGGCGGCGGCGATGGCGTGGGCAAGGTCTGGGTGGGTGCGGTCCAGCAGATCGAGGGCAGCGGACAGGTGGGCGTCGCCGACCGGGTGCGGCTGTGGTTGCAGGGTGACGGGGCCGTGGCGGGCGGCGGCGATTCCGGCGCGGGATTCGGCGACACCTGGGCCGGGCAGGGTGGCGAGGTAGCGGTCTGCCGCGTCCAGAAGCGTCGTGATTGTGCCGGCGGCGATGGCTTCGGCGGTTAGCGGGGCAAGGGTGGGCAGTGCGCCGGTCAGGCCGCGTTCGGCAAGGACGTGGCGCGGGTCCTGGGCGTCGGCGGCGGCGGCGGTGCGGTAGGCTTCCAGCACGGCATCGGAAAGCTGACCCTGGCGGTTGAAATGCATGGCGGCGGCGTAGCGGATGCGCCCGGAGCCGGCGGCACCGAGCGGCGTCGTCAGCAGTGCCAGCTGGCGCTGATCTTCTTCGGGGTTCGTGGTCGGCATCCGGTCCTCCTATTCGTTGGCGCGGGAGGCCATTTGCGCATCACGGGCCCGCCGCTTTTCGGCCCGTTGCAGGATGATGCCGGCAAGGATCACGCCAATGCCGACCGTCAGCACCATCAGGGTTGCCAGCGCGTTGATGTCGGGGGTGACGCCCAGCTTGACCTTCGACCAGATCAGCAGTGGCAGCGTGGTGTTGCCGGGGCCGGTGGTGAAATTGGTTATCACCACGTCGTCGAGCGAAATGGTGAAGGCCAGGAGCCAGCCCGAGAGGATGGCCGGCGAGATGATCGGCAGCGTGATGTCCCACATCACCTGCCAGGGCCGGGAACCGAGGTCCATCGCCGCCTCCTCGATCGCGACGTCGGCCTGTACCAGCCGCGACTGCACGATGGTGGTGACGAAGGTCATCGAAAAGGTGATGTGAGCCAGCGTCACGGTGGCAAAGCCGCGCTGGGCCGGCCAGCCGATGTATTCTGCCATCAGGATGAAGAACATCAGCGACGAGATGCCGGTGATCACCTCTGGCATGATCAGGGGGGCGGTGACCAGACCAGAAAACAGGGTGCGGCCGCGGAACCTGCGGAAGCGGGCCAGGGCGATCCCGGCCATGGTGCCGAGGATGGTGGCGATGGAGGCCGAGATCAGCGCGATTTCAAGCGACAGCACCAGCGCCTTCATCACCTGGGCGTTGTCAAAGAGCTTGACATACCATTTGGTGGAAAAGCCGCCCCAGACGGTGGCCAGGCGGGCGTTGTTGAACGAAAACACGATCATCGACAGGATCGGGATGTAGAAGAACGCGAAGCCGAAACACAGCATCGAGATCAGGAAGACCGGGCGGCGGTTCATGGCTTGTCCGCCTTCATGGCTTGTCGGCCTGACGGCGCTGGGCGCGGCCTTCGAAATGGGTGTAGGCCATCATCGGCAGCACCAGGAGCAGCAGCAGCGCCACCGCCACCGCCGAGGCCATCGGCCAGTCGCGGGCGCTGGCGAATTCATCCGAGATCACCCGCCCGATCATCGGGCGGCCGGCGTCGCCGACCAGCGTCGGGATGATCAACTCGCCCGAGGCCGGTATGAACACCAGAAGCCCGCCGGCGATGATGCCCGGCACCGACAAGGGCAGCGTCACATCCAGAAACACCCGGTACGGCCGCGAGCCGAGGTCCATCGCAGCCTCGTTCAGGGTCAGGTCGAGCTTTTCAAGGTTGGCGTAGAGCGGCAGGATCATGAACGGCAGGTAGCTGTAGACCGTGACCAGAATGACGGCGAAATTGCTGTTCATCATCGGAATGGATTTCAGCGCCCATTCGGTGGGGACCAGCAGATTGTAGGCACCGGTCAGAAGTTTGTTGAACCAGCTGTTGGTGCCCATCAGACCCATCCAGGCGTAGACGCGCAACAGGAACGAGGTCCAGAACGGCAGGATCACCAGCATCAGCAGCACCGAGCGCCAGGTGCGGCTGATGCGGGTCAGGCCAAGCGCCATCGGATAGCCGATCAGCAGGCAGAGCACGGTAGCGATGGCGGCGTTGACCACCGAGGTCAGGTAGGCGCGCAGGTACAGGCTGTCCTGTGCCAGTCGGGCATAGCCTTCGGTGTTCAGCACGGGATAGTCGCCGCCGAACGAGAACGGCGGGGCGGTGTCGGAGCGGGTGGCGAAGCTCATCGCCAGCACGATCAGGAACGGCAGCAGGAAAAAGAACAGGAGCCACAGGTAGGGGGTGGCAATCACCATGTCGGACCAGCCGCGCCGGTTGAACCAGCGCAGAAGGGAGCCGTCGCGCCGGGCCGCAACATCCGGGGTAACGGGCTGGGCCGAGCCAGCGGTCATCGGCACTCCGCCCGGTTTGCGGGTTCCTTGTTCCGGAAATATCCCCGCCGGAGGCATTGAAGGTTTTGCCCGACGGGCCGGACAGCAGAACGGATATAAGGGGGGGAAAGCGGATGCCGGCGCATTCTCATTCCTCCAGCACGATGACGGCGGCGGGGTCGAACGACAGCCAGACCGCATCGCCCCAGTCGGCGGCGCGGTCGTCCCTGCCGTCGCGCCGGACGTTGACGGCGTTGACCGACAGCACGGTGCCGGAGGCCAGCGCGACGCGGTACAGCGAGTCCTTGCCGAAATAGGCCACGCCCTGCACCGTTCCCGGCACGGCGTTGGGGCCGGTGGGCCGGTCGCGCGACAGGGCGATCTTTTCAGGGCGGACGGCGATGGTGGTTTTGGCCTCGGCTGCCAGGCCCGCCGCCAGACCCGGTGTGGCGCGGGCGGTGATCCGGGTGTCGAGGCTGGGCGCATCCAGCACGAGGTTGTCGCCGGTTTGCAGCACGGTGGCGTCGATGAAGTTGATCGAGCCGATGAAGCCCGCGACAAAGCGGGAATTGGGGTATTCGTAGACTTCGGTCGGTATGCCGACCTGCATCACCCGGCCCTTGTCCATCACCGCCATGCGGCTGGCCAGCGTCATCGCTTCCTCCTGATCGTGGGTAACCACGACAAAGGTGACGCCGGTCTGATCCTGAATGTTCATCAGTTCGAACTGGGTATGTTCACGCAGTTTCTTATCAAGAGCCGCCAAGGGCTCGTCCAGCAACAGCAATTTTGGTTCTCGGGCCAGAGCGCGGGCCAATGCCACCCGCTGGCGCTGCCCGCCCGAGATCTGGTGCGGCTTGCGGGCGGCGTAGGGGGTCAACTGTACCAGATCCAGCATGGCGCGCACCCGGTCGCGGCGCTGGGCTGGGGTCATCCGTTCGTGTTTCAGGCCGTAGCCGACGTTCCTTTCCACGCTCATGTGCGGGAACAGGGCGTAGCTTTGAAACATCATGTTGACCGGGCGCTCATAGGGCGGCACCTCCGTCATGTCCTGCCCGTCGATCCAGACCCGGCCCGAGGTCGGGGCCTCGAACCCCGCCAGCACCCGCAGAAGCGTGGTCTTGCCGCAGCCCGAACCGCCGAGCAGGGCGAAAATCTCGCCCTTTTCGATGTCGAGCGAGACGGAGTCGACGGCGAGGAAGCTGCCGAACGACTTCGACACCGCCTCGATCCGGATGAAGGGCGCGCCGGGGCGCGCGGGGGTAGTGCCATCGGCCATGTCGGGTTCCGTACTGTCAGGTAGGGCAGGATGATTTGGGTGGTCAGACAGAAAGGGTTGTCGTATTGCGTCAGTGTGATCGGAGCAGCTTTGCTGTGCTGTTAGCCCGGCATTGGCGCTCGGTACGTTCCTCTTGTTCTTGTCGGATTTGATTTCAATCAAATCAGACCGCGCCTGCCTGCCGCTAGGCAGGCGCGATAGAGCGCCAGCCCAGGCAGGCGCGGTCTGATTTCCCACCAACGCACCCAGCCCGACCTCCCTTGCCTTTCGCTAGCGCTCTCAGGCAACGGGCCGGTTGTCCTGCCACTGGCAGGCCAACTGATCGGCCCGGGCGCTTCACAGCGAACGGTGGGGCCAGTGGTAAGGGCAAAGGCCTTTCCATCAATTTTCATGCGGCTCCAAGGCACAGACCCTGCAAGACTAGCCGGACTTGATCGCGGACCAGGCCCGGGTCATGGCACGGTCCTGTTCCTCGCTCAGCATGTCCATGGTCCAGAGCCGCTTGACCGCCTCGGCATCGGGATAGATCGCCGGATTTGCCAGGATGGCCGGATCGACGAATGCGTTCGCGGCCTTGTTGGCATTGGCGTAGCTCACCCAGTTGGTGCAGGCGGCAATCACTTCTGGCCGCAGCATGTAGTCGAGGAAGGCATAGGCATTTTCGGCGTTGGGGGCATCTGCCGGCATGCACATTTCGTCGAACCACATCGGCGCGCCGGTCTTTGGCACCGCATAGGCCAGATTGATCTCGATGCCGGCCTCTTCGGCGCGGGCCTTGGCGGTGGCATAGTCGCCCGACCAGTTGTTGACGACGCAGACCTCGCCGTTGGGGATGGCGTTGATGTAGTTCTGGTTGTCGAAGGTCTTGATGTAGGGGCGGATCGCGTTGAACGCCGCCACCACCTGGTCATAGTCGGCGACATTCTTGGTGTCGCCATCCAGACCCAGATATTTCAGCACGATGGGCATGATGTCGGTCGGGCTGTCGAGGATCGAAATGCCGCAATCGGCCAGCCTGGCGGCGTTTTCCGGTTTGAAGATGGTGTCGAGATTCTCGAAATCGGCGTCGGGGATGCGTTCCAGCACCATGTCGACGTTGAAGGTGAAACCGACCGAGCCCCACATGTAGGGCACGCCGTACTGTACGCCGGGGTCGCGGTGTTCGAGGATGGTCAGAAGCTGCGGGTCGAGGTTGGAAAAGCCGGGCAGTTTCGCCTTGTCGAGCCTGGTATAGATGCCAAGCGGGATGAAGCGCGGCATTTCCGAGGAGGCCATGAACACCACGTCGTAACCGGTGGAACCGGCCAGCAGCTTGGCCTGCATTTCTTCTGCGGACGAATAGGTGTCGTAGATCACTTCGATGCCGGTTTCGGCGGTGAAGTCCTCGGCGGTGGTTTCGCCGATGTAGTCGGCCCAGTTGTAGACATTCACCTGGCCGCCGCCAGCACGGGCGCGGCGGACGTAGGGCATGGCGAGGCTGCTGGCGAGGCCGCCGGCGAGGGCGGTCAGGGTTGATCGTCGGGTCAGTTTGAACATGGGGTGGTTCCTCTGTCGGACGGTTTTTGTGACAGTTTGTTAACGATATGCTACGCGGGTTGCAGGGCTTGTCGACGCAAATCTTCGTTTTCGGCGGCGATCCTGTCCTCGGCCGGCGGGGTGTCGCGGGTCATTACCGGCAGGATCCGGCGCAACTGGTCGTGGTGGCAGCGCACGCCGTATTCGAGATCGGAGAGGTGGAAATTCTCGAAGGCCGAGGATTTCATCGACTCGTTGGACCAGATCGACAGTTGCCGGTCCTCGGTCGAAGTGTCGCGGTCGATCCGGGTGGCGAGGTAGCGTGCCAAACGGGTTTCGCGGCTTTCGTTCGGGCGGCGGTACAGACGCCCGGTCAGGCGGGTGCGGGTCGGCGACACCGGCAGCTCCTGATAGAACTGCGCCGATTCCGGGGTGAAGGCGATCACCGCGTTGGGGAACAGGCCGTAGTAGGTCCAGGTGCGGCAGAGGTGCGATGGCAACCAGTCCGGCACCGGCGACAGCTTGACATAGGCCCGGACCGACCACAGCCGGCCGGGCTGGTCGCCAAACTCGGCCACCGAGCGCGACAGGCCGTTGCTGTAGGCGATATCGCGGTAGGTGCGGCCGTAAAGGTCCTGCAGGCCGGGATGGGCCATGGCGACGTGGTAGCCCTCGTTGTCGACATCGCGCACCGATTTCCAGTTGACCGGCAGGGTGGTTCCCCACGACGGGCCGGCGGCGGGCAGCAGTTCGGCGGCGCGGTAGTCGGTCAGGTCGGCATCATAGGGAGCAAGCAGGTCGCGCAAGGCGGGCTGCGGGCCGGGTTGGAAGCGCAGAAAGATGAAGCCGTGCCAGACCTCGAGCTCGATCGGTTTCAGACCGTAAGCGTCGCGGTCCATTGCGCCGAAGGTTTCGGGGCGGGCAGGGCCGCGCAGGGAGCCGTCGAGGTTGTAGACCCAGCCGTGGAACGGGCAGACCAGCGCGCCCTTGCAGTGGCCTTGCGCGCCGTCGGCCAGCCGGGCACCGCGGTGGCGGCAAAGGTTGTGGAATGCCCGCACCTGTCCATCGCGCCCGCGCATGACCAGCGCACGCTCGCCCAGCAGGTCAAAGGTCAGCCAGTCGCCGGGGGCGGGAATGTCGCCGACATGGCCGGCGATTTGCCAGTGAGTCAGAAAGAGGTCGTGCTTTTCCAGTTCGAACATCGCCGGGGAATGGTAGGTCCAGCCGGGCAGGCCGCGCCGGTCCCAGGTATCGGGGACGGGTTGCAGGGTGGTGGGCATGTTCATGATGCAGCCTCCAGTCTGGTTTTGACCCAGGTGTGGAACCGGGCGAGGTCAAACTCCTGCGGCATCAGGCGGCCGCTCTGGTATTTCGACGAGGTCAGGCCGCGCTGGTTCATTTCACAGGCCGCTGCGTCCTGCAGGAGAACTGTGGTGGCAAAAGCAGCGACTTCGGCAGTGTCAAAGCCCGGTTGGGCGAGGGTTTCAGCCGGGAACAGCCATTCGGCGCGCAGACGGGTGGTGGTCGGACTTGTCGGGGTCAGGCAGACCGAGCGGACATAGTCGACATGGGCCACAATGAACTGGCCGGGCAGCAGAGTGATGAAGGTGTGACCGGCAGTGCGTTCGGCTGCGGTCAGGCCGGGGAATTCGGGGCCGCAGGGCTGGCCGGTCGGGGTCCAGGTCACGGCACCGGCTTTCAGGACCGGGGCGGGCGTGGTGTCCGGCGTCCAGTCGCCGGCTTCACCCGCCGACATGATGCCCTGACGGTAAACCGGGACCATGTCGCACAGTTCGGGGTGGATGCCCGGGCAATGCAGGCATTCATTGTAATTTTCCCAGAAGACCTTCCAGTTGCAGGCCAGATCCTTTTCCAGAACATGCCCGGTGATCAGATCGGCCATCGGCCAGTTGTCGAGGCTGTGCAGACCGCCGTCGGGCGCAAGGTCGGGCGGCTGATCGGCGAGGCAGACATAGATGAAGCCGTTCCAGACGCGGGTGTGGGCGGCGAACAGCCCGTGGTCTTCGCGGCGGAAATCGCCCGACGGGGTGCCGAAGGCGGTGCTGACCAGATGGCCCGACAGGTCATAGGCCCATTGGTGGTAGGGGCAGGTGATCAGTTTGGCGCGCAATGCGCGGTCGGCGGCGCAGAGTTCGGAGCCGCGATGGCGGCAGGTGTTGTGAAAGCAGCGGACGGTTTGGTCGGGTTCGCGGATCAGGAACAGACGTTCGCCGGCGACGGTGACGGGGCGCATCAGCAGCGACGGCAGGTCGTTCAGGCGGCCGACACAGACCCATTCCCGGGCCCAGATCGCCCGTTGTTCATTGGCGAACCAGTCGGGCGACAGATAGGCCTGCGCCGGCAGGGTCGGCGGGCAGTGGTCGAGCAGCGGGCTGTCAGGATGGCGGTGCAGGGTCATGATATGCCTTAGAAATCGCCGGGAGGGGTGGCGCGGCGGCGGGGGGGCGAGAAGAACGGTCGGGCGGTCAGGTCGGCCTTGACCATCAGCTTGTGGTACTGCAGTTCGCGCAGGGCGTAGATCTCGACCCAGAGAGTACGGCTGGCGGCGTGTTTGCGCCTGACCTGGGCGATGGCGATGTTGCGTTTGGTGGTCGGCGACCAGGCGGCGGCGGTGATGTGTCCGACCTCGGTGCGCTTGTTTTCATAGATCAGCGCGCCTTCGGCGCTGACGTTGCCGGCGATATCCAGCGCCACCAGCGCCCATTCCGAGGATTTCTGGTCGCGTTCCCGTTGCAGGGCGCGCTTGCCGGTAAAGTGGCCCTTTTCCCAGTCGATCATCCAGTCCAGCCCAAGTTCGAACGGCGAGCGGGTGCGGTCTTCGCGCACCGCCTGATCGGCGGGGATGAAATCGGCATTGGCGATGATGAAGCCGGCCTCGATCCGGGCGAGGTTCAGGGCGTTGGAGCCGATCGGGCGCAGGCCGTGCAACTGGCCGGCGTCGGACAGTGCATCCCAGAGTGGCAGGGCGAGATCGGGGGTGGTCCACAACTCGTAGCCCAGATCGGCGGTGAAGCCGGTGCGGGAGACGGTCAGGCTGCCGCTGTGGAACGGCAGGGTGGTCAGGTGGAAGGGTTTGAGGCTGGCCATGTCGAACCCGGCATTACGCAAAATGCGGGCCGAGGTCGGGCCTTGCAGGGAAAGTGCTGCGATTTCTGTGGTTTCGTCGGAGATGTTCACGTCGAAGCCGAGGGCGGAATCCAGAAGCCACGGCAGGTGGCGTTCCTGGCAGCACAGGCGGTAGTCGGTTTCCGCCAGTCGGAACAGGGTGCCGTCGTCCAGCATCTTGCCGTCGTCATCGGTCCAGGCGGTGTAGTGGACGGTGCCCGTGGCGAGTTTCGCGGCATCGCGCAGGGTCAGGCGGTTCAGGTAAGCCGGGGCTTCGGGGCCGCTGATGCGGTATTTGAGCATCGGGCAGAGGTCATAGAGGGATGCGGCATTGCGGATGGCGGTATACTCCATCGGCTCGTCGTCATAGGCGGTGGCGGTGGTATAGCCGGCCCAAGGCCCCCATTGGTTCAGCCTGTTGGCGGCAGAGGTGCGGGCATGAAACGGGGTGGTGCGCAGCGGAGTTTCGTAATGGCGGCGGGGGTCGGTCATCTGGCGCCCTCCATGCTCAGGATCCGTTCGGCGGCGTTCCAGCCGGATGCGCCCGAGATGCCGCCGCCGGGATGGGTGCCGGCCGAGCAGAGCCAGAGGTTGTCGATCGGGGTCCGGTACTGGGCCGCGCCGATCACCGGGCGCAGGAACAGCATCTGTTCGACGCTGAGTTCGCCGTGGTGCCAGTTGCCCCCCGCCATGCCAAACCGCGCCGCGATATCCTGCGGCATCAAAAGCTCGGCGTGGGTTATCAGCGCGCCGATGCCGGGGGCGTGGGTTTCGAGTACCGCCAGCGTGTTTGCCAGCAGCTCGGCGCGGGCCGCTGGCAGCCCGGCTTTGGGATCGTGCGGTGCGAATTGCACGATGGCTGAAAGGGTATGGCAGCCCGCGGGGGCCTGGCCGGATTCATGAGCCGAGGGCAGGATCGCCTCCAGCACCGGGCGGGCGGGCACTTCGGCGTACTTGACTGCGTTGAAAGCATCCTCGATCGCGCGGACTGATGGGGCGATGATCAGGCGGGATTTGAGGTCGGCACCGCGAAAGTCGGGGGTGCCGCGCAGGGCCAGGTGCAGTTTGGCGGCGGCCCCGCGCGAGCGGATGGCGCGGGCCTTGCGGACCATGCCGGTGTCGAGATGGCGGGGGCCGACGAGATCGAGCAGGGTGGTTTGCGGGTGGATGGCCGAGACGACGCGGGCGGCGGTGAGGATTTCGCCGGTGGCCAGTTCGACGCCGGTAGCGCGGTCGGCGTCGATGACGATGCGGCCGACCTTGGCGTTCAGCCGGATGGTGACGCCTGCGGCTTCGGCGGCCCGGGTGAAGGCGGTGGCGACGGTGCCCATGCCGCCTTTGGGGATGGCGAGGGCGGCGGGCTGGCCTGCGGCCTGGTTCGCCAACCGGTTCAGGAGCAGGATCAGCGAGTTGGGCGAGCGCGGTCCGAGCCAGGAGCCGAGGGTGGCATCAAACGCCAGCGCACCGCGCAGGCGGTCGTCGGTCAGGTCATCCTCGAGCACATCGGCGACGTTGATCAGGATCATCCGCAGAAACTCGCGGAAATCGGCGCGGCCGATGGCGCGGAGCTTCAGTCCGAGTTTGGCGAGGGCGAACAGGTCATTGCCGGTGCCACTTGCCAGACGCGGCGGGGTCAGTGCCTTGAACGGGGCAAGAACGCTGGCAAAGGTCAGGAGTTTCTGGCGGAGCGCCGCCCATGCGGCGTCCTGAGTGGTGCCGGTAAGGAGCGCGCCAAACGGGCCGGTCAGCGTCAGATGATCGCCAGTGGCGGACAGGGCGGTCGTGGACAAATCTTTTGCCGCATAATCAAGGCCGTGGCGGGCGAGGTTCAACCCGGTCACCACCCGGTTGTCGAGGGCGTGCAGGATGTGGGCCAGCGGGCTGACACGGTGGCCGGGGGCGAATTCGTGCGTGCCGGCACCGCCGCCGGTGATGGGGGCTGCCTCCAGCACCAGCACGTTTGCGCCCTTTTGCGCGAGGCGGGCGGCGCAGGCGAGGCCATTGGTGCCGGCCCCGATGACGATGGTGTCAAAGGACGGCATAGGCATCGCTCATGTCGGTCGGGGTTCTGGTGTCGCGCAGAATTTCCATCGCGGCGTTGCGGCCCGGTGCGCCCATGACGCCGCCGCCGGGGTGGGTGGACGAGCCGCACATCCACAGGTCCTTGATCGGCGAGCGGTATTGCGCGGCACCGGGGACGGGGCGGTTGAACAGCAGCTGGTCGAACGTCAGCTCGCCCTGAAAGATGTTGCCTTCGGTCAGGCCGACCTCGGCCTCCAGTTCGCGGGGGGTGCGCACTTCCATGTGCAGGATCAGGTTCCTGAAGCCGGGGGCGTAGGTTTCGATCTGGTTAAGGCAGGTCTGCCCGAAGGCATCGCGGTCGGCATCGGTCCAGTCCTTTCCCGCGATCTTCGGCGGGGCGTATTGCACGAAACAGGACATGAAATGCTTGCCGGGCGGGGCCATGGTCGGGTCGATCATGGTCGGGATCATCACGTCCTGAAACGGATCGGCGCTGAAATGGCCGGATTTCCAGTCATCATAGGCGCGTTCCATCCGTTCGATGCTGTCGGTGAAATGCAGGTCACCCCGGTACATCGGCGCGCCTTCTGGCAGGGCGGTGATTTGCGGGGCGGCATCGAGCGCGATGTTCAGTTTGCCCGAGGAGCCGCGGATCTTGAACTTTTTCACCCGGTTGACGAAATCGGCGGGCAGGTCGCGTTCGTCCATGCAGGTCAGGAAGGTGCGTTTGACATCCATGTTGGAGATCACCCGTCGCGCGTGCAGGGTGTCGCCGTTTTCGAGAACCACGCCTATGACGCGGCCGTTGGCGGTCAGGATGCGGTCGACACCGGACCCAAGCCGCACCTCGCCGCCCGCAGCTGCCAGTGAGGCCCCGAGGGCTTTGGTGATCGAGCCCATGCCGCCACGGGCAAAGCCCCAGGCCCCGACATTGCCGTCGACATCGCCCATGTAGTGATGCAGCAGCACATAGGCCGAGCCGGGCGACATCGGCCCCAAGGCGGTGCCGATGATGGCCGAGACGGCAAGGTAGGCCTTGATCACCGGGTTTTCGAAATACTCGTCGAGGAAATCGGCGATGCTCATGGTCCAGAACCGGATCATGGCGTAAATCTGGGGTTCCGACATGCCAAACAGCTGTTTGCCGAGGTGGGCCAGTTCGCTCAAGTCACGCGGGCGGAAGCTGGACGGGTCGGGCGGCGTACGGAAGAGCAGCGGGCGGATGAACCGGCAATGGCGCAGGATGTCGCGGCTGTAGCGGTCGTAGGCTTCGGCATCGCGGGGCGAGTGGCGGGCAAATTCGCGGCGGTTGGCGTCGTGGTCGCGGAACATGGCGAGGTAGCCGCCGCCTTGAGTCATCACCGCGCCGCCTTCGTAGGGCAGCACCTGCAGCCCGTGTTTCGGCAATTCCAGATCGCGCATGATTTCCGGCCGGAACAGGCTGCTGACATAGGAGCAGTTGGAATAGGTGAAGCCCGGATAGAGGCTGCGCGAGACGGCGGCGCCGCCGATCCAGTCGTTCTTCTCGACCACCAGCACCTTTTGCCCGGCGCGTGCCAGATAACAGGCCGTTACCAGCCCGTTGTGGCCACCGCCGATGATGATGGCGTCGTGACTCATTGCGCCGCATCCTCCAGCCCTTGCAGCGTCAGGTCCACGGCGGTTTCGACGGCGCGCAGGGTGTCGGTCAGGCAGGCGGGGTCCAGCCCGTGCGCCTCGCACATGAACCAGGGTTCGCGGCTGTCGGGTTCGACGATCACGCCAAGGTCGTGCAGGTGGTACGCCATCCGGTCGTAGAAGCTGTAATCCGAGGTCTTCCAGTCGCGGTAATTGTCTGGCGGGTTCGCGGCAAAGAACAGGCCGAACATCGAGGGATGGCCGGTGTAGGAATGCACGATGTTGCGTTCGTTCAAAATCCGCGAAATCCCGGCTTTCAGGGTTTCGCCGTAGCGGGACAGGGTTTCCAGCGCCGGGGTTTCATCGAGGATGCGCAGACATTCCTCGGCGGCGGCCAGACTGACCGAATGCGCGGTATAGGTGCCGCCATGCGAGGCACCGCCGTACCGGAAGGTGCGCATGATATCCTCCCGCCCGGCGACCAGCGCGATCGGGTAGCCGTTGGCCACAGCCTTGGCAAAGGTGGTGATGTCGGGGCGCACCCCCATGATGCCCTGAATGCCGCCCTTGCCGACACGAAAGCCGGTTTTCACCTCGTCGATGATCAAGAGCACACCGTACTGGTCGCAGAGGCGGCGGGCCAGCCGGACATATTCGACCTGCGCCATGATCCCGCAGCAGTTGCCCTGAATCGGCTCGATCAGCATGGCGGCCAATTGGTCGCCGTGGCGTCTGAACGTATCCTCGAGCCGCTGGAAGTGGTTCATCGGCACCAGATGCGCGAGTTGTTTCACCGACTGGGGGATGCCCTTGCCGTAAGAGATCACTTCGGGGTCGGTGTTGGAGGTGTGGTCCCAATCCTCGAGGTTTGCCATCCACATCGCGGCGTCGAACAGGCCGTGATAGCCTCCCTCGACCAGCAGATAGCTTTCGCGCCCGGTATAGGCGCGGGCCAGACGCAGGGCCGCCATCACGGCTTCGGTGCCGGAGTTGGAGAAGCGGACCAGTTCGGCGGCGGGGACCATCGATGCGATGCGGTCGGCCACGATCAGTTCGCGCTCGGTCGACAGGGCAAAGACGCCGCCGACCTCGATGCCGCGCCGGGCGGCGGCATCGACACGGTCGTCGGCATAGCCGAGGATCGCCGGGCCGTAACCCAGGCGGTAATCGACATATTCGTTGCCGTCGATATCCCAGGTACGGCCGCCCTTGCCGTGGTGGACGTAGATGGTGCGGTCGTCGCCCCAGTAGCGGAAGGTCGAGGCGACGCCGAGCGGCAGGCGTTTGACGGCGCGCCGGAACTGGGCATTGGATTTGGTCAGGTCGCGGGGGGCTGGGACGGTCACGTGGGCAGCCGGGGCGGCAGGCAGGACAATGGGCATGTCGGGTTCCGTCGGACAGACCGGCCTGGTGCGGCCGAGGGGGCATGGGTCAGAGAGTAAATGTTTTGACTGGTCTGTCAATCAGAATGGCGTTTCAGCTTGCGCTGCCGGGTTTTTCGCCTATCTCTGGACGCTGAGCCGGGCAGGGAACCGGTTGGAAAGGCTCTGTGCGATGACCGAAACCGGCGTGACACCGACCGAGGCGGCACCGCCCCGCAAGGCGAGCCGCGAGACCCGGCGCCAGCAACTGATCGAGGCAACGATCGAGACCATTGCGGTGCGCGGCTATGCCCGCACGACACTGACCGATGTGGCGGCGCTGGCCGGGTTGTCGCATGGGCTGGTGAACTTTCATTTCCAGACCAAGGAGAAGCTGCTGACCGAGACGCTGCGGTTTCTGTCAGCCGAATATGCCGAAAACTGGATGCGGGCGCTGGCGGCGGCGGCACCAGACCCGGCAAGCCGGCTGGAGGCGCTGCTGCGGGCCGACTTCAACGACGCGATCTGTACGCCGGGCCGGCTGGCAGCCTGGTGCGCCTTTTGGGGCGAGGCGCAGAGCCGGCCGCTGTATCAGCTGGAATGCGCCGCGAACGATGCGCGCTACAATGCACTGCTGGAAGGCATCATCGCGGAGCTGATTGCCGACGGCGGCTACCGGTTGCGCCCCGAGCGGGTGGCGCGGGTGCTGCGGGTCACCTCGGAAGGGGTATGGCTGGAGATGATGACGCTGACCGCGCCCTATTCGCGGACCGAGGCGATGCAGACGCTGTTCACCTGTGCCGCCGCCTTCTTTCCCCGGCATTTCAGCGATGATGGTCTGCTGGCCGCGGGTTGACGGCAGCAAGAACTGCAATGGCTCCGCCGAGGATGTTTTCACCGGAAGGAGGCCGGGCGCTGCGATGGCTCATTCTGAGCCGGGCGGGTCGGGGTCGGGGGCGGCAAAGACCTGCCGGGCCAAAAGGACGCGGCTTACTGCCGTAATCAGGCAAAGCGTCCCGAACGCCCAGGCCAGCGGCGCGAACCAGTCGGGCCAGAGGCAGAGGGCGGCGAAGAAGGCGATGGTTTCGGTACCCTCCAGCAGGCCGCCGGTGAAATAGAGCGATTTTGCGCCGCGGGCGCTGGTGTGCAGCCGGTGTTTTTCGGCGAGGATGGCATAGCCGAGGAAAGTGGCGCCGTTGGCGTAGAAGCTGGTCAGAAGGAACGCCCCGGCGGCTCCGTTGTCCGCCGGAGCGGCCAGCACGAAAGCCAGGGGAACCGCGCCGTAGAACAGGAAATCGCAGGTGATGTCGAGGTAGCCGCCGAAGTCGGTTTTGCGGCTGGCGCGGGCTACTGCCCCGTCAAGCCCGTCGGCAAGGCGGCTGAGCCCAAGCGGCAGGAGCGCCCATGCCGGCTGGCCGAGGGCGATCAGGGCGGCGGCCAGGAGTCCGAGGACCAGGCCGCCAAGGGTCACGGCATCGGCGGTGATCCCGCGTGCCGCCAACCGCCGGCCGGCGGCATTCAGCGGCGGATCGATCAGCCGGCGCATCACGCCATCAAGCATCTGGTTCCCTTTGCCGGGTCGAGCAACAGCATCTGCCAGAGGTGACCGATGCTGTGCGGGCTTGCAACCGGTCGCTTTGCCGGTTCACGGTGATGTTGGCTGACGCCGGCTGGCCGAAAGGGCTAGACAGGGCGGCGGCGCTGCGGGTTGACCCGCAAAACGAAAGCTGCGGGTTGACCCGCAAGACCAGGGCTGCGGGTTGGCCCGCGCGGGAAGAGAGGATCGATCATGCTGGCTCGTTGGGTGCTGACGATTGTTGCTGGACTGATGGCGGGGATCGCTACGGCGCAGCCGGACCCGGCCAACTGGCCGGCAGTGCTGGCGGAGGCCGGGGGCCAGACGGTCTATTGGAATGCCTGGGGCGGCGATGCGCGGATCAACGACTTCATCGCGCATGTCGGGGACCTTGCGCTGGAGCGCCATGGTGTCAGGCTGGAACATGTGAAGCTTGCGGCGACGGCGGACGCGGTGACGCGGGTGATCGCGGAAAAGACCGTCGGGCAGGACAGCGGCGGCGCGGTCGATCTGATCTGGATCAACGGCGAGAATTTTGCGGCGATGCAGGCAGGTGGTTTGCTGTTCGGGCCGTTTGCCGAGGCGTTGCCGAACTGGAAATGGGTGGATGTGGCGGGCAAGCCGGCGGTGGTGACGGATTTCACGGTGCCGACCGGTGGCATGGAATCGCCCTGGGCGATGGCGCAGCTGGTGTTCGAGCATGATGCGGCGCGTCTGCCGGCACCGCCGAAGACCATCGCGGCGCTGGCGGAGTGGGCGGCGGAACATCCGGGCCGCTTCACCTATCCGCAGCCGCCGGACTATCTGGGCGTGACGTTCCTGAAGCAGGTGCTGTATGGGCTTGGCACCGATCCGGCGCTGTTGTTGCAGCCGGTTGACGAGGCCAGCTATGGGGCTGTCACCACGCCGCTATGGGCCTATCTTGACGCCTTGACGCCGAGCCTGTGGCGCGGCGGCAGGGCCTATCCGGCCGGGGAGCCTGCCCTGGGCCAGTTGCTGGCGGACGGCGAGATCGACATTGCCTTTGCCTTCAATCCCGGCCGCGCCTCGGCGGCGATCGCCGCCGGGGAGCTTTCGGACACGGTGCGGACCTTTGTGCTGGACGGCGGCACCATCGGCAATGCCAGTTTCGTGGCCATCCCCTACAACGCCGCGCATGCTGCCGGCGCTCTGGTGATTGCCGATCTGCTGCTTGACCCGGCGGTTCAGGCCCGGGCCCAGGACCCGGCGATCCTGGGGTTTCTGACGGTGCTGGATGTGGCGGCGCTGCCTGCCGGGGACCGGGAGCGGTTCGATGCCTTGACGCTTGGGGTGGCCACTCTGGCACCGGCCGAGCTTGGCGTGACGTTGCTGGAGCCGCATGCCAGCTGGATGACCCGGATCGCCGAGGACTGGGTGGCGCGCTACGGCGTTGCGCAGTGAGGCAGGCCGGGCCCGGTCTGCCGTTCGCCGCACTGGCGCTGACGCTGGGGTTGCTGAGTCTGCCGGTGCTGGCCGGGCTGGCCGGGACGGTGGCTCCGGCATTTGGCTATTTGCCGGCGCTGGGGGGCAGCGGCCTGACGGTGCAGCCCTGGCGCGATCTGATGGATTGGCCGGGGTTGGCCGCTTCGGTCCGCCTGTCGGTCGCGTCCGGGGTCGGGGCGACCGCCGTGTCGTTGCTGATCACGCTTTTGATTGTGGCCACCCTGCACGGGACCCGGGCCTTTACGCTGCTGGTGCGGCTGTTGTCGCCGCTGTTGTCGCTGCCGCATGCGGCGGCGGCGCTTGGCATGGCTTTTGTCATCGCCCCTTCAGGCTGGATTGCGCGGGCCCTGTCGCCCTGGGCTACCGGCTGGACCGAGCCGCCTGACCTAATGATCACCCAGGACCCGATGGGTCTGGCCCTGTTGGCGGGGCTGGTTGTCAAGGAGGTGCCGTTCCTGTTGCTGATGACCCTGTCGGCGCTGGTTCAGGTCAAGGCAGACCGCCGCATGCTGGTGGCCGCCGCGCTTGGCTACGGGCGGGCGGTCGGCTGGTTCAAGGCGGTGCTGCCTGCGGTCTATCCGCAGATCAGGTTGCCGGTTGCGGCGGTGCTGGCCTATTCGATGACGGCGGTGGATGTGGCGATGATCCTTGGCCCGACCTTGCCACCGCCGTTGTCGGTGCAGGTGGTGCACTGGATGTCGGACCCCGATCTGGCGCTGCGCTTTCGGGCGGCGGCGGCGGCGGTGTTGCAGCTGGGGCTGGTTCTGGGCGCGCTGGTCGGCATGTGGGTGCTGGAGGGGGCGGCGGCGCGGGTCGGGCGGGCGGGTGCGGTCAGCGGGCGGCGCGGGCTAGGGCTGGACGATGGCCTGCGGGTGCTGGCTGTCTTGGGGGCCGGGCTTTGCGTTGCGGTCGTGGGGTTGGGGCTGGCCGGGCTCGCGCTGTGGTCGGTGACCGGAATGTGGCCGTTTCCGGCGGTTCTGCCGGAAAGCTGGTCGCTGCGGGTCTGGCGTGCCGAAGGCATGGGGCTGGGACAGGCGGCGGTGCAGACCGTGGTGATCGGGCCGGTGGCGGTTGTTCTGGCGCTGGGGCTGGTTGTGGCCTGCCTGGAGACCGAGTACCGGCACGGCTTTGCCGGCGCGGGGCGGCTGATCTGGGTGTTGTATCTGCCGCTGATCGTGCCGCAGGTGGCATTTCTGCCGGGGTTGCAGACGCTGGCGTTGCTGGTGGGTGCCGATGGTGGCATGGCAGCGGTGACGGCGGTGCATCTGGTGTTCGTCCTGCCTTATGTGTTCCTGTCGCTGGCCGATCCCTGGCGGGCCTGGGACCGGCGGGCCGGGCTGGTTGCGGCCACCCTGGGTGCCGGGCCGGGCCGAGTGCTGTGGGCGGTGCGCATGCCGATGCTGTTGCGGGCGGTTCTGACGGCGGCGGCGGTCGGGTTTGCGGTATCGGTCGGGCTGTATCTGCCAACGCTTCTGATCGGTGCCGGCCGCATCGAAACGCTGACGACCGAGGCGGTGGCGCTGGCGTCTGGCGGCAACCGGCGGCTGATCGGGGCCTATGCCCTGATGCAGATGGCGGTTCCGCTGGCCGGATTTGCGCTGGCCCTGGTGATCCCGGCATTGGCGTTCCGGCACCGCCGGGCGCTGCGGCTTGCGCGATGACGGCCGGGCTTTCGCTGCAGAAGTTGGAGATCCGGCAGGATGGCGTGGTCCTGATCGCGATTGATCTGCGGGTTCTGCCGGGCGAGGTGGTGACCGTGATGGGCCCGTCGGGGTCTGGCAAATCGACGTTGCTGGCGGCGATCATCGGCGCGCTGGATCCAGCGTTCCGGCTTACGGGGCGGGTGCTGCTGGACGGTGTCGACGTCACCGACCTGCCGACCCGGGTCCGGCGCATGGGGATTCTGTTTCAAGATGATCTGCTGTTTCCGCATCTGTCGGTCGGCGGCAATCTGGCGTTTGGCTTGCCGGCAAACTTGCGCGGGACTTCGGCGCGGCGGGCCCGGGTGGAAGAGGCATTGGCGCTGGCTGACCTGGCCGGGTTCGCCGACCGCGATCCTGCCGGGCTGTCCGGCGGGCAGCGGGCGCGGGTGGCTCTGTTGCGCATGCTGTTGGCCGAGCCGCGGGCGCTGTTGCTGGACGAGCCGTTTTCCCGGCTCGACAACGGGCTGCGCGGCTACATCCGGTCGTTCGTGTTCGATCTGGCGCGGCAGCGCGGCTTGCCGGTGCTGATGGTGACCCATGATGAGGGCGATGCCGCAGCGGCAGGCGGCATGGTTCTGACGGTCGCGGCGGACGGACAGTGCCGGTAGGATAAACGACGGCCGTGGCGGTTGCCGGGGGTCGCTTGCAACCCGGTCAGGATTGCGGCTGGAAGCGACCGTAGCGCCCGGCGGAAAAGATCAGCGGGTCGCCGGCGCCGTGGGTCGCGCGCAGGACCTGCCCGATCAGGATCAGATGATCGCCGCCATCGTGGCGGGCGTGGGTCCGGCATTCGAAGCGGGCAAGACAGGCGGGAAGCAGCGGCACGGCCTGCGGGTTGTCGACGATGCCTGGCAGATCGAACCCGGTGTCTGGCCGGGCAAAACGGGCCAAAAGGTCGGACTGATCCGCGCCAAGGACATGCACGGCAAAATGCTCGGCCCGTTCAAACGCGGCAAAGCGGCGCGACGACCGAGCCGGTGACCACAGGATCAGCGGCGGGTCAAGCGAGACACTGGCGAAACTATTGGCGATGATCGCCACGGGCTGGCCGTCAAAGCGCGTGGTCACGATGGTCACGCCGGTTGCAAAGCCGCCAAGGGCATCGCGAAACCGGCGGGCGGTGGCAGGGCCGGGAACGAAGCTGTGGTCGGCATCCATGCCTGTTGTCCTGTCACGGGGTCTGTCGTGGGGTCTGTCATCGGGCTTGTCACGCCACCTCGGGTTACGGTGGTGCAAAGTCAAGCCCGGACCAGATCGCGCCATGGTTCGTGGCGCCCGTGCCGACTATGGGAGCGTTACAAAAGCTTCGCGATTTCGTCAACTTTGCGTTGCCCAGCAACTGTAGCACTCCGCCTGACCTAGGGGTGGGGCGGTGATGTTGCTGAGCGTTGAAAGCGTGACCAAGACGTTCGGGCAAAACAATGCCGTGGACAATGCCACCTTCACAGTCGAAAAATCGGCGATGGTCGGGATCATCGGGCGATCCGGGGCTGGCAAATCGACGTTTCTGCGCATGATGAACCGGTTGACCGAAGCGTCGGCCGGCAAGATCATGTTCGAGGGCCGGAACATTCTGGAACTGCAGGGCACCGCCATGCGGGCCTGGCAGGCGGAATGCGCGATGATTTTCCAGCAGTTCAATCTGGTGCCGCGCATGGATGTGGTGTCGAACGTGCTGCATGGCACGCTGAACCGCCGGTCTACCCTGACCACGATCTTCAACCTGTTTCCCAAGGACGACATCTATCGCGCCATCGACATTCTGGAGCGGCTGGGGATCGCCGAGCAGGCGCCGAAGCGGGCCGAGGCCCTTTCTGGCGGGCAACAGCAGCGGGTGGCGATTGCGCGCGCCCTGATGCAGGATCCCAAGATCATTCTGGCGGACGAGCCGATTGCCAGTCTGGACCCGATGAATGCCCAGATCGTGATGGATGCGCTGCGCCGCATCCACGAGGAAGACGGGCGGATGGTGATTGCCAACCTGCATACGCTGGACACCGCGCGGCGCTATTGCGACCGGGTCATCGGGATGCGCGGCGGCAGGATCGTGTTTGACGGAACGCCGGAACAGCTGACCACCGGCGTGGCCCGCGACATCTACGGGGCCGATGCGTCGTTTTCCGAAGCCACCACCTCGACCGCAATCGAGCGGGCCCCGGTGCCGCCGATGGAAACCGACGTCTTCAAGGCAGCGATGCTGTCCTGATTTCCTTTCCCTGCCCCGGGCCTGTTGCCTTGGGTCTTACCAATGGAGAACTGCACATGAAAAAGATCGCGCTTTCCCTGCTGCTCTCGTCAGCCCTTGTGGTTCCGGCCTTGGCCGATTCGCACGCCATCAAGGAATTCAACATCGGCATCCTGGGCGGCGAAAACGCCCAGGACCGCATGACCTCGACCGAGTGCTTCCGTGTTGCCATGGAAGCGGCGCTTGGCGTTCCGGTCAAGGTTTTCACCCCTGCAGACTACGACGGCGTGATTCAGGGTCTGCTGGGCGGCACCATCGACTATGCTTGGCTGGGTGCGTCGGCCTATGCGAAAGTCTACCTGACCGATCCGGAAGCCGTGGACGTCATGCTGACCAAGCAAAATGTCGATGGCTCGACCGGCTATTACTCGATCGGTTTTGCACGGGCAGATTCCGGCATCACCTCGATGGATGGTGCCAAGGGCAAGACCTTTGCCTTTGCAGACCCGAACTCGACCTCTGGCTATCTGGTTCCAGCCGCCGAACTGCAGGCAAAATACGGCACGCTGGAGGAGTACTTCACCGAGGTGAAATTCTCGGGAGGGCACGAGCAGACACTGGTGGCCGTGGCCAACGGCGACGTGCAGGCCGGCGTCAGCTGGGCCGACGGTCTGGGTGCCTGGGAAGATGGCTACAATTCGGGCGCTTTCCGCAAGGCGGTGGATGCCGGCCTGATCGACATGAACGATCTGGTCGAAATCTGGAAATCGACCCTGATCCCCGAAGGTCCGATGGTCGTGCGCCGTGCGCTGCCGCAGGATGTAAAGGATAAAGTGACCCAGATCACCGCCGACCTTCACGAGACTGACAAGGAATGCGCGTATGGGGTTGCGGCGGGGGAGGCCAAGGATTTCATTCCGGTGACCCACGATGCCTTCCTTGGCATCATTGCAGCGCGCGAGCTGCAAGACGCTCAGTAATTTTAGCACCTAACCATCCGGGTCCCGTTCTCCACGGGGCCCGGATTTTCCTTGGGATATGCCATGGCCGACCTGACGCTGAATGCCACACCGCCGCAGGGGCGGGACATTCGCGCCGACTACATGGCGCAGGCTCGCACAAAACGGCTGTACTCGGGCATTCTGCTGGCGGTGTTCGTGGCGATGCTGGTCGCCGGTTTCCGGCTGGCGGATGAACGCAATGCCGGCGGATTCTGGGACGGTATCCTGAACGTCTTTGCGTTCCCGCGCGAGATTTTCATCGAGGCGGGCGAAAAGATCGCGCTGATCCCCGGGTTGATGGTGAAGTATTTCCCGTCGCTGCTGGAAACCATCAACATTGCGGCCGTATCGACGTTGCTGGGTGCACTGTTGGGAATGGCGCTGTCGCTGTTGTCGACGCGCGGGCTGGCGCGGTGGCCGCGCCTGATCCCGGTGTTTCGCCGGGTGATGGATTTCATGCGCGCGATCCCCGAAGTTGTGATCGCGCTGGTGCTGATCTACGTGCTGGGCGGCGGGCCGGTGCCGGCGGTGATTGCCATTGCCTTCCACACCTCGGGCGCATTGGGCAAGCTGTTTTCGGAAGTCAACGAGAATGCCGATCTGAAGCCGGTCGAGGGGCTGACCTCGGTCGGTGCCAGCTGGGGGCAGCGGATGTGGCTGGGGGTGATCCCGCAGGTGGCGCCGAACTATCTGAGCTATGCCCTGCTGCGGTTCGAGATCAACGTGCGCGCTTCGGCGATCCTTGGTTTTGTCGGGTCGGGCGGGATCGGCTACGACCTGAAGAACGCGATCGGCTGGGGCAAGGGGCGCTATGACGAGGTGGTGGCGATCTTTCTGCTGCTGTTCGTCACGATCATCGTGATCGACCAGGTGTCGAGCCGGTACCGCGACAAGCTGGTGAAGGGGGTCTGACATGGCGATGCTGGAAGTCACGACCGATCTGCGCGGGGCCGCGACCCGCAGCTTTGCCCGTCGCCGGATGTTCGCGTTTGGTGTGCCGTTGCTGATCCTCGCCTATCTGACCTACATCTTTTTCAGTTTCGACATTCCGGGGTTGGCAGGGCGCGCCAGCCTGGAAAACGGCGCAACGCTGGTTGCCGACAGCTACAGCCACAAGACGCATGTGGTGCGGGACAACCGCTCGGGCGGATTTGTCGTTTCCATCGAGGGCGAGGCCAAGGGCACCTATGCCGACGGACAGCCGCCGGCATGGGTCAGCATTTTCGGCGACAGCGCCGACGTCGCCCTTGGCAAGGGCTATTCGGTCAGGCTTGATGGCGCTGTGACCAGACTGACGGTACCGGACTACGGGGTGATCGAAACCACCGTTTCCAGCGCCGGTGTGGTGCTGGTATTGCCGGCGGGCCCGGTGCCGGAGTGGATCAATACCTCCGACAGCCGGGTGACGGTGAAGCTGCCGGGCGCGCGGCTGACGGTGACGAAAGCGCAGACCCAGGTGTTCCGGTATTTCTTCGGGTGGGAGTTGTTCTGGTTCACGCTCGACAGCCCGTTCTACAACAAATCACCCCTGACGCTGGCCGGGATGCTGGTTTCCGGCGAGCAGGTGGTACCGGGCAAAAGCAATCTGTCGGCGATGGCATCGGATTTCTGGACCAACAAGATGTGGCGGCATTCCGATGTTGCCTGGGCGATTTTCGAGACCATCCTGATGGCGTTTCTGGGCACCATCGGGGCGGCGATGATCGCGCTGCCGCTGGCGTTTCTGGCGGCCTCGAACTTCACGCCAAACTGGTGGGTGCGGTTCGGGTTCCGGCGGGTGTTCGACTTTGTGCGCGGGGTGGACGGGTTGATCTGGACCATCATTCTCAGCCGCGCCTTCGGGCCGGGGCCGATGACCGGAGCGCTGGCAATCCTGATCACCGATACCGGCAGTTTCGGCAAGATGTTTTCCGAGGCGCTGGAGAATGTCGACGACAAGCAGATCGAGGGTATCCAGTCGACCGGGGCCAACGCCGTGCAGCGTTACCGGTTCGGGGTGATTCCGCAGATCACGCCGGTGCTGATCAGCCAGGTGCTGTATTATCTGGAATCGAACACCCGCAGCGCCACGGTGATCGGGGCGATCGTCGGCGGCGGCATCGGCCTGTTGCTGACGCAGGCGATCATCACCCAGAAGGACTGGGAAGAAGTTACCTATTACATCGTGCTGATCGTGCTGATGGTGATGCTGATGGACAGCATTTCCGGCTGGTTGCGACGCAAGCTGATCAAGGGCGACGCTGGCGGCCATTGAACTTTGCCGGGGTTTGCCGTTTGCTGCGGCAACTTCGGGCCGACGTGAAAGAGTAGTTGCTGCATGGTGACCCTGTCGGCCGAAACGCCGTTTCTGCATCCGGACTGCGAGGTGACCGCCTCGACCTTTGGCCGCTATGTCGAGATCGGGCGTGACAGCCGGGTCGGGCATTCCGAAATCGGCGATTACAGCTATTGCGACCGGTCCTGCGACATCGCCAACACGACGGTCGGCAAGTTCGCCAACATCGCCAGTTTCGTGCGGATCGGGCCGACGGATCATCCGATGGGACTGGCCAGCCTGCATCACTTTCACTACCGGTCGAGCTACTATTGGCCGGACGAGCCGGATGATCCGGCATTCTTTGCTCGCAGGCGGGCGCGGCGGACCGCAGTCGGGCACGATACCTGGATTGGGCACGGTGCGATCATCCGGCCCGATGTGACGATCGGGCATGGCGCGGTGGTGGCGGCGGGGGCGGTGGTGACCCGCGATGTCGGCCCCTATGAGATCGTGGCCGGGGTGCCGGCGGTGCCGCTGAAGCGGCGCTATGCGGCCGACCTGGCCGAGCGGATGATCGCGCTGGCCTGGTGGGATTGGGATCACGGGCGGATCCGGGCGGCGCTGGCGGATTTCCGGAGGCTGGAGGCGGCGGCTTTTCTGGAGAAACATGAGAGGCAGGGCTGACGCGGGTCGGGATTATCACGCGTGATAATTTGCGCAGAGCGTTGGGAAGTTTGGATATTCCGATTTCTGTTTATTGAATAGTTAGGAAGGTTAACGCTTCGTCGACGGAGCGCTTCCACACTTGGTCTTTTCACAACCGGTCGGCATGAAGGTCGCGGGCCGAAAAGGTGGCCGTCCGAGGGACGGACGCTCGGTCCGTTGCTTGAAGGCGCAAGCCGGAAAGCAAGGGAGGTTGGGTTGCGTGCAGTGGTCGGGAAATCGGAGCGCGCCTGGCTGGGCTGGCGCGCGCTGTAGCGCCTGCCGAGCGGCAGGCAGGCGCACCACGATTTGATTGAAATCAAATCGGGCAACAAACAACAGCAGGAACGGACTGGCACTCCAGCCCGCCTCGGTTGTTCCGCGCCACTCGAATCGAGCCGTCGGAGGGCGTTTCGAACAAGCGTCTGCATTCCTTCGAGATCGTCAACGCCGCCTGCTTCAGCCCCAGAGCCCGACCGGTGCGGCGGCGAAGCCGGGGAAGATGGCGGCAAGGTCCGGTGTGGCCATGTGGCCGGTCAGCAATTCGGCCAGGACCGAGCGGTAGTCGGTGGCGACGGCCAGATCCGCGCCTTCTTCCAGGGCGGCGTTCTGCAGGCCCGGCCACAGGCCGAGCATCCGGCCGCCTTTGGCTTGCGGGCCAAGCACCATCATCACGTTGCCGCGCCCGTGATCGGTTCCGGCCGAGGCGTTGGCGCGCAGGCGGCGGCCGAACTCGCTCATCACCACGACCGACACATCCTGCTGCAGGGGGCCAAGGTCGCGCCAGAAGGCCATGAGCGCCTGCGACAGCCACAGCGTCAGTTCGGCAAAGGCCCCGGACTGGCGGACATGGGTATCCCAGCCCGGCACATCGACGGTGGCCACACGCAGGCCGAGCCCGAGCTTGATGGTCTGGGCCACGGTCATCAGCGGTGCCGATAGCGGGTTGTCCTCGGGGTAGGGCTCTGCCGGCGCATAGGCAGTCGTGGTCTGATCGGCGTCGGACCAGAGCCGGGCCCCGATGATGCCGGACAGTTGCAACAGTTGCGCCATCGGCGTTTGCAACGGGCCGTGGTCGCCGAAACCGGCGGTCAGTCGCTGGCGCAGGGCCGGGGCCAGCCAGTGGCCGCGCGCCAGCATCATGTCGCCCAACTCGTTGGCGACGGCGGCATTGATGCCGCGCATCGAACCGGGCAACTGGGTGCCGACGGCCAGCGCCGGCATGTCGCCACCCGGCGCGGTCTGCCCCAGCCAGCGCCCGAGCCAACCGCCGGCCTCGCCCGAGGCAGCGGCGCGTTCGATCCGGGCCTCGGCGTCAAAGTGGCTGCGCGTCGCTTCGGTCAGGCCCGAAGCGTGGATCAGCGACAGGTCGCCGGCATTGTACAGGTCCGACAACGACCGGGCGTTGGCGTGAAAGCGGAAATCGGTGTCGGCGATATCCTGACGGATCACATGGCCGGCGGCATCGCCGGAGCGCAGCACCCGCAGGTCTTCCGGGCGGGCGGCGATGAAATCGGGATCGGAGGCCGGACTGACCAGTGCCAGACCGTCGGAACCGCCGCGCAGGAACACAACAACCAGCATGGGGTCGGGCATCGCGTCCTCTATCTTTGCAGGAACTGCGGGGTCAGGGCGGCGAAGGCGACGAGGGTGGCGCTGAGGTTGTGGCGGTCCTCCTCGCTCAGCTCGAACGGTTCATCGGGATCCTCGACCCCCAGCCCTTCGGCCAGGTGCGCCATCCCATCGGTGGCGGTGCGCCCGCGCAGCCGGGTGACCCAGGTTTGTGCCAGAGTGCGGAAGGACAAAGGGCCGTCGGGCAGCTGCGCCGACAGCCGGGTGCCGGTGCAGCCGAACCAGTCGTCATGGGCGTAAAGCGCGCAGTCGACCATCCGGTTCAGGGTCGAGGCCGAGGACCAGCGGTCGGCCCGGTCGGGGTGGCCGGTCGGCGGGCCGTATTCGTGCTGGAACCAGCCCGCGCCCGACAACTGGTAGGTGAACGCCAGTTCCGGCGACGCGATTGCCGCACCGGTCGCGCGGAACAGTGCCGCCAGGAATTCGAACGGTCGGCGGATCTTCTGCGGCGGCGTCCGGGTAAAGGCAGCTTCGGCCACGATGGCGCGGATGGTGACGGCGATCTGGTCCGGTGCGGCACTGGCCGCCAGAAAGACCGCGGCAATGCGGGCGACCATGTCCGGGTCGGGGTCGTCGGTCAGCAGTCGGCGGATCAGTTTGCGGCAGACATAGGCGGCGGTGCCGGGATGGGCCGCCAGAATGTCCATGACCCGCTCGCCGTCCGCCATCGGGCCGGCATTGGGGGCAAACTCGACGGCGAGGACGCGTTTCTGGTAGGGGTCGTGCCAGGCCTCGACATAATGGAAGCGGCCGGTCCTCGGGGCCTCGACCCCGTCGGAAACATAGCGGCCGTCGCCGACGCTCCAGCCGGTAAAGGCGCGCGCAACCTCGTACACATCCTCGTCGATGTAGGCTTGCGCCAGGCCGTCGGCGGCACCGGCGACCAGATGCCAGTTGGGGGCAGTGTCGTTGACATAGTTGCCGGCACCAAGGGTGTGCAGTTCCAGAAGTTCGCGGGCAAAGTTTTCGTTGGCCGGGCTGGCGCGGCTGTCGTCGTTGTTGAGGTAGTAGAGCATGGCGGGGGCGCGGGCCACCTGACCCAGCAGGGTCCGGAAATTGCCGAAGGCATTCTGACGGAGCGTGGCGTCGTAGCCGGGAAAGAAAACTGCGGTGGTTTCGGATTTGGTGGCATGGACGTTGAAATGATCGTGCCAGAACTGGGTGATCAGTTCTCGCAGCTGGGCGGGGGCATGGACGGCGCGAACGAGCGAGGCCGCGATCACCTCGTGTGCCGGGCGCAGGCGCTCGGAATAGTCCATGGCCTTGGTGAAATCCAGGAGGGCGACGGCATCCGCCGGGTCGGCGCTCAGATGGTCAAGCGGCAGAAGTTCGTCACGGGCGGGCCAGGACCCGGCCTCGCCGTCGTCGCCCGCCGGGTAGTTGATGCGTAGGCGGGCGGCTGACAGGAAACCCTGCAGCACCTCGTCGGCGGGTGGCATCGCCAGTTGCCGGTCCAGCCAGCCGGCGTGGCCAAGTTCGGCCAGCTCGGCCCGAAGGCCGTCGGTGGCCCCGAAGGTGAGGCGGTTCAGGAACACCTCGTCGGCATCGTGCGGCGTGTCGCTGCCGGCATCGGCGCGGGACAGGGGCAGAGCACCGGCGAGCGCGGCCAACAGCAGGGACTTTTGGAACTCGCGGCGGGTCAGCACCGGGCAATCCGCGCCGGGATCTGCCGGGCAAGCCGCACGGCGGTTCGGGCGACCGGTTGCGCCGGAGCGACGTTTGGCGCGGGGTTGTCGGGCAGGGGAGTGCCGTGCATCCGGGATTTCCTTTGAAGCACCACAGCATTCTGCCGACCGTTTGACACAGCTAGGCGCAAATTAACGTTTCAGGCAAATGACATATCGGTTGCATTGCACCGGACGCGCGGAAAACCGCCGTGACGGTCGGGGCGGCGGGGAGCGGAGCGCTGGCGACGTATGGATTACTCGGCCGCCAGCCGCAGCGCCTGCGGGCCGGTCAGGAAGCGCCGCCCGGCTTCGCCGGCCAGATAGCTGAGCCTGCCGCCCGAGATCGTCGCCTCGATCCGGCGGGTGGCGGCGTGCATCACCACGAGGTCGGCGCGTTTGCCAAGCGCGATCTGGCCCCGGTCGGGCAGGCGCAGAATCTCGGCGGGCCGGGTCGAGATCATGGCCCAGGCATGCGGCATCGACAGAAGCCTGCGGTCGACCAGAGACCAGGCGGCCTGTGCCAGCGCGGGGTAGTAGTAATCGGACACCAGCGCGTCACACAGACCCTCGGCGATCAGGTCGGTGGCGGCGGCGTTGCCGGAGTGCGAGCCGCCGCGCACCACGTTGGGGGCACCCATCAGGACCGGGTTCATCATGGCCTTGGCTGCGGCAGCGGCACGGCGGGTCAGCGGAAACTCGGCAATGCGCGCGCCAATCATCGAATAGCGCTCGCGGGTTTCGCCGTCGGGGTCGTCGTGGCTGCCATAGAGCACGTTCATCGCGTCGAAGGCTTCGGCCAGACGGCAAAGGTGGCGCGGCACCTCCTTGGTGCGGGCAGTGGCGCGTTCCAGCGCCGTCAGGTACTCCTCGGGCGTCTGGCCCTGTTTCAGGGCATAGAGGGCAAATTCCTCTGGGTTGGCGCGGCGTAGTTCAAGGGTTTCGGCAACATGGTCGTTGAACACCACAAAGTCGATGCCGTGCTGGCGGACGGCCTCCAGCAGGCGGGGGCCGGAATCGACCAGATGGGTTTCGCAGCGAATCTGGATGCGGATGTCGGTCAGCATCCGGTCGCGGCTGGCAGTCAGCGTCTGCAGCACCTGTTCGGCATGGTCGGGGCTGCGGTGGCCGCCCTCCCAGCTCCAGCCTTGGGCGAACCAGGCGGTGGTCACGCCGTTGGCCGCCGCCTCGCGGTCGGCACTGGCCAGCCCGGCCGCCAGATCGAACGCCGTCCGGGGGCGCGGGGCGATGTGGCGTTCAAAGGCGTCGCCGTGCAGATCGACGATGCCGGGCAGGATCAGGTAGCCCGACAGGTCGACCTCGGGCAGCGGGCCCTTGGTGATACGGCCGTCGGCGATGGCGACCGAACGCTGCTGCATCTCGCCGTCGCGCAGGGCGGTTGCGCCGACGAGGCGCAGGGGGGGCAGGACCATGGACATCGGGGATGCTCGACAGGGGTTTCTTGCTTGGTCGGCCTTGCGACCGTTTCTTGGCGGAAGGCGAACAATGGATAGCCTGTGGATAACCCGAATCTGTATCGCGCTTGTGACATGGGGCGGGCTGCAACGGAAAGGTGCAGGCAATTCCCGGTGTTTCGCCAGCCCGTTCAATCCGGCGTTACCGTCAGGGTCACGCGGTCACCGGCGAACCAGGTATGGCCGAATTCGACCGGCTGGCCGGTGGCATCGATATTGATGCCGACCGACCGCAGGATCGGCGCGCCTTCGGCGATGCGCAGATGCAGGGCCTGGGTCGCCGTTGCCAGTTTTGCCGTCAGTCGGGTGGAGGCGCGGGTGTAGTCGGGGATGCCTGCGGCCTGCAAGGCCGCCGTGACCGATTTGAGATCGGCCAGTGCTGCCAGCAGGCCCGGCAGCCGGTCAGCGGGAAACACCGAGCGGAACAGAGAAACCGGCGCGCCGTCGGCCAGCGACAGGCCTTCGTAGACATGCACCGGCGCGGCGGCGGGCAGGGCCAGCGCCTCGGCTTCGCGCAGGTCGGCCCGGCGGGTTTCCAGGCGCAGGATTTCCTTGGTTGGCAACTGACCGGCGGCGGCGACATTCTGATGGAACCGGACGCGGCGCCCGATCGGGTATTCGGTGGGTTTGGCTGCGACGAACACTCCGGCACCCCGCCGGGAATGAACGAGGTGGCGCGCGGCGAGGTCGGCGAGGGCGTGGCGGACGGTATGACGGTTGACGCCGAAGCGGGCGGCAAGCTCTGCCTCGGTCGGCAGACGGTCACCGGGGCGGTAGTGGCCACCGGCAATGTCGGCGTGGAGGGTGGCGGCGATGGATGACCAGAGCGGGGTGCGTGTCATGAAAATTTCATCGGATTGCACAGGGTTTCGGTGGGGCGTGGCTTGCGGGGTCGGGCAGGTCGCGATATAGATTTGTCTAGTTGTATAGAGTGGTAGACAACTCGGCAAGGTGTCTAGATGGCGGATCCCGCACTGAACGAACGCAAGGGCTGGATGGGGCTGATGGCGAAAACCCCGCCTGAGCGGCTGGCGCGTGCCCTGCGCGGCATGATGCAACCGATGCCGGATTTTGTCTGGTTGCGGTCCCCCGAGGTCGGGGCTGCAATGGTTCAGGGCCGCACCGGGGCGACGGGTGCGCCCTTCAATCTGGGTGAAATGACGGTGACGCGCTGTTCCCTGCGGCTGAAAGGCGGGCAGGTGGGCCATGCCTATGTGCAGGGCCGCGACAAGGATCACGCGATGCGGGCGGCACTGGTGGATGCGCTGATGCAGACAGACCGGCAGGCCGAGGTGCGCGATCTGGTGCTGGCCCCGATCGAGGCCGAACGCAGCGCCGAGCGCGGTTTGCGCGCGGCCAAGGCGGCAGCGACCAAGGTGGATTTCTTCACGATGGTGCGGGGGGACAACTGATGCAGACGGCAGCGTTGCAGGGCGGATTTTCCGATATGGCGCGCGATGCCGCGCGGGCGTTTCGCGCCTGTCTGAACGCCATGGCGCATCCGGGCCGGATCGGGACGCTGACCGGCGCGGTGCCGCCTGCGCCGTTGTCGGTGGCCGCGGGAACCCTGCTGCTGACGCTGGCCGATGGCACCACGCCGGTGCATCTGGCCGGGGCCCATGACGTGGCAGACGTGCGGGAGTGGCTGCGGTTTCACACCGGGGTACCGCTGGTGCCCGCGTCCGAGGCGGCGTTTGCGGTCGGGACCTGGGCGGCGCTCTTGCCGCTGGATCATTATGCCATCGGCACGGCGCAGTATCCGGACCGGTCGGCGACGCTGATCGTGGAGCGGGAGACGCTGGCTGCGGTTGGCCAGCGGCTGAGCGGGCCGGGGATTCCGGGGATTCCGGGGCACCGGCGGTTCGACTTGCCGGAAACGGCTGCGTTCGAGCGCAATGCAGAGCGGTTTCCGCTGGGCATTGATTTCTATTTTACTGCCGGGGATCAGGTGGCCGGGTTGCCGCGCACCACGAAGGTTACGCCTGATCCGGATGCGATCACGGCGGATGCAGCCGGGGCGGGAGCGGTCTGATGTATGTCGCGGTCAAGGGTGGCGAACGGGCGATCGACAATGCGCACGGCTTTCTGGCCGAGGAACGGCGCGGTGATGTGACGGTACCGGAACTGGGCATGGCGCAGATCCGCGAGCAGTTGGCGCTGGCTGTGAACCGGGTGATGGCCGAGGGCTCGCTGTTCGATCCCGACCTGGCAGCGCTGGCGATCAAGCAGGCGCGCGGCGATCTGATCGAGGCGGTATTCCTGATCCGGGCCTACCGCACCACGTTGCCGCGCTTTGGGTCCTCGCGGCCGGTCGATACCGGGGCGATGGCCTGCATCCGGCGCATTTCGGCGACGTTCAAGGATGCGCCGGGCGGGCAAGTACTGGGGCCGACGTTCGACTATACCCATCGGCTGTTGGATTTCAAGCTGATGGCGGAGGGTGTGGTTGCGCCGGCAGAGGTGGCCGAAGCCCGGCAGGAACCGGTCCCGCACATCACGGAGTTTCTGAACAAGGACGGGTTGATACAGACCGAAGCTTATGCAAATCAGATGCCGCCGGACCTGACGCGCGAGCCCTTGGAACTGCCGGCGACGCGGCCCTTGCGGCTGCAGGCGCTGACCCGCGGCGATGAGGGGTTCGTGCTGGGCATGGCCTATTCGACGCAGCGCGGCTACGGCGCATCGCATGCCTTTGTCGGCGAGTTGCGGATCGGCCTGGTGGCGGTCGAGATGGAGATTGCCGAACTGGGTTTTGCCGTGGAGATCGGCGAGATCGAAGTGACCGAGTGCGAGACGGTGAACAAGTTCGCTGGGTCAAGGACGGTGATGCCCCAGTTTACAAGGGGTTACGGACTGGTGTTCGGGCAGACCGAGCGCAAGGCAATCTCGATGGCGCTGGTCGACCGGGCGTTGCGCTGGAAGGAACTGGGGCAGGATTTCGTGGGCGCACCGGCGCAGGACGAGGAGTTCGTGCTGAGCCATTGCGACAACATCCAGGCCACCGGCTTTCTGGAGCATATCAAGCTGCCGCACTATGTCGATTTCCAGTCGGAACTGGAACTGGTGCGCAAGTTGCGGGCGGAGGTGGCGGCGACGCAGCCGACGGGTGCCGAGCGCGACCCGGTTCCGGCGGCGGCGGAGTGAGCGTGTCAGTCCTTGGAGGTGTTGATCAGCCAGCCGCCGGGGCCCGCCACCTTGTCCGGCAGGGTCAGGATCAGCACTTCGCGGATGATCAGGCAAGCAATCAGGCTGCCGAGGATTTCGTCGAACGAGACTTGAAGCAGCGTGGCCATGCGAGGCTCCTGTGGGGCGCGGTGGGCGATGATTGCCAAAGAAACGAGGCAGGACTGTGACCGAAGCAAGCCAATATAATTTTGCCTATCTGGACGAGCAGACCAAGAGGATGATCCGCCGGGCGCTGTTGAAGGCGCTGGCGATCCCGGGCTATCAGGTGCCGTTTGCCAGCCGCGAAATGCCGAAGCCCTATGGCTGGGGCACCGGCGGAGTGCAGGTGACGGCGGCGTGCCTGGTGCCCGAGGATCGGCTGAAGGTGATCGATCAGGGTGCCGACGACACCACCAACGCCGTGTCGATTCGCAAGTTCTTTCAACGCACTGCCGGTGTTGCCGTGACCGAGGCCACCAGCGACGCCAGCATCATCCAGACCCGCCACCGCATCCCGGAGGCGGCATTGGCCGAGGGTCAGATTCTGGTTTATCAGGTGCCGATTCCCGAGCCGCTGCGGTTTCTGGAACCGCGCGAAGTGGAAACCCGCAAGATGCATGCGCTGGAAGAATACGGGCTGATGCATGTGAAGCTGTACGAAGATATCGCACGGCATGGCACGATTGCCACATCCTATGCCTATCCGGTGAAGGTCGAGGGCCGCTATGTGATGGACCCGTCGCCGATCCCGAAGTTCGACAACCCCAAGATGAACGGCTGCGCCGCGATCCAGCTGTTCGGGGCCGGGCGCGAACAGCGGATCTATGCGGTGCCGCCCTACACCAAGGTCGTGAGTCTGGATTTCGAGGACCATCCGTTCGAGCCGAGCAAGGCCGATCACGACTGCGATCTGTGCGGGGCCGGCGATACCTATCTGGACGAGGTGATCATCGATGATGCGGGCGAGCGGATGTTCGTGTGTTCGGACACCGATCATTGCCGCGGGCGGCGGGCGGCGGGGTATCTGGGCGCGCAGGGTGCACCTTATGAGGGGGACGACGCATGACGGCGGCGCAGCAGTTGAGTATCTGGACCAAGAAGAAACCTGTGGTGCCTTTGTTGACCGTCGCAGGGTTGAGCAAGTCTTATGGGGCGCGGGTCGGGTGTGCGGATGTTTCGTTCGATCTTTATCCTGGCGAGGTGATGGGGATCGTCGGCGAAAGCGGCTCGGGCAAATCGACGCTGCTGGGGTGTCTGGCCGGGCAACTGGAGCCGGATGCGGGAGCCGTGGTGTTCGATACCCGGCGGGACGGGCCGCGCGATACAATGACGATGAGCGAGGCGGAGCGGCGGATGTTGGCCCGCACCGACTGGGCGTTCGTGCATCAGAATCCGCGCGACGGTCTGCGGATGGGGGTATCTGCCGGGGGCAATGTCGGCGAGCGGCTGATGGCGGTGGGGGCGCGGCACTATGGCGATATCCGGGCGGCGGCGCTCGACTGGCTGGGCCGGGTGGAAATAGCCGCCGACCGGATCGACGACCGGCCGGCGCAGTTTTCCGGTGGCATGCAGCAGCGCTTGCAGATCGCGCGCAATCTGGTGACGGGGCCGCGGCTGGTGTTCATGGACGAGCCGACCGGCGGGCTTGATGTGTCGGTGCAGGCGCGGCTGCTGGACCTGTTGCGCGGCCTGGTGCGGCAGATGGGACTGTCGGCGATCATCGTGACGCATGACCTGGCGGTGGTGCGGCTGCTGGCCGACCGGCTGATGGTGATGAAGGACGGGAGAGTGGTGGAGACCGGGCTGACCGATCAGGTGCTGGACGATCCGCAGCATGCCTATACGCAGTTGCTGGTCGCCTCGGTCCTGCAAGTCTGAGGCCGGGACGGGGCCGGGGCCGGAGCCTCTGGCGGGGATATTTCAGGAACAAAGATGAACGTGATGTGGTGCGGGCGAAGATGATGATTCACATAGATGATCTGCACAAGAGCTTTACCCTGCACAATCAGGGCGGCACGGTCATTCCGGTGATGGCGGGCGGGCATCTGGATGTGGCTGCCGGGGAATGCGTGGCGCTGGTGGGGGCATCGGGGGCGGGCAAGTCGACTCTGATGCGGATGATCTACGGCAATTATCTGGCACAGGGCGGCCGGATTCTGGTGGACGGCGTTGATGTGGCGCAGGCGTTGCCGCGCGATATTCTGGCGCTGCGGCGCGAGGTGCTTGGGTATGTCAGCCAGTTCCTGCGGGTGGTGCCGCGGGTGCCGACGCTGGATGTGGTGGCCGAGCCGTTGCTGACGCTGGGGGTGCCGGTGACGGAATCCCGGGCCCGGGCGGCGGCGCTCTTGTCACGGTTGCGCATCCCCGAGCGGCTGTGGGGGCTGTCGCCGACGACGTTTTCGGGCGGGGAACAGCAACGGGTCAACATTGCCCGCGGGTTTGCGCACACCTACCCGGCGATGCTCTTGGACGAGCCGACGGCCAGTCTGGATGCCGCCAACCGCGAAACCGTGCTGGAGCTGATCGAGGAGGCCAAGGCGCGGGGGGCGGCGATTGTCGGCATCTTTCACGATGCGGCGGCGCGGGCGCGGGTGGCGGACCGGCAGGTTGATGTGGCCGCGTTCACGCCGCGCCCGGCGGAGCATCTCTGATGGCGGGCAGGCTGTTTGCCGTGGTCGGGCCGTCGGGGGCGGGCAAGGATACGCTGATTGCGGCGGCGCATCTGGCGCGGCCCGATCTGCATGTGGTGCGGCGGGTGATCACCAGGCCGCAAGAAGCCGGCGGCGAGCCTTACGAGGGCGTGAGCGAAGCCGAGTTCGAGGCGCGCCGGGCGGCCGGAGCCTTTGCGCTGGACTGGGAGGCCCATGGTTTGCGCTACGGCATTCCGGTCAGCGTCGAGACTGCCATCGAGCAGGGTCGCGACGTTGTATTCAACGGCAGCCGCGCCATGCTGGGTGCGGCCTGGGAGCGGTTTCCGAACCTGGGTGTCATCCATGTGACGGCATCGATGCCGGTGCTGGTCGTGCGCCTGTCGGCGCGCGGCCGTGAAACAAGGGAAGAAATTGCCCGGCGGCTGGCGCGGTCGGGCTATGACATTCCCTATGGCATGCCGATCCGGGTGGTCGAGAACAACGACAGTATCGGCACGGCCGTGGCGGCTTTTCTGGCCGCGCTTCAGCCGGAAAGGGTGTAGCGGTGCAGGTGGTGGAAGCAGCCATCCCCGGCCTCGGCGAACAGCGACAGGCTGTCGAGCCGGAACGGGCGCGGCAGCAGCGGTGCCAGTTGTGGCGCCAGCGCGGCGTGGGTGGCGGCGCTGTGGTCGGCGGTCAGGTTGCCGGTCAGCGTCATGTGGAAGCGGAACGCGTCCATCACGTAAGGATAGCCCCAGCGCTCGAGATGCGCCCTTTGGCTTGGGGTCAGCGGGGTGGCGAGGCGGCGCTGACGATCCGCGTGGCTCAGGGGCGCGCGGAAAGGGTCGAGGTCGGCGACAACCCGGGCGGCGAGGTCGTTGAGGCTTGCAAGCCCGGCGGCGTCGGCGTCCGGGGTCAGCGCGACGAAGCCGTCGTGGTCCGACAGCTGCAACCCGTCAAGCGTGAGCGGGGCAAGGCGGGCGGCAAGGGTGGCTGTGGCGTTGTGCAGAGCGTTCCGGTCGGTGCCGGGAGCGAGGCGGAAGGGTGGTTTGATCGTGGCGTGAAAGCCGTATCTGCGCGGGGCTACGGTCAGGTCGGCGACGGGCGCGGGCAGGCCCGGAATATCGGGATGCGCCACGGGCTGGCCGGCAAAGGCATCCCATCCCAGCCAGTGTGCCGCAAAGGTGGCAAGCGGCCCGGGTGCGGGCGCATAATAGATCGCGTAGCGCTGGAAGCTGGTCATTCGCTGTCTGGTTCTTGCTTGAGGACGCCCGAAATCTGGCCCGATATTTGGCCGGGTATCTGGCCAATGTCACGCTGCCATGACGGTTTTTCCGATGCAGGTTGCGCTGTGAAGCGCGAAATTCTTCTGCAAGGAGAGGCCGCCGATGCCTGACATCATTCTTGCCAATGCCACGGTGGTGCTGCCGCAGGGAACCGTGCTCGGCAGTCTGCGCCTTCGCGACGGGCTGGTCGTGACGGTGGAGAGCGGGGCGGCGGTACCTGCGGGTGCGGTGGATTGCGACGGTGATCTGCTGTTGCCCGGGCTGATCGAGCTGCATACCGACAATCTGGAGCGGCATATCCAGCCGCGGCCAAGGGTTGACTGGCCGCATGCCGCAGCGATCATTGCGCATGATGCGGAACTGGCCGGGGTCGGGATCACCACGGTGTTCGATGCGCTGAGAGTCGGGTCAACGATCACGCCGGCGCGCGGTGGTTATGCCAAGTATGCCAGGGCGCTGGCATCGGAGATTCTGGAGTTGCGACGGCATGGGGCACTGCGGATCAACCATCTGTTGCATCTCAGGGCCGAGGTCTGCTCGGAAACCCTGATCGAGGAGATGGCGGAGTTCGGCCCGGAGGATTGCATCGGCATTGTCAGCATCATGGACCATACGCCGGGCCAGCGGCAGTTTCGCGATCTGAGCAAGTTGCAGCAGTATGTTGCGGGCAAGCATGCGATGAATGATGCCGAATTTCGGACGCATGTCGGCGAACTGCTGGCGATGCGGGCCGAATTCGGTGTGGCGCACGAAGATGCGGCGGTGCGCGAGGCCGGGCGCTATGGTGCGGTTCTGGCCAGCCATGACGATACCGATGCGGCGCAGGTGGCGGCATCGGCTGGCCGTGGCATTCGGCTGGCCGAGTTTCCGACGACCATCGAGGCGGCGCGGGCCTGCCATGCGCACGGTATCGCCGTGATGATGGGGGCGCCGAACCTGATCCGGGGCGGGTCGCATTCCGGCAATGTGGCGGCGGCGGTGTTGGCGGAGGCGGGGCTGTTGGATATCGTGTCGTCGGATTATGTACCCTCGGCCTTGCTGACAGCCGCGCTGCAGTTGGGCGACAGGTGGGGCGATCTGGCGCGCGGGGTGGCGACAGTGACAGCGGCACCCGCAGCGGCGGCCGGTTTGCCCGACCGGGGCCGGATCATGACCGGCCTGCGGGCGGATGTGATCCGGGTCTGCCGCGCGCTGGGCTCGCCGGTGGTGCGCGGTGTCTGGGTTGGCGGGACGCGGGTGGCGTAACTGGACCGGGGGTCGACGGGTCGATTGCGGGCTTGCGCAACGGTCTGTCATCAGGTTTTCATCCGGGTCGGGCAATCTGACCCCGGCTGTTGCAGAAAGTGGTACCATGCCTGATGCTTTTGAAGCTGCCGGAAGGTTTTGGCGCGGCAATCTGCACACGCATTCCACGCGGTCGGACGGCGTTGTCGAGCCGGAGGAGGTATGCCGCCGATACCGGGCGCAGGGCTATGACTTTGTGGCTTTGACCGACCACTTCGTCGGCCTCTATGGCTATCCGATTGTCGATACGGTGCCGTTCCGGGCAGCGGGCTTCACGACCATCCTGGGGGCCGAACTGCATTCCGGGCCGATGGCCAACGGCGAGTTGTGGCATATTCTGGCGGTGGGGTTGCCGCCGGATTTCACACCACCGGACACGCCGCATTTCGGGGTGATCGCCGGCATGGAGTCGGGGGCCGATCTGGCGGCGCGGGCGGTGGCTGCCGGGGCCTTCGTGGCGGTGGCGCATCCGCAATGGTCCGGGTTGACGCTGGCCGATGCGCGCGGCATCGCCGCCGCGCATGCAGTCGAGATTTACAATCATGGTTGCTGGGCCGGATGCGACCGGGCCGACGGGTTTTCGATTGCCGATCTGTTGTTGAGCGAGGGGCGGCGGTTAAGTCTGATTGCGACGGATGACGCGCATTTTCACGAGCCGGATCATTTTGGCGGCTGGGTGATGGTCAAGGCAGGGGAAAACACGCCCGAGGCCTTGCTGGCGGCGCTGAAGGCGGGGCTGTTCTATTCGTCACAAGGGCCGGAAATCAAGAGCGTTCGGATCACCGGGACCGCAGTGGCGGTGGAATGCTCGGCTGCGGTTTCGGTCATTGTGCAGGGGCGCGGCACCGGGGCCAAGGCAGTGCACGGCCAGTCGATGACACGCGCCGAGGTGCCGCTGGCGCGGCTCGGTGCATCGGATTGGCTGCGGGTAACGGTGGTGGATGCCGCCGGAAAGCGGGCGTGGAGCAATCCGTACTGGCTGTGACCGCGCGGGGCGCGGATTGTTGCCAACGCGGCCTGCGCCTGCCGATATCTGACCAGCGGGGGGTAGACTTGGGTTGATCCTGTGGCGCCATGCGCACGCATTGAGTGCAGTTATGGCACACAGAGTCATTGGGGTGCAGGCATGGGCAACGAGTTTCGCGTCAATCTTCATTCCGACAATTTTCAGTTGAATCCGGATGTGGCGCATTTTTCCGACGGTGGTTTCCTGGTGGTGTGGAACAGCTATTTCAACCAGTACGACGGCACGCCATCCGCCACTTATGTCGCCTCGCAGCGCTATGACGCGAACGGGCGGCCGGTGGGATCGGAACAGGTGGTCTTTGTGCAGGCACACACATCGTCTTATGATCCCAGCGTCACCGTGCTGTCAGATGGCGGCTATGTGGTGCTGTGGGAATATGACGACTACGACGACATCCTGACGCTGAAAAAGCATGTCTTTGCGCAGGTTCACAATGCCGATGGGTCAGTGCGGACGGCCGCGTTTCAGGTGGACACGGTGGCTTCGTTTGATGCCATATTGCCCGAGGCTTTTGCCACCGCCAATGGCGGCTTTCGCGTGACATTTGGCGCGGACCGGGCGGGCGCGCTGTCTGATCAGATTTATAGCAGGCTGTACGACGGGATGGGCACGGCGCTGGGGCCGGATACGCTGCTGAACACCATTGTTGGAAAGTTCGATCAGATCTACGCTCGGTCGGCGCACCTGGCTGACGGGCGGACGATTACCGTGTGGAACAGCCAGGCCTCGTTGCCCGTAGGCCTGGAGACGGACAGCAACGAGGTGCGGGGCACGATCTTTTCGGCGACCGGTCAGGTGGTGAAGGGGGATTTTTCGCTGTGCCGGAATATCGGCACGGTGGGCAGTGACAAGGGCACCGGGTACGATGTGGCGGCTTTGGCCGATGGCGGGTTCGTGGTCAGCCGCCGGGCGTTCGGGTCCGACGTCGGCACCAATTTCCTGAACTCTGTGGTGATCGAGAGTTTCGACGCCAACGGGCGGGCGACGGTGGGGCCATTTCTCGCCTTTTCCAGCGATGAAGTGATCTATCTGACGCGGGTCATCCAGCTGGACAGCGGCGAGATCGTGGTGGTCTGGGAGCAGCAGCCCGACCAGCAGGGCAAGTTCGGCGAGGATGTGGTGGGGCGGGTGTTTGCCGCCGACGGAACGGCGCTGACCAATGCCTTTCTGATCGGCAAGGACCGCTTCAATTTCGACTCGCAGACCGATCCCGAGATTGTGGCGCTGGCGGGGGGCGGGTTTGTGGTGACCTATATCTCTGACTCGGTCGATCCGGATGGCGAAGGGATTGCGGGGCGGATTTTCGGGCGGGGCACATCCGGGGCGGATGTGCTGTCGGTGGATCAAAGCGGCACGATGGCAGGGCTTGGGGGCAGGGATGCGCTGACAGGCAACGGGCGCAGCAACAGTCTGGCGGGTGGGGCAGGGTCGGATACGCTGACCGGCGGCGGCGGGGCGGACCGGTTTGTGTTTGACGGGTCGGCCGGGCCGGACCGGATTACGGATTTTTCCGGGGTGGATCAGGTCGTGTTGCAAGCGTCGGGGTTTGCCGGGCTGGCTTTGGGGCGATTGCCGGCGGTGGCCTTCAGGGTGATCGGGGCCGGAGCGATCGATGGCAATGACCGCATCCTGTATAATCCGGTGACCGGCCTGCTGAGTTACGACAGCAATGGCAATGCCGCTGGAGGCCGCGTGGCCTTTGCGCAAGTGACGGTGGGCACAGTGCTGGATGCCGGCGATTTTCTGGTGATCTGAGCCTGCGACCGGCGGCGAGCGGGGTCAGGAGGCAAGGGCGTGAAGCAATCCGTACTGGCAGTAGGGCGGTCTTTGACGGGCAGACCGGTCACGGAATTGCGGTGCCGGTCGGTGGCGGGTTCGTCGTCATCTGCCGATCGACGCTGACCGGCCCCGCGCGCCGGAGTGTGGTGGGCGGATTCCCGGGCGCGGCAGGGCTGGTGATGATATCGCGCGCTGGCCAAGCAGACCGGTACAAACCCAGACCGGACAGGCATCATGATTTGCCTTCCAGCCCGTCGGCGGCGGCTGCCGATGCGCCGGGGATGCGCATCTCGAACACCTCGGTGACGGAGGAATAGTCGTGGTATGCTAGGCGGGCGAGCGGGCGGATTTCAGGGATGTCGAGTTTGCCTTCGGGGGTCAGGACCGCATCATTCACATGGATGCGCATGACCTGACCATAGACCACCTCGACCCAGCCATGCGCGGAATTGCCGGGCAGGCGGTGGGTGGAGAGATGCCTGCATTCGAAATGCGCCGGGCTTTCGGCCACGCGGGGGCCGGGGGCATCGATGCAGGGAATTGGCGTGACGCCGGCATGGGCGAATTCGTCGGTGCCGTCGGGCCATTCCATCGCCGGGATGTTCACCGCCTCACGCAGGGCATTGGTCGCCATGTTCCACACGAACCAGCCGGTTTGTTCGGCATTGACCACGGTATGTTTGCGCCGCCCGTCGGAATGCTGGTTGGCGGCGAACATTACCATCGGCGGGTCGAACGTCAGGTTTTGCCATTGCGAATAGGGGGCGAGGTTGGCAGTGCCCTTGGTGCTGATGGTGGAGAGCCAGCCGATGGGGCGCGGCACGGTACAGGATTTGAAGGGGGAGAAGGGGAGCGGGCAGGGCTCAAAGCCGGGGGCATAGTGCATGCCAAGGCTCTTGTGATTGGGGCAAAGGCGGGGGTTTTAAACCCCCCCCCCCCCCGGGGGTATATTTGGAAAAAAAAAAACCGAAAAAAAAAGGCAACATGGGGGG
>JANNRR010000152.1:0-43304 GCA_031401675.1 Paracoccaceae bacterium
GCCGCAACCACCCGCACCCGAAGATCCGTCGAATAGGCCCGCGTCATCCACCATCCTCCCACGTCCAGACGAGGACAGGGAATCACGAAAACCAACGCAAGGGAATCCCTCACGATTCAGACAAAAGCTGATCCGCTCTAAGGATTTTGGCAAGAGTTTTTGAAAACTCTTGCGCGACGAGGCCGGGTGCAGGCGGGCCTATTTCTCGGCGGCGGCCTTTGCTGCGGGTTCGGCGGCCGCAGCGTCAGTGCGCGGCGGCGCCGGGCGCAACGGTGTGCCGCGCGCGGTCAGTTCGGCCTCGACCTGTTCCAGACGGCGGCGGATGCGCGGGGCGGCGATGCGGCTGAGGGCCGAGCGGCAGACATAGGCCGACAAGAGCGGGCGATCATCGTCCTGCAGCCGGGCCAGCAGGCCGCGCAGGTAGCCGCCATGATTGCGCCGTGCCCGGTACAGCCGGTGAAACGTGGCGCTGTCCAGCCGCCCGGCGCCGGCCCGGGCGAGCAGGCGGGGCAGCACGTCCATCTGCAACAGCGACTGTTCGATCTGACCGCCCAGATGCGGGCAGCGAAGTTTGGTCACGAACGGCTTGGTGAACAGGGCCGCATGCATCGCGTCCAGCGGTTCTTCCGGATCATAAAGCACATAGACGTCGCCCGCACCCTCGATCATGTCGGGGGCATAACCGTAGCGGTCGGTGAAGTTCAGCCGGCGGCGGCGGGTATAGCGCGCATCCCATTCTGTCACCCTGGGGTCGAGCGTGGCCAGCGGCTGGATCGCCAGCACCGTGGCCCCCGGGGCTGTCACGCAATAGGCGGTGGCGGCATAGCCGCACATGCCCGCACCGTAGAACACCACCTGATCGAAATCCTCGAAGAACGCGTCATCGACCAGCCGGTCGAAGAACCGATAGACCGCTGGATCGCGAAACCAGGTTTCGCCTTCGGCGATCAGGCACAGATGCGACCAGCCCAGACCCTCGGCAACCCGGTAGCCCAGCGGCATCTGGCTTTCCGAGGCGTCGCGGATGCCGTCAACAGTCTCGAACGTCACGATCAGGGTCGGGCCTTCATCGATGAACAGGGCAGAGTGGTTGCTGCCGAGCGGCTGGAAGTAGCCGCGCTCGTCGCCGATTTCGGCCAGCCGGCTGCGCCATTCCGGAACGGTCTGGCAACCGGATGCGCTCGGGTCCGAGGGCTGGTCGTGCATCCGGCGAACCTTTCCCTGCTTGCTTTGGTTTACTCTGGTGCCCGTGTTCACCAACACTGTCCTGTGTCTGATGAACGGGCGCAATAGGGCATCACGGCGGAACCGGCGGCGGGGCGGGAACAGTGACGGGCGATTGTTTCGCAATCAGCCTCAGTTATGCCGCAATCGCGCCACGGGACCGCCGCAATCACGGCTCTTGCAGCGGCGGTTCGGCGGCGCGCCTGGCATAGCCCATCAGGAACTGCGCCTCGGTCAACGGCAGCGCCCGCGACGGCGGGGTCATCAGCAGGCGTCCGAACAGCGCCCGGTAGGGCTCCGCCAGCATCAGGCTGTCGAATTTCTGGTGCCGCCAGTCGACGGCGGTCTGGTGCAGGCGGGCCAGTTCGGGGTCGGCCAGCAGCGCGGCTTTCAGGGCCGCGGTCGGTTCAGCCAGCCCGGCAACCGATGTATCCGCGTCCTGACACAGGTTGCGTTCGACCCAGTAGGAGACATCGAAGGCCGAGGCGGACCGGTTGGCCCGGCCGCGGTCGGCCTTGACCACGTAGCTTTCCATCGCCCCGAGGGCGTAGTGGTTCAGTTGTGCCAGCCGGTAGTTGTCCTGCCCGAAGTCGGAAAAGATGCGGGCCGCGTGGAACTGTTTTGGCAGTTCGCGCCCCGAGCCGTCGAACCAGCGCAGATGCTTCAGGCGGTCCTTGTCGGGGTTGCGCGGCCGGTGGACGCCAAGCTTGGCATAGCTGCCATCGTTGCGGAACAGCGTCTTGAACAGCGCTGCCCGCCACGGCCAGTACAGCACGGCAGGGGCGGCGCGGGTGAAGGTTTCGGCAACCGGGCGGTCCTGATAGCGCACGACCCCGGCATTGCCGAAAAAGCGCCAGGTCAGCGGGATCGCGATGGCGTCGGGCAGAGCGTCCAGAAGGTCGGGCAAGGTGCGGTTTGCGGTATGGATGTTCACATACTCGTCGATGTCGACGACCATAACCCAGTCGGCAGCCTTTTTCAGCGGATGCTTGTCGGCGCGTTTCAGGGCGGCCCATTGCGGGCCCTGATCGTGCGGGCCGTCGTTGCGGACATGGGTCAGCTGGCCAAGCGCCTGCAGCCGGTCGAGCATGGCGTCGGTGCCATCGGCGCAATCGTTGGAAAACACCAGAAAGTCGGTGAAACCGGTGGCGCGGTGATGGGCAAGCCAGTCGAGCAGAAAGGCGGCTTCGTTGCGGACGGTCAGAATGGCGAGAAAGCGGGTCATGCAGCCACAGTGCCGCAGGCGGGGCGGATTGTCACGCCTGGTCAGGGGATTGGCTTATTGATCAGAGTCGGTTTCGGCTTCCGGGTCGGCGTCCGGGTCTTGTCGGGGTTTCACGGTGAAGAAGAAGCCCGGCGGCAGTGGCCGCAGGTGCAGGTCGGCGGGGATGACCTCCGGGCCGGCGGCAAACACCGCCGCGCCGAAATGCGCATGCAGCCTGCACAGGCGCTGCATCCGGTCCGAGGTGAGATCGTCGTAAAAGGTGGCATTGACCGGGGCGGCGCGCAGTTCGGCGATTTTCGCGCGGTGAGCGGCGACGGTGGCGGCGTGTGCGGCGCGAATTTCGGGGTCAGCCAGCAGCCGGTCGAACTCGGCCTGCAGGGCCGGGATCATGCGCTGGATCGAGTTGTCCTGATCGGCGTTGAAATTCATCCGGAACCAGTAGTTCAGGCCTTGATCCCGGTCGACATGGTTGACCCGGCCACGGTCCCGCTTGACCAGAAAGCTTTCGGCGGAGCGCACGGCATAGTGGTTCAGGCAGGCCATGTCATAGCCGTAGGTGGTGGTGGTGGAGCGCCAGCCGTTGCGCAGCATTTCCTTTGGCATCGGCCGGCCCGAGCCGTTCAGCCAGCGGATCTGGTCCCACAGGTCGGGCCGCAGGCCCTTTGGCCGGTGCACCCCCAGCTTGCGGTAGATGCCGATGTTGCGAAACAGCGTCTTGAAGCCCCAGGCCTGATGCGGCTTGCGGGTCAGTTCCGGGGCGCAGCGGCTGAACTGGTCCAGCAGGAAGCGGTCGTGGTAAGCCTGCACCTCGGCATTGCCAAAGAGCCGCCAGGTCAGCGAAATCATGTTGGCATCGCCGATGGCGGCGAAGAGGTCAGCCAGTCGGCCGGCACCGATCTTGATATTGATGAATTCGTCGACATCCATGCAGATCGCCCAGGTCGCCGCGCGGATCAGCGGTTCGTCCTCGGCGGCCTGCAGCGCGGCATGCTGCGGCTTCAGGTCCATTTCGCGGAACGGATTGTCGCGGCGCTGGACCAGCCCCTTGCGCTGCAGCAGGTCCAGCATGGTGTCGGTGCCGTCGGTGCAGTCGTTGGTATAGATCAGGAAGTAGTCGACCCCGATCATGCGGTGGTAGGCCAGCCATTCGAGGATGAACGGACCCTCGTTCTTCATGGTGGTGACGATCACGGTGCGCCCGGATGGGGCGGGGGCGGCCTGCGGCACCGATTTCGGGGCACGGATCGGTTTGTGGCCGAAGCTGCCGCTGGCAAGCGCCAGGAGGCCGGGGTCCTCGATCAGGCTGGCGCGCGGGACAAGTTCGGCGGTGGCGTGGCCGGGATGACGGATGGCCATGCAGCGGTAGAACGGGACGGCGTCGGCGGGGTCGGGTTTGGTGTAGGAAATGCGGGCGGCGCGCCAGGTGCTGTCTAGCCCGGCGACCTCGGGGGCGACGCACCAGCGCGTGGCCCCGGCGGTGGCGTCGAACATGCGGCAGATGTGATCGCCATAGTGCGGCATCGTCCCTGACCGCACCCGCCAGGGATAGATCCGCCGCTCGGCCAGCAGCACCACACCCTGCGGCGCCGTGGTCGCCAGATCGAAGACGCCTCGCTGGCCGGTATGCGGCGTCAGGATGTCGCTGACATCCAGGTTCAGCACGGCCCGGGCCTGCGCCAGAAAGCGCCACTTCACCGCCTCGTAGATCAGCACTTCGGCCAGGCTGGCGCGCCATCGGTCGGGATCGGGCGCGGTCATCCGGTCCTTGCCCGGGGCATCGGGGGCGTGGATCGGGTGGCTTTCGGGCCCGGCACCGGCCAGCCCGAGCGGGGTCGGACAGTCGAGGACCACGATCTGCAAAGCGCTGCCGGCCCCGGCCATGGCCTGGCGCAGGTCGTCGGCAAAGCCGGCCCCGTCCGGGGCGCGGTTCACGATCACCGCGCCCTGCAGGCCATGCTCGGCGCGGTGATGGTCAAGCCAGTCGCGGACGGTCGCCGCCGGTTCCTCCATCCTGAGCAGAATGGCCGCGTTCAGACCGGCAAAGAGCCCGGTTTCGGCTTGGGCGGCCAGCAACGGGGCCGGACCGGACGCGAGCGGCAGCGTCAGGGCGGTGGCGGCGTCGCGCAGGTAGCCTGCCACCAGCAGCCCCCCGGCGATGTCGCGAACCTCGGTGATCGTCGGGCCGCCCGGGGCGGGTCGCAGGTCGATGCTTGCCGGTGGCGTGCCGACGGCAAAGCAGGCGCGGAACGCCCGCCCCGGCCCGGTCTGCCAGACGACGGCATCGAGACAATGCAAGCCGCCGGGGCGCTGCACCAACAGGCTGCGGCGTTCGAAGGACGGACTGCGGGCAGGGGCTTGCATGGGGGGCACAACCGGGCAGAGGGGCGTCTATTGGGGTGCGCGGCAGTCTGCCCCCCAATGGTTGCGATAGCATAACCGCAGGCAGCGGCAATAGAACCCGGATTCTGTCCAGTTTGAGCGATATTGCCGGGGCGGGTGCCGATTTTCTGTTGCGAAAGGCGAAACAGTTGAACATGGTCCGCTCAGGTGCGCGGCCCGGCCTGGACCTGCGGTTGGCGGGCATGGGCAGTTGACGGGGACGGGCGATGGCGGTGTGGCGATGGCGGACTGGCGTATCGGGGCCTTGTGGATCGGCGGGCCGCTGAGCTTTCTGGAGCAGTTGTGCCTGAAAAGCTTCGTCGATGCCGGGCACGAGGTGGTGCTGTTCACCTATGAGGGGGTCGAGAATGCCCCCGACGGCGTGACGCAGGCCGATGCCGATGAGGTCCTGCCGCTGACCGGGTTTCTGCGACACGAGCGGACCGGCAGTCCGGCGCTGCATTCCGACCTGTTCCGCTATCATCTGTTGGCCAGGAACGACCGGATGATCTGGGCTGACACCGATGCCTATTGTGTGCGGCCGTTCCAGACTGCGACCGGGCATTTCTATGCCTGGGAATCCGAAACCGGGATCAATGGCGGCGTGCTGGGGCTGCCGCAGGACAGTGCCACGCTGGCGGCGCTGCTGGATTTCACCTCCGACGCTTTCGCGATCCCCAGCTGGTACGGTGCCGCTTATCAGGCCGAACTGCAGGTCAAGAAGGCGGTGGGTACCCCGGTGCATGCGGGTGAGATGCCTTGGGGGGTCTGGGGGCCGCATGCCCTGACGCATTTCCTGAAAGCGACCGGCGAGGTGCGGCATGCAATGCCACGGGTGGCGCTTTATCCGTTCGCCTACGAGGACCGGCGGCTGATGCTGAAGCCGGGGCTGGACCCGGCCCCCTACGTGACCGACGAGACCTATTCCATCCATTTCTATGGACGGCGGATGCGCAGCCGGATCGTGCAGACCGAAGGCGGGGTGCCGCGACCGCGCAGCCTGATCGGGCAGTTGCTGCGCAAGCACGGCATCGACCCGGGGCTGGCGCCGATCCGGTCAAGGCCGCTCGACGATGCCGAGGCCGGGAAGGATTGAGCATGGCGGCGCTGGCCGAGGTCGGGACGCTGTGGCTGGGGGGCCGGTTGGGCTGGCGGCAACAGCTGTGCCTGCGGGCCTGGGTGTCGCTGGGGCAGCCGGTGTCGCTTTACACCTATGGTCCGGTGGCGGGGGTGCCGGGCGGGGTGACACTGCGCGATGCCGGCGAGGTTGTTGCAGCCGACCCGCTGCTGCGGGACAGTCCGGCGATACAGGCGGATCTTTTCCGGCTCTATCTGCTTTTGGCCCGGCCCGGGATGATCTGGGTGGACGCCGATCTGTATCCGCTTGGCCGATTCGCAGCCGGTGCCGCGCATCTGTTCGGGCTGACGGCAGAGGCGCGGGTCGGCACCGCTGTTCTGGCGCTACCGTCCGACAGCGCGGTTCTGGCCGATATGCTGGCCTTTACCGGTGACCCCTATGCGGTGCCGCCGTTCCTGAAGCCGGTGCTGCGGCGCGACTATGCGGCGGCGCGGGCGGCGGGCCGTCCGGTGCATGTCTCGGCGCAACCGCGCGGGGTCTGGGGGACGCTGCTTCTGAGCCATTTCGCGGGCAAGCACGGGCTGACGCCGCTGGCCCAGGCAGTTGAGGTGTTTTATCCGGTGCCGGAGGCCGACCGGCAGGACCTGCTGGGGCCGCCGGACCGGGTCGCGGCACGAATCACCGGCGCGACCCGGGCGGTGCATCTGTGGGCGCCGGCGTCGGCGACGGCGTCGGCAACGGGGGCCGGGTTGGGCGACGGGCCGAATGACGGTCAACTTGACGGGCCGACAGACGGGTCATGGCTGGCGGCGCAGGCATTGCGCCATCCGGTTGGTCCCGTGGCCCGGTCTGGCATTGCTGCAAGGGCCGATCCATTGGCCGGGCTTGATCTGGCACAGATCGCGACGCTGGCCGATCTCGGCGGCGGGGCGCTGGATCTGGCTCTGGCCGCACAAGCCCGGTTCGACTGCGACATCACGCTGGTCGACCTGACCGCCGACGGCAGCTTTGGCGGTGGCGAAAGCTCCTGGGTGGCACCCTATCTGGAACGGCTGGCGGCAGAGGGAGTGCCGGCAGCCAAGGTCAGGGTGGCGGGCAGCGCCGAAGACCTGCGGCCGGCCGATCTGGTCTGTTCGACCGGCACGTTCGGCGAGCGCCACAAGGTGCGGCATCTGGCGCAGGTGCTGGGTGCCTGTCTGCATGCCGACAGCCGCCTGCTGATCGACATCCGCAAGGGCTCTGGCGGGTTTCCGTTCCTGCAGGCGTACGGCGAAACCGAGGTTCTGGCGCGGTCGGTACGCGACGGGGCCGAGGTGGTGCGGGCCCTGCTGCGGCCGCGGGCGCCAGAGGTGGTGCAGGACGAGGGCTGGGCGGAAATCGCAAGGGGTCTGGCCGGGCCGGACGGGTTTTTCCGCGCCAATGACCGGCATTCGTTCCTTTATATCCCGCGCGGGCGGACGCTGGTGGTGACGTTCGACAATCTGGACATCGCGATGGGCAAGCGCGAAGACCGGCGGCCCTGGGGCTTTGCCTTCATCGAAAAGCAGGGCTGGTCGATGCTCGGGGTCATGGCCAACGGCTGGACCTGGTACCGCGACCCATGGGTCAGCGCGCAGTTCGACGATCTGGCAGCAGCGGGGTTCTTTGCCGGGTTCGAGCGGGTGGTGTTTTACGGCGCCTCGATGGGCGGCTATGCGGCCTGTGCCTTCTGCGGCGCTGCGCCGGGGGCCGACGTGGTGGCGATCAGCCCGCAATCGACGGTGGACCGGGCCGTGGTGCCGTGGGAAACCCGCTACAAGACGGTCTGGGGTGCGGATTTCAGCGGCAAATACGGCGATGCCGCCCATGTCAGCGCGGCGGCACGGCGGATCAGCCTGATCTATGACCCGTACGAGCCGCTCGATGCGGGCCATGCCGACCGATTTGCCGCAGCCAACGTCATGAAACTGCGGGCCAATCTGCTAGGCCACCGCCTCGGATCCTCGCTGTTGCAGATGGGCATTCTGAACCCGATCATCCTGGGGGCCCTGAACGGCTCCCTGACCGAGGCCGCGTTCTACCGCGCCTTGCGCGCCCGCCGGCAGTCGCCGCGCTATCAGCGGGAACTGTTCGAGCGGCTGCTGGCGGCGCGGCACCCGAAACTGGCGCGCCGCCTTGGCGACTGGGTGCTGCGCCAGGGCGACAACCGGGCGATCCGGGCGGCAATGGCCAATCTGGAATAAGGGGGCCGCCTGTTTACCCGGCCTGACAGGCGGGCAGCGCTGCGGCCTTGCCCAGAATCTCGTCCTTGAAGTGTGTGGGACCGGAGCGAACCACCGACCAGTACCGCGAGAGCCCGCGCGCATCCGATCCGGTTGATCCGGCGGCAAACAGCCGGTCCTTGGCCACCAGCCGGGCCATCTTCGGCACCGCGCAGGCGATATTGTTCAACGGGTCCTTCAGCGTGTCGCGGGCGCGTTCAAGATCGCACCAGCTGAAACCATCCTCGTAGGAAAGCTGAAACAACCCGATCGAATCGACGCCGAGCGGTGGCGGTTCGGCAAATACCGTGCCCGGTTTGTAGCCGCTCTCGCGAAAAGCAATGGCGACGGCAAGGGTGGCGATCACCTCGGTCCGCTGATCGGGCGTCAGGCCGGCATAGACCGGGCAAAAGCCGGCGACGTCCGCCGCCGTGTCGAACGACGCCAGTTGCGCCGCGATGGCAGCGCGCAAGGCCGCCGACCACGCGCGGCGTTCGGGATGGCCGGCTTCCCAGGCAAGGGCGGATGCGGTTGAGACAATGGCGGCAGGTTCCGGTTTTGGCGGTGCAACCGGCAGGCAACCGGACAGGACAAGCGACAAAAGTGGCAGGATGGCGAAGCGGGACATGGCAATTCCTCTGGCAATCATTGAAAACGGGGTCAGTGCAATAAGGTCATCCTAGCAGATTTCTGCCCGTCGCTCCAATCAATCCGGCGGCGGCCTTGCATGACGCTGCCGGAAGCCATCCCGGGATGGCTTGACCGCGCCGCCCGCCCGTGCAGCATGGGCAGGCTGCAAGGGGCCCCGAGTGACGCCAGACACCTCATCGATCGACGCCGTGCAGGCCATGCTGGCCGGGCAGGCCTATGTCTGTGCCCGGCCGCTGGCTACCGTGGTGTTCCTGGCGCTGCGCCTCGGTCGCCCGCTGTTTCTGGAGGGTGAGGCCGGGGTCGGCAAGACCGAACTGGCCAAGGCCATTGCCAGCGGTCTGGGCCGCCGCCTGATCCGCCTGCAATGCTATGAGGGGCTGGACGCGGCCAGCGCCGTCTATGAATGGAACTTCGCCGCCCAGATGATCACGATTCGCAGCGCCGAGGCGGCGGGCGGGGCGGACCGTGCCCTGTTGAAGGCCGAGCTGTTCACCGAGGACTATCTGATCGCCCGGCCGCTGTTGCAGGCGATGCAGCCGCAACCCGGCGGCGCGCCTGTGCTGCTGATCGACGAGGTTGACCGCACCGACGAGCCGTTCGAGGCGTTCCTGCTGGAAGCGCTGTCGGATTTTCAGGTGACGATCCCGGAGCTTGGCACCATTCGTGCGCCGCAACCCCCCATCGTGATCGTGACCAGCAACCGGACGCGCGAGGTGCATGACGCGCTGAAGCGGCGCTGCCTCTATCACTGGCTGGACTATCCCGGCTTTGACCGCGAGATCGAGATCCTGCAGGCCCGTGCCCCGGAAGCCTCGGCAACGCTCAGCCGCGAGGTGGTGGCCTTTGTCCAGCGCCTGCGCGGCGAGGATCTGTTCAAACGGCCGGGGGTCGCCGAAACCATTGACTGGGCGAAATGCCTCTTGGCGCTCGATGCCATCAGCCTCAGCCCGGCGCTGATCGCCGACACGCTCGGGGCTATCCTGAAGTATCAGGACGATATCCAGAAACTGCAGGGATCAGAGGCCAAGCGCCTGCTGGACGAGGTCCGCCGGGAACTGGCCGCGTCATGACCCGGCACCGGGTATGCCGGATTCTTTGTTCCCCAAGTATCCCGGGGGTCCGGGGGCAGCGCCCCCGGCCTTGCCGCTAAAGAGTATGGTCCTGTTTCCCCCTCTGCCGGTTCCCGTGGATGGCAAGCTGGTGCACAACATCACTTGGTTCGCCCGGGCCCTGCGCAAGGCCGGTCTGCCGGTCGGGCCGGGGCGGGTGGTCGAGGCGGTCTGGGCGGTGGCAGCGGTTGGCTTTACCGGACGCGCCGATTTCTACTGGGCGCTGCATGCCTCGTTGGTGTCGCGCCCCGAGGATGGGGTGGTCTTTGCCCAGCTGTTCCGGCTGTTCTGGCGCGACCCGCAGTTTCTGGAACACATGATGAGCCTGATGCTGCCCTCGCTGCGCGGGGTGGCAGCGGACCGTCTGTCCCGCCCGGCGGAAAGGCGCGCGGCCGAGGCGCTGCTGGACGGGGTCGAGCGTCCCGGGCCGGATGCCGCCGACCGGCCGGACGACGGCACCAGGATCGAGGTGGATGCCTCTGCCACCGCCTCGGCCGAGGAGCGGCTGCGGCAGCTGGATTTCGAGCAGATGTCGGTGGCCGACATGGCGGCCGCCCGGCGGATGCTGGCCCGGCTGCGGTTGCCGGTGCGCCCGCTGGTCACGCGCCGCACCACTGCCGACCCGCGCGGACAGCGGCCGGACTGGGCGGCGACGATGCGGGCGAGCGTGCGTCAGGGTGGCGAGATCGCCGCGATCCGGCGGCAGGCGGCAACGCAACGCTGGCCCAATCTGGTGGCGCTGTGCGATATCTCGGGGTCGATGTCGCACTATTCGCGGGTGGTGCTGCAATTCCTGCATGCGGTGGCCAATCAGCGCGGGGCCAATCAGCGCGGGGCCGGTCGCCGGATGGGGGGCTGGGCGCGGGTCCACGGCTTCACCTTTGGCACGCGGCTGACCAACATCACCCGGCATCTTCGCGGTCGCGATGTCGATGCGGCACTGGCGGCCGCCGGGGCCGAGGCGCAGGACTGGGACGGCGGGACCAGGATCGGCGATTGCCTGCACGAATTCAACCGGGACTGGTCGCGGCGGGTTCTGGGGCAGGGCGCGGTCGTGCTCTTGATCACCGACGGGCTGGAGCGGGGCGACCCCGAGGTGTTGTCGCGCGAGATGCAGCGGCTGCAGCTGTCGGCCCGGCGGCTGATCTGGATCAATCCCCTGCTGCGGTGGGACGGGTTCGCCCCGCGCTCTGCCGGGATTCGCGCGATGTTGCCGCATGTCGACTGCTTTCGCGCCGGTCACAACATTGCGGCGCTGGAGGCGCTGGCTCTGGCCATTTCCGAAGCCGGGGATTCGGGTGAAAAGACGCGGCTGTTGCGGGCGATGGAACGGTGAACCCGCCACCGCAGACATCCCCGGCCCATTTCCGCCGATTCCTATCACGCATTAGTGCGAGGCCGTGACGCCAGCCCTATGAAGCCTTACGACCGGCGTAGCTATGTATGGCAGCCGCTCCCCAAGGGGCCGCCGGGTATCAGGAGTGACCATGCCGCGTTCGATTGCCAGGACCACCACGATTCTGACTCTTTCCTTGTCACTGCTGCAACCGGTTCAGGGCTTTGCCCAGACCGAGGGCGAGCCGTTGCCGCTGTGTGCCGATGGCACCGTGCAACCCTGCCCGGAAGGCATGGGCCTGATGCAGCCGGCCACGGAAGAGGAGATCGCAGCCGCCGCCGCGGAAGCCGCCGCTGCCGAAGCCGCCGCCGTGGAAGCCGCCGCCGCTGAGGCCGCTGCAGCCGAAGCTGCCGCTGCCGAAGCCGCCGCTGCCGAAGCTGCCGCCGCGGAAGCCGCCGCTGCCGAAGCCGCCGCCGTGGAAGCCGCCGCCGCTGAGGCCGCCGCAGCCGAAGCCGCCGGCGAAGCTGCCGCCGCCGAAACTGCCGCCGCCGAAGCTGCCGCCGCTGAGGCCGCCGCAGCCGAGGCCGCCGCCGCCGAAGCTGCCGCCGCCGAGGTTGCCGCAGCTGCTGCCGCTGAAATCGCGGCTGCTGAAGCTGCTGCTGCTGCCGCCAAGGCGGCGGCTGATGCAGCCACTGCTGCCGAGGCTGCCGCTGCTGAAGCTGCCGCCGCTGAAGCCGCCATTGCCGACGCTGCTGCCGCCGCTGCTGCAGTCGAAGCCACTGCCGCTGAAGCCGCCGCCGCCGAGGCTGCCGCCGCCGAAGCCGCTGCTGTTGAAGCCGCCGAAGCCGGCGCTGCTGAAGCTGCCGCCGCCGAAACCGCCGCCGCCGAGGCCGCCGCTGTCGAGGCTGCCGCCACGGCGGCCGCCGAAGTCGCTGCTACCGAAGCTGCCACCGCTGAGGCCGCCGCAGTTGAGGCCGCCGCAGTTGAGGCCGCTGCCATTGAGGCCGCTGCCGTTGAGGCCGCTGCTGCTGCAGCGGCAGCGGCGGCGGCTGCGATCGAGGAGCCGGTTGTGCCGGATACCGAGGTTGGAGGCGAAGTTCCCTCGGGTGAGACCACCATCGAGGATCTCGCCGCCGACCCCGCGCCGACGCCAGAGGCGGCGTTGCCGCCGGTAGACGTGCCGCTGCCCGAGGCGCTGGCCGGGGTGATCGCCGAAGCGACCGGCGGTGCGGTGGAAGATGCCGGGGCCGAGGCCGCTGTGGTCACGACGGTGACCGAGGCCGACACCCGCTCGTCCGCCGAGGAGTTTGCAACAGCGGTGTCCGCCGCCCCGGCACCGAAAAAAGACCGACTGACCGATCTGGAAAAGGTCGGGTTGCTGGTGCTTGGCGCCGTGGTCGTGGGCGCGATCATCAACAACAACCGGGTCGTGGCCAATACCGGCGACCGGGTCGTGGTGCAGCGCGACGACGGGCAATATGTGGTGTTGAAGGATGACGATACCCTGATCCGCCAACCCGGATCGACGGTCCGCACCCAGACGTTCAAGGACGGCTCGACCTTGACCACGGTCGAACGGCTGGACGGCACCCAGATCATCACGATCCGCGACGCCGAAGGCCGGGTGCTGCGGCGGGCCCTGGTCAACCGCGACGGCACCCAGACGCTGTTGATCGACGATACCCGCCCGGTGCGGCAGGTCGACGTGACACAACTGCCGCGCAACAACCGGCCCGTCATCGTGACGGATGAAACCGACCGCGCGGCGCTGGCGGCGGCGCTGGCCGATCTGGACCTCACCGGCATCGACCGCCGGTTCAGTCTGCGCCAGATCCGCGAGGTGCGAGAGGTTCGCGAACTGGCCCCGCAGATCGATCTGAACGCCATCACCTTCGCCACCGGTTCTGCGGCGGTGAAACCGGATCAGGCCGCCAAGCTGGCCGAGCTTGGCCGGGCGCTGTCGGCGCTGATCGAGGACAATCCGGGCGAGGTGTTCCTGATCGAGGGCCATACCGATGCCACCGGTTCGGCGGCATTCAATCTGGCGCTGTCGGACCGGCGTGCCGAATCGGTGGCGCTGGTTCTGACCGAGTATTTCGGGGTGCCGCCGGAGAATCTGGTGGTTCAGGGCTATGGCGAGTCGTTCCTGCGGATACGCACGCTGGAAAACGAGCAGCTGAACCGCCGGGTTGCGGTGCGCCGGATCACGGAATTGTTGCAGACGGCGTCACGTTAGGGGCAGGGGCGTCGGCGCCGTAACCGGTCACGACGGGCAGCCTCCAGTTGACTGCGCGTCGCCCAGTTGCTGCTGGACGATGCGTGTCAGCATCGTCTGCAGCCGCCGCCAGCCCGGCTCGTCGAGGGTCAGGCCGGAGAAGCGGCCCATGCTCGCTTCGGCCATCGCCAGATGCTGGACAGCCGCGACCAAAAGCGCGATCAGGGCCGGGGCGTCGACACCCGGCGGCGGGCGCAGCGTGCCGCGCCGCGCCTTGACCCAGGCGGTCAGGGCGACTGAGCGGGCCCTGGCAAGCGGTTGCACCAGCGGCGACGGGTCGATGACTTCCCAGGCGGCGATCTGGCGGATCAGCGGGTCGTGGCGCAGGGCATCGGCCAGACGCAGCAGCATCGAAGCGACCAGATCGGCGTAGCTTGCCGGCGCGGTTTCGGGATCAAGGGCGCTGCCGATCCAGTCGGCCAGATCGGCGCCGACCGCAGCCATCAACCCGTCCAGCCCGCCGAAATAGCGGTAGATCAGTTGCTTGTCGCAGCCCGCCCGGCGGGCAATGGCGTTGATGCCCAGACCCTGAAAGCCGCTTTCCGCCAACAGATCGCGGGCGGCGCGGCGCAGGGCGCCTTCGGTCTCACCGCGGTTGCGCGGGCGCGACGACGGGTCGGGAGGCGCTGCGGTCAGGTCGGTCATGGCGGTTTGTGGCATTCTTTGCCGCGGGCAGCAAGCTGGGCTTGCCAATGTCACCATCTGGTGATATCAGATTGTCACCAACAAGTGACATAGAGGAATCAGTCATGAAAACGACGGCGCGTACGACGATGATTGTCGGGGGATCAGCGGTGGTCCTGGCCATTGCGTTTAACATCCCCTTTGCGGTTCTGGCCGCGACATTCGACTATCCGGGCATTCTGCGCCGTCCGGCAGCCGAAGTCCTGGCGGCATTTTCGGCGGGCGGGACCGGTCTGATCCTGACCTGGTACAGCTTCATGCTGTGCGCCCTGGCGCTGGTCGCCTTTGCCCCGGCCCTGGCGCTGGCGGACGACGGACTGGTGCGGGCCCCCGGCCTGACGCTGGCGGCGGCGCTGACCGGCGCGCTGGCGGGGCTGGCGCAGGCGGTCGGTCTGGCGCGGTGGGTGTTCGCGGTTCCGGCGCTGGCCACGGCCTTTGCCGATCCCGCCACCGACGCGGCGCACCGCGCGGCGATAGAAGTGACGTTCCAGATGCTGAACCTGTGGGGCGGTGTTGCGATCGGCGAACACCTTGGTCAGGCGCTGACCGCGCTTTGGATCGGGCTTGCCGTTGCGGCACGGGTTGGCCAGGCCGGCTGGCTGAACCGGTTGGCAGTGTGGGCGGGTGGTGTCGCGGTTGCAGGCATCCTGTTCGGGCTGGGCGAAGGGCTGGCGTTGGCCCTCGATGTGCCGGGCGATATCTTCTCGTTCGGGACGATTGCCGGGTATATGGCGATGACGGTCTGGTTGATCCTGACCGGCTTCGGTCTGGTGATGCGCGGCGTTGACCGTGAGGCCGGGGCTGGTGTCGGGGCTGGCGTTGCGCCGGTTCAGGCGGCATAATCAGCGGATGACCGACCACCCGCTGCAGCACGATCAGATCCCCGAGGCCGCTCTGGCCTGGCACCGCGCCGGGCAGGGAGCGGCCCTGGCCACCGTGGTCGAGACCTGGGGGTCGGCACCACGGCAGGCGGGCAGCCAGCTGGCGGTGTCGGGGTCCGGCGAGATGATGGGGTCGGTATCGGGCGGTTGCGTCGAAGGTGCGGTGGTCGGCGAGGCGCTGGAGGCGCTGGCCGACGGCAAGCCCCGGCTTCTGACCTACGGCGTTACCGACGAGACGGCGTTTGCCGTCGGGCTGGCCTGTGGCGGCCGCATTCAGGTGCTGATTGACCCGGTCGGGCCGGTCCTGACCGAGGGATTGTTGCAGGCGCTGGTCGCGGCGCGGGCCGAACGCCGGTCGGTGGCGATGCTGGCGAATGTGGCGACTGGCGAACGGGTGATGGGTGAAAGCGACGGGGCCTTGAGTGTGCCGGTTGCCGAGCGGATGCGGGCCGACAAGTCCGGGATGGAGGGCGACTGGTTTGTTGCCGTTCACAACGCGCCGTTGCGGCTGGTGGTGGTGGGGGCCGTGCATATCGCGCAGCCGCTGCTGCAGATGGCGCGGCTGGCGGGCTATGACGCGGTGCTGGTCGACCCGCGCGCGGCCTTTGGCGCAGCGGCGCGGTTCCCGGGCGAGGTCATTCTGGACGACTGGCCCGACGCGGCGCTGACCGGCTTTGGGCTGGACGGGCGGACGGCGGTTGTGACCCTGACGCACGACCCCAAGCTGGATGATCCGGCGATCCGGGTGGCGCTGGCCTCGGATGTCTTCTACCTCGGCTGTCTCGGATCGAAACGCACCCATGCCGGGCGGGTCGAACGGCTGACTGGGGCCGGGTTTGCCGCCGCCGACATCGCACGAATTCATGCGCCGGTCGGCCTGGATATCGGGGCCAAGACGCCGGCCGAGATTGCGGTGTCGATTCTGGCACAGATCACCCAGCGGCTCCGGCTCGGCTGATGCGGTTTGGTCCGGTGCCGCTGGATCAGGCCGAGGGGGCGATCCTGGCGCATTCGGAAAACGTGGGCGGGCAGGTGATCCGCAAGGGGCACGTGCTGGACGCCGGTGATCTGGATCAGTTCCGCCGGGCGGGCGTCGCGGCTCTGGTGGTGGCGCGGCTGGAGCCGGGCGACGTGGCCGAGGATGCGGCGGCGGCGGCGCTGGCGGCGGCGATCGTGCCGGACGAAGCGGCGGCGGGGTTGCAGCGGACGCTGGCCCATACCGGGCGGGTCAATCTGAAGGCGACGGGGCCGGGGGTGCTGGTGCTGGATGTGGCGGCGGTGCAGGCGCTGAACCTGATCGACCCGGCGATCACGCTGGCGACGTTGCCGCCCTTTGCCCGGGTCAGCGCCGGGACCATGGTCGCGACCATCAAGATCATCAGCTATGCGGTGGCCGGACCGCTGCTGGACGCGGCGCGGCGGGTGGCGGCGGCGGCGATTCTGGGGGCGGTTCGGGTGGCGCCGGTGGTGGTGCGTTCGGCCGGGCTGTTGCTGACCGAGGTGCCGGGGCAGCGGGCGGTGCTGAACAGCAAGGGCCGCGAGGCGGTGGTCAAGCGGTTGCGGGCGCTGGGCATGGCGCTGGACGAGGTCAGGGTGGTGCCGCACGAGGTGGCGGCGATGGCCGTCGCGCTGGCGGCGATGCCGGGCGGGGTCCTGCTGATCCTGACCGGGTCGGCGACGTCGGATCTGCATGACACCGGGCCCGAGGCGGTGCGGGCGGCGGGGGGGCAGGTGGCGCGGTTCGGGATGCCGGTCGATCCGGGCAACCTGTTGTTTCACGGGACGCTGGGCGGCAGGCCGGTGATCGGGCTGCCGGGATGCGCCCGCTCGCCTGCCTTGAACGGGGCCGACTGGGTGCTGGAGCGGCTGGTCTGCGGGCTGGAGGTGACCGGCGCGGACGTGGCGGCGATGGGGGTTGGCGGGCTGCTGAAGGAGATCGCGGTCAGGGGGCAGCCAAGGGAGGGGTGAAGCGTCTCGCGCCGGGACAATTTTATATGTGTTTATTATCAAGTTGTTAGGGTGGTCGCGTTAACTCCATTTTAAGGATTGAGCCGGCTTGGTGGCGAAAATCCCGGCTCGCTGCTGCTGCTGGCCGATTGCGATGGGCTGCTGCCGGATGGGCGCGAAAGTCAGCGGGGAGGTGAATATCTGGAGCGGGATCGCGAGGGCGAGACTATGATTCCCGCCGAGGCATCCGGTGCCCCGGCCTGAACAGGCGCGCAGGCGCACCAGATGCCCCCGATCCCTGAACCCGGTATTTCCATTCCCGAAATCAACGCAAACTCTGGCCGAAGTTGAGCCAAATTCGACTGAAACACATCCGGCTATTAACCGGTGTTCAGCAGCGTGCGGCTAGGCTCAGGACATCCGAACTGCGCAAGGCTTGCAAGTGGCGGTCCTGTACTTCTCTGGCGATCAGGTCGCGTTCTTCGGCGGGATAAGTTCCAGCGGCGGCAACAGCACATTCACCGACGTCAACGCGCCGTTCCTTTCGACCGATCTTGTCGAAATCGTCGTACCCGACAGCTACATCAGCGCCAACGGTGACTTCGAACCCAGCGAGGTGCAGTTTACCCGTGTCACCGTGGTGCGCGGTGGCGTGCGCTATGATTTCAGCGTCAACTCGGGCTCCAAGATCAAGGAAACCGGCGGCGGTCAGGTGCCCGAAGCCGGGGACACGTTCTTTACCACCAACGATCAGGTCGGCCCGCCGGGCAGCGGGCCGTTTTCGGGGTTGCAAAGCGGCAAGCTGGTGTTTTCGACCAGCACCACTTTCACCACCGGGCAGAACACGACAATCGACCGCACGCAGCTGCAGGACCTCAACGGCGATGGCAACACCAGCGATCCCGGCGAGTCGGCAAGTGCCCAGTTCAACGCCAGACCGGCCTATACGCCGCCCTGCTATGCGCCGGGCACGCTGATCGATACGCCGGACGGCCCGCGCGCGGTCGAGGCATTGCGCCCCGGCGATCTGGTGCTGACCCTGGATCATGGCGCGCAGACGGTCCGCTGGACCCGGAGCGGGCGACAGGCGCTGGAGGCAGCCTTGCCGGATGCCCGGCCGGTGCTGGTGAAGGCGGGGGCGTTGGGGCCGAACCTGCCCGCCCGCGACATGGTGGTTTCGCCGCAGCACCGCATATTCGTCGGGGGCGCGGGCCAGTTGCCCGCGATCTTTGCGACCGAGGCTTTTGCGCCGGCCAAATCCCTGACCTGCCTGCCCGGTATCCGCCACATGTCGGGCCGCAAGGAGGTGATCTGGGTGCATTTCGCCTGTGACCGGCACGAGGTTGTGCGGGCCAATGGCTGCTGGTCCGAGTCGCTGCTGCTGGGGCCGATGGTGCAGCGGTGTCTGACGGTGCCGGACCGCTGGGCGCTTGACGCCGTGTTGCCGGTTTCCAGCGACCCCGATTACCTGAACGGGCCGCCGGCGCGACCCTGTCTGACAGCGGGTCAGGTCGGGCGCATGATCGGGAAAGTCAGGGCATCGCCGCCGATTGCCGCCTGAGACGGGTTTCCCCGGGGTGCCCGCCTTGATCCGGAATGCGGGCGTTCGTCAGCGGGTCGCTGCGCGGTCGCTGCCGCGATGCCTGAGGCAGACATGTCCTGCTGCCCCGGCCCGACGATGCTCTGGGTTGGCCCGTGGGGGGGCGCAAGGGTCCGTCCTGATCAGAACATGGCCTGCGCCCCGATCATGATCACGCCCATCGCCAGCACGAACCCGGCATCGACCAGTGCGGCGTAGCGGGATTTCTGGCCGAACATCGAAGCCGCCAGTTGCAGGACGGCAATGGTGGCGATGGCGAGGAGGGCGAGGCCAAGGGCCTGCGTGGCTTCGGTGATGCCGATCACCAGCGCCATCAGGAAGGTGCCGACAAGCTGGATCGTCACGGCGGCGACCGGGACCTGTGCGGGCGGGGTGATGCCGTGGCTGCCGGCGGCCCAGCCCTTGCCGAAGAGCCAAGGGCCGAACCAGAGCATGCCGAGGCCGAAGGCCAGCACGGTGCCGACGAGGACGGCCGGCCAGTTGAGGTTTGCGAGCATGTCGAATGTCTCCTTTGGGTTGGCCGGTCGCGTCGGGCCGTGGCCGGTCAAGCGTTACATCGGCGGCATGCCGGGAAATTTCGGCAAGGCGGGGTCGAGCAGGTCCCAGGGCTGGGCCTTGCCGTTGAAGAACACCATGGCGGGCACGATGCCGGTGGCCCCGTCCATCGTGGTCAGATTCAGCGCCAGCACCCCGGGCATCCCGGCGGTCTCGCCGACCACCTGGGTGCCGCAGACCGGGCAATGTCGGCGCGTCGCCTGATTGCCGCTGTCGGCGGTGTAGGACCAGGCGACCAGCGCGCCGCTGAGCTTGACCGCTGCCGCCGGAAAGGCGGCAAAGGTGGCGTGGCCGGCACCCGACAGGGTCTGGCATTTTCTGCATTGGCAATGGCCGGCCATCATCGGCTCGGCCTCGGTTTCAAAGTGGACGGCACCACAGGCGCAGCCCCCGGTAATCTTGGACATGTCTCTTCCTTTCTTTGGCAGGTGCAGGGCAGGCGCAACCGGCGGACGGTGCGCGGTGAAGCGGCTTCGGTCAGTAGCGGTCGTGGCGGCGGACCCAGGACATCGGGAAGGGCAGGCCCTGTTCCTGTCGCCCCAGCGGGGTAAGGTCGAGCAGGTGGTAGGCGCCATTCACCATGTCGAGGCCGCGGGCATAGGTGGAATAGCTGTGCAGCACCCGGGTGCCGTCGCGCAGGAAGGTGCTGAGGCCGGGGTATTCGGCATTCTTGCCGGTGCGGGGCGCGTAATTGTAGCTGCCGCCGGGTTCACCTTGGATGAAGGATACCGCGAAATCCTCGTTGAAGCCGCTGGCACCGGCCGAGGCCCAGGGGAAGTGCCAACCCATGCGGGCGCGGTAGGCCAGCAACTGGTCAAGCGGGGCTTTCGAGATGCAGACCAGTGTGGTGTCGCGGGCAGCGAGGTGCGCTTGCACTCCGTCGAAATTGTCGGCCCAGAACGAGCAGGACGGGCAGCCCTCGGTGTAATCCAGGCCGTACATGAAGTGGTAGACGATCAACTGGCTGCGGCCGGCGAACAGGTCGGCCAGGCTGGCCTCACCCTGTTCGGTGGCGAAGCGGTAGGGTTTTTCGACCGCCACCAGCGGCAGGGCGCGGCGTTTGGCGGACAGGGCGTCGCGGGCGGCGGTAAAGGCCTTTTCCTCGGCCAGCAGTGCGGTGCGGGCGGCCAGCCAGTCGGTGCGGGAAACGACGTGCCGGTCCATCCTAGGCCACCGCCTGTTCCAGTTTGGCCAGAATGCCGGTCCAGCCCTTCATGTGGCTTTCGCGCGCCTCCTCGGACAAGAACTTGACATGGGTCAGCACCACTTCGGTGCCGCCGGTGACCGGGGTCAGGGTGATTTCAACCGTGGTGCCGGGGGCCGACCACGGCGCTTCCCAGGTGAAGACCAGCCGCGAATAGGGGGTGATTTCGCGGAAGGTGCCGGAATGCGGATAGTCCTTGTCGCCCACCATCATCACGAAGAACGTGCCGCCGACCTTTGGGTCGCAGCGCGCTTCGCGCACATGCATGTCGGGGCCGGGCGACATGAACCGCGTCATCATGGCGGGGTCTAGCCAGGCCTCGAATATCTTTTGCGGCGGGGCCTTTATGGTGCGGCGGGCGGTCAGGCTGAGGTCAGTCATCGGGCGTTTCCTTTGTCAGAAGCGTGTCGAGTTTTTCCAGTCGCATGTCCCAGATCAGCCGCAGATCGGCGAACCAGCGGTCGATCTCGGCGACGACGCTCAGGTCGGCCTCGATCAGATGTTCGCGCCAGGCCGTGCGGCGGCGGGCCAGTCCTGCCGCCTCCAGCAGCTTGATGTGCTTGGAAACCGCATTCAGGCTCATATCGAACTGCCCCGCCAGATCCGTCACCCGGGTGGCACCGTGTTGTACCAGCAGGGTCAGGATCGCCCGCCGGGTCGGATCGCTGACAGCCTTGAGAATCTCGGTCAGGCGGGGGGCGATGTCCGGGGCAGCCATGGCGGTGAATAGCATTGGCGGCTTCCTGAATCAACCAAAAAGTTGAATGAGAAACCGGCTATTTTGTGCCGGGACGCAGGACATGGTTCTCAAACCCGGAATCCCGTGCTTAACTGCGGGCAATGACAAGGGAGGATGCGATGACGAAAGTCATGATGACCGTGAACGGCAGGGCCGTTTCCGGCGAGACCGAGGGGCGGACGCTGCTGTCGGCATTCCTGCGCGAGGGGCTGGGACTGACCGTGACCCATATCGGCTGCGACACCAGCCAGTGCGGCGCCTGCGTCGTGCATCTGGACGGGGTGGCGGTCAAGGCCTGCACAGTGTTTGCGCAGGATGTGGCCGGGGCATCGGTGACCACCATCGAGGGCATGGCGAATGCCGATGGCTCGCTGAGTGTGCTGCAGCAGGCGTTTCAGGACCATCACGGACTGCAGTGCGGCTTTTGCACGCCGGGCATGGTGATGAGCGCGGCGGCGCTGCTGGCGGAAAACCCGAAGCCGAGCGAGGCCGAGGTTCGGCATTATCTGGAGGGCAACATCTGCCGCTGCACCGGCTATCACAACATCGTCAAGGCGGTGCTTGCGGCCAGCGGGCAGGATGCACACGCGATGGCGGCGGAGTGAGGCGAGTGGCGGGGTGAACCCCGGCCTGCGCAGACGGGGTAGGGTGGGGTTTGACCCCACCGCTTTTGGAAATTCAGGGAGGAATGACCATGCCTAAAGATGGCGGCATCGGTGCCAGCACCAAGCGGCGCGAGGATATTCGGTTTCTGACGGGGGCCGGACGCTATACCCACGACATCGATCTGCGCGGTCAGGCCCATGTCGTCTTTCTGCGATCCAACGTGGCACATGGCCGGATCGGCAAAATCGACGCCCGTGCGGCCGAGGCGATGCCCGGCGTGCTGGCAGTGTTCACCGGCGAGGATTTCACCGGCATGGGCGGCAACCCGGCGGGTTGGCTGATCCAGTCGCGCGGCGGCGAGGCGATGAAGGAGCCCAAGCGTCCGGTGCTGGCGCATGGCAAGGTGCGCCATGTCGGCGACGCCTATGCCGCCGTGGTGGCCGAGACTGTCGAGCAGGCGCGCGACGCAGCGGAAGCCGTCGTGGCCGATATCGAGGAGTTGCCGGCGATTGTGGATATGGCGGCGGCGGTCGCCAACCCGGATCACCGGGTGCATGACGAGATCGGCAACAACGTCTGCTTCGACTGGGGCTGGATCGAGGACAACCGGGCGGCGGTTGACGCGGCGTTCAAGTCGGCACCGCATGTGACGACGCTGGATCTGGTGAACAACCGGCTGATCCCGAATGCGATGGAGCCGCGCGCCTCAATCGGCGATTATGATCCGGGAACCGGGGACTACAAGCTGTATACCACGTCGCAGAACCCGCATCTGACGCGGCTGTTGATCGCGGCGTTCGTGATGGCGATTCCCGAGAACAAATTGACGGTGATCGCCCCCGATGTCGGCGGCGGTTTCGGGTCGAAGATTTATCACTACGGCGAGGAAGCGGTGGTGCTGGCGGCGGCCAAGCGGCTGAAACGGCCGGTGAAGTGGGTGGCGGACCGGTCGGAATCGTTCCTGGGTGATGCGCATGGCCGCGACCATGTGACGACGATCCAGCTGGCCACCGACATGGACGGCAAGATGCTGGCGCTGCGCACCGAAACGCTGGCCAATGTCGGGGCCTATCTGTCCAACTTCGCCACCGTCACCCCGACGTTCCTGCATGGCACGCTGATGTCGGGGCCGTACAAGACGCCGCTGGTCTATGTGAACCTGAAGGCGGTGTTCACCAATACTGCCCCGGTCGATGCCTATCGCGGGGCCGGGCGGCCCGAGGCGACCTATTCCATCGAGCGGGTGGTCGACAAGGCGGCGCGCGAACTGGGGATTGATCCCTGGGAGATGCGGCGGCGCAACCTGCTGACGCCGGATCAGTTCCCCTATGCCAGTCCGGTCGGGCTGGTCTACGACACCGGCAACTATCAGGCGACGCTCGACAAGCTGGAAGTGATCGCCGACAAGGCCGGGTTCGAGGGCCGGGTTGCGGCAAGCCGGGCGCGCGGCAAGTGGCGCGGGCTGGGCCTGTCGACCTGGATCGAGGCTTGCGGTATTGCGCCGTCGCATCTGGTGGGCGTGCTGGGGGCGCGGGTTGGCCTCTATGATGCAGCGACGGTGCGGGTGAACGCCACCGGCAACATCTCGGTTATGGTCGGCGCGCACAGCCACGGGCAGGGGCACGAGACGGTGTTTGCCCAGATCGTGTCGGACAAGCTGGGGATACCGGCCAGCAGCATCGACATCGTGCATGGCGACACCTCGAAGATCCCGTTCGGCATGGGGTCTTACGGCTCGCGGTCGCTGGCGGTGTGCGGTTCGGCCATGGTCAAGGCGGTCGACAAGATCATCGCCAAGGGCCGCAAGATCGCGGCGCACATGCTGGAGGCAGCGGAAGGCGATATCGTGTTCGAGGACGGGTCGTTCACGGTGGCCGGGACCGACAAGAAGAAAAGCTTCGGCGAGATCGCGTTTTCGGCTTATGTGCCGCACAACTACCCGCTGGAAACGCTGGAACCGGGGCTGGAGGAGACCGCGTTCTATGATCCGGCCAACTTCACATTTCCCGCCGGGGCTTATGCCTGCGAAGTCGAGGTCGATCCCGATACCGGCAAGGTGCAGATCATGCGCTTTGCCTGCGCCGATGATTTCGGCAACGTCATCAACCCGATGATCGTCGACGGTCAGGTGCATGGCGGCGTGGGGCAGGGCATCGGGCAGGCACTGCTGGAACTGGGGTCGTATGACGGCAATGGCCAGCTTCTGACCGGCAGCTACATGGATTACGCGATGCCGCGCGCCGATGACCTGCCGTTCTATCACACCGACACCTCTTGCGTGACGGCGTGCACGCACAATCCGCTGGGGGCCAAGGGCTGCGGCGAGGCCGGGGCGATCGGATCGCCGCCGGCGGTGGTGAATGCCGTGGTCGATGCGCTGCAGCGGGCGGGCAAGCGGGTGACCCACATCGACATGCCGCTGAGCCCGGCGCGGGTATGGGCGGCGATGCAGGGCTGACAGAGGCGAGGCGCGGTTCCGCCCGGGCGGGACTGCCGACCCCAACAGGAGAGACAGGATGTACAGTTTCGAATTCGTGAAACCCGCGACGCTGGCCGATGCGGTCACCGCGATGGCGGCCGAGGATGCGCTGGCGCTGGGTGGCGGGCAGACGCTGATCCCGGCGCTGAAAAGCCGGCTGGCCAGCCCGGCGGTGCTGGTGGCGCTGTCGGGGCTGGCCGAGATCAAGGGGGTGTGCGTCGATGATGCCGGCCGGGTCTGCATCGGCGGCGGCACCACGCATGCGGCGGTGGCGGCGGCGGCGGGGGCCTATCCGGCGCTGACGGCGCTGGCGCGCGGCATCGGCGATCCGGCGGTGCGCAACCGCGGCACAATCGGCGGCTCCTTGGCCAACAACGATCCGGCGGCCTGCTATCCGGCGGCGGTGCTGGGCTCTGGCGCCATGGTGGTGACCAATACCCGCGAGATCATGGCGGATGATTTCTTTCAGGGCATGTTCGAGACGGCGCTGGAACCGGGCGAGATCATCACCGAAGTGAAGTTCCCGGTGCCGCTACAGGCAAATTATCAAAAGTTCGTGCAGCCGGCCTCGCGCTTTGCCCTGGTCGGGGTTTTCGTGGCAAGGTTCGCGGGCGGGGTACGGGTGGCGGTCACCGGCGCGTCGAACGGCGGGGTGTTCCGCTGGAGCGCGGCGGAAACGGCGCTGTCGGCCGGTTTCACGGCTGCGGCGCTGGCCGGGCTGACGGCAGACGCGGACGGGCTGATCGAGGACCTGCACGGCAATGCGGCCTATCGGGCGCACCTGATCAAGGTGATGACCGGGCGCGCGGTCGCTGCTGCCTGAACCGGGCCGGTCGCGGCAAGCGCCTGCCCGTTGGCCGGAGGGGGGATGACGATGCGCTGGATTGCGGCTGTTCTGATGCTGATGGCGGCGCTGCGCCCGGGTATGGCGCAGGAGGTGGCGCAGGAGATTGCCGGCCAGTCCGACCCGGCGTTTCTGGCGGCGGTCGAAAGCTGGCTGCAGGATGACGAAGCGGCGGCGCTGGCCGATCTCGGCGGACTGGCGGCGGGCGGCAATCCGGCGGCGCAGGTGCTGCTGGGGCTGATCGACAAGACCCCCAGCCTGCAGGGTCCCTATCTGTCCGGGATATCCCGGGCCGAACGGCTGGCGCTGATCCGGGCGCCGGGCGGCATGTCGGGGCAGAACTGGATGCGGCTGGCGGCGGCAGAGGTGCCGCTGGCGGCGCTGTGGGTCGGGCTGTGGTCGGTCGAGGCCGAGCCCGGGATCGTGCTGCAGTTTATCGCGGCCGGCGAGGCGCGGGCGGCGCGGGTGGCGGTGCTGGCCCTGATGGCGCGCTACAAGCCGGGGCTGCTGGGGCTGGGTGCCAGCCCGGATTATCCGGCGGCGATGCGGTTCGCAATGTGGGACGTGGCGATGCGCAACAGCGATCTGGGCACGCTGGCAGCGCAGGCACAGGCCGAGGCGGCGGCGTTCGTGCCGGGCGATCCGCAGCGCGCGATGGCCGGTCTGGCGGATGACGAGATGGCGCGGGCGGCCTGGGTCCAGTCGGCGGCAGTAGCCGAGCCGGTGGACGGGCTCTGCGCCGCGCTGTGCCCCGAAACCGCCGATATCTGCGCCGAGACGGCGTTTGCCGGGCTGGGTGGTTACCGCGGGCTGATGGTGGCGGGCACACCGTCGGAACAGCTGATCGCGGCGGAGCGTTTTGCCGCCAGCCCAAAGGGGCAATCCGACCTGCTGCGGCGTATCCTGCTGCGGATCCCTGTCAGCGGGCAGGCGTCATTGCTGGCGCGCGCCAGCGATGGCGATGCCTGTTTCGGGGCGGCGCTGGCGGCCGAGGCGGCGCGGTATCAATAGGCCCGCGGTGCCGGGGCGGTTGCCCGGGCGTTGCGGTGGCGTATCGTCAGGCCTTACGGCTTGACCAGTTTGGCCACCGCATCGAACCCGGCGGTGAATCCGGTCAGCGACAGGTTCAGGTTGACCTTCTGATCCGGCGCGGCCACCGGCACGATGATCAACGCCGCCTTGGCCCCGGCCTTCAGGGCGGTGACGTCCTCGGCGGTGAAGCCGACGCGCGCGACGCAGCCGATCGGGCTGCACCAGGTAAAGGGGTAGCGCTTGCTTTTGCCGCCATCGACCTGAATGACGATATCCTCGGTCAGCAGCGTTTCCAGAGGGGTCACGATGGTAGCACCGGCCACGGCCTGCTGCCCGGCGGGCAGGGCGAACAGGCTGACCTCGGCCACGGCATTGCCCGCGTCATCCTTCAAGAGCTGATAAAGCTGGCAGGGGTCATCGCCTTCCTCGGACCGCACGCAGTTCAGCGCCCAGTCGCCGAATACTTCCTGCGTATAGGTGGCACCGGCACCGTCGGCCGGCACTTCCTCGCCGATGGCCAGACCATCAGCGGCTGGGGTGACTGCGTCGCCGATCACGGGGGCGGGTGTGGTGGCGGCGGGAACGGCCGGATCAGCCGGGGCCGGGGTTTCCTGCGCTGACGCGAAACCCGCCAGACCAAGGGTCAGCACCAGTGCCAGCCGCATCTTCAGATCGATCATCATGGTTCCCAATGGTTTTCCAGACTGTTGGAGCAGCGATCTAGCATGGCCCCGGCGGGCTGTCAGGCCGGAAAACCGCATACCGGGCACGGGCAGAGGCGGAATCTTGCCGCCTGCCGGGTTTTCGTGATCCCGGACGCCGCCGGGCCACACGCGTACTCGATGTGCGCAACGAAAAAGGGCGCGTCGCCGCACCCTTTCCCCGTTTTTTCTCCCCGTCGGACTGGCCGACTTATGTAACCGGAACGCTAAGGTCATTCGCGGCGTGCGTCAACCGGAATGTCGGGCTTTGACGGATTGATATCGCTAACAAAAAGGGCCGCGCCTGATTAGGGCGCGGCCAGTCTGACAGGGAGGAAGTAACACCCGGGCGAAGAGGACGCCGCCCGAATGGGATCAGACTGGCAGATATGGGTTAACATTGTATTTTGGGCGCGACCAATGAACGAACAAAACCGGAAGGACCGATCCATTGACCCTGACAGACAGCATTTTCCTGGGTGGCGGCGGCGAAGGCCATGCGGCGGCGCAGAACCTTTTGCTGAAATACGGCAACCGGCATGGTCTGATCGCCGGGGCAACCGGCACCGGCAAGACCGTCACCCTTCAAGGGTTGGCCGAGGGTTTTTCTGACGCCGGGGTACCGGTGTTCCTGGCGGATGTGAAGGGCGATCTGGCCGGGCTGGCGGTGGCCGGTGATCCGGCGGGCAAGCTGCACGCGCCGTTCATGCAGCGGGTGGCGACCATCGGCATGGCGGATCATGCCTACCGCGCCTTTCCCGTCATCTTCTGGGACCTGTTCGGCGAACAGGGTCACCCGGTGCGCACCACGGTAGCCGAAATGGGGCCGCTGCTGCTCGGCCGCCTGTTGGAGCTGAGCGAGGCGCAAGAAGGCGTGCTGAACATCGCGTTCCGCCTGTCGGACGAGGAGGGGCTGCCGCTGCTGGACCTGAAGGACCTGCAGGCGCTCTTGGTCTGGATCGGCGAACATGCTGACGCGATCTCGCTGCGCTATGGCAACGTCGCGCCGGCGACCATCGGCACCATCCAGCGCCGGCTCTTGGTGCTGGAGAACGAAGGCGGCACCCATCTGTTCGGCGAGCCGGCGCTGGCGCTGTCGGACCTGATGCTGTGCGACGCAGACGGGCGCGGGCGGATATCGGTGCTGGCGGGCGACCGGCTGATGGCCTCGCCCCGGCTCTATGCCACCTTCCTGTTGTGGCTGTTGTCGGAGTTGTTCGAGGAGTTGCCCGAGGTCGGCGACCCCGACAAGCCGAAGCTGGTGTTTTTCTTCGACGAGGCGCATCTGCTGTTCACCGATGCGCCCAGGGCCCTGATTGCCAAGGTGGAACAGGTGGCGCGGTTGATCCGGTCCAAGGGGGTCGGGGTGTATTTCATCACGCAGAATCCGGCGGACGTGCCCGAGGATATCCTGGGCCAGTTGGGCAACCGGGTGCAGCACGCCCTGCGCGCCTTTACCGGCAAGGATCAGAAAGATCTGGCGCGGGCGGCACAGAACTACCGCCCCAACCCGCGCTTTGACACCGAGATTGCGATCAAGGAGGTCGGCACCGGCGAGGCGGTTACGTCGATGCTGGAGGCCAAGGGCATTCCCGGCATGGTCGAGCGCACGCTGATCCGGCCGCCGCAATCGCACCTGGGGCCGATCACGCCGGACCAGCGCCGGGCGGTGATCGCGGGCTCGCCGCTGGCCGGCAAGTACGAGGTGCTGCTGGACCGGGCGTCGGCGTTCGAGCTTTTGCGGGAGCGAGCCGGAAAAGCGGCAGAGGCGGCGACAGAGGCGGCGGCAGAGGCGGCGGCGGGGGAAAAGACCGAGGCGCAGGCCGAACTGGACCGCGAATTCAAGGCGGGACGGCGCTATGACGGCGGCCCCAAACCCGCAGCACCACGCAGCAGCCGCAGCGATTCGGTGGGCGAGGTGTTCGCCAAGTCGCTGGCGCGGCAATTGGGCAGCCGGTCCGGGCAGGCACTGGTGCGCGGCATTCTGGGCGGGTTGTTCCGGTCGCGCTGAGCCGTGGTGATCTTTGGGTGGAAATCCGGAAAGCGCTGTTGCGTCTCTTCAATGTGAGGGGAGCAGTTGGGCCGTTTTTCGTACGTCACATTGACTTTTACCGCGATCCTTTTGTTTTTCCTGCCGGATTTGATTTCAATCAAATCAGGCCGCGCCTGCCTGCCTGGGCAGGCGCGGGTAGAGCGCCAGCCCAGGCAGGCACGGCCTGATTTCCCGACCACGGCACCCGGCCCAGCCTCCCTTGCTCTCCGGCTCGCGCCTCCAAGCAACGGGCCGGTTGTCCGTCCCCCGGACGGCCACCTGATCGGCCCGGGCACGTCCATCAACCGGCAGAGCGTGTGGCGGGGGCGGAGAATCGTTCAAGGCTCTTCCCGTTCAGGGCCGCACCTTGTCGGGGCGGTTTGTCGCCGAACCCACTTGCCGCAATCGGCGCTTCGCCGGCGCGCCAGCCGGTCCGCGCCACTTTCGCCGGGATCGGGCCTTGGTTTCGGCACACTCGTCACCCAAAATTGCGGCCAAACCCGCACCGCTGCGCCCGCAGACCGGTCCGGCTCCGGACAAGGATGACCAAGCATGACCCTGACCGCCAACGAGCAGTATTTTCTGGAACTGGTGAACCGCGCCCGGCTGGACCCGCTGGCCGAGGCGGCGCGCTACGGGATCGATCTGAACAAGAACCTGGCACCCGGCACCCTGAACGGTTCTGCCCGGCAGGTGCTGGCCGCCGACGATGATCTGGATCAGGCGGCCGGGGCGCATTCGGCCTGGATGCTGCAGACCGACATTTTCAGCCACACCGGTGTCAATGGCACCGATCCCGGCCAGCGCATGACCAGTGCCGGCTATGTCTTTGCCGGCAGCTGGACCTGGGGCGAGAACATCGCCTGGTCGGGCACCACCGGCAGCGTCAATCTGACGGCGGCCATCGATGGCCACCATGCCGGGCTGTTCGACAGCGCCGGCCACCGGCAGAACATTCTGAACAACGGCTTCCGCGAGGTCGGCATCGGGCAGGAGCAGGGGCAGTTCACCTATAACGGCACCACTTACAACGCCTCGATGGCGACGCAGGCCTTTGCCCGGACCGGCACGGCGGTGTTTCTGACCGGGGTCGCTTACAACGACGCCAACGGCAATGATTTCTATACGGTCGGCGAGGCGACGGCGGGCACCACCTTTGCCATCGGTGTGGCCAGCGATGTCACCGAAGCGGCGGGCGGCTACGGCGTTGCCACGGCGGCGGCGGCCGGTGTGGCAGTGCAGATCACCCAAGGTGCGCAGGTGTCGCAGGTCGTGGTCGATCTGTCGGCGGGCAACGTCAAGCTGGATCTGGTCAGCGGGACCGAGTTTCATACGTCGGGCGGCCTGCAACTGCTGTCGGGTGTGGCGGACGCGCGGTTGCTGGGAGTGGCGGCGTTGCGGCTGACCGGCAATAGCGCGGCGAACGCGCTGACCGGCAACAGCGGTGCCAATGTGATCAGGGGCGCGGGCGGCAGTGATGGGCTGGCAGGTGCCGGCGGGGCCGACAATCTGCGGGGGGCTGGCGGGTTCGACCGGCTGGACGGCGGCGCCGGCAATGACTGCATCTTTGGCGGGCTGCACGGCGATACTTTTGTGTTTGCCGATGGGTCCGGGCGTGACCGGGTGATGGATTTCTCGGTCGCCGAGGCTGACCGCATCGCGCTGGATGACGGGCTGTGGGGTGGGGCGGTGATGACCGGGGCGCAGGTGGTGGCCAGTTTCGCTACTGTGGTCGGCGGGACCATCGTGCTGGGATTCGGCGGCGGCGACGTGCTCAATCTGGATGGGTTCGTCGATACCGTCGGGTTGGCGGGGCTGATCGATTTCTTTTGACTTCGAGGCTCCGTTCATGACGAAGTGATGGAGTCATCAGCCGGGCAAAGGCCGTTTGCGTGAATCGGGACCGTGTGGTATTGTTCCCTGACGGCGTACGAATGGATTGCATCAATTCTTAAGTGAAAGCGGTTTTAGATGTCGGTCGCAAATATGTATTTTCAAGGTCTTTCTCTTCGCGACCTTGTCGACATGCGTGCCCAAATCGAAGCAATGGTGAAATTCGACAACTCGACGACGACGAACAGCGCGTTGACCACCCAATCTGTCACACTGCCGGACGGGACGGTGCTGTCATCGGCAACCGTGACCGATGTCACTTATCTGGACAGTCTGGGCAACCCGGTGCTGCACATGAATCTGATGGGGAACCCGTTCGGGATCGGTGGCGCGCCGAAATCCGACATTACTGGTTTCTGGCTTGAAGATATCAACGGCAACATCATCATCCAGTTCAGCGGCTTTGCGCCGGTTGATCCCGATGTGTTCTTTGCCAGTTTCATCGACCCGCCGGCCAATGCCGATCCCTATTCCGGTCTTGTCGATCTGACCGACGGCGGCAGCAACGCCTTCGGCGGCATCGCCAACGACGTTTTCGACATGGGCACGGGCGACAATTCGGTTACCGGCGGCTTGGGCGATGACCGTTTGGTGAAACTCGGCAACGGCACCATCATCTTCGATGGCGGTGCCGGGATCGACACCATGAGCTTTCAGCCGCGCAGCAACATTCTGAACCCCAATTCGATCACGCGCCAGCTGATCGTCGATCTGTCCACCCACACCGGGGTCAATCCCTATGGCAACGGCACGCTGCAACTGACCAATGTCGAGAACATCATCGGCACCGGCTCGGCTGACCGCATCACCGGCGACGACTATGCCAATGTGATCGGCGACGGGCTGGGCGATCGCGGGGCAGACTACATCATCGCCCGGGGCGGCAATGATGTCGTCAAGATCGGCGATCTGGGGCTGGCGCGGGCCTTTGGCGGCAACGGCTTTGATACGCTGATGTTTCTGGACAATGTCGATCTGACCGATGTGAGCTTTACCAGCCGCTACGTTGGGTTTGAGAAATATGAACTGCTGCATTTCTTCATCCTGAACGGCACCGGCTTCACCTTCACCGGCGACGCGGGCAACAACTGGTTCATGGCCGATGACGCCATCGACACGCTGCAGGGCGGCGGCGGCGATGATACGCTGGATGGCGGGCTGGCCTATACCTCGGTGTTTGGCCCCGGTGCCGATATCGCGGTCTATTCCGGCACCCGCGCGCAATACACCATCACCGTGCAGGGCGGCACAGTTACCGTGACTGACAATCGCGCCGGATCGCCCGATGGCAGCGATACCGTGGTGAATGTCGAGACGCTGCGGTTTTCCAACCGGGATGTTTCGGTGGCGACGCTGGCCCCGAACATTGGCAATGGCCAATTCGGCACCTCGGGCGATGACGGCGTGGGCGCCAATAGCGCCAAGGATGACAGCGCCTATGGGCTGGACGGCAACGATACGCTGTTCGGCGGTGGTGGCAGCAATCTGCTGGTCGGGGGCAGGGGCGATGATACCTATCAGCTGTCCGACGGCGCGACCGATACCATCGTGGAACTGGCTGGCGGCGGGATGGATACCATCATAATTCCGACATTCTGGAGCTTGCCCGGCTTTTCGCTGGCCGGATACGCCAATGTCGAGAACCTGCTCAACGATCACTTCATCGCGATGACGCTGACGGGCAACGGGCTGGGCAATGTCATCACCTCGTGGAACGGCTCCGACACGCTATCGGGGGGCGCGGGCAATGACACGCTGATCGGTGCGTTCGGGCAGGATGTGCTGAAAGGTGGCAGCGGCGATGACGTGCTGATCGGCGGGGTGGCGCTGATCAACAATCAGGGCCGCGATCTGATGACCGGCGGTATCGGCAACGACGTGTTCAAGTTCAACGCGATCAACGAGTCGGGCGTCACCGCCGGCGACCGCGACATCATCACCGATTTCAATGCCAACGGAGTCGACCGGATCGACCTGTCGGCGATCGATGCTATTGCGGGCGGCGGGGACAATGCCTTTGTCTTCATCGGTGCCGGGCCGTTTACCGGCAACAGCCAGGTGCGGGCGGTCGTCAGCGGCGGCACCACCCTGGTCTATGTGAACATGCCGGGGACGCTGGGGCCCGACATGGCGATCCAGCTGACCGGGGCCATGGTGCTGGACGCCGCCGACTTCATCCTTTGAACCGGGACGGCGCACAGGTTCTGCAATGCGCGCGGGGTCAGCCGTCGCGTGCCAAGGGGTGATGTTCCAGCACCAGCGCCTTCAGCCGTTCGTCCAGCACATGGGTGTAGATCTCGGTGGTGGAAATGTCGGCGTGACCCAGGAGCGTCTGGATCACCCGCAGATCGGCACCACCGGCCAGCAGATGCGTGGCAAAGGCATGGCGCAGCGTGTGCGGCGTGACCGTGGCCGGATCGATGTCCGCCACCAGCGCCCAGCCCTTGATCAGCAGGTAGAATTTCTGCCGCGAGACATGGCCGCCCGCCTCGCGCGCCGGGAACAGATAGCGCGACGGGGTTGCGCCGGCGAGCCGCGCCACATCGTCGGCGGTATCGCGCGCCACCAGCCATTCGGCCAGCGCCGCCCGCGCCGGCGATGACAGCGGCACCATGCGTTCCTTGCCGCCCTTGCCGCGCACCAGCAGCATGCGCGGATCGCCGCGCGCGGCACTGACCGGCAGTGTGACCAGTTCGCTGACCCGCATGCCGGTGGCATACAAAAGCTCCATCAGGCAGACATTGCGCAGCCGGTCGGTCCGGCTGTTGCGTGCGGCCTGCAACAACGCCTCGACATGATCCAGCGTCAGGGTTTTTGGCAGCCGCTTGTCCTTGCCGGGGCCCCGGATCTGGATCGCCGGATTGTCGGGCCGCCAACCTTCCTCGTAAGCAAAGCGGTACAGTTGCCGGATCGCCGACAGCCGCCGCGCCCGGGTGGCGCGCGACAGGCCCAGGGCATCGCAATGGATCAGATAGGCCTCGACCCCGGTGCGCTGGCAACTGGTGAAATCCAGCCCGCGAAGCGCCAGCCAGCCGGAAAAGTCCAGAAGATCGCGGCCATACGCCAGCCTTGTGTTGCGCGCGGCATCGCGTTCGGCGGCCTGCGCCTCCAGAAACGCGGAGATCCAGCGCTGCACCCTAGCCCCGCTGGTCCAGAAGCAGCAGTTGCAGCGACGTTCGCCGGGCCACATCCTCCAGCCCGACGGCGCGCAGACAGGCCAGCCCGTCGCTGATCCGGCCCAGATCGCCGCCGGCACCGCCCGCGATCATGGCGCTGGCCCGCAGGATCGCCTCGCCCATCCGACGCTCGGCGATCAGGGCGGCAAGGGCGGGCGGCAGGTCGCGCCCGGCGAAACCATTGCGGATGGCGGTGCCGATGCCTTCGGGTGGGGTCGCCTTGCCGGGGTCGCCGCGTGCGACCGCCGCCAGATACGCCGCCTCGCCCGAGGGGTCGGCGCCGGCGGGCGGTCCGGACAGTGCCACGGCCTCATAGGCCGGCGACAACAGCCCGATCCGGAACGCAAGGTCGGCGGCTGCGCCAGTCAGCGGCAGCTTGGCCAGGCCCTCGCCGTAGAGTTCGGCAAACGCCACCTGCAACCCGATCCCGGCCATCTGATCCCAGACCCTTGGCAGGGTTGCCGCCACCGCCGCGTTGTCGGTTGCGACAAAGGCCGCATCGAATGCCTGCACAGCCGCCACCCGGTCCCAGACACCGCCCGACGCCGCCGCCTTGCGGGCATCGTAAAGCCCCAGCAGGCGATTCGGCGGCAGCGCCCCGGAGCGGGTCAGCCGCTCTGCCGCCTCGATCTGGGCTTTCCAGCCGGTGGTCGGGCGCAGGTCGCCCTGGGCAAAGGCCAGCGGCAGCGCATTGGTCGCCATCGGCTGGCCGATCGCCTCCAGCATCCGCCAGACCAAGGGCGATGGTCGGGTCGGTGTCGGCAGCGCCGGCTCGCCCTCGTAAAGCTCCGGGTCGAGAAAACGCGACAACAGCGCCTCTTCCTCGGATGTGATGTCGCCAAGGGCCCGGGCCGATTGCAGGGTCAGGGCGGCGGCGGTCCAGTCACCGCCACGGGCCAGACAGAAGATGCGGGCCGGATAGGTTGGCGCGACATCGGGCAGGGCGCGCATGGTGGCGCAGGCGCGATCCTCCTCACCCAACAGCAGTGCGACGTCGAACCAGCGCCTAAAGGTTTCCGGCTGATCGGCCCCGACCTGATCCAACAGAGCCCGCGCCTGATCCAGCGCCCCGAAATCCAGCAGGCGGTCGACGCGGGCCAGAAACAGCAGCCCGCGCGCGTCCGAATCGACCGGTGGTGCCAGTTCGGCCAGCAACAGCGTGTACAGCAGCCCGCGCAGGGCCGGCAGGCTGTCACCGGTGTCGGCGCGGATCAGCCCAACCAGAAGCTCGGACGGGCTTGGACCCCACAGGTCGCGCGGCAGCCCGGTGACTGATCCCGGCAGCAAGCCGACCGCATCGTCGGACGGCCCGTCGATCCGTTGCACCGAAATGTCTTCGGGCGGCGCGCCCTTGGTGACCGGCGGTTCGGTCCGGCCGGCCTGCGGCAGCGGCAGGGCGATGGGCGTGGCCACAGATTGCGACAGCCAGTCGATTGCCGACAACGGCGCTTCGGCCCCGGCGGGGACGGCGATCAGTGCAAAAAGTCCTGGCAACAACAGTTGACGTCTAACGGTCCACATTCAAAATCACCGGTTTCACAATCGTTGACTGGTCGGGCGACAGATCACCCAGATAGGCATACAGTGTCAGCCCGAGAAAAGCGACAAGCACCAGTCCCAGCAGCACCTTGATAAACAGTCCCATCATGCCCTGCCTTCTGCCGCGCCTGTTGCCCTGACCCTGCCTGACCCGGTGCTCTTGCGGCACCGCTGTCGGTTGCGCACGATTATATATGGAAATCCCCGCAAGTTCACGCCATTCAGTAGGGAAAGATCGCACTCGGCAAGGCACCGCCCGGCGGCCAGTGGCGGCCAGTGGCGGCTGGCGGTGGTGATGGCGGGGCGGCGGGGACCGGTTCGGGGGAAAAGTGGTCTGGCGGTTGAACAGAACGATCGTGCTGGTCGGCATGATGGGGGCAGGCAAGACCGCCGTCGGCACCCAGCTGGCGCGGCTTCTGGCGGTGCCGTTCCTGGATTGCGATGACGAGATCGTGAAGGCCGCCAACCAGAGCATCGCCGAAATCTTCGAAAGCGACGGCGAGGCGTTCTTTCGCCGCAAGGAAAGCCAGGTGCTGCGCCGGCTGCTGCAGGGCCCGCCGGTGGTGTTGTCGACTGGTGGCGGGGCTTTTCTGGCCGACGAGAACCGGCAGGTGATTGCCGACAGGGGGGTATCGGTCTGGCTGCGCGCCGATCTGGACCTGTTGTGGCAGCGGGTCCGGCACAAGGCAACGCGGCCGCTGTTGCGCACGCCGAACCCGCGCGAGACCCTGCGGGCGCTGCATGTCGCCCGGGTGCCGGCGTATGCGCTGGCCGATCTGACGGTGGACAGCCGGGCGGATTTCTCGGTCGAGGATATGGCGGAACAGGTGTTGAAAGCAGTGAAGAGCCTGCCGCAAGTTCTGGCCCAGGCCGAGCCCCGGTCATGACCGAGGTCGTTGGCGCGGTAGACGTGGTCGGGGTGGCGCTTGGCGCGCGGTCCTATGACGTGCGGATCGGCAGCGGCATGCTGGCCCGGGCCGGGGCCGAGATTGCACCGCTGCTGCGCCGCAACCAAGTGGCGGTGATCACCGATGCGACCGTGGCCGGGCTGCATCTTGCGGCGCTGGAGGCCGGGCTGGCGGCGGGCGGGGTCGGCATGGCGGCTTTGGCGTTGCCGGCGGGTGAAGCGACCAAGGGCTGGGCCGAACTGTCGCGCACCGTCGAATGGCTGTTGGGTCAGAAGGTCGAGCGCCGCGATGTCGTGGTCGCCTTTGGCGGCGGGGTGATCGGCGATCTTGCCGGATTCGCCGCCGCCATCCTGCGGCGCGGGGTGCGGTTCGTGCAGATCCCGACCACGCTCCTGGCGCAGGTCGACAGTTCCGTGGGCGGCAAGACCGGGATCAACACCGCGCAGGGCAAGAATCTGGTCGGGGCCTTCCATCAGCCGGCGCTGGTGCTGGCCGATATCGACCTGCTGGCCAGTCTGGCCCCGCGGGATTTTCTGGCCGGCTACGGCGAGGTGGTGAAATACGGGCTGCTGGGGGATGCGGCGTTCTTTGACTGGCTGGAAGCGAACGGCCCGGCCATAGCGCGCGGCGATACGGGGCTGCGCCAGACCGCCGTGGCCCGGTCGGTCCGGATGAAGGCCGGAATCGTCGCCCGCGATGAAACCGAGGAGGGCGAGCGGGCACTTCTGAACCTTGGCCATACCTTTTGCCACGCGCTGGAGGCGGCGACCGGCTATTCCGGCCGGCTGTTGCACGGCGAAGGCGTCGCCATCGGCTGTGTGTTGGCGTTCGAGGTCAGCCAGCGGCTGGGGCTTTGCGCGCAGGAGGCCCCGAGCCGGGTCCGCGCCCATCTGCGCGCCATGGGCACGCGCATCGATCTGGCCGACATTGCCGGCGACCTGCCGGACGCCGACGGGTTGCTGGCGCTGATGGCACAGGACAAGAAGGTGCAGGACGGCAAGCTGCGGTTCATCCTGGCGCGCGGCATCGGGGCGGCGTTTGTCGCCGACGGCGTCGATCTGGCGGTGGTGCGGGCGGTGCTGACCGATGCGCTTCGACACCGGCGCTGCTAGCGCGGGATGACTTTGATGGAAACCTGGAAATGATTGTCGCAAGCCGTCGAAATGATCGGAACAGTTGTGCCATCCTGCTTGCCGGACACTGATATCCGGCAGGCTGGTTCTGGTCTTGTCGGATTGGATTTCAATCAAATCAGACCGCGCCGACCTGCCCTCGGCAGGCGCGAAGACGCGCCAGCCAGGCAGGCGCGGTCTGATTGGCGCGTGCAGTCCAGGCCCAACCCCCCTTGGCTTGCGGCTTGCGCCTCCAGCCAACGGGCCGGTTGTCCTGCCACTGGCAGGCCAACTGACCGGCCCGGGTCTATCACGTCGACCGGCGGGGCGGGTGGCGAGGGTGAAAGCCAATCCATCCATGGTCCCTCTGCGCCGGACCGGGGCAGGGGGTAGCGCTGCAGATGCCCAAGATCGTGCAGTTCTACCGAAATTTCCGGCGGTTCACCGGCGGTCATCTGAAGATGGCCGACATCATCGATCATGTCCGCGCCTCGCCCGCCTATCAGGTGCGGATTTTCGTGGCCCCCGGATCGGCGCCCGACCATCCCTGGCAGAATGACCCCGACCTGACTGACGGATTCGCGCCCGACGCAGCGGATGTGCTGGTGCTGGGCGGCAGCGACTGGACAGCCGTGCCCGATGGGACCGAGGACCGGGTGGCGGTGGTGAACCTGATCCAGGGGCTGGGGCATGCCGCGCCCGGGGATCCGCGCCATGCGTTCCTGGCCAGGCGCGCCGACCGAGTCTGCGTCAGTACCGGGGTGCGGCAGGCGCTGGCGGCGACCGGGCGCTGCAACGGGCCGCTGCATGACCTGCCGTTCGGGCTGCGGACGTCCGACCTGCCGGTGCCGGCGGATCGCAGCGTCGATGTGTTCATTGCCGGGCTGAAGTGTCCGGGCACGGCGCAGGCGCTGGCCGTGCTGCTTCGCGCGCATGGACTGAGCGTCGATTGTCAGACCACGCAGGTTCCCCGCGACGCTTTCCTGAAACGGATGGCGAGTGCCCGCATCGCCGTGACCCTGCCCTTGCCGCAGGAGGGGTTCTTTTTGCCGGCGCTGGAAGCGATGGCGATGGGCTGTCTGGTCGTCTGCCCCGACGGCGTCGGCAACCGGGATTTCTGCATCGACGGGCAGACCTGCCTGATGCCGCTGGCGGAACCCGGTGCGCTGGCGGCGGCGGTTCAGCGGCTGAGGGCTGACGCGATGCTGGCCGCGCACCTGTTGCAGGGCGGGCGGCGCATGGTCGAGGCGCACGGGCTGGAGGCCGAACGCCGCGCCGTGCTGCGCATCCTGAACGGCATCAGCCCGCGCAACATCATCCTGACCGGCCTGCCGCGATCCGGCACCACGCTGGTCTGCAACCTGCTTGGCGCGTTGCCGAACGTGGTGGCGCTGCACGAACCGATGTCGCCGCCGGCGCTGGCCGCGGCCGGTCCCGATTTCGTGGCGCATGTCGTGGCGTTCTTTGACCGGCAGCGGCATCTGATCCTGACCGAGGGCCGGGCGGTCAGCAAGGCCAGCGCCGGCCGGGTGCCACGCAACCCCCTGACCGACGAGGTGGTGGATGGGGCGCGCCGTCCGGCCCTTGACGGGCGCGAAATCAGCGTGACCAACGTCGACCGCCGCAGCTTTGATCTGTGCATCAAGCATCCGGCGATGTTCACCGCACGCCTGCCCGAACTTTCCCGCGTGTTCGACTGCTATGCCACCGTCCGCAACCCGCTGAGCGTCCTGTTGTCCTGGCGCGATTCCGGGATGGCGGTGGCGAATGGCCATGCCCCGGCGGCGGAACGGCTGGACCCGGACCTGGCCAACCGGCTGCGACAGCTGCCGGATGTGCTGGACCGGCAGGTGTGCCTGCTCGACTACAGCTTTGCCCGCTACCGCGATCATCTGCCGGACCGTACGCTGCGCTATGAGGATGTGGTGGCCAGCGGCGGCGCGGCGCTGGCAAGCATCATCCCGGCGGCGGCCAGCTTGTCGGAACCGCTGCTGTCGCGCAACGCGCGCAAGCTCGGGCTTGACCCGCAGGTGCAGACGATTGCCCGCCGCCTGCTCGCGACAGACCACGCCTGCTGGGCGTTTTATGACCGCAGCGACGTCGAGGCGCTGGCCGGGTGACGCGCCTGAAAATGCCAGTGAACGCGCAGCTAAAACAGAAAGCTGGCAGCGGTCAGCGTGGCCCCCAGAACCAGAATCGCCAGATCGGCGATGCCGTTGCCATCGACATCGGCGCGGACGATGCTGTCGGCACCCTGCAGGGTCACCTGCAGATCGCCCGCCGCCAGCAGCGGACCGGCCCCGACAAACACGAACGCATCATCCGCCAGATCGGCGGTATCGGCATCGATGCCCACCAGATCGATCCGGTCGACGCCATCGCTGCCGAAACTTGCGATCACGTCAAGCAGGCCTGCCGTGGAATCGGCAGTCGACAGATAGCGCCAGATGTCCGAGCCAAGACCGCCGTCCAGCTGATCCGCGCCGAACGAGCCGACCATGATGTCATTGCCGTCGCCGCCCGTCAGCGTGTCATCGCCGGCGCCGCCGAACAGACTGTCGCGGCCGCCGGCCCCCAAAAGCTGATCGGCACCGCTGCTGCCGGTCAGACGGTCATTGCTGCTGCCGCCGTCCAGCACGTCATTTTCGCTGCCGCCGTACAGTTCGTCATTGTCGCCGCCGCCGAACAGGATATCGGCCCCGGCGTTGCCGGTCAGGATATCGACGCCAAAGCGGCCGTCGACCCGGTCGGCATAGGCCTGCCCGGCAAAGATGTCTGCCGCTGCCGTGCCCTGCAACTCGGCCTCGTAGACCTGGGTAAAGACGAAGGCAGAGCTGTTGGCTGCGTCATCCGAGGCCCAGCTGACCACGAAGCCGCCACCCGCCAGCGCCGCCACTGTCACTTCGTTCTGATTGGCCACGGTGGTGGTATTGACCCGGAATTCGGCCCCGACGGCCAGACCGGCCGCATCGAAGCGCTGGCCATAGATGCCGGTTCCCGACCCGTCCTGCTGATCGGTTCGCCAGACCACGACATAGCCGCCATCCTCCAGCGTGGCCACCGACGGGGCATTCTGGTTCAGCACCGTCGTGGTGTTGACAAGGGTTTCCGCGCCGATCTGCACCCCGATGGCGCTGTAGCGCTGCAGATAGACGCCGTTCAGCGAACTGTCGGGCGCCTGCCCGAACGACGACCATGCAATCACGAAACTGCCATCCGGCAATCCGGCCACTGCAGCCTGACCCTGGGCAAGGTTGGTGACATCGTTCACCCGGAACTCTGTCCCGAGGGGCGTGCCGACCGGGCGCAGAATCTGGGCATAGACGCCGGTTTGCGACCCGTCCTGACCGTCCGAGGTCCAGACCGCCACCGAGCCGCCGCCGCTCAGGGCTGCGACATCGGGTTCATACTGATTGTCGGTGGTGAAGCTGTTGACCTGAAACTCGGCACCTTGCGCCACACCGTTGACCGAAAAGCGCTGCGCGAAGATGCCACCCGAAGATCCGTCCTGGCCATCGGATTCCCAGGTAACCAGAAAGCTGCCGTTGCTCATCTGTACCGACGCCGCAGCGGCCTGATTGCCGGCGGTGGTGGTGTTCACCCGGAACTCCAGCCCGACGGCGTTGCCCGCATCATTGTAGCGCTGGCCATAGATGCCGCTGCCCGATCCGTCCTGACCGGTCGAATCCCAGAAGGCCATGTAGCCACCGGCGGCCAGCCCGATCAGCTCAACCGCCGTCTGCGCGCCGGTGACGGTTGGATTGAGCACCGCCTCGATCCTGACCGGTGCCGCGAGCAGGCCGCTTCCGCCATAGGTGGTGCCGAGGATCCCGGCGATGTTGCCGTCGCCCGGAAACGAGGTCCAGCCGACGACAAAGCCGCCGGTGGCCAGCCCGGTCACGCCGGGGTTCAGCGGCTGCGACGCAACCGAAGTGTTCATCCGCAATTCGCCAAGAATGGCCGAAGAAGAAAAGCCCACGTCAAATCCCCCCAGAATCAAATGCCCGGCACGGCACCCGGCCCGGCAGCAGGTCTGCCGGCGGGGTCGGGGTCAGGCGGTCCGCGAAAAATCTCCGCGCTGGGCAGCTAAGGGGCAGGTGATTGAACGGTCAAGGAAAAAATCGCAGCCCGCCCTGGTCGGGCAGGGCAAGGCAGGGCGGGCGGCTGGCAGGGCGTGGTCGGGACCCGGGTCCGGCGGTGCGACGAGTCGGCCCGGCCGGGTCAGGCCTATCGCGCGAACGCGGGCAGGATCAGAACGGAATCTCGTCATCCATGTCGCGGTTGACGCCGCCGGCCGGGGCATAGCTGCCGCCGCCACTGCCACCGCCGCCGGTGCCACGGTCGGACGGGCCGGCGTCATAGCCGCCGCTGTCGCCGGCAAAGCCGCTGCCGCCCTCGGACCGGGCATCGAGCAGCGTCAGTTCGCCCCGGAACGGGCGCAGCACCACCTCGGTCGTGTATTTCTCGGCCCCCGATTGGTCCTGCCATTTGCGGGTTTCCAGCTGGCCCTCGATATAGACCTTGGAGCCTTTCTTCAGATATTGCTCGGCCACCTTGGCCAGATTCTCGTTCAGGATCGAGACGCGGTGCCATTCGGTCCGCTCCTTGCGCTCGCCGCTGGCCTTGTCGCGCCAGGTTTCCGAGGTGGCGATGTTCAGGTTCACCACCTTGCCGCCGTTCTGAAAGGTGCGCACCTCGGGGTCGCGCCCCAGATTGCCCACGATGATGACCTTGTTGACCGATCCCGCCATTGTTCCCTCCACCCGAATCTGCAGCCGTCATGCAATGGTTACACCACCGAAACAGGGTGAAGAACAGGTTAATGCCGCTGTGTGCGTCGGCATGTCCGGTCGGCGCTGTGGAATTCCTGGCACTCTGCCGCCTTCAGGACCGCGCCGGCCCGGTGCAATTCCCGGTTGCGGCAGAAGCCTGCCGAGCCCCGGAATGCCGGTTGGCGGCAGTGAGCCGGGGCTGGCAAATGCGGTATCGTTCAGTATAGTGGCCGACAACCGGGACCGGGGCGGGGGAACATGCGGGCGATGAAGCGGGCCGGGATGGCCTCGGGGACCGTGGTGCTGGCCGGATTGCTGGCCTTGGGGCTGGCCACAACGCTGGCCTTGGCGCTGGCCACAGGACTGGCCGGAATGGCCGCCGCCGAAGGGCTGAGCCTGTCGACCTCGTCAAGCTCGCGGGCCGGGCTGTTCCGGGCGCAGACCCGGCTGCTGGATACCAGACTGGCGGTACAGTACGAAAACTCGTCGCGGTTGCGCCCCGAGGGCGCGGTGATGCCTGACGCGGCGGTGCCCGGTTATTCCGGCAAGTACAAGGGCGCCTACCTGAAACTGGCCAGGGAGGCGGCGCGCCAGCACGGCGTGCCCGAGGATCTGTTCCTGCGGCTGGTCCAGCAGGAATCGGGGTGGAATCCGGGGGCAAAGTCGAACAAGGGCGCGACCGGGCTTGCCCAACTGATGCCGGGCACCGCGCGCAAGCTGGGCGTGAACATCGACGATCCCGCCCAGAATCTTGAAGGCGGGGCGCGCTATCTGCGGATGATGCACGACAAGTTCGGCACCTGGCGGCTGGCGCTTGCGGCCTACAACGCCGGTCCGGGGGCGGTGGAAAAGCACGACGGCATCCCGCCCTATGCCGAAACCAACACCTCCGTGACGGTCATCCTGGGCGGCTGACGCCACACCCGGGGGCCAGACCCGGGGGCCAGCCCCCGGACCCCCGGGATACTTTTGAACAGGTGAATGGGGCCGGTTTCAGGCCCGATCAGACCAGAGTGCCATCGGATGAAATCCGTGTAGCACCAAAGAGATAACGGTGCAGCACCTCGGGCAGGTCGACCGACC
>JANNRR010000153.1:0-21840 GCA_031401675.1 Paracoccaceae bacterium
GCCGCAACCACCCGCACCCGAAGATCCGTCGAATAGGCCCGCGTCATCCACCATCCTCCCACGTCCAGACGAGGACAGGGAATCACGAAAACCAACGCAAGGGAATCCCTCACGATTCAGACAAAAGCTGATCCGCTCTAAACGCCCGGAGTTGATCCGCAAGGCGGCCCGCGAACGTGGGCGATTGTTTGGTGTTGACTCGCATTCCCGGTTCGACGTCGAATGGACGCATCCATCAGACAGGGGAGGGGCGGACATGCGGTTGGTTTCGACAGTGATCCTGGCATCTATCGGCTGGTGCGGCGCGACCAGCGCGGCCGAGGAGGTGATCACCTTTGACTCGCAGGGGCAGAAGGTGGTCGGCACCCTGTCCCTGCCCGAGGGGGACCCGGCCCCCGTGGTGCTGTTGTTCCACGGCTTTACCGGTACCCGCAACGAGTTGCCGGTTGCCACCACCGAAGAGGGCGTGTTTTCGCGCACCGCCCGGCTGCTGGCCGATGCCGGTTATGCCAGCCTGCGGATCGACTTTCGCGGGTCAGGTGAAAGCGAGGGGCTGTTTGCCGACACCACCTTCGAGGGGCAGATTGCCGACGGGCTGAAAGCGGTGGAACTGATGAGCGCCGACCCGCGGGTCAAGGGCAGCGATCTGGCGATCATCGGCTGGAGCCAGGGCGGGCTGGTGGCAGCGGCCGTGGCCGGGCGCAGTGGCACGCCGGACGTGGTGGCGCTGTGGGCGGCGGTGGCGACGCCGGAGCCCACTCTGACCGGGATTCTGGGGGCTGAGACCGTGGCCAAGGGGCTGGCCACCGGCGAGACGCCGCTGCCGGTCACCCTGCCGTGGGGCGCAGTCATCGAGTTGAAACAGGGGTATTTCGACGGGCTGCTCAGCCTTGATCCGGTCAAGGAAATTGCCGCCTATCAGGGGCCGCTGTTCGTGGCGCAAGGCTCACTTGATACCACGGTGCTGCCCGTCTCGGCCGATCTGCTGATCGCGGCGCACGAAGGCACAGAGGAGCTGTGGACGGCCGAGATGGACCATGTGTTCAACGCCTTTACCGGGCCGCAGACGCTGGATCAGATGGTGGCGGCGACGGTTGGTTTCTTTGGTGCCAATCTGAACTGACCCGGGCATTCGGGCCTGGCCCGGTGCCCGTCGCGATGGGGCCAAGGATGGTCCGGCCGCCTTGTCCGCCGAGGCGAAGCAATCAGGCGACGTTCTGCGGTTCGGGACAGATGCCCGGTGAAGCAAAAAACGGGCCGTCATGGCAGACGATGACGCAGCTGCGGGTTTGCGGCAGGCTGGCGAGCAGCAACAGGACAATTGCGCGCATCGTGGCAATCTGCACTTCGGCCCGGGTTTCTGCCGGTTCGAAACTCGGCGCACGGCGAAACCGGCGGGGTGCATCGCTTTGGCGTCGGGCCGGGGCCGGTCGACAGCCAACCCCGGCGGCAGGCTGTCTTGCGAAGACTGATTGCGCCCTGACCCTGCGACAAACGGATTGTTCGCCGGCCGCTTGACAGGCCGTTGCCCGTGATCGACACTCAGCCGGAGCAGCCTGCCGGAGCGTCATGGATACCGTTGCCCCCCGCCGCCAACGCCCGCTGATCCTGACCCAAGCCCACATTGCCAAGGTGGCGCGCGCTGTGCCGGACCCGGGCCGTTCGACCCGGTACACACACCTGGAGGATGCCGAGTTCGACGCGCTGGCACACCGGTTGCTGGCCGGGAATGGCTTTGCGCCGTTCTGGGTGTTTGCCTATGGCTCGCTGATCTGGAGACCGGCGTTCGAACATGTGGACGCACGGCCGTGCATCGCGCATGGCTGGCACAGGTCGTTCTGCCTTGGTCTTCTGAACTGGCGCGCAACCCCGGACCAGCCCGGACTGATGCTTGCATTGGCCAGAGGTGGTGCCTGTGCGGGTGTTGCCTACCGCATGCCGGACGACGACCCGCATGGCCGAATGCTGCGCCTGCTGAAACGCGAGATGGCCTATCACGTTGACGTGCCGTGGCTGCGCTGGCTGACGGTGCGGGCGAACGGTGAAACCTTCCGCGCGCTGGCATTCTATTGCGCCCCGCCGCAAGACGATGATCTGGTGCACCTTCCCGTTGATGAACAGGCCACCCGGATCGCCCGCGCGGTCGGCCATGCCGGCAGCTGTGCGGAGTATCTGCGCAATACGGTCGAGCATCTGGAAGCCCTCGGCATCCGCGACCGCTACTTGTGGCGCTTGCAGGCGCTGGTTGCCGCAGAGATCGACGCAATGCCGGAAAAGGCGTGAACCGGCCGGCCGGGCCGCGTCGGGACGCGGGCCGGCGGAGCACAGGTCAGGCCCGCAGGCCCCGATCCAACATCCGGCGAGGCCGGCCGGAGCAGCGGCATGACGGCGGTTTGACCGCAGCATGACCGCGAGAGGTGCCGGTTTTCGCTTCCCATCGCGCCGAATCGCCGCTATAGCCCGCGCCTGCGGCCACGCACCCTTGGAGGGTGGCCGGTTCATTTTGAAAGGAAGTTCCTATGGCTGGTGAGATCCCTGATCTTGTCGCCGAGGTACGGACGGGGACAGGCAAGGGGGCCGCCCGTCAAGCTCGCCGCGAGGGCAACGTACCCGGTATCGTCTACGGGGGCGGCAAGGAGCCGCTGCCGATCAATCTCGACTTCTATCCGCTGTTGAAAAAGCTGAAGGCGGGCCGCTTTCTGTCGACCCTGTTCAACCTGAAGGTTCCGGGTCAGGACGACGTGCGGGTGATCTGTCGCGGCGTGCAGCGCGACGTGGTGAGGGACATGCCGACGCATGTCGACTTCATGCGGTTGCGGCGGACCAGCCGGATCAACCTGTTCATCCATGTCAGCTTCATCAACCACGAGCTTTCGCCGGGCATCAAGCGCGGCGGCGTGCTGACGGTGGTGCGCCCGGAAGTGGAACTGGAAGTGACGGCGGGCGAGATCCCGGATCACATCACCGTCGATCTGACCGGCAAACAGGTGGGCGACGTGATCCACATCGAGGATATCCCGCTGCCCGAAGGCGCGAAACCGACCATCCACCGCAACTTCGTGGTCGCAAATGTCTCGGCCCCGTCGGGGCTGCGGTCGGCCGACAACGAGTGATCTGCCCGGTAGGGGCATCTTGAACGCGGGGCCGCTACGGGCTGCCCCGCGTCTTTTTTTGTATCTTGCCGTGACAGATCGCCCGGCGGATGGCAGGATCAACTGGCGCAAGCCCAAGGGGAGCAGGCCACATGACATGGTTGTTTGTTGTCGCTGTCGGACCGCTGATCCTGTTTCATGCGGCAGCCTTTGTGCTCGAGTCGCTGCTTTGGATGCGGCCCGCAGTCTACGAAGAGTTGTTGCCGAAGTTCTTGCCGCCTCAGGCGATGCCGCTGGCCGTTCAGGCCGCACTGCTGCGGGTGCCGTTCCTGAATCAGGGGTTTTACAATCTGTTTCTGGCGGCGGGGGCCCTGGTCGGGTTGCTGCTGCTGCGCCCGGGGTATGAGCAGGCAGGTGCCGCGCTGATCATCTTTGCCGGTTGCACCGCCTTTGGCGCGGGTCTGGTGCTGGTGGCCACGACGAAAGCCCGGGCAGGCGGTCTGGTACAAGCGTTTACGGGGCTGCTGGCGGCAGCAGTGATCATGTGGAATTACGCGGTGCTTTGACACAGGGACGGCCGCAGAGACGGGCGTTTGTTCGCAGGTCCCGGCGATTCCGGCGGAAATGCCCGGGCAGACGGCGCGGGGTCCGGCCCGGCGCGGGACTCAGGCTGCTGCAACCCGTTCAAACACCACCAGCGCCGATTTCGAGCCCATCGGGCAATAGCCGAAGCCCTGCGCCGACAGTGCGTCAAAAATGCGCTTGACCCCGGCCTTGCCATAGGCGGGGCGGTGCAGTTCCATGATCAGCATCCGAAGGTCGGCGGGCAGACGGGTCTGGAACAGGTCACGCTCGCCGCCTTCGATGTCGATGCCGAGGACCGTCGGGCGAAAGCGGGCCAGCAGATCGCAAAAGCGCTGCGCCGGGACAGCGACGACGGTGGTACCCCTGGCGGTTTCCGGCGGGGCCAGCGACGAGGCCCAGAAGGCGCGGCGGACGGTAAAGGGGATGCTGTCGCCGGCGTGGTCGTCGGGCACCACGGCCCCCCACACGATCTCGGCCGCCGGCAACCGGTTCAGCGCCAGATTGGCGCGGGCGACGGCGGCCATTTCCGGCCCGGCTTCGACCCCGGCAACCGCGCCGGCACCGCGCACCCGGCCGGCCAGCGCGCACAGATAGCCGGCCCCGGCCCCGAGGTCGAGGAACCGGTCCGGCGGTTTCAGGTGACGCAGCACCGCCAGCGCTTCGGCAAGTTCGTAACCGCCGGAGGTGAAGGCACTGGCCAGCCGGGCGGTCGCCAGGTGATCGGGGATCGTGATGTCGACGCCGTGAATGGCATAGGCTGGCATCTGCGGGGCTCCGGTCTGGCGGGGGGGCGGGTCATGATCCGGTGTTGGGCCGGGGCGGGTTGCGTGGGCCCGGTCCCGGCACTAAACCATCGCTAGCCGGGGCCGGGGCCGCTGTCCAGCGCGCGGCGGAACGGAGGGACGCAAGGAATGAAGCTGTTCGTGGGCCTTGGCAATCCCGGCGCGAAATATGCGGGCAACCGGCACAACGTCGGCTTCATGGCGGTGGACCGGATCGCGGCTGACCACGGCTTTGCCCCGTGGCGGGCGCGGTTTCAGGGCATGGTCAGCGAAGGCGGGCTGGGGGGTGAACGGCTGGTGCTGCTGAAGCCCGGCACCTTCATGAACCTGAGTGGCCAGTCGGTGGCCGAGGCGCTGCGGTTCTACAAGCTGACACCGGACGATCTGACGGTGTTTCATGACGATCTGGACCTTGCCCCCGGCAAGATCAGGTGCAAGTCGGGTGGCGGCCATGCCGGGCACAACGGCCTGCGCTCGGTCCACGGCCATGTCGGCGAGGCCTATCACCGGGTGCGGCTTGGGATCGGCCATCCCGGCCACAAGGACGCGGTCGCCAACTATGTGCTGCACGATTTCGCCAAGGCGGATCAGGACTGGCTGGAGCCGTTGTTGTCAGGGATATCCGAGGCGGCAGCACTTCTGGCCGCAGGCGACGCCGCCAGGTTTCTGAACGCGGTGGCGCTGCGGACGGGGCCGCTGCGCCCGGCCGCCACGGCCCGGCCGCCGGCGGCCGTCCGTCCCGAAGCCGGTACCGCTGATCGGGCGCTGCCGACTGATCGGCGCGGGCCAGATGCGGCCGCAGCCCCGACCCCGACCCCGGCCCCGGACAGAACCGACAGGCGCCCGGCGTTGCAAAGACTGCTGGACCGGTTCCGCTGATCGCGCAGGCCGGGCGCGGCAACTTGGCGAAGGCGGGGCGCGGTGCCGACGGTGCGGCTTTCTGTGCAGCTTGCCTTGCCGGATTTTCTGAAGCTTGCTTCGGGGCGGGCAATCCTTATCCTGCGTCACAGCCACGGAGGAGCTGATGCCCGACGACCGAATGCCATCGCTGAATGTCCTTGGGACCGCGCTGGTGCCCTGTTCCACCAAACCTATGACCGGGTTTTTCCGCAACGGCTGTTGCGACACCGGCCCGCAGGACCGTGGGCTGCACACCGTCTGTGCGGTGATGACCGACGAGTTTCTGGCGCTGTCGAAGTACCTGGGCAACGATCTGTCGACGCCGCGGCCCGAGCATGGCTTTGCCGGGCTGAAGGCCGGCGACCAGTGGTGTCTGTGCGCCGGGCGGTTTCTGCAGGCGCATGAAGAGGGTGCGGCGCCGCAGGTCCGGCTGACATCGACGCATCAGGCGACGCTGACGGTGGTCCCGCTGGAGGTTCTGGGGTCCTATGCGCTGGATGCGCAGTAGCCGGATTGGTTTGGGAATGATCGCAGGGTCTGGCAGGCCGTGGACCGCGATCAGGCGACAGGGCGGTTTGGCGGGTCGGGCAAAGGGCGACTTCCGAACCGGCTTTGTGGCAATGACCTGATGACGAGGTGTCACGGTCCGGGTTTGGGGCCCTGCGCCAAGTCCGGGTTGCGGATCGGCAACGCGTCGCCCATCAGGTCGTCGATGAACAGGCTGAGCAGCTGCGAGCGGCCGGTGACGCCGGCCTTGCGATAGATCGCGTTGGTCTGCGCCTTTACCGTGCCCTCGGAGGTGGTGCGCATCTGGGCGATTTCCTGCGTGGACAGTCCCTTGATTGCAAACAGCGCCACGTCACGCTCGGCCGGGGTCAGGCCCCAGGCGTTGAACCGTTCGGCCATCAGGTCCATGAACGCACTGGAGGCCAGGTGCAGGCGTTGTTCCATCGCCCGCGATTGCGACAGGATGCGACGCAGGATGTAGGCACCGAGGCCCAGACCGATCAGAAGCCCCAGTGCCGCGCCGATTTCGACGAATTCGCGGGCCTGCCAGTTCAGCGGTTGCACGGTGATGCCGATCAGGCTCGACAGGATGTCGGCCACGAAGAAGAACGCGCACAGCGCCTGTATCACCAGAATCGTGGCGATCATCAGCGTGCTGCTGCGCTTTGGCGTAAAGCGGGGCCGGACCGGAGAGCGACCGGGCCGGTCGCCGGGGCGCCCGGCGATGAGTGTCAATCCCCGGCCTCGGGCGCGTCGTCGGCAGCGCCGCTTCCGTCGCCGGAGCCGCTGCCGGAGCTGCTGCCGGAATTCGAGCCGGAGTCGCTGCCGGAGCGGTCATCATTGACATCATCGGGCGCGTCCGCCTGGTCTTCGGCCTTTTCGGCGTCGGCTTCGTCGGGGGTGTCTTCGACCGGATCGGCAATCGTCCCCGCCTCTCCCGCTAACCCGGAACCCGCTGGCCCGACCGGTGCTGCAACCGACACCGATGCCGACCCGTCTGCTTCGGTTCGCTGCGAGTAGTCGCGCAGAATTTCGCCGGTTCTGGGATTGAGAATGATCTCGCGCCATTCGCCGGCGCTGGTGGCGATGATCTGCGCCCGGCCAAGCAGGGTGCGGCTGACCGAAATCTCGGAATAGCCCTGAGCGCGAAGTTGATCGACGACGCTGTCCTCGAAAGAGGCGGCCATGGCCATGGGGCCGGTAAAGACCAGCAGAGCGGCGGCAAGCACAAGGGTGCGTCGGGTCATCGGATCGGTTCGCCCAAAATGGCTCGGGTGCCTCCGCCGCAGTATCGCGGAACAGAGGCACCGTCACAAGCCCGGTTGCTGGAAACAGCAGAGACGCAATCAGTCGTCGTTGCTGCCGCTGCCGGAATTGTCACTGCCGGAATTGCCGCTGCCGGAATTGCCGCCGTGATCGTCGTCACCATCGTCGTCGTCACCATCGTCGTCGCCGCTGTTGTCGCCGTCGTCGTCGCCATCGCCGTCATGGCCCGAGTCATCGCTTTCGCCTTCGTCATCGCCGTCGTCGTTGGAATCGTCGTCGCCCGAACCGCCATCGATGAAATCGCGGTCGCGCACGGAAACCTCGACGCCGGGGGCAGTGTCGTCAAAGGCGCCGACGGGGCCGGTTTCGGATTTCAGGATGGCACCGGTGGCCAGATCATAGATGGTTTCGATCTTGGTGGTGCCCTTGATCGCCTCGACCTTGATCTGGGTCAGGCCGGTCTTGACCTCGATCCTAGTATAGCCCTGCGCGGTCAGGTCGGCAATCACGTCACCCGAGGTCAGGGCGCCGGCGATGGTCGCGGACAAGGCGAAGGCGGCGGTCAGCATCATCAGTTTTTTCATTTTGTGGTCCTTTGGGTTCAGATGTCTTCTGGTTTCGGGGCGGGAGGCCTGGCCCCCCGTTGTCTTGTCCGGGGTGCGGGTTTGCGCCCCGGAATGCACCGACAAGGCAGCAGTCAGGGTGCAGACGCCATTGACAGCAGGTTTATGCCGGGCTTTCCGGACCTCAGGGCCGGGCGCATAAACCGCAGTTTACGACCATGGTCGCTGACTGCCGGCGCTTTCGTCGGGCGAGGGCCGGTAAACGGCGGGGAAAGGCCGGTGTCGGGTCGTCTGTCCGGTCGCGGCACTGCGCGTCGCCCGGCGCGGATTGAGCCACCGTCAGCGCGGCAGCTTGCGCAGCCCCTGCGGTTCGCGGTCAGACAGCCGCAGGAAACGGGCATTCGGGTCCGGCAGCGCCGTTTGCGGCGGCAGCGAATCACCCATCAGGTCCTCGATGAAAAGGCTGATCAGCTGCGGCCGGCCCGGAACCCCGGCCTTGCGATAGATCGCATAGGTCTGGGCCTTGACCGTGCCCTCGGATGTGGCACGAAACTTCGCGATTTCCTGGGTGGACAGGCCCTTGATGGCGAACAGCGCCACATCCCGTTCGGCCGGGGTCAGGCCCCAGGCGTCGAAGCGTTCCGACAGATGTTCCATGAACATGCCGGATGCCAGCCGCAACCGCTTTTCGGCGGCGTCGGACCGGCGCAGGGCGCGCCGCAGGGCCAGCGCCCCAAGAAAGGGGCCGACGATCAGGCCGACTGCCGCGCCGATCTGCTGAATCTCGCGGACCTGCCAGCTGATCGCCGTCGAGCGCAGGCCAAGCACCGTCAAGATGATGTCCGACACGAAGAAGTAGGCGCAGCCGATCTGGATCATCAGGACCACCAGCAGGAACGCCGCATTGGCGCGGCCCGGCTGCATCAGGCGGCGCACCGCCCCGGCTGGCGCGGGCCCGGAGTTCGTGGCCTTATGGCTTGTGAGCCGGGAGTTCGGGTTCGGTTTCAATCGAGATCGATCAGTGGAATGAGGATCGGCAGGGTAGTCAAACCGACTCCAATACCGACACTGACGCCGCTGGCGGCCGGCGCCGCCCCGGTCACGGCGCCGGTGACGGCGCCGGGCTTGCCGGGACCGGTCACGGCGGGGGCGGCCCCGGAACCGGAGCCGGCACCAGAACCGGAACTGGATGAGGCGCTGCTGGTGCGCCGATCGCTGCCGGAACCGGAGCCGTCAGAGTTGCCGCCACTGGAGGTCGCAGGCGGTGCGATCCGGGCCCAGAGGTCGCGCAGAATTTCGCCGGTGTTGGGGTCAAGGATGATTTCCCGGCTGTAGTCGCCGGTGACCGCCACGATGCGCGAGCGCCCCAAAAGCGTGCGGCTGAGCCGGATGTTGGCATAACCCTGCGCCTGCAGCTGCTCCAGAACATTGTCCTCGTAGCTGCCGGCAAGCGCCGGCCCGGCCAGAAGGCCTGCGACCAGCAGAATTCCGAGGATGCGTCGGGTTGTCATGGCTTCTGTCCGGTTTCGGTGCCCCCGTTCCAGTATCCGGGAACGGGGACGTCCTCACAAGTGTCGTTCTGCGGCACAAACTGTTCAGGAAGGCCCCGCGCCGAGACTACTCGGTTGCAGCTTCTTCGGCAGGCATGCTGATGACTTCGTCGCCGCTATCGTCCGGGGCCGGCTCTTCTGCGGCCGGTTCTTCTGCGGCCGGTTCTTCCTCAACCGGGGGTTCTTCAGCCGTGGGATCTTCGCCGGTGCTGCCGTCATCGATCACGGTTTCGTCGGATGGATCACCGGCGGGCTCTTCCCAGACCTCGTCGCCCGGAACCTCGTCCCAGATGCCGACATCGCCGGTTCCGCCGTCGTCCTCCTCCAGCGGCAGGCCGTCGCCGATGCCGTCGATCGGAAGCGGGTCGAAGGGGTTGTGAAGCGTGTCGTCTTCAAAGACCGGGTCGTAGGGATACAGCACGAAGCCGTCGTCGATGACGAAATCCATGGTGCCGCCGTCATCGGACGGCGGATCGCCAGTATCGTCAAAGTATATTGGCAAACCAAGGATTTTGCCGTCGTCGATGTGAACGCTTGGCGCATCGCCTGCGGCCCACTCGCCCGGATAGACCGGCATGGCCATGGCCATGGCGACCGGTCCTGCATGCTTGACGGCAGCAGCCGGATTTTCCGCAAGCGAGGCGACTGCCGGAACGGCAACCGGGGCGACAGACACGGGAGCGCCGGCGCGGTCTGCGCCGGATGCCGCCGGGGCGGTCAGGAAATCCCTGTTTCGGCTGGCCACGAAGGCACCGGGGGCCGTGTTGTCGAACAGCCGGACCTTGCCGATCCGCAGCCGCAACACCCGTCCGGTTTCGACATCCAGCACCAGTTCCAGCCGCACCGTGCCGCGGATCGCCTGCACCTGCATCTGGGTCAGGCCGCGCTTGATCTCGACCCTGGTAAAGCCCTTGCCCGACAAATCGCCGATCAGCGCCTCGTTGCTGACGGTTGCTGCTGCCGCCGTGCCCAACAGGGCAAGGACGGCCGTCAGCGCCAGTACTCGTTTCATACCTGCACTCCTCACGAACGGTCCGGGTACAGTCCCGGGCCTTTGACCGAGGCTGCGTTCCGGATTGGCACAAATCCATTCCGTGAAGGTTTATTTGCGGCGATCTAACCCCAAACACCGTGCGCATAAACCAAAGTTTATGCGTCAAGCCGAAGGCCCGGGCCGAAATCGGGCGGGTTCATGCTCCGGCCATGTCAGTTCTTCATGTCGAAGTTCAGCGCCTTGGCGACGGTAAAGATATCCTTGTCGCCGCGCCCACACATGTTCATGATGATCAGGTGATCCTTCGGCAGGCCCGGCGCGATCTTCATCACATGTGCCAGCGCGTGGCTCGGCTCCAGCGCCGGGATGATCCCCTCCATCGCGCAACAAAGCTGGAACGCCGCCAACGCTTCGACATCGGTGATGCTGACATATTGCGCCCGGCCGATGTCATGCAGCCAGGAGTGTTCCGGGCCGATGCCGGGATAATCGAGGCCGGCGCTGATGCTGAAGCCCTCCAGAATCTGGCCGTCAGGGTCCTGCAGCAGATAGGTGCGGTTGCCGTGTAGCACACCGGGTCGGCCGCCGGTCAGGCTGGCGCAGTGCTGCATGCGGTCATCGACGCCCTTGCCACCAGCCTCGACCCCGATGATGTTCACCGATTTGTCGTCAAGGAACGGGAAGAACAGCCCCATGGCGTTCGAGCCGCCGCCGATGGCCGCAATGATCGTGTCGGGCAGACGGCCTTCGCGTTCCAGCATCTGGGCGCGGGCCTCGGTGCCGATGATCGACTGAAAATCGCGGACCATCGCCGGGTACGGGTGCGGACCGGCGACGGTGCCGATGCAATAGAAGGTATCGCGGACATTGGTCACCCAGTCGCGCAGCGCGTCGTTCATCGCGTCTTTCAGCGTGCCGCGACCGCTTGTCACCGGATGCACCTCGGCCCCCAGCAGCCGCATGCGGAACACGTTCGGCATCTGGCGCTCGACATCATGCGCGCCCATGTAGACCACGCACTTCAGCCCGAACTTGGCGCAGACCGTGGCCGTCGCCACCCCGTGCTGCCCGGCCCCGGTTTCGGCGATGATCCGCGTTTTCCCCATGCGGCGGGCCAGGATGATCTGGCCCAGCACATTGTTGATCTTGTGCGCGCCGGTGTGGTTCAACTCGTCGCGCTTCATGTAGATCTTGGCGCCGCCCAGATGCGCCGTCAGCCGTTCGCAGTGATAGAGCGGGCTGGGACGCCCGACATAATGCGTCCACAGATCATGCATTTCCGCCCAGAAATCCGGGTCGGTCTTGGCAAACTCGTAGCGCTCCTCCAGTTCCAGGATCAGCGGCATCAGGGTTTCGCTGACGAAGCGCCCGCCGAACTGGCCGAAGCGGCCGTTTTCGTCGGGGCCGGTCTTGTAGCTGTTGATCAGGTCATCCGGCATGATGTTAGTCCTTGAAGCCAAATTCGGATTTCAGAATCCGATAGAGTTGATGGGCGGACCCCGAGGTGAACTGCTGGGTTTGGCTAGTTTTTCCCGGCATTTTTCGATCGGCAGAGCCGGCGGTATCCAACTGGATCATCCTCACACCTTCAAACTCACCGACCAAATAAGTGCATGACGTCATTGTTGGATTTGGCGACCGGATCAAACGATCAAGGTCTTTCTCGATGGAAGTTACAATTGCCATTTTTCATCCCCTTTTGCCGCAGCGATGAACGCCGCAATCATTCCCGCTTCTTTCACCCCCGGTGCGCTTTCGACGCCCGAGGAGACATCGACCTGCCGCGCCCCGGTCAGCCGGATTGCTTCGGCCACATTTTCGGCATTGAGCCCGCCAGCCAGCATCCACGGCAGCGGCCAGCGTCGGCCGGTCAGCAACTTCCAGTCAAACGTCACGCCATTGCCCCCGGGCAGGGCTCCGGGCGCGGGCTTGGTTTCGACCATCAGCTGATCGGCGCATGCGGCATAGCGCTCCACCGCACCGAAGTCGGCCTCCGATGCTATTCCGATCACCTTTATCACCGGCAAGCCGTAGCGGGCGCGAAGGGATGCCACCCGTTCAGGGGATTCGTGCCCATGGAGCTGCAGCATGTCCAGTGGCACATGCCGCAGGATTGCGTCCAGCGTGGCGTCGTCGGCATCGACGGTCAGCGCCACCTTGGCGACGCCGACAGGGGCCGCCAGCGCGGCGTCACGCGCCAGCTCTGGTGTCACGTTGCGGGGGGATCTGGCAAAGAACACGAAGCCGACAAAGGCGGCCCCGGCAGCGGCGGCGGCATCGACATCCGCTGCGTTGCGCAGCCCGCAGATCTTGACCCGCACTGGTGCCATCACATCCTCAACGCCGGCCCTGACCAGCCTCCAGCAATGCCAGCACCTCGTCTTTCGGCTTCTGGTTGCCGCCCAGCCGAGTCACTTCGGCATTCAGCCGGGCAATCTCGCGCCGGGCCGCCGCCGCTTCGGCGCGTTGCCCGGCCTCGCGGAACCATTCCCAGATGGCCCCGATCAACAGGCCCGCGACGATGCCGGCAAAGATGATCAGGAAAAGCGGCAGCTCCGCGCCCCAAGCCAGCCCGGAAAAGGTGCTGATATCCTCGGGCAGCAGATGCACCGCCACCGGCGCGCGATTGGCCATCGCCACGATAACCAGACCAATGCAGAGAAGTGCCAGAAAGGCATAGCGGATCATACGCATCGCTCGACCACTCGTCAGGGAAGGTTACTTCCCGTTTAGCCGGTCGCGCAGCAGCTTGCCAGTCTTGAAGAACGGCACGCTTTTTTCCTCGACATCGACCGCTTCGCCGGTGCGCGGATTGCGACCGGTGCGGCCATCGCGGTTCTTGACCGAAAAGGCCCCGAAACCGCGCAACTCGACGCGGTCGCCGCGCGACATCGCCTCGATGATTTCTTCAAAGATCGTATTCACGATCCGCTCGACATCCCGCTGATACAGGTGCGGATTGTCATCGGCAATTTTCTGGATCAATTCCGAACGGATCATGCAACGTCCCCCCTGTGGCTGGCCTGAGGGCAGCAGCCGCCACGTTCTTTGCGAGCCACTATAGGCAGAATTGCCGGGCGGACAAACAGAAAGCCATTGGAATGGCGGGTAAATAAACGTGAACAACGCAGTTGGGGCGACTGGTCAGCTTGCAAACCGCGCAAACCGGCCATTGCCGATCGCGAAAACCACCGGAATAGGCGAATGGGCCACCGTCTGATTCGCCCGAAATGACGGCGGCCCCAACCGGGGTTGGGGCCGCTGCCGTGTTGTCAGTTCACTCTGCTCAGGTCCGGTCGGCCTTGAGCGCTGCACCCAGAATGTCGCCAAGCGAGGCACCCGAATCGGACGAGCCGTACTGCTCGACCGCCTCTTTCTCTTCGGCAATCTCGCGCGCCTTGATCGACAGGCCCAGACGACGGGTCTTGGCATCGACGTTGGTGACGCGGGCATCGACCTTGTCGCCGACGCCAAAGCGTTCCGGCCGCTGTTCAGAGCGGTCGCGCGACAGGTCGGACCGGCGGATGAACGACTTCATGCCGTTGTAGTCCACTTCGATCCCGCCTTCTTCCACCGCCGTCACCGCCACGGTGATGACCGAGCCGCGCTTCACACCGTCGACAGCATCCGAGAAGGTGTCGCCTTCGGTGGCCTTGACCGACAGCGAGATGCGTTCCTTTTCCACATCCACTTCGGTCACCACGGCTTTCACCATGTCGCCCTTGCGGTAATCGGCGATGGCTTCTTCGCCGCGTTGATCCCACGAAAGGTCGGACAGGTGCACCATGCCGTCGATGTCGTTGTCGAGCCCGATGAACAGACCGAATTCGGTGATGTTCTTGACCTCGCCCTCGATCTGGCTGTTGACCGGATGGGTTTCGGCAAAGACCTCCCACGGGTTGCGCTGCGTCTGCTTCAGGCCCAGCGACACCCGGCGCTTGCCGCTGTCGATCTCCAACACCATCACTTCCACTTCCTGGCTGGTGGAGACGATCTTGCCGGGGTGCACGTTCTTCTTGGTCCAGGACATTTCGGACACGTGAACCAGGCCTTCCACGCCCGCTTCCAGTTCGACAAAGGCACCGTAGTCGGTGATGTTGGTCACCCGGCCCTTGTGCACGGTGCCAAGCGCGAACTTGGTTTCCACGGTGTTCCACGGATCGTCCAGCAGCTGCTTCATGCCCAGACTGATGCGGTGGGTTTCCTTGTTGATCTTGATGACCTGAACCTTCAGGGTCTCGCCGATCGACAGGATCTCCGACGGATGGTTGACCCGGCGCCAGGCCATGTCGGTCACATGCAGCAGGCCGTCAACCCCGCCGAGATCGACGAACGCGCCGTATTCGGTGATGTTCTTGACGACGCCATCGACCACTTCGCCCTCGGCCAGCTTGCCGATAACTTCGGCGCGCTGCTCGGCGCGGGATTCTTCCAGGATCGCACGGCGCGACACCACGATGTTGCCACGACGGCGGTCCATCTTCAGGATCTGGAACGGCTGCTTCATGCCCATCAAAGGCCCGGCATCACGCACCGGGCGCACATCGACCTGGCTGCCGGGCAGGAAGGCGACAGCGCCGCCCAGATCGACGGTAAAGCCGCCCTTGACCCGGCCAAAGATCGCGCCATCGACACGCTCTTCTTTCTCGTACGCCTTCTCCAGCCGGTCCCACGCCTCTTCGCGGCGGGCTTTTTCGCGGCTGATCGAGGCCTCGCCACGCGAGTTTTCGACCCGGTCAAGGAACACCTCGACCTCGTCGCCGACCTTGATTTCGGCGGTCTCGCCGGGGCCGGCAAATTCTTTCAGATCGATGCGGCCTTCCATCTTGTAGCCGACATCGATGATGGCCTGACCTGCCTCGATGGCGATCACGCGGCCTTTGACGACCGAGCCCTCTTCGGGCGTGTCAATTTCAAAGCTTTCGTTCAGCAGGGCTTCGAATTCTTCCATAGTGGTTTTAGCGCACATGCAGTGATGTTCCTTTGATCTGGTTTTCTGGCCTCGCGGTTGGCTCCGCCGGTCTTTGGTATGCAGCCAATGGCGGGAAACGCCGAAAACAACAAGGGCCGAGGATTCCTCCCGACCCTGCTCCATCCGAACGCCTCAGCCGTTTTTTGACTGAAGCTTGCCTACAAGCAAACGCCCGGCGCTTCAACCCCTGTTGGATTCAGGCCGGGCCCGGGCAAACCGGGCCTGCACCACGGCCACTGCCGCCGCTATCGCCTGATCGATGCTCATGGCCGAGGTGTCCAGTTCGATCGCATCCGTCGCCGCCGCCAGCGGTGCCACCGCCCGCTGACTGTCCCGCGCATCCCGCGCCTGCAGATCGGCCAGCACGTCGGCCACGCTAAGGCCGGACTTTTCCGCCAGTTCGGCGTGCCGCCGTTCGGCCCGGACCTGACCAGAGGCAGTGACGAACAGCTTTACCTCGGCCTCGGGGCAGATCACCGTGCCGATATCGCGTCCGTCCAGCACCGCGCCACCCTCGGACCGGGCGAAGTCGTGCTGCCATTTCACCAATGCCGCCCGCACCGCCGGCAGCGCCGCGATCTTCGACGCCGCCTGCCCGACCTTGGCGGTGCGCAACCCCTCGCGCTGGAAATCATGCAAGCTGAGCACTTGTGCCGCCGCCACCGGGTCCATCCCGTCGATCACTTTTCGTGCCGTGGCCCGGTACAACAGCCCGGTATCCAGATAGGCAAACCCGAAATGTGCCGCCACCGCGCGGGCAATCGTACCCTTGCCGGCAGCGGCGGGGCCGTCGATCGCTACGCAAAATCTCATGAATTCCCCTGCGTTTTCTGCGGATGCGTCCGGCACAAACGGGGCAGTCACCCCCGGAGGTTCCATGCGCATCACCCTGCTTCATCCGCCCCATACCGCCATCGGCAGCCGCATTCCACGGGAAAACCTGCCGCCGTTCGGGCTTTTGTGCATCGGCGGCCCGCTGATCGATGCCGGCCACGCCGTCACGCTGATCAATGCCGACCCGGCACCGATGCCGGATACGCAGATCGTGCAGGCGGTCCGGGCCAGCCGGCCAGAGGCGGTGCTGATCGGCCATTCCGGGTCGACCTCGGCCCATCCGACCGTGCTGCGGCTGGCGGCGCTGCTGAAAGCGGCCCTGCCCGAAACCATCCTGATCTATGGCGGCGTCTATCCGACCTATCACTGGCAGGACGTTCTGGCCGAAGCCCCGGCCATCGATTTCATCGTGCGCGGCGAGGGCGAGGAAACGACGCCCCGGCTGATCGCGGCGCTGGCCGCCGGGGGTGATCCGGACCAGGTCCGGGGCATAGCCTGGCGCAAGGGCGGCATCGCAGTCGCCACCGCACCAGCCGCGATGATCCGCGATCTGGAGGCGAACCGGATCGGCTGGGAACTGATCGATTTCGCCGTCCATTCCTATTGGGGCGGCAAGCGGGCGGTGATCCTGCAGTTTTCGCGCGGTTGCCCGCATCTGTGCACCTATTGCGGCCAGCGCGGTTTCTGGACGCAGTGGCGGCACCGCGACCCGGTCCGGTTCGCCGCCGAGATCGCCCGGCTGGTGCGCGATCACGGCGTGGAACTGATCAATCTGGCCGATGAAAACCCGACCTCGTCCCGGCGCCAGTGGCTGGCGTTCCTGCATGCGATGATCGCCGAAGGGGTCAAGGTCACCATCATCGGCTCGACCCGTGCCGATGATATCGTGCGCGATGCCGATATCCTGCATCTGTACAAGCAGGCCGGGTGCCTGCGGTTTCTGATGGGGCTGGAAGGCACCGACGAGGCGACGCTGGCCACCATCCAGAAAGGCGGCAGCCGGGCCAAGGACCGCCAGGCGGTGCAGCTGCTGCGGGCGCACGGCATGATCGGCCTGTGCACCTTTGCCGTCGGGTTCGAGACGGAACGGGACCGCGACTACTGGCAGCTGTTGCGGCACCTCTTGGCCTACGATCCCGATCAGGTGATGTCGATCTATGCCACGCCACACCGCTGGACGCCGTTTTTCATCGCCTCGGCCGGGCGGCGGGTGATCGAGGCCGACCTGAGCCGCTGGGACTACAAGCATCAGGTGCTGGAAACCCCGCAGGTGCCGGAATGGCGGGTGTTTGCCTAGGTCAAGCTGATCGAGATCTGTCTGCAATTGCGGCCGCGCGCGTTGTGGCGGAACTATCTTCCATCAATCTTGTGTTTTTAATACCATATTTTCAATAGTTTACAGGCTATTTGCGGGAGTTAATCCCCCATGGTATCCCCCAGTTGGCGCTGGATGACGGGGGAAACGGGCGGAATGCCTTGGCATGAAACTGGAGCATCCGCAGTGGCGCGGGTCAATCAACGGCACGGGTCAATCAGCAATCAGCGAAGCCGTCGCCGCCCGCTCGACTGTCGTTCTGTGTCACCAAAAGTTCGACACCGCCGAAATCTGTAGCGGTTGGCATAGCGAACAGACAATGCCCATTGCTGGCCTCTGCCCAGAGTTCCCCGACCATGCGTTTTTCCTTGGCTTCCTCGGCCAAGTGCTTGCCCTTGTATTCGACCACCAGTGTTCGACCATCGGTCAACATGGCCACAAAGTCTGGGTAAAACCGCGCGCCAGAAAGCTGTAGCCAGAAGGCGTTGGGCTTGCGGTCAACATTGCGCACCCAGAAGCGTACACGGGGGTGTTCATCCAGCCAGACGGCACAGCGGAACTCTTCGCCCTCCGGCTTCAGGTCCCCAATGATGCTGAAGTAATGCTTGTTGAACTTCCGCGCGCCTTTGTAGGGCTGGTTGTAGGCGTATGTCTGTTCATCGAACAGAATAGCCAGGTCGGAACTTGTCTCGAAACTGTCTGCATCCGCCGCAAACAGTGCCTTGAAGTTTCCAACCTCACGGGTGGCCCGCAGGGTCTGAATTTCATCGGCCAGACTGCGCCGCAGTTCGTATTTGTAGCGGGCAAGCTGGTCCAGCGTGTAGCCCTTGGCCTGCATCACCGCGTCCAGCGCCCGGTGGATGAAAACCCGCGCGGCAGGCTTGGTCACGTCCGGGTGCGGGATGCCCCGGTCGATCCAGTTCACCAGGCGAGGCAACGTCCATGCCGGTTCCTGTATCGCCATGGCAAGCTGGTCATGCACTTGCCCCACAAAGCCGATTTTCATCTGTCCTTCCTTGGACACGTCAATTTCGCCGGTCTTGGTTTCGCCGTGAACGGCAAAGCGCGCGGCGAAAGGTGCCACCTCGCATTCGGCAAGGTTCCACGGCAGGTCAAGGAAGTGATCCGGGCCGAACAGTTCCAGCACACCTTGGCGGCGTATCCCCAGACGCGGCACAAGGAAGGGCGGCTTTTCGCCCTGCGGTGCCTCGGATGCCTGAATCCGGTTCGACTTTATGAACAGCCGGTCAATCACCCGCTCGGCCCCCTGCACGCGGGCAAATGCCAGTTGCATCAGGTTGCGTTCATCGCGCGACAAGGCCCGCTGCACCCCGATTTCCCGGCTTACCGGGTCGAACTGCACCCGCGCCTTCAGGGCGGGCGGCAGCTTGGCAATCGCGGCCCCAATGGCCTCTGCGGTGGCGCTGGGCGCGTCTGGCAGGACGTCCGACTTGTGGATGAAGTCGGCCCGTTCTTCGGCCCACTCAAAAGCCCCGTGAAGTTTGACAAGCTGTTCTGCCTCTAGCCGGTCAAAGCCTGCACCATCCACCAGACCATCCTTGAGGCGCTCTGCCACTGTCTGAAAGCTGTTAGAAGCGACAAAGGCATAGGCCCGGTTCAGCACATCGCGGGTCTTGCGCCGCGCCTTCGGCATCCGCAGCACGCGGCCAAGGATTTGTTCCACCGCCGTGGGCGAACTCAATTCCGCCACCGAACACAGCACATAGGCGAAGGGGCAATCCCAGCCCTCGCGCAGCTTTTGGACCGTCACCACATAGCGCACCGGGCAATCCGGGGCGGCAATGTCGGCAATCGCGTCCAGTTCGGCATGGCCGGTGGCGTGAATGGCAATCTGGTCGCGCGGGATGCGTTTATCATCGGTCAGGAACTGCACCACCACTTCGGGCGTCAGGCGGTGCGGGTCGGCCTTGGCCTTGGCCTGCGCCTGAAACAGCACGATGGGCCGGATGTATTCGCCGGTAACGGCCTGTTCAGCCTGTGCCGCCTGTTCCAGCGCCGCCTGGCAGTCCAACGCCTGACCTATAACCTTGCGCCAGTCCGAATCGGTGTTCAGTCGGATCGGCAGTTTTATCATCTCTTCCGCCTTCAACTCGGCGGCAGAGACATGGAACAGCACGTTGGACGGATAAACCTCGTTCGCCACATCCTTTTTCAGCTGCGGGGTCGCGGTCAGTTCCAGAATAAGCGATGGTTCGAACCGTTGCAGCGTGTCGAAGGACAGCGCCGTGCGGGCATTATGCGCCTCGTCCACCATGACCATGGGCCGGTGCAGGCGCAGCACGTTGGCGAGCGATGCCACCGGCCTGTCAGACCCTTCCACCTTTTCCAGCCGTGCCACCTGTGCCGCGTCCAGCCCGGAAAAATGGTCCATCAGCGCGCCTGCATCGGCATAGACCTTGCGGCCCGCCGTCTCGTCCACCCGGAACGCCTGAATGGTGCCCACGATGATGCAGGCCCCGCCTGTGGCATCGGGGCGTGACAAGGCCAGCGACTCGGCCACGGTCAGCACGCACAGGTTGCGCCCGAACTCTGCCGCCAGCGCTGCACGGTAGGGATGGTCAAGGTTGCGGAGTGCTGCAAGCGTCTGGTCCAGAATGGCGGTCGAGGGCACCAGCCACAGCACCATTGGGTTATCGGCTTGCAGGTATTCCTTCGCCGCCACCCCCACGGCATGCGCCGCCACAATGGTCTTGCCGCCGCCCGTGGGGATGCGGATGCAGACATAGGGCGTCTGTTCGTTCACCAAGGGTGCCGCCCAATAGGTCGCTTCGGCTATGTCGGTAAAGGCGGCTTTGGCGGGGTTGTCGGCGATGCCGTCAAACTTCACCACCTTGCGCAGGTAATTCCGCAGCGTGCGCAACGCCTCGCGCTGATAGCCGCGCAATTCGAAATTCACGGCGGCCATCAGACCCCCTCCACCTGATAGGGGATTTGCTTGAAGGTCACGCCCGCCGCTTTGAGCCTGTCCGCTGACACGGTGCAGCCTTCGGCATAGACCACGCAAGAGCCTTCAAAGCCCTGCGGGGCGCTGGGCAGATTGGCCAGCCTGTCCGGGGTCAGCACATTGCCAGCCGCCTCCCGTGCGGCCCCGGCGTGCGCGGCATCGAACAGCAGATAGACCGCGCGGCCCTGATGGATGCCCAGCAGTTCCGATTGCGCCCGCACCGGGATCGGCACGCCTGTTTCCGAAAAGAAGATATGGGCGGCAAGGTCAGGAAAGGTGACCTCTTCGGCAATGTCGCCATATTCATCGAACAACGGCACGCCAAGGCGACAAAAGCGAAAGCCGCCACCCAAGCCTTCGACGGGTTTCGTGGGGTCACCATCTGCATTGTACCCCGAAATCACACGCCTTAGCCGTTCGGCAGTGACCTTTTCAGCAATTTCCGCGTCAATCTCCACCAAAATAAATCTTCTGTTCATTTCAAGCAAGGAGTTCTGTTCAAGAATAGCATGGCCAGTCGTGCCGGAGCCGCCGAAAGAGTCCATAACGATATCATTGTCACCGGAGACATACGATATTAGCCTCCCAATAATTTCGTGGTCCTTGGGGTTTTCGAATACCTTCTTCCCATCAAACATTGCTTTGTGAGCTTTAGCCGCAACCTGCGCTTGTCTGTAAATGATCGAGCTAAGAACGGTTGCGGAGCCGTCCTCTTCATCGTCGTCTTTGGACAAATAGGACTTCAACATTGGTGGCTCAGTGTGGTCGGCCCGAAAGAAGATTCGGCCAGCATCGATCAATTCTCGGAACGATTCAGGTGAGCCAAAGCCCCAACCGCGCGGTGGGACTTTGCATGGCTGACCTGTGTCAGGGTGCAGCACATCATATCGCGGCCCGCCGCCACCCGGCCAAGATATATCGCGGTCACGCCATATACCCTTGTCATCCACCCACTTGTGCCGGGATAACTTCTTCGATGGGTGCTCGTCATCCAAAGATTTATACCAAGCCCGCAACTGCGTCTGAATTTCTTCGTTGCTCAGGCCCAACTTTTTCCATCTTCGGTATTGGAGAAGAACCTCGGCGGCACCCGGCTTGGGTTCTCGCCAAACCGTTCCAAGACTTCTGAGATGCGACAGGTTCTTTGCAAAAATGGTCGCATACTCATGCCCGACTGAAAATAGCTTTGCATCGTTCTTTCGCGTCTTGTCCCAAACTAACTGAGCAATGAAGTTCTGGTTTCCGTAAATTTCGTTTAGGAGATACCGCAGCGAATGCGCCTCAAAATCATCAATGCTGGCAATGATTACCCCATCCTCGGTCAGAAACTCCCGCAACAGCCGCAGCCTCGGATACATCATACAAAGCCACTTATCGTGCCGCGACAAATCCTCGGCCTCTTTCCCAACCACCTGACCCAGCCAGGCCCGCATCTCGGGTGAGTTCACATTGTCATTGTAAACCCAGCCCTCATTCCCGGTGTTATAGGGCGGGTCGATATAGATGCACTTCACC
>JANNRR010000154.1:0-33348 GCA_031401675.1 Paracoccaceae bacterium
GGACAGCGCCGGGTCCCCGCCACCGGCCTGCGTCCCAGCCTGGAGGTTCTCGGCGAGATTCTGGAGGCCGCGCTGGATCGAGGCCTGCTCGCTCCGCATCTCACTGAGTGCCTCGGGGCTCGCCCCCTGCATGCGCTCGAGCCGGAACACGAAGGGCAACTTTAGGCTCAAAGCCGCGAACCGATACCCAGGTCTTGTAGAAAAAGGGCGGGGCTCGCACCCCGCCCCCCTTCGCGATCAGTTCTGCCAGGACTTGATCAGCTCGTCATAGCCGATGGTTTCGCCCATCGGCTTTTCGTTTTCCAGCTTGGCCACCGGCGAACCGGGGGCATCGAGCCAGATCTGGGGGTCCTGCTCTTCGTTCATCTTCGGGCCAAGATCGCCCTGAACCCCGGATTTTTCAATCCGGATCAGCACCTTTTCCTGCTCGGCGCACAGGTTGTCGAGCGCTTCCTGCACGGTCTTGTCACCGGACATGGCATCGCCGATGCTCTGCCACCACAGCTGCGCCATTTTCGGATAGTCCGGGATGTTGGTGCCGGTTGGCGACCACTGGATCCGGGCGGGCGAACGGTAGAACTCGATCAGGCCGCCGAGGTTCGGAGCACGATCGGTGAACGACTGGTGCTGGATCGTGCTTTCGCGGATGAAGGTCAGCCCGACATGGGCCTTTTTCACGTCCACGGTCTTGGAGGTGACGAACTGCGCGTAAAGCCACGCGGCCTGTGCGCGGTCGGTGGGCGTGGATTTCAGCAGCGTCCAGGACCCCACGTCCTGATAGCCGACCTTGGTGCCGTCCTGCCAGTAGACACCATGCGGGCTGGGGGCCATGCGCCATTTCGGCGTGCCGTCCTCGTTCATCACCGGCAGGCCGGGTTTGACCATGTCGGCGGTGAACGCGGTGTACCAGAACATCTGCTGGGCGATTTCGCCCTGCGCCGGCACCGGCCCGGCTTCGCCAAAGGTCATCCCCTGGGCTTGCGGAGGCGTGTACTTCTGCAGCCAGTCGATGGCCTTGGTTACCGCATAAACCGCCGCAGCGTCGTTGGTGGCCCCGCCCCGGGCAACGCACGACCCGACGGGTTGCGACTGCTCGTTGACGCGGACGCCCCATTCGTCGACCGGCAGGCCGTTCGGTTCGCCCTTGTCGCCCATCCCGGCCATCGACATCCAGGCGTCGGTGTAACGCCAGCCGAGCGAGGGGTCCTTTTTGCCGTAGTCCATGTTGCCCCAGACGCTGGTCGGGCCTCCGGCATAGGACATGTCGCGACCAGTGAAGAATTCGGCGATATCCTCGTAAGCTGACCAATTGAGCGGCACGCCGAGATCGTAACCGTACTTGGCCTTGAAATCTTCCTTGGTCTTGGCGTCGTTGAACCAGTCGTAGCGGAACCAGTAGAGGTTGGCGAACTGCTGGTCGGGCAGTTGGTACAGACTCCCATCGGGGGCGGTGGTGAAGGACCTCCCGATGAAGTCGGCGATGTCGAGGCCGGGGTTGGTGACAGAAGCGCCTTCGCCCGCCATCCATTCGGTCAGGTTGCGGGCCTGCTGATAGCGCCAGTGGGTGCCGATCAGATCGGAGTCGTTGATGTAGCCGTCATAGATATTCTCGCCCGACTGCATCTGTGTCTGCAGTTTTTCGATCACGTCGCCTTCGCCGATCAGGTCATGGGTGACTTTGATGCCGGTGATCTTGAAGAACGCATCCGCGAGCACCTTGGATTCGTATACATGCGTGGTGATGGTTTCCGAGGCCACCTTCAGTTCCATCCCCTGGAACGGGGCGGCGGCATCGATGAACCACTGCATCTCGGCTTCCTGTTCGGCGCGGGTCAGCACCGACATATCGCCGATTTCGGCGTCGAGAAACGCCGTTGCCGCCGCCATGTCAGCCCAGGACGGCGAGGACATCGCCATCAGGGCCGCCGCGAGGGCCGTTGTTGTCTTGTAGCGCAAGTGCATTCCATTCCTCCCAGAGTTGCAATCGTTTACAGTCAGATACGGGGGGCGGTCTTGCATATCATCCCCCGCAGGTTTTGCCCCCTCTAGACCCAGCGGAACACCGCTGCGGCATAGATCAGGCAGACGATCAGCGCACCCCAGAGGGGCTGGCCGAAGGCGGCAAGCCAGGCGAGGTTGATGAACCCCGATCCCAGCAGGGAAATGAACAGCCGGTCGCCGCGCGTGGTTTCGATCCGCAGAATGCCGACGCGCGGGGTTTCGGGGTAGCGGATCGCAAGATAGGTCATAGTGGCGAGCAGGCAGGCGATCACGACGAAGAAAGTGACGGTGGGCAGGGTCCAGGCCATCCATGCCATTGCTTTGTCTCCCTAAACCCGGCCGAGGGCAAAGCCCTTGGCGATGTAGTTGCGCACGAAATAGATCACCAGCGTGCCGGGCACGATGGTCAGCACCCCGGCGGCCGCCAGCACGCCCCAGTCCAGACCCGAGGCCGAGACGGTGCGGGTCATGGTGGCGGCGATGCTTTTGGCCTCGGTCGCGGTCAGGGTGCGGCTGAGCAGAAGTTCGACCCAGGAGAACATGAAACAGAAGAACGCGGCGACACCGACACCGCTGGCGATCAGCGGCAGGAAGATGCGCAGGAAAAAGCGCGGGAAGGAATAGCCGTCGATATAGGCGGTTTCGTCGATTTCCTTCGGCACGCCGCGCATGAAACCTTCGAGGATCCAGACGGCGAGGGGGACGTTGAACAGGCAGTGGGCGAGGGCCACGGCGATGTGGGTGTCGAACAGGCCCACGCTGGAATAAAGCTGAAAGAACGGCAGCGCGAATACCGCCGGCGGTGCCATGCGGTTGGTCAGAAGCCAGAAGAACAGGTGCTTGTCGCCCAGAAAGCGGTAGCGCGAAAACGCGTAGGCGGCGGGCAGGGCGACAGTCAGCGAGATCACGGTGTTCATCGCCACGTAGATCATCGAGTTGATGTAGCCGTTGTACCAGCTGGGGTCGGTCAGGATGACGCCGTAGTTGGCAAAGGTCAGCTGCTGCGGCCAAAGCGAGAAGGTGCCGAGAATCTCGGTGTTGGTCTTCAGGCTCATGTTCACCAACCAGTAGATCGGCACCAGCATGAAGAGCAGGTACAGCAGCATGACCACGGTTGAGCCGCGCACGGGCAAGCGGCGCCGGGCCGTGGTGGCGGCGGCGACGCCTTCGACGAGGGCGACAGTGCTTCCGGCGATTTCGGTCATCTATACACCATCGCGTTTGTCGAGGTTGGTCATGACGGTAAAGAACACCCAGCAGATCAGCAGGATCACCAGGAAATAGACCAGACTGAAGGCGGCGGCTTGCCCCAGGTTGAACTCGCCGATCGCCAGTTTCACCAGATCGATCGACAGGAAGGTGGTGGAGTTGCCGGGGCCGCCGCCGGTGACGACGAAGGGTTCGGTATAGATCATGAAACTGTCCATGAAGCGCAACAGGATGGCGATCATCAGCACCCCCTGCATCTTCGGCAGCTCGATGAAGCGGAAGATTTTCCAGCGGCTGGCCTGATCGATCTTGGCGGCCTGATAGTAGGCATCCGGGATCGACTGCAGGCCGGCATAGGCCAGAAGGGCCACAAGCGAGGTCCAGTGCCAGACATCCATGACGATGACGGTGATCCAGGCGTGCAGGGCGTTCTGGGTGTAATTGTAGTCGATGCCGAGGGCGGCAAGGGTATAACCCAGCAGGCCGATATCGACGCGACCGAACACCTGCCAGATGGTGCCGACCACGTTCCACGGGATCAACAGCGGCAGTGCCATCAGGACCAGACAGACCGAGGCCCAGCCGCCCTTTTTCGGCATCGACAGCGCCACCAGGATGCCTAGCGGCACCTCGATGGCCAGAATGATTGCCGAAAACAGAGCCTGTCGGCCAAGCGCTGCCCGGATGCGGTCCGACGCCAGCACCTCTTCGAACCAAGCCAGTCCGTTCCAGAAGAACTCGTTGTTGCCAAAGGTGTCCTGCACCGAATAGTTCACCACCGTCATCAATGGGATCAGGGCGGAAAACGCCACCAGCACCAGAACCGGCAGCACCATGAACCAGGCGCGGTTGTTCAGCGTCTTGTCCATCAAACCCCTCCTCCGGTTACGCGCCAGTCATCGGCATAGACGTTGATTCTGGCCGGATCAAAGGTCACCCGGGTCACGTCGGCCCCGACCGGCGCGCCTTCGGGCAGAATGGCGTTCAGTTCCCGACCGAAGACCTCGGCGCGCACGATGCGGTGCCGGCCGACATCCTCGATCCGCCGGATCTTCACCGGCAGGCCGGCGGCGTCGCTGCCGAGCCGGACGAACTCGGGGCGGATGCCGATTTCGATCTTGCCCGACAATCCGCTGTAGCCGGTGCCCAGCGGCACGGCCGTGCCCTCGACATGGGCCGTGGCACCTTCGACCCGGGCCGGCAGCAGGTTCATGCCCGGCGAGCCGATGAAATAGCCGACAAAGGTATGGGCCGGACGCTCGAACAGTTCGGCCGGCGTGCCCATCTGCACCACCGCACCTTCGTACATCACCACCACCTTGTCGGCAAAGGTCAGCGCCTCGGTCTGATCATGCGTGACGTAGATCATGGTGTGGCGGAACTGCTGGTGCAAAGCCTTCAACTGGGTGCGCAGTTCCCACTTCATGTGCGGGTCGATCACCGTCAGCGGTTCGTCGAACAGGATGGCGTTGACATCTTCGCGCACCATGCCACGGCCGAGGCTGATCTTTTGCTTGGCGTCGGCGGTCAGGCCGCGGGCCTTGGTGTCCAGCCGCGTCTCCATCCCGATCATGCGGGCAATGGTTTCGACCCGGGTCCGGATATAGGCAGGATCAGCCCCGCGGTTTTTCAAGGGAAAAGCCAGATTGTCGCGCACCGACATGGTGTCGTAGACCACCGGGAACTGGAACACCTGCGCGATGTTGCGCGCCGTGGTCGGTGCATCGGTCACATCGCGGTCGCCGAACAGGATGCGGCCTTCGGATGGGATCAGGAGTCCCGAGATGATGTTCAGAAGCGTGGTCTTTCCGCAGCCCGATGGTCCGAGCAGGGCATAGGCGCCGCCATCGTCCCAGACATGGTCCATCCGGCGCAACGCATAGTCGGTCGGGGCCTTGGGGGCGGCCTGGTAGCTGTGGGCGAGGTTTGACAGGGTGATCCGCGCCATCTCAGGCCGCCTCGGCATAGGCGGCGGCGGCGACCAGATCGCCGCCTTCGCCAAAAATGTAGACATGCGCCGGGTCGAGGTAGGCAGGGATTTCAGCGCCAAGCGTCAGGTCGCGGACCCCGTGCAGCAATGCGATCCAGCGCTGGCCCTGATGGTCCAGATGCACGAAGGTTTCGGACCCGGTGATCTCTGTCACCGCCACCCGGGTGGCAAACTCGATGGCATCGCCCGCCGTCCGGTCGATATCGAGATGATTGGGTCGGAACCCCGCCAGATAGCGGCCATCGGCCAGCCGCGACAGCCGACCGCTGGCAACCACCGACTGGCCTTCGCCGAACATCAGCCGCGCCCCGGTTTTCGACACCGGCAGGAAATTCATCGGCGGATTGGAAAACACCCGGGCGGTGGTCGCATCGGCGGGTCTGCGGTAGACGGCGGGGGTGGGGCCGAACTGGGTCACCCGACCTTCCCACATCGCGGCAGTATTGCCGCCGAGCAGCAACGCCTCTTCGGGTTCGGTGGTGGCATAGACAAAGATCGCGCCCGATTCCTCGAAAATCTTCGGAATCTCGGCGCGCAACTCCTCACGCAGCTTGTAGTCGAGGTTGGCCAGCGGCTCGTCCAGCAGCACCAGCCCGGCACCCTTGACCAGCGCCCGCGCCAGCGCACAGCGCTGCTGCTGGCCGCCCGACAGCTCCAGCGGTTTGCGCCCCAGCATCGGCGTCAGCTTCAGCATCGCGGCGGTCTTTTCCACGGCCGCCGCGATCTCGGCCGCCGAGCGGCCCATCAGCCGCAGCGGCGAGGCGATGTTCTCAAAGACCGTCATCGAAGGGTAGTTGATGAACTGCTGATAGACCATCGCCACCTTGCGGTCCTGCACCCGCATGCCGGTGACGTCGGTCCCGTCCCACAGGATGCGCCCGGCGTTCGGCACATCAAGCCCGGCCATCAGCCGCATCAGTGTGGTCTTGCCGGCCAGTGTCGGACCCAGCAGCACGTTCATCGTGCCCTTTTCCAGCGTCAGCGTCGTCGGATGGATATGCACCCGCCCTTCGACGCTCTTGACCACCCCCTGCAATGACAGTGCCATCCGTTATCCTATTCCGCCGCAGCAGTGCGGGCCGAAACCCGCGACCGCATGAAAGTGTCCAAAGCCGCGATCTGATCGGCAGACAGCCGCAGGCCCAGTTTCGACCGGCGCCAGACCACGTCGGCGGCACTTTGGGCATACTCCCGAGCCATCAGCCAGCCAACTTCACGTTCAGTCAGAGTTGCGCCGAAATCAATGCCCAGATCGCCGGGCAGGGCGGCTTCGCCCAGCATCTTGCGCGCTTCCGTCCCGTAAGCCCGCACCAGCCGTTTCGCCCAGAACGCCGACAGGAACGGATAGGCTGCCCGCAGGTCCGCGATCAGCGCCGCCACGCCGGTCACCGGGAAATCGCCGCCGGGCAGCGCCACCCCCGCCGTCCATTTGCCGGTCGCGGCAGGAAAGAACGGCGCCAGCTTTTCCAGCGCCGCCTCGGCCAGACGGCGGTAGGTGGTGATCTTGCCGCCAAAGACGTTCAGAAGCGGCGCGCCGCTCTGGTCCAGCGACAGCACATAGTCGCGGGTCGCTGCGGTCGCGGATTTGGCGCCGTCGTCATAAAGCGGGCGCACCCCGGAATAGGTCCAGACGATGTCGGCACGGGTCACAGGTTTGGCAAAATACTGGCTGGCGAAATTGCACAGGTAATCCTGTTCCTCGGGCGTGCAGACCGCCTCGGATGCCGGTGCCTTGTGGTCGTTGTCGGTGGTGCCGATCAGGGTGAAATCCGTCTCGTACGGGATGGCGAAGATGATGCGACCGTCGGCACCCTGAAAGAAATAGCAGCGGTCATGATCGAACAGCTTGCGGGTCACGATATGGCTGCCGCGCACGAGCCGTACCTTTTCGGTCGAGTTGATCCGCAGGGTCTGGCTGATGATGTCGCCGACCCAGGGGCCGCCGGCGTTGACCACGGCGCGGGCGGCAATCACCTCGGTGCGGCCATCGGCATGCGCCACTTTGACCTGCCACGACTCCGGTGCGCGCTCGGCCGAGACGACGCGGGTGCGTGGCATGATCCGGGCACCGCGGGCTTCGGCATCACGGGCGTTCAGCACTACCAGGCGGCTGTCTTCGACCCAGCAGTCGGAATATTCAAAGGCGCGGGTGAAGCCGGGGCGCAACGGCAGACCCGCCGGGTCCTGCCGCAGGTCCAGACTGCGGGTCGCGGGCAGCAATTTGCGCCCGCCCAGATGGTCATAGATGAACAGGCCCAGCCGCAGCAGCCACGCCGGCCGCATCCCCTTGTTGTGCGGCAGCACGAAGCGCATCGGCCAGGCGATGTGCGGCATGGCGCGCAGAAGGGTTTCGCGTTCGATCAGCGCCTCGCGCACCAGGCGGAACTCGTAGTATTCCAGATAGCGCAGGCCGCCGTGAAACAGCTTGGTCGAGGCCGAGGAGGTGGCGGACGCCAGATCGTTCATTTCGGCCAGCGCAACCGACAGGCCGCGACCGGCCGCATCGCGGGCGATGCCGCAGCCGTTGATGCCGCCACCAATTACGAAAAGATCGACGGCAGTCGCGCCATCGGCACCAAGTGACACGGGCGGCTCCCCCCAGTTCGTGTTCACCGTAATCATGCGTCAGTTACGTTCGTTTCGTCAAGATTTTTGTTCGGTTGTGTTCCATTTCCGCGGCAGAAGCCGGAAACTCAACAAAAACAACCTGCTTCGAAGCGACATTGCCATAAGGCCCGGGGGGCGCCGTGGCCGGATTGACGCCACGACAACGGCGGGGCCGCCTCCGTCGCAAGGCTTGATTAATTCGCCGGTGCGCCTATCGCTGGAATCCTCAGACCATCAAGGGTGCGGCAATGGCCCAGAACTTCCGGCAGACAGAGATCCTGAAACTGGCGCGCGATCAGGGCAAGGTGGTGGTCGAGGATCTGGCGGCGCACTTTGCGGTGACGCTGCAGACCATCCGCCGCGATCTGACCGACCTGTGCGATGCCGGAACCTTGACACGGGTCTATGGCGGGGCGATCCTGAGCTCCGGGGTGGTCAACATCGGCTATGAGGAACGCCGCAGCCTGAACCCCGAGGAAAAGGAACAGATCGGTCGGCTGTGTGCCGAGGCTATCCCGGACGAGGCCAGCTTGTTTCTGAATATCGGCACCACCACCGAGGCCGTGGCCCGGGCGTTGTTGGGGCACCAGAACCTGCTGGTCGTCACCAACAATCTGAATGTCGCCAACATCCTCGCCGCCAATCAAAGCGCCGAAGTGATCGTGGCGGGCGGGGTGCTGCGGCGCGCCGATGCCGGACTGGTCGGCGACATGACGCTGGAGATCGTGCGGCATTTCAAGGTCGACTATGCCGTCATCGGTACTTCGGGGCTGGACGAGGAGGGCGACCTTCTGGACTTCGACTTCCGCGAGGTGCGGGTCAGCCAGGCAATCATCCGGCAGGCGCGGCGCACGTTTCTGGTGGCCGACCGTTCGAAGTTCGGCCGGTCGGCACCGGTGCGCATCGCCTCGCTGTCCGAGATCGACACCTTCTTTACCGACGCATTGCCTCCGGCTGCGGTGCTGCAACTGTGCGAAGGCTGGGGCACCGCCATCCGGACGCCCGGCGGTTGACCGCTCCCCCCGACCGCAGCCCCGGACCGCACCCCCGGACCTGGCCACTTTCCGCTTGCACCCCGGCCGGGACCGGCGGATTGTAGTGCGGCCCCCGCTAGAGGAAACCGCGATGAACAGCACGCTGCGCCAGGCCGCCCCCGGTTCAAATCTGCACCATGCCGCCGAGCGGGCCGATCTGGCCGCCGCGTTCCGCTGGACGGCACGGCTGGGCATGCACGAGGCGGTGGCCAACCACTTTTCACTGGCGGTCAGCCTGGACGGCAAGCAGTTCCTGATCAACCCCAATCAGCGGCATTTCGCGCGGATCAAGGCCAGCGACCTGCTGCTGCTGGATGCCGATGACGCGCAGGTACTGAACCGCCCCGACGCGCCGGACCCGACCGCCTGGGGCCTGCACGGGGCCATTCACCGGCAGGTGCCGCACGCGCGCTGCGTCATGCATGTCCATTCGATCTTCGCCACCGTGCTGGCCAGTCTGTCCGACAGCAGCCTGCCGCCGATCGACCAGAACACCGCGACATTCTACGGGCGCACGGTGATCGACGACAGCTATGGCGGGCTGGCCTTCGAGGCAGAGGGCATGCGCTGCGCCGCCATGCTGGGCGACCCGAAACGCAATGTGATGATCATGGGCAATCACGGCGTGCTGGTGCTGGGCACCTCTGTCGCCGAGGCCTTCAACCGGCTGTATTATTTCGAGCGCTCTGCCGAAACCTACATCCGGGCGCTGCAGACCGGGCAGAAACTGCGCCTGCTGTCGCATGAGGTTGCATCGCGCGTGGCGGCCGAGATGGACGATTACCCCGGCCAGGCCGAGCGGCATCTGTCGGAACTCAAGGCCATCCTCGACAGCGAGGGTTCGGACTACGCTGGGTGAACCTCGGCCTCGGTCAGCGCCCGGTCCCGCAACTTCATTCCGTCTGAAATATCCCCGCCGGAGGCATCCGCCCCCGCCGCAGATGCCTCCGGCGGGGATATTTCAGACGGAATGAAAGCCTCAGGTCAGCCAGATCCGGCCCTGCGGTGGCAGTGCCAGATGGCCGTGCGTCAGGTCGACGGCGGCGTCGGACAATTGGTCATGCCATTCGGTCACGCCGGTCGCGCGCAGAGGCGCGGGGTCGAGCAGCAGCCAGCGGTCAGTGAAATTGAACAGGCAGATCAAGGGGCCGGTCGGGCTGCGGCGGGCAAAGGCGAACAGCCCGTCAAGCCGCAGGTCCAGAACCTCGGTCGGGTTGGCAGCATGCAGGTGCGGTGCGGCGCGGCGGCGGGCGAGGATGTGGCGCAGGCCGCTGAACAGCCGCGCCTCGATGCTGGCGGGGTTTTCGCGTCGCGCGGCATTGGTCCAATCCATTCGGGGGCGGTGCATCCAGCGGGCATCGGCGGCCAGATCGGGGTTCGACGCATAGCTGTGGTCGTTCAACAGCCCGATCTCGTCGCCCATGTAGATCAATGGCACCCCGCCAAAGCTGGCGATCAGCGCATGGCCCATCAGGATGCGATGCAGGGCGCGGTCGGTGGCGGCGGGGTCGGCTGCGGCCAGCGCCGCCTCCAGCCCACACAGCGAGGCACAGCTGCCGACCGTGCGCTTGTCGCCGGTTTCCGGGTTGGACTGGAAATAGCCGCCGCACGCGAAGCTGCCGGGGAATTTGCCGGCGTAGAAATCGGCCAGATAGCTGCGGTGGGCCAGGCCGCTGGCCCCGACCGCCGCCGCATCCTCATCCGTGACCGCCCAGCCGATATCGTCGTGGCAGCGCAGATAGGTGCCCCAGGTGGCATTTTCGAAGCGCTGCGGGAAATGGGTGCGCATGACATGCGTTATCAGTCTGGTCTGGCCGGTGGCCAGCGCCGACCAGAACTGCACCATCAGCGAGTTGTGATAGGCGAGGTTGCCGATCCGGCCGGAATGTTTGCCCTGCCCCAGATAGGGGATCACGTCCTTGGGGGCGACGATCGCCTCTTCCTTGTGGATCAGCGCCGGCGCGACGATCCGGCTGGCGGCGCGCAGCGCCTGCAACAGCTCGAACACCTCCGGCTCGTTCTGGCAGCGGCTGCCCATGCGTTTCCACATGAAGGCGACGGCATCCAGCCGCACCACTTCGACCCCCTTGTTGGCCAGGAGGATCATGATCCTCACGATCTCCAGGAACACCTGCGGGTTGGACCAGTTCAGGTCCCACTGGTGCTCGTTGAAGGTGGTCCAGACCCATTTGCCAAAGTCGGGGTAGCGGGTGAAGCTGCCCGGCGCGTTGTCGGGGAACACCTCGACCAGGGTTTCGGAATAGGCGTCGGGCAGGGTGGCATCGTCGAACATCCAGTAGTAGTCCTGATACTTCGGATCGCCCGCCCGCGCCCGCAACGCCCAGTCGTGTTCCTTGGCGGTATGGTTCAGCACCAGATCGATACACAGGCTCATGCCGCGCGCCCGCAGCGCTGCCGCCACCGCCTCCAGATCGGCCATGGTGCCGAGTGCCGGGTTGATGGCGCCGTAGTCCATCACCGAATAGCCGCCATCGCTGTCACCGGGGCGCGGCTGCAGGCAGGGCATGAAATGGATGTAGTTGGCTCCAAGCTCCTGCAGGTAGTCGAGCCGGTCCAGCACGCCGCGCAGGGTGCCGCTGAAGCGGTCGACGTAGAACACGTAGCCGGCCATGTCGGGGCGCAGAAACCAGTCGGGTTCCAGATCGCGTTTCAGGTCCAGAAGCCGCATGGGGGCCGGGCGGTCCCTTTGCAGAGCGATCAGTGCCGCCAGCAGCGCCTCGCGGAATGCCGCAAAGCCGGGGTGTGTGCCGTAAAGCCGTTCCAGCGGCGCGAACAGGTCGCGTTCGCTGCGCGCCAGCCGCAGGCGGAACAGGTCCTTTTGCGCGGCAGGCAGGCTGCCGGGCCGTGCCAACAGCCGATCGGCAATGGCCAGTGCCGCTGTCGGGTCCGGCTGCATCCAGTTGTCCTTTCCGGGCCCTCCGACTGTCGACGGGGGCGGTTCTATGCCTGTCGCGCGGGTCCGCGCCGGGCCCATGTACCGGTGTGTATGCGGGGCAGGATATGCGAAATCAACGGGATTTTCGCGGCGGTGTTGCACAACCCGGACCCCGGAAGGTTCCTGTTGCGAAGGCGTCAAGTTGGAAGGGCGGGATGACGGCCGGCCGCTTTGCGCCCGCTTGATCCGGCGAAAAGCCTTGCGCGGTCGCCGACGGCGACATGCCGGAAATCGCCGGGCACGCCGTTTGGCATTCCGAAAGGTCGTCCCAAATTTATCTTGGCCGGATATCACGAACTTGACATCGATCAAATCTTTTCGCCGGCGTTTACTGCCAGTCTGTCCCCAAACCGTTTGCGGAGGGACAGCATGCAGACCACGGGCTCAGTCACATCGGCCGACCAGAACCGCGCGCTTGCGTTGAGTACCATTGCCTTTACCGCCTGTTTCGCGGTCTGGACGATCTTTTCGATCATTGGCGTGGCGATCAAGGCCGAACTTGGCCTGACCGAGTTCCAGTTCGGCCTGCTGGTGGCCACCCCGATCCTGACAGGCTCGCTTACCCGGCTGTTTCTGGGCGTCTGGACCGAGAAATACGGCGGGCGCATCGTGTTTTCTTTGCAGATGCTGCTGGCGGCGCTCGCGACCTGGCTGCTGACCTTTGCCGACACCTACATCATGTATCTGGTCGCGGCGCTTGGGATCGGACTTGCCGGGGGGTCGTTCATCATCGGGGTGGCCTATGTGTCGCGCTGGTATCCGATGGGCAAACAGGGCACGGCGCTGGGCATCTTTGGTGCCGGCAACGTCGGTGCGGCGGTGACGAAGTTCGTGGCCCCGTTCGTGATGGTTGCCTATGGCTGGCAGGGCGTGGCGAACGCCTGGGCGGTGGGGCTGGCGCTGATGGGCGTCGCGTTCTTTGTCTTTGCCAAGGACGACCCCGAACTGGTTGCGCGCCGCGCCTCTGGTGCCCGGTCCCCCGGCCTTGCCGAGCAGTTCGCGCCGCTGGCCAATCTGCAGGTCTGGCGGTTCTCGCTCTACTATTTCTTCGTCTTTGGCGGTTTCGTGGCGCTGGCGCTTTGGCTGCCGCACTACCTGATCGACGTCTACGGCATGGAGGTGCGGGCGGCGGGCATGTCGGCTGCGGCCTTCAGTCTGTCGGCCAGCCTGTTCCGGGCGTATGGCGGGCATCTGTCCGACCGGTTCGGGGCGCGGACCGTGATGTACTGGACCTTCGGCTTTTCTCTGCTGTTCCTGTTCATGCTGTCCTATCCGCCGACCGCCTACATCATTCAGGGAAAGGACGGCCCGATTTCCTTCTCGACCGAGATGGGGCAATGGCCGTTTGTTGCCACGCTGTTTGCGCTGGGGTTCTTCATGAGCCTGGGTAAAGCGGCGGTGTTCAAGCATATCCCGGTCTATTACCCCCACCATGTCGGGGCGGTCGGCGGGTTGGTGGGCATGATCGGCGGCCTTGGCGGCTTCATCCTGCCGATCACCTTTGGCGCGCTGCTGGACGTGACGGGGATCTACACCAGCTGCTTCGTGCTGTTGTTCGCCATCGTCGGCGTGTCGCTGGCCTGGATGCACCTGTCGATCCGCGCCATGGAACGGGCCGCGCATGGCGAGACGCTGGACCGGCTGCCGCAACTGCCCGAGATGCAGGAGATTCATCATCCGGAAAAAACCGCCATGCCCCGGGTGATCGAGGACTGGCGGCCCGAGGACGCGACGTTCTGGGCACAGAATGGCCGTCGCATCGCGCGGCGCAACCTGTGGATATCCATCCCGGCGCTGCTTCTGGCGTTTTCGGTCTGGATGGTCTGGTCGGTCGTGGTGGCGCGGCTGCCTGCCATCGGCTTTGATTTCACCCCGGGCCAGTTGTTCTGGCTGGCCGCCCTGCCGGGCCTGAGCGGGGCGACGTTGCGCATCTTTTACAGCTTCATGGTGCCGATCTTTGGCGGGCGACTGTGGACGACCTTGTCCACCGCCTCGCTGCTGCTGCCTGCGATCGGGATCGGCTACGCGGTGCAGAGCCCGGATACGCCCTTTCTGATCTTTCTGGTGCTGGCGCTGCTGTGCGGCTTCGGCGGCGGCAATTTCGCCTCGTCCATGGCCAATATCACCTACTTCGTCCCCAAGGCGGAAAAGGGCAATGCTCTGGCGCTGAATGCAGGGCTGGGCAATCTGGGCGTGTCGGCGATGCAGTTCCTGGTGCCCATCGTCATCACGGCGGGGGTGTTCGGCGCACTTGGCGGGCAACCCCAGTCGATGACCGCAGGCGGCCAGTTGTGGATGCAGAATGCAGGCTTCGTCTGGGTGCCGTTCATCATCGCGGCGACCATCGCGGCCTGGCTGGGCATGAACGACATTGCCGATGCACGCGCCAGTTTCAAGGAACAGGCGGTCATCTTCAGTCGCAAGCACAACTGGATGATGTGCGTTCTGTATACCGGCACGTTCGGCAGCTTCATCGGCTATTCGGCGGGGTTCCCGCTCTTGACCAAGCTGATGTTTCCCGATGTGAACGCGCTGCAGTTCGTGTTTCTCGGGCCGCTGGTCGGCGCGCTCAGCCGGGCGGGAACCGGTTGGGTGTCTGACCGGTTTGGCGGCGGGCGCGTCACCTTCTGGACCTTTGCCGCGATGATCGTGGCGGTGTTCGGGGTGATCTGGTTCCTGCCGGCAGATGGGGGCACCGGCAGTTTCTGGGGCTTTTTCACCTGCTTCATGGCGCTGTTCTTCCTGACCGGGGTCGGCAATGCGTCGACCTTCCAGATGATCCCGATCATCATGAGCCGAGAGATTCCGCGCCTGATGCCGCAGTTGAACGCCGAAGACCGGCAGCGGCAGGCGGGCCGCGAAGGGGCCGCGATCATCGCCTTTACCAGCGCGATCGCCGCCTATGGCGCGTTCTTCATCCCCAAGGCTTACGGCACCTCGCTGGCCATGACCGGCAGCCCGGTTGCGGCGCTGTGGGCGTTCCTCGGGTTCTACATCATCTGCCTTGTCCTTACCTGGGCGTTCTACACCCGGCGCGGCGGCCTGCTGCATGACATCGAACACGGCCGGGGCGCGCTAGCCTCTGCGCAACCCGCCTGAGCCGAAGGGACCGATCATGAGCCATCTTCTGGACCGTCTGAATTTCTTCCGGACCACGCGGCTTGAGGGCTTCGCCGATGGCCACGGGCAGGTCACCAACGAAAACCGCGATTGGGAGGAGACTTACCGCAACCGCTGGCGGCATGACAAGATCGTGCGGTCCACCCACGGGGTGAACTGCACCGGGTCATGCTCGTGGAAGATCTACGTCAAGTCCGGCATCGTCACCTGGGAGACCCAGCAGACCGACTATCCGCGCACCCGTGCCGGATTGCCCAACCACGAGCCGCGCGGTTGTGCACGGGGAGCGTCCTACAGCTGGTATCTGTATTCCGCCAACCGGGTGAAGAATCCGCTGATCCGGGGGCGGTTGATGCGGGCCTGGCGCAAGCTGCGCGAGACGATGACCCCGGTTGCCGCCTGGGCCGCGCTGCAGGCCGATCCCGCAGCGCGCGCATCCTATGTGCAGACGCGGGGCAAGGGCGGGTTCGTGCGCGCCACATGGGACGAAGCGACCGAGATCATCGCCGCCGCCAATGCCTATACCACCAGGACCTATGGCCCCGACCGGGTGTTCGGCTTTTCGCCGATCCCCGCCATGTCGATGGTCAGCTACGCGGCGGGCAGCCGCTACCTGTCGCTGATGGGCGGCACCTGTATGTCGTTCTACGACTGGTATTGCGACCTGCCGCCTGCGTCCCCGCAAACCTGGGGCGAACAGACCGACGTTCCGGAATCGGCGGATTGGTACAATGCCGGGTTCCTGCTTCTGTGGGGGTCGAACGTGCCGCAGACCCGGACGCCGGATGCACATTTCTACACCGAGGCGCGCTATCGCGGGGCGCGGTCTGCGGTGATCTGCCCGGATTATTCCGAAGCCGCCAAGTTCGGCGATATCTGGCTGGCCCCGCAGGCCGGCACCGATGCCGCCCTTGCGATGGCCTTTGGGCATGTAATTCTGCGCGAATACCACCTTGACCGGCAAGCCGAATATTTTGAGGAATACGCCCGCAAATACACCGATATGCCGATGCTGGTGAGGCTGGATGACCAGAATGGCCGCCTTGTGCCGGGCCGCCAGTTGAGGGCGGATGATTTCGACGGGGCGTTGGGTGAGGCCAACAACCCCGGCTGGAAAACCGTGGCCTGGGATGAAACCACCGGGTCGGTGGTAGCCCCGAACGGATCGGTCGGGTTTCGCTGGGGCGAGACCGGCAAGTGGAACCTTGAGGAACGCGCCAAAGGTGCCGAGACGCATTTGCGCCTGACCCAGATCCTTGAAGGCGACCATGACGAGGTTGTCGGCATCGATTTCCCCTATTTCGGCGGACAGGCCACACCCAATTTCGTCAAGTGCGACCACGCCCCGGTGCTGACCCGCAATGTGCCCGCCAAGCGGATCAAACTGGCCAACGGCGAAAACGTGCTGGTGGCCACGGTGTTCGACCTGTTCTGCGCCAACTACAGCCTTGATCGCGGCCTGGGCGGGGATGCTGTGGCCAAGAGCTTTGATCAGGACGTGCCCTATACCCCGGCCTGGGCCGAAAAGATCACCGGTGTGAAGGCCGATCAGATCATCGCCGTCGCCCGCGCCTTTGCCGGTAATGCTGAAAAGACGCGCGGCAAATCGATGGTGATCCTCGGGGCCGGTCTGAATCACTGGTATCACATGGACATGAATTACCGCGGCATCATCAACATGCTGGTGATGTGCGGCTGTATTGGCCAGGAGGGCGGCGGCTGGTCGCATTATGTCGGCCAGGAAAAGCTGCGCCCGCAAACCGGGTGGGCACCGCTGGCCTTTGCGCTGGACTGGAACCGTCCGCCGCGCCAGATGAATTCGACCAGTGCCTGGTATGCCCATACCGACCAGTGGCGGTACGAGACACTGCGCGCGACCGAGATTCTGTCGCCCACCGCACCGGCCGGCGATTGGGATGTATCACTGATCGACTACAATATCCGGGCCGAACGGATGGGCTGGCTGCCCTCGGCCCCGCAGTTGAAAACCAACCCGCTGGAGGTGTCGAAAGCTGCCAAGGCGGCGGGCAAGGATATCCCGGCCTATATCGCTGAAAGCCTGAAATCGGGCACCTTGCAGATGTCTTGCGAAGACCCCGACGCGCCGGAAAACTGGCCGCGCAACCTGTTTGTCTGGCGCTCGAACCTGCTGGGGTCATCGGGCAAGGGGCACGAATACTTCCTCAAGCATCTGCTGGGCACGCAGCACGGCGTTCTGGGCCATGATCTGGGTGAAGAAGGCGGCGTGCTGCCCACCGAGGCGAAATGGCACGAGGAGGTGCCGAAGGGCAAGCTTGACCTGCTAGTGACGATCGATTTCCGGATGTCTACCACCTGCGTCTATTCCGACATCGTGCTGCCCACCGCAAGCTGGTACGAAAAGGACGATCTGAACACATCCGACATGCACCCGTTCATCCATCCGCTGCAGGCGGCGGTGGACCCGGCATACGAGTCGAAATCCGACTGGGAGATTTTCAAGTCCATCGCGAGGAAGTTTTCGGAAGTTGCGCCCGAAGTGCTGGGCGTCGAAACCGATATCGTCCAGTTGCCGATCCTGCACGACACGGCGGGCGAACTCGCCCAGCCGCATGTGAAGGACTGGAAAAAAGGCGAATGCGACCTGATCCCCGGCAAGACTGCACCGAACTATATCGCGGTCGAACGGGATTATCCGAACCTTTACAAGAAGTTCACGGCCATCGGCCCGCTTCTGGACAAGCTCGGCAATGGCGGCAAGGGCATCACCTGGGACACCAAGGTTGAGGTGCAGCACCTGCGCGACCTGAATGGTGTTGTGCTGGAGGAGGGCGTGACCAAAGGGATGCCCCGCCTTGAGACCGCGATTGACGCCGCCGAAATGATCCTGATGCTGGCCCCCGAAACCAACGGCGAGGTGGCGGTCAAGGCCTGGCACGAACTTGAAAAGCCCACGGGCCGCAAACACGCCCATCTGGCCGAAGGAGCGCATCATACCAAGATCCGCTTCCTCGATCTGGCGGCACAGCCGCGCAAGATCATCTCATCGCCCACATGGTCCGGGATTGAATCCGAAGAAGTCTGTTACAACGCGGGCTACACCAATGTGCATGAGCTGATCCCGTGGCGCACCCTTTCCGGGCGGCAGCAACTGTATCAGGATCACCTCTGGATGCGGGCCTTTGGCGAAGGCTTCGTCAGCTACCGCCCGCCGGTTGACCTGAAGACCATCACCAGCCGGGTCAATACCGATGCGGGCCAGCCGCATGTCGTGCTGAACTTCATCACGCCGCACCAGAAATGGGGCATCCATTCGACCTATTCCGACAACCTGCTGATGCTCACGCTGAACCGGGGCGGGCCGGTGGTCTGGATGTCCGAGGTGGATGCCGCCAAGGCCGGGCTGGTCGATAACGACTGGGTGGAGGCCTACAATACCAACGGTGCGCTGACTGCCCGCGTGGTGGTCAGCCAGCGGATCAAGCAGGGCACCCTGTTCATGTATCACGCGCAGGAAAAGATCGTGAACACGCCCGGGTCCGAAAAGACCGGCCAGCGCGGCGGCATCCACAATTCGGTGACGCGCACCGTTCTGAAACCCACCCACATGATCGGCGGCTATGCGCAGTTGAGCTATGGCTTCAACTACTACGGCACCGTCGGGTCCAATCGGGACGAATTCGTGATCGTGCGCAAGATGCGCAAGGTCGATTGGCTGGATACCCCCGCCTCTGAAACTCCCGCCTCTGAAACTCTCGCGCAGGAGGCCGCAGAATGAGAATTCGCGCCCAAATCGGCATGGTCCTGAACCTTGATAAATGCATCGGCTGTCACACCTGTTCGGTCACCTGCAAGAACGTCTGGACCAGCCGCGAAGGCGTTGAATACGCGTGGTTCAATAATGTCGAAACCAAACCCGGGCTCGGCTATCCCACCGACTGGGAAAACCAGAAACGCTGGAACGGCGGCTGGGTGCGGACGGCCAACGGCACCTTGCAGCCAAAGCAGGGCAGCAAATGGCGCATCCTGGCCAACATCTTTGGCAACCCCGACCTGCCCGAGATCGACGACTATTATGAACCTTTCGATTTCGACTATGACCATCTGAAATCCGCCCCGGAAATGAATGCCTTTCCGACCGCGCGCCCCCGGTCAAAGATCACCGGCGAGCGGATGGAAAAGATCGTCAAGGGCCCGAACTGGGAGGAAATCCTGGGCGGCGAGTTTTCCAAGCGGTCGCAAGATTACAACTTTGAGAACATCCAGAAGGAGATTTACGGCCAGTACGAAAACACCTTCATGATGTATCTGCCACGCTTGTGCGAACATTGCCTGAACCCAGCCTGTGCGGCGGCCTGCCCTTCGGGGGCGATCTACAAGCGCGAAGAGGACGGGATCGTTCTGATCGATCAGGAAAAGTGCCGGGGCTGGCGGATGTGCGTTTCGGCCTGCCCCTACAAGAAGGTCTATTACAACTGGGAATCCGGCAAATCTGAAAAATGCACGCTGTGCTATCCGCGTATTGAATCCGGCAATCCGACCGTTTGTTCGGAAACCTGCGTGGGCCGCATCCGCTATATCGGCGTAATGCTGTATGACGCCGACAAGATCGCCGATGCGGCCAATGTGCCCGAGGTGGCGGACCTCTATCAGGCGCATCTTGACGTGTTCATGGACCCGAACGATCCGGCGGTCATCGCACAGGCGCTGGCCGATGGGATCCCGCAGGACTGGGTCAAGGCGGCGCAGGCCAGCCCGATCTGGAAAATGGCAATGGACTGGAAGGTCGCCTTTCCGCTGCACCCCGAATACCGCACCCTGCCGATGGTCTGGTACATCCCGCCGCTGTCGCCGATCCAGAATGCCGCACAGGTTGGCGATCTGGGGATGAGCGGCGAACTGCCCGATGTGCGCAAGCTGCGCATTCCGGTCAAGTATCTGGCCAACATGCTGACCGCCGGGGCCGAGGAACCCGTGGTCAGCGCGCTGGAGCGGATGGCGGCGATGCGGGCCTATATGCGGTCGAAAACCGTGGACGGGGTCATCAACGATGGCGTGGCCAGGCGCGTCGGTCTGACGCCGGCGCAGATCGAGGATATGTACAAGATCATGGCCTTGGCCGACTACGAAGACCGCTTCGTTATCCCGACGACGCACCGCGAACAGGTCGAGGAGGCGTATGACATCCACAGCGGCTGCGGCTTCACCGATGGCAACGGCTGTTCCACCGGGTCGATCGACAAAGGCACGCTGTTTGGTGGCAAGAAGAAGAAGACCCTGACCCTTCCGTCGGAGGCATTCTGATGGACCGAACCCTGAAAGCCCTGTCGCTGATCCTGAGCTATCCGACCGCTGAGTTGCAGAGTGCCATGCCCGAGATCGGCGGCGTTCTTGCCGCCGAAACCCGGCTGACCGCCGCGGCGCGGCGCGATCTGCGCCCGTTGGTCGAGGCATTGGCCGGGCGCGACGTCTATGATCTGCAGGAAGACTACGTGATGTTGTTCGACCGCTCGCGGACCCTGTCGCTGAACCTCTTTGAACATGTCCACGGCGAAAGCCGGGACCGGGGCGAGGCGATGGTGTCGCTGGTGGACACCTACCGCGCGGCGGGGTTCGACCCGATCAGCACCGAACTGCCCGACCATTTGCCCGTGCTGCTGGAGTTTCTGGCGACACGGCCCGGCGATGAAGCGCGCGAGATGCTGGCCGATGCCGCGCATATCTTTGCCACGCTGGCCAAACGGCTGGACCGGCGCGACAGCGCCTATGGTGCAGTGTTTGGCGCGTTAAGGCAGCTGTCGGGCACCGTTGCCGATGCGGAAACCGTCGCCCTGATGCTGCAACAACCCGAGGACGACCCGACCGACCTGACCGCCCTTGATGCGGTCTGGGCGGAGTCGGAAGTCACCTTTGGCCCCGACCCCAACGCTGGTTGCCCGCAAGTGCGGGACCTGCTGGCGGGCATGGACATTCCCGTAACCCCTGCACCGGGCCACCCGGTCGCGGCCGCATGACCGAGGCGATGATGCACAACTTCCTTTTCGGCATTTACCCTTACATCGCGCTGAGCGTGATGATCATCGGCACGATTGCGCGCTATGAAACCGTGCCCTTCACCTGGAAATCCTCGTCGTCGCAACTGTTGCGGCGCAAGCAACTGATCCTGGGATCGGTGTTGTTTCATCTGGGGGTGCTGGTCATCTTCGTGGGTCACCTCTTTGGCCTGCTGACCCCGCTCTGGTTGGTCGAGGCCCTGGGGATCAGCCATTCGGTCAAGCAGATCCTGGCCGTGGTCGTGGGCGGCATTGCCGGGGTGGCAGCATTGGCCGGGGGCGTCATCCTGATCCACCGCCGTCTGGTCGACCCGCGCATCCGGGCCACGTCCAGTGCGATGGACATCGCCATCCTGTCGCTGCTGCTGGTGCAGCTGACATTGGGCATGCTGACGATTACCGTTTCCCTGCAGCATCTTGATGGCGGCGAGATGGTCAGGTTCATGCAATGGGCGCAGGCGATTTTCACCTTTGACGGGGACGCTGCCGACTATGTTGCAGGCGCGCCCCTGCTGTTCCAGTTGCACATCTTTCTGGGGCTGACGATCTTTGTCCTGTTCCCGTTCTCGCGGCTGGTGCACATGCTGTCGGTGCCCGTCCGCTATGTCACGCTGCGGCCCGGCTGGCAAATCGTCCGGTCGCGCCGGGCCAAGGTCCTGCCCCGGTCTGAAATCACGGCCACCATCAAACCGGCGGAGTAGGACCCATGCACCACGCCCCCTTGTTCCCTGAGGTTATCGTCAACGGCGAGGTCATTGCCGCAGCCGCCATCGCCGCCGAGGCGCAGAACCACACAGCCCCCAAGGGCAAGCCCGGCCTGGCCTGGCGAATGGCGGCGCGGGCGCTGACCATCCGCAAGCTCTTGCTGGACGAGGCGGCGCTGCGGGGGATCGCCGCCATCCCGGCCCCGGTCGGCCCGGGCCTGACCGAAACGTCCGAGGAGGCGCAGATCCGGGCCCTGCTGGAGGCGGTGATCACTGTCATCCCCCCGACCGGGGCCGACCTGTTGGCGGTCTGGAACCGCGACCCCGCCCGTTTCCGCGCGCCGCCCTTGTGGGAGGCATCGCATATCCTGTGTGCAGCAGACCCTTCGGACCGCAGCGGAACTGCCGCCGCACAGCACCGGGCCGAGGCGATCCTTGCCACTCTGACCGCCGATCCCAAAGCCTTTGGCCGCATCGCACGCGAGGCCAGCGACTGTTCGTCCAAGGCAAATGGCGGCATGTTGGGCCAGCTTGGCCCGGGCGATACGATGCCGGAGTTCGAGGTGGTGCTGCGCGACCTTGCCGTGGGTCAAACCTGTGCCGCCCCGGTGCGCACGCGTTTCGGCTGGCATGTTATCCGGCTAGATGCCTTTGCCGAGGGGCAGGTGCTGCCTTTTGCCGCCGTGTGCCCCCGGCTGGCAGAAGCCGCAGAAAAGGCCGCATGGACCCAGGCCGCCCACGCCTTTACCACGCAGCTGATGGCATCGGCAGTGGTCCATGGTGTGGATTTCACGGCACATCTGGGGCAACAGGAGCAGGGCGACCGTGGCGGTTCAGAAGCCCGACCGCCTGATTGATCTGGGTCAATGTCATCCGGGCCAGATATGTCAGACTGCGCGCTGACACAGCAACCGGGAGTCACCAGATGCCTGATAAGGACAAGACGTCAGTTTCGGCGGCGAAGGCTGAAGCAAATCCGGACCACGGGCACAAACCGACATGGACAGAACAGATCCATGTGCGCGGCGACGAGCTGGTATCCTCGGTCAAACGACTGGCGGCCGAAGGTTCGGTCAAGCGCATTCGCGTGGTCGAACCGAACGGCGATATCGTGCTGGAAATGCCTCTGACAATCGGGGCGATTGCGGGCGGCGCGGTCATCCTTGCGGCACCGTTGCTGGCCGTACTGGGGGCGCTGGCGGCATTTGTGGCCGAGGTCAAGGTTGAAATCGTGCGGAGTGGGGATCACCCGGACGAGCAGCCGAAGGCCTGAGCGGGCGGGTTCCGCCGGAAAGAACCGGCACGGCGGGAGTAGCGCAGTGCTGTGCCGCGATTTGTGGTGGCGCGCCGGTCGCGCCCGCCGAAGACCAAGCGCGGAACGTTCACTTGTGCCGCCCGCAGCGGGCCCTGGCGAGGACCCAGCATCAGAATGCACCCGGCCCGGAGTGGTGCCGGACGCGCCATGCCCGGGTTGCGCGGGCCAACCCCGATCAGCCATGAGCCGGACGCCCCTTGGTCCGGACTGGTTGCACGACGCCCCGCCAGATCGGTTTCAGCAGCTCCAGCGCCAGCAGGACCCCCAGACTTGCCGCCAGCGGCACGACGAGCCAGACGGCATCAAGGCTGCCAAACCGGAACAGGGCGCGCGCCGGGTCCCAGAACACGGTAACGGCGAGCAAGGCCCCCACGACGGGCAACACCACGGCCAATGCCCGGTTTGGCCGGGTGATCGCGGTGATGATCGAAGCGGACATTGACCGGTTGACAAAGATCAGCGTCACGATGGCCAGCACGAGGGTGTGAAAGGTCAGAGCGCGGACCTGATCCGGATCGAACCCGTAGTCCGGTGCCAGAAACAGCATGGCGGTCGTAATCGCCAGCACCAGAGCGCCCTGCAGCAGGCTCCAGATGATTGTCGGCGTGGAAAACAGCGGCTCGGACACCGGGCGGGGCGGGCGGTCCATGATGCCGTCTTCCTCGGACTCGGCCTCGAAAACCAGGGAACAGACCGGGTCGATGACCATTTCAAGGAACGCGATGTGCACCGGGCTCAGCAGCAACGGCATCCCGAACAGCAGCGGGATCAGCGCCAGACCGGCAATCGGAACATGCACGGCCAGAATGAAGCACATCGCCTTGCGCAGATTGTCGTAGATCCGCCGCCCCAGCCGGACGGTGGCCACGATGGAGCCGAAATCATCATCCAGCAGCACGACGGATGCCGCCTCGCGGGCCACATCGGTGCCGCGACCGCCCATCGCCACGCCGATATCAGCAGCCTTCAGCGAGGGTGCGTCGTTCACCCCGTCGCCGGTCATGGCCACGATGGCGCCGTTCGCCTGCAACGCCTGGACGATGCGCAGTTTCTGTTCTGGCATGATCCGGGCGAAGACGGTGGCGGTTTGCACGGCCGCAGCAAGACCGGCGTCAGACATTGCGGCCAGGGCGGTGCCGTCAATCACACCATCGTCGCCGATGCCCGCATCCTGCGCGATGGAACGCGCCGTGGCCGGATAGTCGCCGGTGATCATGATGATCCGGATGCCGGCGCTGCGGCATTGGGCGACCGCCGCCGGCACGGAAGCGCGCAACGGGTCGGCCAGCCCGACCAGACCCAGAAAGCGAAAGTCGAAGTTGCGCTGATCGGCTGGCAAGTCAGCCGCATCCGATGCAGCCTCGGCCACGCCCAGTACGCGCAAACCACGCGCAGCCATCGTATCCACCGCCGCCATCAACGTGGTGCGGGACGGCGCATCAAGGCGACACAGATCGACAATGGCCTCGGGTGCGCCTTTGGCCGCAACTGCGTGGCGACCTGTCGGATCGGCACGGTCCCAGACCTGCGACATGGCCAGCAACTCTGGCGACAACGGATAGGACCGTATCAGCGTGCAACCGTCGGCCGGCAGCGTTTCGCCGCTGCGCTGGTCGGCTTTCGCCAGGGCGTGAAACGCCTTTTCCATCGGGTCGAACGGTTCCGGGGCGCAGGCCATGACCCCCGCTGCTGCCAGTTCCCGGAATGCTTCGGGCAATGGGTCCTGATCGATCACCAGGGCCTGCCCGTCTGGCAACAGCAGCGCCGCAATCGTCATCCGGTTCTCGGTCAACGTGCCGGTCTTGTCGGTGCAGAGCACCGACGCGGCCCCAAGCGCCTCGATCGCCGAGGCGCGGCGCGTCAGGACCCGCGCCTTTGATATTCGCCATGCGCCCATCGCCATGAACACCGCCAGCACCATCGGAAATTCCTCGGGCAGCATCGACATGCCGACGGCGATCCCGGCCAGAACGCCTTGCAGCCATTCGCCGTGCCAGGTTCCATAGATCGCCACGACCATCAGGCTGACCGCTCCGCCCATCAGGGCAAAGGCCAGCACCAGCCGGCGCATCTGGCCCTGCAGGTGCGGGGTCGCGGTTTCCAGCAGGTTCAGCGATGCGCCGATCTTGCCGATTTCACTGCGGATGCCGGTTGCCGTCACTTCGGCCAGTGCCGTTCCGCGCACAATCAGGGTGCCGGAAAACACCATCGGTTGATCTTCACCGCCGGGTCTCGCGGCAGCTGTAGCCGAGCCTGCGGACTTGCGCACCGGAACCGCCTCGCCGGTCAACAGCGATTCATCGGCGGACAGGTCCGCGGCCTGCAACAGCCGGGCGTCGGCGGGCACCCGGTCGCCTTCGGCCAGCATGATCAGATCGCCGCGCACCACGTCGCGACCGGCAATTCGGATCTGGCTGCCGCCACGCATTACCAGGGCGCGCGGGCTGGTCAGATCGCGCAGCGCTTCCAGCACCCGTTCCGTCCGCGCCTCTTGCACCGCAGTGATGCCGACCGACAGGCAGGCGAAACCGAGAAGGATCAGCGCCTCGTCCCGGCTGCCCAGCAGCAGATAGACACCGCCGCCAATCAACAGCAGCGCCAGCATCGGTTCGCGCAAGGTATTCAGAACGATGCGTACCCACGTGCGGCGTTTGGCCTGCGGCAAGGCATTCGGTCCGTCGGCCTGCAGCCGGGCCGACGCTTCGGCGTCTGAAAGGCCCGGCAACTTGGCCGCGGCGGGCGAAACAACATCCATCTATCAACTCCGCAGGGGATTCGCCGCAATTCGTTGGCACGACATGAAGCGCATGTGGCAGGCCTTGCCAACAGATCGTTGGCCCGAATTCGGTCCGCATCACGGATCGGCCGGATCACCTGTCACGGCGGATCGTGCCGGGGCGGCACGCAGATAGGCACCAGCGCGTGTCGATTTCCGGTGAAGACCTAGCCGTTGCCCGTTTCCGCCAGAAGCCGCGCCCCGACCCTGGTTCGCACCTCTGGCGGTTCCGCGTCCAGCGCTTGCGCAACACGGTGCAGGCTGAACCGCGCCGCATGCAGCGCGTCGATCAGCGCTATCACGACTGCCAACCCGTCCTCGGTCAGATCAAACTGCTCTGCCAGGTCGCACAGCAACTCCAGCCGGGCCAGATCAACCGGGCGATAAATCCGGCCCGCTTCGGTTTGCAACGGCTCTACCAGAGCGGCGGCGACAAAGACATCAAGCCGTTGCCGGGTAAGACGTGCGATGGCCGCAATGGCCGCATCTTCGCTGAAGGATGTGGTCATTCCGGCACCCCCTTGAACAGGTCATTGCGCGGATCATAGGCATGATCCTTGCGCCATTCCTCGATGAATGCCCGCAGATCGGGATCGACTTTGGGTGGCATGGCGACGCGCAGCTCGATCCGCTGATCCCCCGGTTTGCCGGTTGCCCGTCCAATCCCGCGCCCGCGCAGCCGCAGCGTCTGACCGCTGGTTGCCCCGGCCGGAACCGAGACGCTGACGGGCCCGTCAATGGTCGGGGCGGTGACTTTGCCGCCAAGGACCGCTTCGTCCAGGGTAATCGGCAAGGTCATCACGATATCATCCCCGTCGCGGCGGAATACCGGGTGCGCCTGTATCCTGACAGTGACCAAGGCATCGCCCGCAGGTCCGCCGCCATGGCCCGGGCCGCCTTTGCCGCGCAAGCGAAGCGTCTGGCCGTCCTGCAGCCCCCTGGGAATCTGCACCTCGATTTCGCGGCCATCAGGCAGGGTCAGCCGGGTTTTCGTGCCGCGTGCCGCGTCCAGGAACGGCACATCGAGCGTGAAGCGCAAATCCTGCCCGGTTGCGGCGAAGCCTTCCCTGAACTGCGAACCCGGTGGCGCACCGCCGCCGCCGCGCTGGCGAAGAATTTCCGCAAAGATATCGGCAGGGTCGCCAGAATCCTGAAAGCCCCGGCGCGGCCGATAGGGATGGTCGGCGGTTTCGGCGTAATCCCGGTAGAAATTGCGCGGTGGACGTTCGGCGCCGGTCTCGTCAATCTCGCCGGCATCGAACCGGGCCCGCCGTTCGGGATCGCCCAGCAGATCATGGGCTGCATTGACCAGTTTGAACCGCGCCTCGGCCTTTGGGTCATCAGGGTGCAGGTCCGGATGCGAACTGCGCACCAGTTTGCGGTAGGCTTTCTTGATCTCGGCAGGCGTGGCCGTCCTGGTCAGACCAAGGGCCGCATAAGGATCATTCGCCATCGTCTGTCTTATCCCCCCGGTCGCCCTGTTCCGATCCCGACTATTGACGCTGCAACATCGACGACACAATCAGACCGGACGCCGGAAAATAGAGTGCTTCCGAGATTGCCCCCAGGATCGCTTCTTCCCAGGAGTAGTCCGGTCCGATGGCCTGCCCGACTTCGCCAAAGGCAAACATGACCCACCAAAGGCCGGCATAGGCAAGCCATTGGTTCTTCAGCGGGTCCTGCACCAGAGTGTACATCAGCACGAACGCGGTCGCCGTTCCGAACTTTGATACTGCGACGCCCAGCAGGAATGCCGTCGGCGACTCTCCGGGCGGTTGCAGGCCGGTTACGGCAGAGGACAATCCGTAGACCAGAACCGGGACGAAGAAGATCACTAGCCAAACGGCCATGATCGCAAGGACTATTCGCATCCGAGATGATCCCGTGCCGGCGTTTCAATGAAGGACCTCGGTTTGCCCGCGCCTACCGTGCAATGCTAGCAGCACGACCATATCGTCGTCTTGCGCTGGATCAAGGCGGCGGGATTTGTGTCGAACGGGTGGCGTCGATCGTGGGCGCACTGTTGGCGGAGGATATCGGGTCCCGGAATACCGGGGCGGGTTTTGCGGCAGCCGTTGCAAGCGGACACCTTATCGTTCCATCACCATCAGTCCGTCGGACAGGGCGTCGCTGGGATGCGTCACCACTATCTCGCCTGCCGTTAGTCCGTCGGTCACCTCGGCAAACATCGCGTTTCGGCGGCCGAGTGTGACGGGCCGCTGCAGCGCCACGCCGTCACGCACCACAAACACCGCCCAGGCGTCGCCGTTGCGGAATGCCGCGCTGAGTGGCACCTGGATCACGTCTGCCGCCTGCCATGCGACAACTCTGAGAAAGACCGAGAACCCGTCGCCCAGGCCTGCCCGGTCGGGCAGCGGCGAGGTCAGATCGAACAGAGCATCGACCCGCTGTTCTTCGATGCCAAGCGCCGAAACCTCGGTGCGCGCCGATGGTTCGATCCGGGTCAGCGTTGCCACCAGCGGCACATCGCCGCCCCAGCGTTCGACTATGGCCTCGGCGCCGGGGGCCAGCCGCACGGCGTCCGACGACAACAGGTCGGCGATGATCTCCAGATCGGCCGGATCGCCGATGGTGACAAGGCTGCTGCCGGATACCACGGGTCGTTCGCTGACCACACTGACCGCCAGAACGACACCGTTCACCGGTGCACGCATCTGGATGCAGCATTCCGCCCCGGGCGCGGGCGCATCGGCTGTCCCCGGTTCGAGAAGTGCCGCCTCCGCCCTTGAAAGCGCGCCCTTCGCCATGTCAACGCGGGCTGCGGCGGCGGCAACGCCGGCAAGTGCGACCTGGCGCTTTTGCGCCGCGTCCTCCAGCTGGATCAGGCTGCTGACGCCACGTTCCAGCAGAGCCTGCGCCCGGTTGTATTGCGATTGTGCGTGGATGCGCTGTTGTTCGGCCTGTTGCACGTCGGAGTCCGCCACCCGAAGGGCGGCGCGCGCCTGTTCGACCATTGCCACAGCCTCGAGCCGCGAGCGTGCGTCGAGCAGATCGGGCGAGGTCGGCTCGACCACAGCGACCACGGTTTCACCGCCCACAACCGGATCGCCGACAGCGACGGGCGAGCGGCGGGCCAATCCGGCAATCGGGGCGGCGATATCGTAAACATTGCGGATGCGGGTGCGCCCGTCGACGTCGATGGTGACCCGCATCGGGCCGCTTTCGATCCGGTACAGGTCCACCGGAACCGGATCGGTCCGAAAACTGTAGTAGAACAGCCCGCCCACAAGGGCCGCGCCGGTCAAGAGCAAAAGGATCGTGCGGGGTTTTACGGGCATCAGATCACTCCCTCGTCTTCATGACTTCAACCAGATCAAGGTTGTCGAGCCTGCGCCGGACGACCAGAACCGACCCAAGGGCAGCGGCCAGCACCACAAGACTGGCGGTTGCAAAGCCGGCGGGATCGCTGATCAGCGGAATGCTGTAAAGATCGCTGGCAAAGCTGCCCGTGATTGCCAGCCCGAGCAGATAGCCCAAACCCCAGCCCAACGGCTGCGCGAGTACCGCCAGCAGCATGGTCTCGCCGATCAGGATATAGGACACCTGCCACCGCGAGAATCCCAGAATGCGCAAGGAAGCCAGTTCGCGGGATCGTTCCGACAGCAGGATGCGCGCAGAGTTGTATGTGACGCCAATGGTGATCAGCACCGCAATCGTGATGTAGATGGTCGTCATGATGGTGACATTCTGGCTGATCGTGGCGCGAAACGACCGGCGGGTTTCTGCCATCATGTTGGTCCCGATCAGGTTGGGTGTCGTCTTGATGGCGGCGTGCAGCGCATCCACCTGCGTTGCGTCAAGGGTGACGTTGGCGACCGAAATGCGTGGGGACTGGCCCAGTAACCGGTTGATGTAGGTCAGATCGACATAGGCGCCCAATCCGAAATACTGGGTGACAATCGCGGTCACCCGCAGTTCGTAAGTGCCGCGCACCCCGCTGAGGAAGTCGGCCCTGACGGTGTCGCTAATGGCGACATGCAGTTGCCCGGCCAGCCGTTCGGACAACATGATGCCGCCGGGCGGGGCGTCGAGTACCGAGCCGTCACCCGCGATGACCCGGCTGAGATCCGGTGCGGCAGACCGCGCCTCGATCGCCACGCGCTTTTCATACTGGGCATTGCGCAGAACTGCGGGATGGTATTGCAGCCCCTCGACCTGGCGGACGCCGGGCAGTCGCCCGACATCCTCGATTGCGGAAAGTGGCAGGTCCGGGGCAAACATCAGCATCGCGTCTTGACGGTTGGATTGATAGAAGGCCTGATCGACCAGCCCCTCGAGCGAACCGCGCATCCCGGAAGAGGCCATGACCGATGCCACCGCCATTGAAATTCCCAGCATTGTCAGCGCACTGCGCAGAGGCCAGCGCGTCAGGCTGCGCAGGATCATGACCGTGGGCTGCGAAAAGCGCGCAACCGCCATTACCCGGTCAATCCAGGTCTGACGAAATTTCGGCGGGACGGGCGGCAACATCGCCACAGCCGGTGCCAACCGGGCCGCAATGATGGCGCTGCGCGCCGCCCCCAGTGTCGTAGTGAACAGTGCCAGCAGGCCCGACAGGCCATAGACCCAAGCCGAGACCTGAAAGACCAGAAACGGAAAGTCGAAGAACCGGGCATATTGCAGCGACATCTTCCACGCCAGCCATGTGCCAACGGCCCAGCCAATGCCGATCCCGGCAAGGGCAATCAGACCGGCAAGCATCAGGTAGTGCAGGCAGATCTCCAGATCCGAATACCCCAGAGCCTTCAGCAATCCGATCTCGCTGCGCTCCAGCGTCACGATACGACCCATGACCATGGCGACAAGGAAGGCCGAGATGCCGAAAAACACCGGTGGCAGGATGATTGCCATGCTGCGTAGTTGCCCGATTTCGGCATCAAGAAAGCTGTTGGATTGCTGCCGGTCGCGCCCATGGGCCCCAAGCGACCCATAGGGCTCCAGCAGGATGTCCAGCGCGTCGATGACCGGTTGCACTGGCGTGCGCCTGTCCAGCTTCAGGCTCAGATCATTGAACGCGCCTGTCATGTCGAACGCCACCGCCGCCGCGTCGTACCGAATCCACAGGATGCCAAAGGTACGATTGTCGGGCAGCAATGCGCCTGGCCCGATGGTGTAGATGAATTCGGGCGACAATGCGGTGCCGCTGATGGTCAGCGGGCGCTTGCGGCCATTCAGATTGGCCTCGATCACGTCGCCGATCCGCAGGCGGTTAGCCAGGGCAAAGGGTCGGTTCACCACAACCTGGGACGCCGCCAGCGGCAAGGTGCCCGACAGCAGGATCGGGACATTCAGGATCGGATCATCCGTTTCGGGCAGGGACAGGATGCGCCCGACCGCCGCTTCCGTCAGGCCCGGAACATCCAGAATGACAGTGCCCGATACCCGCGCATCGACGGCCTGCACACCCGGGATTGCGCTGATTTCGTGCAGCAAGCCGGTCGGTGCCCGGCGGACGGTTGCGAACAGGTCGGCAAAGCGATTGCGCGCGTAGTAAGCGGTCCGCGTTTCATCCAGTGCGCGGTACATCCCTAATGATATCAGCACGATAGCGACACCACAGGCCAGCACCAGTGCGATGGCCAACGCCTGCGCCCAAAGCCTGCGAAAGTCGCGGAGCAGTTTCTTGTCGATGGCATGCATCGCGGTCACCACACGATCTCGGACGGCGCGACGCGGGCGGCATTGACCTCGACCTGGACAATCCTGCCGTCCTGAAACCGGATGACGCGATGCGCCATCCGGCGGATTTCGCCATTGTGGGTGATCAACACGGTCGTGGTGCCAAAGCGTTCGTTGATCTGGCGCAACGCCTCCAGCACCTGCACCCCGGTCTTGCTGTCCAGCGCCCCGGTCGGCTCGTCGCACAACAGGATTTCCGGCCGCTTGGCGATGGCGCGGGCGATGGCGACCCGCTGCTGTTCACCCCCCGACATCTCGGATGGAAAATGGTCGATGCGCGACGTCAGACCGACCATTTCCAGCGCCTCGGCCGGCGGCATCGGATTGCTGGCCACATCGGTGACCAGTTGCACGTTTTCCCGCGCGGTCAGGCTGGGCACCAGGTTGTAGAACTGAAAGACAAAGCCGACATGGTCGCGCCGGTATCGCGTCAGCCCGCGGTCGCCAAGCCGGGTCAGTTCTGTATCGCGGAACCAGACCCGACCGGACGTCACGTGGTCAAGCCCGCCAAGAATGTTCAGCAGCGTCGATTTTCCGCTGCCCGACGGCCCAAGAAGTACCGTCATTTCGCCGGTGTAAAGTTCCAGATCGACCCCGGCCAGAGCGTGCACCAATACCTCGCCACTGGCGTAGGTCTTGGTGACGCCTTCGGTGCGAAACACGATTTCCGGCGCTGTCACATTCATGCGCGCGCCGGCAACCAAAGCCGGAACCGAAGCCACCCGGCTGCAAGAGCCGACAGGTCCGCAACCGGCACCACCTTGGGATGTCGACCCGTCCGACTGGCAAGGCCCGCCAACGTTTGGCCCCGCCTTTGGTCAAGACGATGGGTCACAACGATCGCGGACGGACCAATGCCCGGATCGGCACCCAACTTTGGCGCCAGACGGCCGGTTTGGTCATCGCGCGGGCTAGAACGAGCGGCGTGGCGGCTTGCAGGGTTCGGCATGGGTACTTTCAGGCTCCTGGCGGGGACACAGCCGGTCAGGGGCATCCTCGCCGAACCGGCGCCAAGGCGTATTGACCAAGATCAATCCGGCATGCATTTCGCCGGGGCAAACGGATGCATGACCGGGTAGCGACCGGGCAAGGCTGCGGACCGCGATCATGCAAATGGGCATTTGCGCTGGCGGCCTGAATCGGGTCGTCGATTGCCCCGGACGAAGCGGGCCGGGCGATGACCCTGGCGGACCCGCCGTTGCGGGGCAGGGCCGGAATGCCGGGGCCACAAACGCCGGATGCTGAAATCGTGCGCGCCTTCGCCGGGTTCGCGGCGGTCATTGCCACGGTCGACGCGGGCTTTGCCGGTGGGTCGGCGACGGCTCGGACCGACATTCGCCCGATTGGCATCCGGCCCGCCGCGCCGCTGCGGCTGGCCCACCCCGCAGGATATCAACGATGACCCGCCGCCCTTGGAGCATCGGCTCGCAGCTTGCCGGCCGTGTCCTTGGCAATGGTGGCACCGGCAGCCTGTATGCTTCATTCGGGCTTCCGGCATCGCGGGCGACCCTAAGTTGCCTGAGCTATGGCTGGAAGTTGGTGACGGGGGATTGGGAGGCATATCAAGGCGTTGTTGACGCGCCGCAGTTCTCGCAGAGAAAAGGATATGCCACTTGACGAAGGATACGGTTGTCGCGTTTCGCGCGCCAGATGGATTCTCAGCCGACCCGCTCACAGATCTGCTGCGGCAGGGTGCACGGCAGTTGATCGCGCAAGCGGTCGAGGCCGAGTTGAACGGGTTTCTCGCCGCCCATGCCGATCAAACTGATACCGCTGGCCGCAGGCGGTTGGTCCGGCACGGCCATCTGCCCGAGCGGGATATTCAGACCGGGATCGGCGCGGTGCCGGTGAAGGTTCCGCGGGTCCGGGATCGGGCCCCGGAAGGCGTGCCGCTTCGGTTCACA
>JANNRR010000155.1:0-22513 GCA_031401675.1 Paracoccaceae bacterium
ATCTGGTCCATGAAGAGGCGGCGGATCAGGTCGCAGCGCTGATTGGCGATTTCCTGTCGGTGGTCGAAACGGCGGTGGCGCCGGCATGATCGCCTCAGCCAAAGAACCCCGGCCCGGCCCGGCCCAGCAACTCCGCCGCCAGATCGCGCCCCAGATCAGCCGCATCTGCAACCGGACCGCGCCGGTCCCCGCCGATCACCCGGCTGCCATCCGGACGCAGTATCTCGCCGCGCAGCCACAGCCCGTCGCCCTCCAGCAGCGCCAGACCGGCAATCGGCGTCTCGCACGATCCGTCCAGCCGGGTCAGAAAGGCACGCTCGGCGGCAAGCCGCTGCCCGGTCGGGCCGTGGTGGATCGCCGCCAGCATCGCCTCGGCCCGCTGGTCACCCAGCCGGCGTTCAACCCCGATCGCCCCCTGCGCAACGGCGGGCAGCATGTCGGCGACCGCAATCGGGCGGGCCGCATCGGTCATGCCCAGCCGGTTCAGCCCGGCCATCGCCAGCAGGGTGGCGGCCGCCAGACCCTCCTGCAGCTTGCGCATCCGCGTCTGCACATTGCCGCGGAATTCGACCAGTCGCAGATCGGGCCGCCGGTGCGCCAGTTGCGCCCGCCGCCGCAGGCTGGAGGTTCCCACCACCGCGCCATGCGGCAATGCCATCAGCGACGGCACCTCGGCCGATACGAACCCGTCCCGCACATCCGCCCGCTCCAGATAGCAGTCAAGGATCAGCCCGTCCGGCTGCAAGGTCGGCATGTCCTTCATCGAATGCACGGCAATGTCGATGCCGCCCGCCAGCAGGGCCTCCTCGATTTCGCGCGTGAACAGACCCTTGCCGCCGATCTCCTTCAACGGCCGGTCCAGGATCTGGTCGCCGGTCACCTTGATCACCACCACTTCGAATGCCGCCTCCGGCAGCGCGAACGCCGCCATCAGACAGCGCCGCACCTCCTCCGCCTGCCACAACGCAAGCGGCGAGCCTCGGGTGCCGATCCTGAACGGTTGGGCGGGGGTCGGATGGTCATATGTCATGCCATTGGCATAGCGATGTCATTTTGCGCTGACAACCGCCCTCACACCTGCGCCGGAACGGGATGACCTTGAAGGAAACATGGAAAGAATAGTCGTACCAAGCCCACATGGTGGGAGCAGTAGTTTGTACTGCGCGCCCGGTCTTGGTCAGAGGATCTGTCCTTATGTTTTTCTTGTCGGATTTGGCGTCAGACAAATCAGACCGCGCCTGCCTGCTCCTTGGCAGGCGCGGTCAGATTTCCCGAACAACGCTCCAAGCCCAACCTCCATTGCCCGACGGCTTGCGCCTTTGGGCAAAGGGCCGGGCGTCCGTCCACCAGACGGCCACCTGATCGGCCCCGGCTTGCACATCGACCGGCGGGGTGAGCGGCGTGGGCAAAGGCAATTCCATCAAAGGTCACTCTGCGCTAACACCCGTGCCAACACGTGCGCCAACACTCTCGACCCCACCCCCGGCTTGACCACCACCCGACGGAGCCTGACATGACCCAGAAAACCATCCTCCGGGCTCTGGCCGGCGAAACCCAGGCCACACCGCCGATCTGGATGATGCGGCAGGCCGGGCGCTACCTGCCGGAATACCGCGCCACCCGGGCACAGGCCGGGGATTTCCTGTCGCTGTGCTACACCCCCGACCTTGCCGCCGAGGTGACGCTGCAACCGATCCGCCGCTTCGGCTTTGACGCCGCCATCCTGTTTGCCGACATTCTGCTGTTGCCGCAGGCGCTCGGCGCCGACCTTTGGTTTGAAAACGGCGAAGGGCCGCGGCTGTCGACCATCACCTCCATGGCCGGGGTACAGGCGTTGCGGCCGACCGAAGACATTCACCGGACACTTGCCCCGATCTACGAAACCGTGCGGATTCTGGCCCGCGAATTGCCACGCGATACCACGCTGATCGGTTTCGCCGGGGCACCCTGGACCGTTGCCACCTACATGATCGCCGGGCGCGGCACCCGCGATCAGGGCCCGGCCCATGCCCTGAAAGCCGCCGACCGCGCCACCTTCCAGGCCCTGATCGACCGCCTGACCGAAGCGACGATCGAATACCTGTCGATGCAGATCGACGCCGGGGCCGAAGTGGTGAAGCTGTTCGACAGCTGGGCCGGCAGCCTAAAGGGTCAGGATTTCACCGACTTCGCCGTTACCCCCGCCGCCCGCATCATTTCGGCGCTCAAGGCCAGACACCCCGGTCTGCCGGTCATCGCCTTCCCGCGCGAGGCCGGCGCAGGCTACGTAGGCTTTGCCCGCGCCACCGGTGCCGATTGCGTCGCCCTCGACAACTCGGTCAGCCCGGAATGGGCGGCGGCACATGTCCAGATCTCCGGCTGCGTGCAGGGCAACCTGGCACCGCAGCACATGGTCACCGGCGGCGCGGAACTGGTCCGGGAAACCCGGGCCGTGGTCGACGCCTTCCGGGGCGGACCGCACATCTTCAACCTCGGCCACGGCATAACGCCGGGCGCCGACCCCGACAACGTCAGCCTGATGGTCGAAACCGTCCGGGCCGGGGCCTGAACCGCCGTGGCCGGATGCGACATGCTCAGGGGCGTCAGGCGCAGCCGCGACAGACGCTTTGCCCCGGCCCTGACGGCGTTGGCCGCAAACACAGCGCCGACAGCATGAACCCGACCCCGGATCAGACCCCGGCCTCGCTATCGCCCCGGCGGGTGTTCCTGCTGGGGGCAACCGGCACCATCGGGCGCGCAACCGTTGCCGCCCTGCTGCGGCGCGGTCACACCGTCACCTGCCTTGTCCGGCCCGGCCCGGGCGGCGATCCGCGCCGTGGCCTGCCCGCCGGGGCCATCCTGCACTATGGCGACGCCACCGATCCGGCGTCACTGCTTCGCAACGGCCTTGCCGGCGGGCGGTTCGATGTGCTGGTGTCCTGCATGGCCTCGCGCACCGGCACCCCGCAATCCGCCTGGGCCATCGACCACCGGGCCCATCTCGACACCCTGGTGGCCGCACCGCAGGCCGGCATCACCCATATGGTGCTGTTGTCGGCGATCTGCGTGCAAAAGCCGCGGCTGGCGTTCCAGCAGGCCAAACTGGCCTTCGAGCAGGCGCTTGTCGCGTCCGGCCTGACCTATTCCATCGTCCGCCCCACCGCCTTCTTCAAGTCGCTGTCGGGTCAGGTGGACCGTGTCCGGCAGGGCAAACCCTTCCTGTTGTTCGGGGACGGCACGCTGACCGCCTGCAAACCGATCAGCGATGACGATCTGGGCCGCTACCTTGCCGATTGTCTGGATGACGACACCCGCAAGAATCGCATCCTGCCGATCGGCGGCCCCGGTCCGGCGATCACCCCGCGGCAACAGGGCGCGCACCTCTTCCGGCTTCTGGGCCATCCGCCGCGTTTCCGGCAGGTGCCGGTCGCGCTGCTCGACGGCATCATTGCCGGGCTGAGCGCACTGGGTCACCTGTCGCCCCGGCTGCGGGACAAGGCGGAACTGGCCCGGATCGGGCGCTACTACGCCACTGAATCCATGCTGGTCCTTGATCCGCAGACCGGGCGCTACGACGCCGACGCCACCCCCTCGGCCGGCACCGACACCCTGCCCGACTACTATGCCCGCCTGATCCGGGGCGAGGCGGTGGCCGAACGTGGCGAGCATGCGGTGTTCTGACCGGTGCAAGGATGCAGGCGACAGCCGTGCCGTGAGACGGGGCCGGCCCGACCGCCTGCAGTTACGCCGCCGGGTCCGATCCCGCCCCGTTCCGGCCTGCTAGAGCGGGAAGAGATCAGGTGAAATCGTCATGCTGCTGCTTCGGGGGCCGGTGGGGGTTTTGCACCCCCACACCCCCCGCAGGATATTTGCAACAAAGTGAAGCGAGATTTTGATCGAATTGCGTGGAGCGGGTCTGGGCAGGGTGGTTCCTCCAAGCCACATCCCGCATTATTCCTCGTCCGGGATGTTCTCGCGGAAGATCAGCGCGATGCGCGGCGGGATGTAGGTATAGGCCTCGCCGCGCACGGCGGCGACCAGAATGTTCAGCGCCTCGCGCGCCTCGACCCTCGGGTTCTGATCGATCACCGCATCCAGCGTACCGTCCAGCAGCAGCTGCCGGGCGTCCGGCGTCAGTTCATGGGCGATCAGCATGACCCGGCGCCCGGGCGCGCGGCTCTGCAACAGCCGGGCAACCCCGGCGACCCCGGCACCGACGCAATAGATCGCATCCACCCCGGGAAACTCGGACAGCAACTCCGCCGTGGCGGCATGCGCCTTTTCCCGGTCATCCAGAACCTCGGCCATCCGCACGATCTCGATCCCGGGGAATTCCTCGCGCAGCACATGGCGAAAGCCCATCTCGCGTTCCTCATGACCGCGATAGGACAGCGACCCGGCAAACATCGCCACCTGCGGCCTGGCCCGCGCATCAAGGAAACGGCCCAGCAGATGCCCGGCCAGCCGCCCGGCCTGCCGGTTGTCGATGCCGACATAGGCGATCCGCGGCACGCTCAGCACATCGGTGGCCAGCGTCACCACATGCACACCCGCCGCCGCCAGCGACCGGATGGTCTCGCGGATCAGCGGGTGATCCTGCGCCACGACCGCCAGCCCCCGTACCTGCCCGGCAGCGGCCTGCATCCGCGCCGCAAGGCTGGCCGGATCGAAACCGACGAAGCGCTCGACCTGCAGCGACACCGTGCCAAGCTTCAGCGCCTGCGCCCGGAACAGCGCCTCCAGCCGGTCCATGTAGACATTGGTTCCGGCCGGCAACAGCACGTCCAGCCGTATCCCCGCCGCCGGCTCCGGCGCTGCCGGCTCGCCCAAGCCCGCCGCACCGGCGGTGGTGTAGCCCAGCCGGATCGCGGTGGTCATCACCCGGTCGCGGGTCCGGCGGTGCACCCCGGCGCGGTTGTTCAGAACCCGGTCGACAGTTGCGGCAGACACGCCTGCCTCGCGGGCAATGTCGTGAAGGGTTACGCGAGAATTCATGACCGACCCGGCATCGAGATCCCCGCAGTATTTCGCCTGCCCGGAGCCTGCGCAACCGCGAACGGTCCGGCCAGCGCCCGTTGCCGCCCCGTCATACGCGGCACTTGTGGCACGCGCGGCGCGCGGGCAGCGCTGTCAATCAGACAGCGGCCCGAATCGATCCAGCACCGCCGCCTGCTCCGGCCCCGCCATGGCATCGACCCGGCGCGCATGCGGCACGTCGCAAGGAGTTCATGTTCGAAAATGATGGTTTCTGATGCCACGCCATCCGCAGACCCGCCATGGCCTGACCCAGGTCCGATGCCCACCGGCCCGGCAAACGCAGCGGTCGCGCCCGCCCCTTCAGTCGGGGAAGTCCGCATCGAAATTGATCTAACCTTCAGCTTACAGGGCATTTTTTCAAGCTCACTGCGCAGTGTCGCCGCTTTCACCAAGGTGGTTCCGGCACGCGATGCTAGCACAGCTTTCCAAGCGGCACAGCAGAAGTTAGATTGACACACCAGAAAATCTAATCATCCTGTCAATCAAAACACTGCAAAAAGAAGCCATGTCTGGGAGGAAATGATGTCATCAACACCCCGCATCACGCGGAGAAATTTGCTTGCCACCGGCGGGCAGGTCGCGCTTTTCGGTGCCGCCATCGGCATTGCCCCGCGCTTCATCCGTCCGGCTTATGCCCAAGATCTGGCGCCCGGCATGATCGGCGGCCCGACCGGATTCCCCGGCGCCGAGCGCTATCAGTACGGCCCCGACACGCCCGAGGGCCGCGCGGTCGAGGCGGCAAGGGCGCTGAAAGCCGCCGGCAAGGCCCCGGCCCGCATCGTGCTTGGCCTGTCAGACGGCTCGATCGGCCAACTGACGCAGCCCTTCCCGGCCGGCGCACCCTCGATCAAAGAGCTTTGGGAACGCGAAACCGGCATCATCATCGAAATCGTCGGCCTGGCCAACGGCCAGGAATTCACCAAGACGATGCAGGACATCTCGACCAGCGCCGGCGGCTTCGACATCTATTCGACCGACTGGAACCGGCTGGGCGATCTGGCGGAATCCGGCGGCATCCTCAAGCTCGATGACTTTGTCGCGGCGCACCGCCCGGAATGGGACGATCCGGTTGCAGGCTACGTCAACGGCGCGCAGGGCGTGTCGCTGTTGAACCAGTATGCCGGGTCAACCTACGGCGTGTCGCTGGACGGCGACTTTCAAAGCTGGGTCTACCGCAGCGACCTGTTCGCCGATCCGGCGGAACAGACGGCGTTCAAGGCCGCCTATGGTTATGACCTGGCACCGCCGCGCACCTGGGCCAACCTGTCGGACACCGCCACCTTCTTCCACCGGCCCGACAAGGCGCTGTTCGGCTGCACCGACCTGCGCAATCAGGGCTGGGGCTACACCAACTGGTACCAGCGCTATGTCAGCATGGCCTCGCCCAACCAGTACCTGTTCGGCGACGACGGCACGCCGCTGATCAACGGCGAACAGGGTGTGGCGGCGACGCTGGAATACATGGCCTCGCTGTCGTACCATTCGCCGGACGCGATTTCGTGGAGCTGGCCAGAGCAGTACGGCAACTTCGCCGCCGGCGGCGGCGCGATGACCTGCGCCTTTTCGAACCTGCCGAAGTTCCTCGACAACGCCGGCAACACCGGCTCGACCGTCACCGGCAAGGTCGGCTCGATGCTGCCACCGGGGCGCGAGGTTGACGGCGGCCTGATCAGCCGCTCGGTGCTGTGGTTCTCGCTGACCAGTACGGTCAGCGCCCAGTCGGAATACCCCGAGGTCGCCTATCTCCTGCTGCAATGGCTGGGGTCGGCGCGCATCTATGCCTGGATGACAGCAAACCCCGGCGGCTATTTCGACCCGTTCCGCCTGTCGGATTTCAGCGATCCGTTGGTGCGCGAAACCTACCACGCCTACCACATGGATGTGGTGCGCGAGACGGTCGCCCGTTCGGTGCCGACCATCAACTACCCCGGGGCCACGGCGTTTCACAACGCGCTGGACGAAAATCTGGTGGCAGCGCTGACCGGAGCCAAGACCGCCGAACAGGCGATGGCCGACACCGCCACCGAATGGCAGAAGATCACGCGCCGCACCGGCGAAGACAAGATCATTGCGGCGGTGCTGGCCAACAAGTCGGCCTGGCCCCAGATCATCGATCCGCTCTGACCCATCCTTGCGCCTGCCGTGGTGCGGCTGCCCGCCGCACCACGGGCCTTTCCGTCCCTGTCCGACCGGATGACCCGATGCCACGTTCGCCGACCTTCGCGGTCTTTCGCTATGCGGCCATTCTTCTGGCCACGGCGATCACGCTGATCCCGATCCTGTGGATGGCGTCGATGGCCTTCAAGCCGATCCCGGAATGGCAGGCCACCGGCAACGCGCTGACCTGGGTGCCGCGCGCACCGACGCTGGACAACTTCCGCTTCATCTTTGGCACCAGCACCACCGATCTGATCGTGGCGCTGGACCGCACTGCCCTGCGCCCGATCCTGTCGTCGCTGCTGTCCGCCACGGTCGGCACGCTGATCGCGATGGGCGCGGGTACGGCGGCGGCCTATGGCCTGTCGCGCTACGGATCGGGCGGCAACCTGCCGCTGGCGCTGATCCAGCTGCGGCTGTTTCCGCCGATGGCGGTGATGATCCCGGTGATGATCATGTGGGCCTTCCTGAACTTCATCGACACCTGGTGGGGCCTGGCCCTGATCTACGGCATCGTCACCCTGCCCTTTGCCTTCTGGCTGATGAAAACCTTTTTCGACGACATGCCGAAAGAAATCGAGGAGGCGGCGCTGGTCGAAGGCTGCAGCCGCGCCCGGGTATTCTGGCGGATCACCCTGCCGATGATGCGCGCGCCGCTGGCCTCGGCGGCGCTGTTCGTGTTCATCCTGAACTGGTCGGATTATCTGATCGCCCTGTTGCTGACCACGCGCGACTGGGTGACGATCCCGGTCTACATGGCCTCGCTGTCGTCGTCGATGACCGGCCAGTTGTACGGGGCCAAGGCCGCGCTTGGCCTGATTGCCGCCGTGCCGCCGGTGGTGCTCGGCATCGTGATCCAGCGGCATCTGGTGCGCGGGCTGACCTTCGGGGCGCTGAAGCAATGACCGCCCCAGCTGAACTGGCCCGGTCCCCCGCGCTGACCGACCGGCAGGAAGGCGCGCGGCTCGGCCTGCGCCTGACGCTGCCGGCGCAGATCCTGGTGCTGTTCATCAGCCTGTTTCCGCTTCTGATGCAGCTTTACATCTCGCTGACCGACTGGTCGCCCCTGTCCGGCCTGGCCTGGCCGCACGCCTGGCAGATGTGGAACGGGCTGGCCAACTATGCCGACCTCCTGACCGATCACCGGCTGTGGTCGGCCCTCGGGCGCACCGCGCTAATGCTGGCGGTCTGTGTCCCGGCCGAATTCCTGCTGGGTCTGGCGCTGGCCATGCTGTTCATCGACGACTTTCCCGGCAAGCGGCTGTTGTATTCGATCCTGATCATGCCGATGATGGTGGTGCCGGCGGTTGCAGGCTACATGTTCTTCATGCTGTTCCAGTCGGGTGGACCGGTCAACGACATCCTGTCCTGGTTCACTGCCAATCCTGTCACCATCGCCTGGCTGTCGGACCCGACGCTGGCACTGCTTGCCGTGATGATCGCCGACATCTGGCAATGGACGCCGCTGATGTTCCTGATTCTGCTGGCCGGTCTGGTCGGGGTGCCCGACGATCAGCTGAAGGCCGCGACCCTGCTGGGCGCCTCGTCCTGGCAGCGGTTCCGCAGCATCGTCCTGCCAAGGATGAAGACGATCATGATCATCGCGCTGTCGATCCGCGTCATCGAATGCTTCAAGATCTTCGACACGCTCTACATCATGACCGGCGGCGGCCCCGGTGTCGCGACCGAGACGATTTCGGTCTATGTCTACAAGATCACGACGCAGGACCTGATCTGGGGCTATGTCGCCGCCATCGCGCTTGCCATCCTGATCGTGCTGTCGGTGGCCTGCGTCTGGGCAATGCGGCGGCTGGCCAGATGAGCGCGATCCGGCTGGAAAATCTGGTCAAGCGGTTCGGGGCGTTCACGGCGCTGAAAACCATGGACCTGACGATTGCCAACGGCGAGTTCATGGCGCTGCTCGGCCCCTCGGGCTGCGGCAAATCCACCACAATGAACATGATCGCCGGCATGGAACTGCCGACCTCGGGCCGCATCCTCTTTGGCGACCGCGACATGGCCGGGGTGCCGATGGGCCGGCGCGGCGTCGGCTTCGTGTTCCAGAACTACGCGATCTTTGCGCACATGACGGTTCGGCAGAACCTGAACTACGGCTTGCGCATGACCCGCCGCCCGCAGGCAGAGGTTGCGCGCCGTACCGCCGCCATCGCCGATCTGCTGCAACTCGGCGACCTTCTGGACCGGTCGGCGGCCGGGCTGTCGGTCAACATCCTGCAACGGGTGGCCATCGGGCGCTCGGCGGTGATGGAACCCGCGATCTTTCTGCTGGACGAACCGCTGTCCAACGTCGATGCCGCCTTCCGCGCCGTGATGCGGACCGAACTGAAGCAGCTGCAGCGGCAATTCCGCCAGACCATGATCTATGTGACGCATGACCAGCTCGAGGCGATGACCATGGCCGACCGCATCGCGGTCATGGATCACGGCGTGCTGCAACAGGTCGGCACCCCGCTGGCCGTCTACAACAACCCGGTCAACGTCTTTGTCGCCCGCTTCATCGGGTCGCCGGGCATGAACCTGTTGCAAGGCCTGCCGGTCGATGTCGCGGGCGACATGGCGGTCGATCTCGGTCCCTGGGGGCGCACCCCGGCGCTGACCGGCGCGCAGGCAACGGCCTTGCGCCGGGCAAAGGGCCAGGTCTATTACGGCTTCCGCCCGGAACAGGCCGCTGTCACCACCGCCGGGCAGGGGATCGCCGCCCCGGTGACCTTTGTCGAACGCATCGGCGCCCGCACCATCGTGCATCTGGGCGACGGCGCGATGACCGCCCGCGCGGTGTTCGGCCACGACACCGGGCTTGACCCCGGCACCATGGCGCATCTGGTCCCGCATGCCGCCGACGTGCGCCTGTTCGATGCCGCCACCGGCACGGCGCTTGGGGTGGCCCATGGCTGAGATCAGCTTCCACAACGTCACCAAACGCTACGGCACCACGCTGGCGCTCGACGACGCGTCCTTCACCGTCGCCGACAATGAATTCTTCTGTTTCTTCGGCCCGCCGCTGTCGGGCAAGACCACGTTGCTGCGGCTGATCCTGGGGCTGGAACAGCCGGACAGCGGCGAGGTTCGCATCGACGGCCGCGTGGTGAACGACATGCCCCCGGCGGCGCGCAACATCGCGATGGTGTTCCAGAACCTGGCCCTGTTCCCGCACATGACCGCCGCCGACAACGTGCGCTTTCCCCTGATCGAACGTCGGCAGGACCCGGCGGTCATCGCCGCCCGGGTGCAGGCGGTCACCGAAAAGCTGCACATGGCGCACATCCTGCACAAATATCCCGCCCAGCTTTCGGGCGGCGAACGCCAGCGCGTCGCCATCGCCCGCGCGCTGGTGCGCGACCCCGCAGCCTATCTGATGGACGATCCGATTTCCGCGCTCGACGCCCGGCTGCGCGAAGAAACAAGGGTGGAACTGAAACGCATCCAGCGCGAAGCCGGGCGCACGCTGATCTATGTCACCCACGATCAGGAAGAAGCGATGAGCGTGGCCGACCGCATGGCGATGCTGGAACGGGGCGCGATCCGCCAGATCGGCACGCCGCTGGCGATCTATGACCGCCCGGCCAGCGCCTATGTCGCCCGCCTGCTTGGCGCGCCGGTGATGAACATCCTGCCGGCGCGGGCAATCGCCGGCGGCATCGAGGCTGCCGGTGGCGCCATCCGTCTGTCCGGCATCACCCTGCCGGACGGCGCCGCCGACATCGGCCTGCGCCCCGAAGACATCCGCGTCGCACCGTGGCAGGGCGGGCCCGCTCAGAACGGGCCGGATCGTCCGGCAACCGTGTTCGGGGTGGAACCCCTGGGCGGCCATACCGTGGTCACGCTGCAGGCCGGGCCGACCCGGCTCAGCGCCATGCTGCGCGGCCAGCCCGACATCCGCGTCGCGGCCGAGGTTGCCATCGGTTGCGACCCCGACCGGGCGCATTTTTTCGCGGCGAACGGCCATGCGCTCGCCAGAGTATGAGGGAGAACGGCGATGACAGACGCACTGGGCTTTCAACCGGACCCGGCCATCCGCACCAACAGCCTGCGCATCGGCTGCATCGGCGCGGGCATGATCATGGCGGAATGCCATCTGGCCGCCTACCAGCAGGCGGGGTTCCCGGTGGTGGCGATTGCCAGCCGCACCCCGTCCCATGCCGAAGCCGTGGCCAGGCGCTGGGGCATCGCCAAGGTTCACGCCACACCCGAAGCCCTGATCGCCGATCCGTCTGTCGAGATCCTGGATATCGCCTACCCGCCCGACCAGCAGCCCGCCCTGATCCGCGCCGCGCTGAAACAGCCGCACATCCGTGGCATTCTGGCGCAAAAGCCGCTGGCCCTCACCCTGGCCGAAGCGATTGCCCTGCGCGACGCGGCGGCGGCGGCGGGCAAGGTGCTCAGCGTCAACCAGAACATGCGCTATGACCAGTCGATGCGGGTCTTGAAACAGATCCTCGACCGTGGCGATCTGGGGACCATCGTCTTTGCCCAGATCGACATGCACGCCATCCCGCACTGGCAGGGGTTCCTGCAACAGTATGACCGCCTGACGCTGGCCAACATGTCGATCCACCATCTGGATGTCCTGCGTTTCCTGTTCGGCGACCCGTCAGAAATCACCACACAGTCGCGCACCGACCCGCGCACCAGCTTTGCCCATACCGACGGCATCACCGTCAGCACCCTGCGCTTTCCGTCCGGGGTGCTGGCCCTGTCGCTCGAGGATGTCTGGTCCGGCCCGCGCGCCGAAGGCTACAAGGATGACCAGCACATCACCTTCCGCGTCGAAGGCACCGAAGGCGTGGCGCGCGGCAGCATCGGCTGGCCGACCGGCGCGGCCTCGACGCTCAGCTACGCCTCTCGCCGGACCACCGGCGGCGCATGGCTTACACCCACCTGGCAGACCATGTGGTTCCCGCACGCCTTCATCGGCGTGATGGAACAGCTGCAACACGCCGTCGCAACCGACACCCCACCTGCGCTGACCGTCGCCGACAATGTCCGCACCGTGGCGCTGATCGAGGCGGGCTACCGGTCGATGGCCGAAGGACGAACCGTCAAACTGAGCGAAATCGCAATCTGAGAAAGGAACCCGATCATGATGCATGCCGGAATATTCACGGGCTACTACCCCTACGGACTGGAAGAAACCGCCCGCCGTATCCAGTCGCAGGGCTTTACCACGGTGCAGCTCGACCTGCATTTCAAGGACATCGACATGGGGCCGGGGCAGATCACCGCCGCCAAGGCGAAAAAGGTCCGCGACACCTTCCGCGACCACAACCTGCCGGTCTGCTGCGTCTCGGGCTATACCAACATCGTGCATCCCGATCCGGCCGAACGCGGCCGCCGCGTCGGCTACCTCAAGGAAATCATCCGCAACGCCCGCGCCCTCGGCAGCCCCTATGTCATCTCGGAAACCGGCACCTTCAACGCCGACAGCGACTGGGTGCATCATCCGAAAAACAAGACCGAGGCCGGGTTCGAGGATTGCCGCAAGATCATCGCCGACCTGGCCCAGACCGCCTATGACCACGGCGCGACGTTCCTGCTGGAAACCTACGTCAACAACGTCGTGGGCTCGGTCGAAGAGACGGTCCGGATGTTCGCCCAGGTCGATCATCCCGGCCTCGGCCTGTTGATGGACCCGACCAACTATTTCGAAACCCACAACATCGACCGCATGGACCATATCCTCAATCAGGTGTTCGACACCCTGACCCAGCACATCAAGATCGCGCATGCCAAGGACGTCAAGCGCTCGGGCGACGACAAATCCGAAAAGCACGCCGACATCGGCGATGCCGATGCGCTGGAGTCGCACACCTTTCGCGGCGTCGGCGAGATCGAGCTGCCGGCCCCCGGACTCGGGTCGCTGAACTACGACCTGTACCTGAAACGGCTGTCCGAAAAGCACCCCAACATCGCCGTCATCATCGAGCATCTGTCCGAGGATGACATTCCGCGCGCCAAGAAATTCCTGGACGGAAAGTTCAGAAAGTACGGACTTTAGGGCATGATGACCGTTGCTGGAAGCATGGCAAGGATGGGCGACTGCCGCCGGCGTGATTGGAGCAGCTATCTGTACTGCATGCCCGATGTTGGCCTGATGTGCTATCCCTCGGTTTTTCTTTCCAGATTTGGCGTCAGACATATCAGACCGCGCCTGCCTGCCCCTTGGCAGGCGCCTAGTGTGCGCCGGCCCGGGCAGGCGCGGCCTGATTTCCCGATCCCTGCACCCAGCCCAATCCCCCTTGCCCTGCGGCTCGCGCCTCAGGGCAACGGACCGGGCGTCCGTCCGCCGGGCGGCCACCTGATCGGCCCGGGTCGCCATGATGTTCGGTCAGGAAATGACAAAGGCAGGGCGTTCGGCACCATCAAGGACCCTCACGCCTCAGGTTCGGCCGGGCCGGCCGCCGCCAACGCGACCCCACCCGTCACCCCCCCGGAAAGCGGATGGCATGGTCGAGTTGTACGGTGAAACCCTGACGCGGGCCGAGGTGGCCCGGCGTGCCGGCGCGCTCAGCCAGTTCGCCGGTGTGCGGCTGGTCACGCTCGGCGACGGGTTGGAACGCGGCATCCGCATGCTGGATTTCCGCACCGGATCGGGCCTGCGCTTCGCCGTGCTGGTCGACCGCGCCATGGACATATCCGAGGTCGAGCACAAAGGCCGTGCCATCGGCTGGCATTCCCCCGCCGGTTTCCGCCACCCCGGTCTGCACGAGTATGAAGGCGAGGCCGGGCTGGCCTGGGCGCGGTCGTTCTCGGGGTTTCTGGTCACCTGCGGGCTCGACCATACGCTGCACCCCGAACAGGTCCCTGCCGACAGCTACGGCTATCCCGGCCGGACCAGCGTGCGCCATTCGCTGCACGGCCGCATCAGCACGATCCCGGCCCGGCTGACCGGATACGGCGAGCACTGGCAGGGCGACCGCTGCATCCTGTGGGCTGAAGGCGCGGTGCGGCAAGCGACGGTGTTCGGCGAGAATCTGGCGCTGTACCGTCGGATCGAGGCCGATGTCGGCGGCGACGAGATCAGGCTGACCGACCGCGTCGTCAACGAGGGCTTCCGCCCGACCCCGCACATGTTCTTCTATCACGTCAACATCGGTCATCCGGTTCTGGACCGCGGCGCGCGCTACGTGGCACCGGTCGCCGATGTGGTCTGGGCCGCGCATCACGGTCCCGGCTACCGGGCGCAGGGTGTCGGCTACGCCGAAATGCCCGACCCCTGCGACGACTTTGCCGAGCAGGTCTGGCAGCATGAAATGGCCGCCGACGCGGCGGGCGAGGTGCCGGTGGCCCTGATCAACGACCGCATCGGCCTTGGCATTCTGGTCACCACCCGCAAGGATCAGCTGCCCTGCGCCTTTCAATGGCAGAACTTTCTGGCCGGCAGCTACGCCATGGGCATCGAGCCCTCGTCCCACCATGTCCTCGGCGATCTGGCCGCCCGCGACCGGGGCGAGATGATCTGGCTGGGCCACAACCACGCCCGCGACTACGTCGCCAGGTTCAGCGTTCTTGACGGCCCGGCCCCGATCGCCGCAGCCTGCGCCCGGATCGCCGCAATCTGCCGGCAACCCGCCGACAATTTTCCGGAACCCTCCGGCAACTTCCGCCCGCTTGCCGGATCGGCGCATCCGGCCCCGGGCGCTGCCCCCTGACGACCAACCCTGAACGGATGCACGGCATGGACACAGCACACACCCCCCACACCACTCCCCGGGTACGCGACTACAGCCTGGTCGGCGCAGATACCCGCCGGGCCATCGAAACCGGACTCGCCTCGGCGGAATGGTATCACTCGGACGTGCCGCGCAAGGTGATGAAGGACCTGATGCAGCGCCGCGACGGCCCGGCGATCCGCGACACGCTCTTGTGGTTCGCGCTGCTGGCGGCCAGTGCCACCGGCGGCATCCTGTTCTGGGGCACCTGGTGGGCGCTGCCTTTCTTCATCGTCTACGGCGTGCTGTACGGCTCGTCCTGCGACAGCCGCTGGCACGAATGCGGCCACGGCACCGCGTTCAAGACGCAGTGGATGAACGACGTGGTCTACCAGATCGCCAGCTTCATGGTGGTGCGCAACCCCGTCAACTGGCGCTGGAGCCACGCCCGCCACCATACCGACACCATCATCGTCGGCCGCGACGCCGAAATCGCCTGCATGCGCCCGCCCAACACTTTCCGGCTGGCGATGGCCTATCTGGGCGTGATCGGGATGCTCGATTCGGTCAAGGTCCTGATCCGCAACGCCGGTGGCACCCTGTCGCCGGACGAGAAAAGCTACACCCCGGAAAGCGAATGGCCAAAGGCGATCCTTGCCGCCCGCATCCACATGGCGATCCATGCCGCCGCACTGGCGACCGCGATCGCGACATGGTCGCTGCTGCCGCTGATGCTGATCGGCGGCCCGCGGATCTACGGCTGCTGGCACATGGTGATGACCGGGCTTCTGCAGCACTGCGGCCTGGCAGATGACGTGCTCGACCACCGGTTGAACAGCCGCACCGTCTACATGAACCCGGTCAGCCGCTGGCTCTACTGGAACATGAATTACCACGTCGAACACCACATGTTCCCGATGGTGCCCTATCACGCCCTGCCGCGCCTGCATGAGCTGATAAAGCACGATCTGCCGCCGGCCAATCCGTCGATCCCGCAGGCCATGGCCGAAATGGTCCGCGCCGTGCTGCGGCAACGCAAGGACCCCGACTATTACCTGCGCCGGGCCCTGCCGCCGACCGCGCGTCCCTACCGCGAGGAGTTTCACGACATCAGCGTGGAACGGCCCAATGCCTCGTGACGGCGCGGCGGCCAACCGGCTAGACTGTGCCGGGCACCCCAACCCGGCCGGCCGCGCCGACAGCACGAAGGATGAAACCGTAAGATGACCCGCAAAAGACCCACCGTTGCCGACCTGCGCGCGCTCAAGGGCAAGGGCCAGCTGACCATGCTGCGCGTGTTCACCCTCGATGAGGCCGCCGCTGCGGAACAGGCCGGCATCGATGTCGTGTCGATCCCGCCCGATCTCCTGACCCATCCGAGCTACCGCGATGTCGCCCCCGGCCTGTTCTCGATGACCGGCATGACGCATCTGGAGGCTGGAACCCCCGACGATTACCTGCGGTTCTGCGGCCGGATGATGCAGGCCGGGGCCGATGCCGTCTATTGCTCCGGCAGCCTCGCCACCGTGGCGCATCTGGCGCGCGAACATATCCCGGTCGTGGGCCACGTCGGGCTGGTGCCGTCGCGCGCCACCTGGACCGGCGGCTTCCGCGCCGTCGGCAAATCCGCCCGCGACGCGCTGGCGCTCTATCAGGAATGCCGGGACTATCAGACCGCCGGGGCCTTTGCCGTCGAGATCGAGGTTGTGCCGGTCGAGGTCGCAACCGAAATCAGCCGGCGGCTGTCCCTCTTGCTCTGGTCAATGGGGGCGGGCCCCGGCTGCGATGCGCAATATCTCTTTGCCGAGGATATCCTTGGCGAAAACCGTGGCCACATGCCGCGCCACGCCAAGGTCTACCGCAACTTCGCTGCCGAATACGACCGCCTGCAGGCCGAGCGCGTCGCCGCCTTTACCGAATATCGCCGCGACGTCGCCACCGGCGCCTACCCCGAGGATCGCCACGTGGTCCGCATAGACAGCACCGAACTGGCCGCATTCCTGGAAGGACTGCCACCCGGGGCGCAATAGGGCGAAACGCTGCGACAGCGCGGCGGTTGGAGCCTTCGTGCGCAAATCCGGCTGGCCGGGTGCATGAGGACGGCGGGCGGAGGCGCGTTTCCGCACGCGGTCGCGGCGCAGCCGGTCGTCATCGAGACCCGGGCCGATCGGCGAAACGTAGGGTGCGTGCTCGCATGCACTGCCCCGCCCATCCCCCCAAGCCCGCCCCACCGGATCAGACCACCGCCAGCATCGACGCCCCGCCCGAGATGTCGCACAGCCCCGGATGCGCCTCCTCGTGCAGCACCTTCACCACTCCGTCCTCGGCAAGAAGTGCATAGCGCTTGGAGCGGTTGGCGAAGCCCTCGGCCGGGTTGCTGAACTGCATCCCGATGGCCACGGTAAAGGCGCTGGCGGCATCGCCAACCATCGCGATCCCCGCTGCCGTGGCTCCGGTATCTTCGCCGTACTGCCGCATCACGAACGGATCGTTCACCGCCACGCCGATCACCTCGACGCCCTTGCCCCTGAACCCGGCCATTTCCCTGATGAAGCTCGGCACATGTGCCGTGGTGCAGACGCCGGTGTACGCCCCCGGAAAGCCAAAGATCACCACCCGGCGCCCGGCCACCAGATCGGCGATGGCCACCGTTTCCGGGCCATCCGCCCCCATGCGCAGCACATCGGCATCTGGCAGGCGGTCTCCGACCCTGATTGTCATGGGGTATCCCTTGCTTGTGTTTCGACAAAGCTGGGATATAGGGTCCGCAGCGATCAGGGCCACCAGAATCCGGGGGAAAACATGACGGAAGCAGGGATAGTCGTCGTCGGGGGCGGTCAGGCCGCAGCGGCACTGGTGTCGAAACTGCGCACCGACGGCTATGCCGGGCCCCTGACCCTGATCGGTGCCGAAGACGCGCCACCCTACCAGCGCCCGCCGCTGTCGAAATCCTACCTGATGGGCGAGATGGAGCGCGAACGCCTGTATCTGCGCCCGCTGCACTGGTACGCCGATCATGATATCGCCCTGCACCTCGGCACCCCGGTGTCCGCCATCGACCCCGCCGCCCGTACCGTCACGCTCGGCACGGACACGCTCGGCACCGACACGCTCGGCACCGACACGATACCCTACACCGATCTGGTGCTGACCACAGGTGCCCGGCCCCGCAGCCTCGCCGCCGGCATCGGCGGCAGCCTGCCCGGCGTCTTCACCGTCCGCACCCTGGCCGACATCGACGCCATGGTGCCGCTGTTCACCCCCGGCAAACGGCTCGTCATCATCGGCGGCGGCTATATCGGGCTCGAAGCCGCCGCCGTCGCCGCGAAACTGGGGCTTGTCGTCAGCGTCGTCGAGATTGCCCCGCGCATCCTGCAACGCGTCGCCTGCCCGCAAACCTCCGACTATTTCCGCGCCGCCCATACCGCCCATGGTGTCAGCATCCTCGAAGGCACCGGCCTCGACCGGTTGATCGGCGATACCCACGTCACAGCCGCCCGCCTGTCGGATGGCCGCGAACTGGCCACCGATTTCGTCATCGCCGGTGTCGGCATCACCCCTGACACCAGCCTGGCCGAAGCCGCAGGCCTGACCCTGGACAACGGCATAAGAACCGACGGCCACGGCCGCACCTCCGACCCGCATATCTGGGCGGCAGGCGACTGCGCTTCTTTCCCGTGGCGCGGCGGCCGGCTGCGGCTCGAATCGGTGCAGAACGCCATCGATCAGGCCGAATGCGTCGCCGACAACCTTTTGGGTGCGGCGCGCGACTACCTGCCGACGCCGTGGTTCTGGTCGGATCAATATGACGTCAAACTGCAGATCGCCGGCCTGAACACCGGCTACGACCGCATCATCACCCGCCCGGGCGACGGCGACGCCGTGTCGTTCTGGTACTATCAGGGCGACACGCTGCTGGCCGTCGATGCGATGAACGACAGCCGCGCCTACATGATCGGCAAGCGCCTCTTGGAAATGGGCCGCACCGTCGCCCCGGCCCTGATCGAGAATCCCGACACCAACCTGAAGGCGCTCCTGAAGTAATGCGCATCATCGGCGGCCAGTTTCGCGGCCTGCACCTCGCCGCCATCGGCAGCGGTGACGCCGCCGCCCACCTGCGCCCCACGGCCGACCGGGTCCGCGAAGCGATCTTCAACCTCCTGATCAACGGCGGTTACGGCGACCCGGTCAGCGGTGCCCGCGTCCTCGACCTCTTCGCCGGCACCGGCGCGCTGGGGCTGGAGGCGCTGTCGCGCGGCGCCGCCCACGCCACCTTTGTCGACAACGGCCCGAAGGCCCACAGCCTGTTGCGCCGGAACATAGACCTGACCCGCAGCACCGACCTCACCGGGATTGTCCGCCGCGATGCCACCAGCCTGCCCGAAAACCGTGCCGCGCCCTTCACCCTGATCTTCCTCGACCCGCCCTATGGCAAAGCCATGGGCGAGGCCGCTCTGGCCACAGCGCTGTCAGGCGGCTGGCTCGCGCCGGGCGCGCTGGTGGTATGGGAGGAAACCGCCCCCCCAAAGGTCCCCGCCGGGCTGACACAGCAGGATCAGCGCCGCTACGGCGACACCGTGGTCACGATCCTGCGCGTGCAGGAATGACCGACGAGTCCGGTGCCCTCAGCGTGCAGTTCCGATATGCCCGCGTTCCCGCGTCACGATTGGGCGCCCATGTCTACTCCCGAGGCAATCCGGCGCTGCAATCCGGCAGGATGGTTCTGGCGGCGATGCTTCTCTTCCTTGTGCTGGTGGTTTCACTCAGGGTTTTCGATGCCCCCCGGGTATCGGCCCTGTTCATTGCCGGCGGCCTGGCCGGTGGCGCAATCGCCGGTGCCGGGTTCATCCGGCTCAACAACCGCATGGCGCGCAAAGTCCATGCCGCCATCTGGGCAGCACCTGTCCGCGCCGGGGTGACCGGGATCGTGCTGGATGCGGCGGAGTTGAAAGTCACCCACGCCGGGATGCACCAGACCGTCGAATGGCGCTGCAAAGTCGATGCCGCGTCGGCGTCGGCTCACACGCTGATCCTGCCGTCGCCCTGCGAATACCATCCGATTCCCCACGATTGCCTGCCCCACGGTCTGACCCCGGAAGGGCTTCACGAAAAGATCGCCGAGTGGCGCGCCGAGGCCGCCGCATGACCCCGCCCATGCCCCCCCGCGCCGTGATCTTCGACTGCGACGGCGTGCTGGTCGACAGCGAGGGTCCGGCCTTCGACCTCCTCGAACAGGACCTCACCGGCCACGGCCTGCCGCTGCCCCGCCCCGAGATCGAGGCGCTGTTCATCGGCGGCACCGTGCGCGGCCTCTGGCACAGGGCCCGCGACATGGGCGCCCGCCTGCCAGACGACTGGGTCGATGACTTCTACGCCCGGCTTTATGCCCGCCTGGCGCAGGGCACGCCGCTGATCCCCGGCATCCTCGGCGTGCTCGATGCGCTCGACGCCGCCGCCATCCCCTATGCCGTCGGCTCCAACGGCTCCGACCACAAGATGCAGGTCACCCTGTCGCAGCACCCCGGCCTCTTCGCCCGGCTGCAGGGCCGCCTGTTCTCCGGCCAGAGCCTCGGTGTGCCGAAACCCGCCCCCGACCTCTACCTGCACGCCGCCCGCGCCCTCGGCGTCGCCCCGGCCGACTGCGCCGTGGTCGAGGACAGCCCGACCGGCGCCACCGCTGCCCGCCGCGCCGGCATGGTCTGCCACGGCTACGCCGCCCATGGCGACGGCATGGCCCTTGCCGCCGCCGGCGCCCGGGTCTTCCACAGCATGTCCGATCTGCCGGTGCTCCTCGGACTGCAACCCTGACGCGGGTCTTCGCCCGTCCTGCCCGTTCGTCATGTCACGCCCGGGTCATCTCGGGCGCTGTGCTTTGGGCATCTGCCCTGCCGGAGCAAGTTTGAAACCGCCCCGCCTCCCGCTTTCTCATTTTCCCAAATATCCTCGGGGGGCGCGCAGCGCGGGGGGCAGACAGCCCCCCTCTGCCCGCAATACCGGCTCAGGTCGGGTAGAACCGCCCGGCCGGCGACAGGGTGAACAGCTCGAAGCTGCTCGCCGTCACCCCCACCGAATGCTCGAACTGCGCCGACAGCGATTTGTCGCGGGTCACGGCGGTCCAGTCATCGGCCAGCACCTTGGTCTCGGGCCGGCCGAGGTTCACCATCGGCTCGATGGTGAAGAACATGCCTTCTTCCAGCACCGGCCCGGTGCCGGGGCGGCCATAGTGCAGCACGTTCGGCGGCGCGTGGAACACCCGCCCCAGGCCATGCCCGCAGAAATCGCGCACCACCGACATGCGGTTGGCTTCGACATAGGCCTGGATGGCATGACCGATGTCGCCAAAGGTCGCGCCGGGCCGCACCGCCCCGATGCCCTTGAACATGGCGTCGTGCGTCACTTCGATCAGCCGCTCGGCCCGGCGGTTGGCCACGCCCGCCACATACATCCGGCTGGTGTCGCCATACCAGCCGTCCACGATCACCGTCACGTCGATGTTCAGGATGTCGCCGTCCTTCAACAGCTTCGGGCCGGGAATGCCGTGGCAGACCACATGGTTGACCGAAATGCACGAGGCATGCTGATAGCCGCGGTAACCGATGGTGGCCGACCGCGCCCCGTGCGCCGCCACCTGTTCGGTGATGACCCGGTCCAGTTCGCCCGTGGTGACGCCGGGCGCAACCAGCGGCGACATCGCGTCAAGAATCTCGGCTGCCACCCGGCCGGCCCGGTGCATTCCGGCGAAATCACTCGCCTCGTAAATCCTGATGCCGTCCTTGGTCAGGCGGCCGCGCGTCACGTCCAAAAGCAGGCTCCCGCCGTGTCATTGCCCGAATATAAACGGAAACCGCGGCTTTGGCCAGAGTCCGAACCACCGCGCCCGCAGGTCCACGCCAGCGCATCCTGCGCCCGGACGCCAATACCCGGTTCATCCCGCGCCCGAACGCTCACACCTGCCCCCCCGGGGCACACCCGGCGCACCCCACACCCGAACGCCCACACCGGCGCGCCCGGCATCCCCCAGGGCACCCCCGGCGCATACCGCGCCCGAAGGCCCGCACCTGCCCCCCGGGGCACACCCGGCGCATCCCAAACCCGAACGCCAGCACCCGGTGCATCCCGCATCCAAACGCTCATACCTGCCCCTCGGGCACCCCCGGCCCATCCCACACCCGAACGCCCACACCAGGCTCTCCCGGCACTGCCGGCGCATCCCAAGCCCGAACGCCCACACTCGGATGCCCTCCCCGGCGCATCCTCCGCCCGAACGCCCACACCGGCGCGCCCGTCACCCTCCCAGCACATCCAACGCATCCCATGCCCCAGACACCCAGTTCGGTGCATCCCGCGCCACAATGACCGCGCCCGGCACCCCGGTTACCCCTCTGGTCCCCCGGGACCCCTGGCGCATCCTCCGCCCGAGCGCCCACACCGGCGCGCCCGGCATCCCCCCGGCACACACGGCGCATCCCATGCCGCAAACACCCAGCCCGGTGCATCCCGCGCCACAATGACCGCGCCCGGCACCCCGGTCACTCCCCGACCCCCCCAAGGACCCCCGGCGTGTCCCGTGCCCGAACGCCCACACCGGCGCGCCCAAAATCCCCCCGGCACACACGGCGCATCCCATGCCGTAGACACCCTCTCCGGTGCATCCCGGGCCAGAATGACCA
>JANNRR010000156.1:0-57533 GCA_031401675.1 Paracoccaceae bacterium
GGGCGGGGGGGCCGCCCCCGCACCCCCGGGATATTTGGGAAAAGAAGAAGAGGCAGGGCGGGAGGCTTTCGACGGGTGGCGGCTTTCAGACGGGCTATTGCTGGCGCGCTGCGAGCCAGGCCTGCCAGGCTTCAGCCGATCCGGCGAAGGCGTTGATGTCGGCAACGCCGGTGATGCCGGGCACCAGGCCGGTGCTGGTGTGCTGCCAGAAGGTCCAGGGCTGGCCGGGATAGGTCTGGCCGGGGTGGGCCGCGACCGAGCGCAGCCAGAAATCCTGCGGCCCGAGGCGGGCCAGATCGTTGTCGTGAAAGAAATCCAGCGTGGCATAGATCACCGGGCGCTGGCCGTAGTGCGCGCCGACAATGCGCAGAAACGTGGCCATTTCGTCGCGGATGGTGGCGGCGTCGCGGCGGACGGTGCAGGTGGGTGAGGTTGGCGTCCATTCGATATCGAGCACCGGCGGCAGCGCGCCGGGCAGGCGGGGCGCATGTTTGATGAACCAGCGCGCTTGCTCGTCGGCCGGGCGGCAGTGGTAGAAGAAGTGATAGGGGCCGGCGGGCACGCCGGCGCGGCGGGCTGACTTGATGTTGTCGCGGTAGAACGGGTCGACCCGGTCGCCACCCTCGGTCGCCTTGACAAAGGCGAAGCCGACGCCCGAGGCGGCGACGGCGGGCCAGTCGATCGGTCCCTGAAACCTGGATACGTCGATGCCCTTGACCGGATAGTCCGCCGGACTGCGCGCACCCCAGGGATGCGGGTCGGTGTCGGCAAAGGATGCGGGCGGGCCTGCCGCCCGGGACTGCGAGGCCGACAACTGCCCGACCGGCGATTTCGGGGCTTGCCCGCCGCCGCAAGCCGCAAGCATGAGCAGGGCCGCCATTGCCACTGACCATTTGTTCATATCCGCCCCCGCCCGTGGTTCAGCCTGTGTTCACAATGGCCCGGTTGATGGCCCGGTGGATGCAGCGGCGGATCACTCTGCCGCTGTCATCATGCCTTGATCAGTGACCACGAGATCGCAGACTCCGCAAGCCCTTGCGCCCTGCTGCGAGAACCAGCGGCAGGTGGCGCGGATCAGGCAGGGCGGCAGCGGGGCATCGGCGGTTTGCGGCACGGCGAGGTGAAAGAGCACCTTTTCCACCACGCCGCAGCCGCCACCCGTCCATTGGGTGCAGCCGGTCGTCTGGCAGGCGGCGGCGAAGCGCATCCGGGCCTCTGGCGGGCCCCCAGCGCGGGCTTTGGCGACGAAGCCCGCATCGATCGTCATTGCCGTGCGCAGCGGCTTGACCCTGCCATCAGCCCCGACCACGCCCAGAAGCGTCGCCCCCGGCTCGCATCGGGCCGAAGGGCAGGTTTTCGGCTCCTGCATCGCCTGCTAGCCCCGGGGCAGCGATTCGAAGGCCTTGTTCAGGGCCTGTTCGCCCACCTTCAGTCCTTCGAAATCGCGGCGCAGGATGATGCCGAGCCATTCCCAGGGGAAGCGCACCACAAAGGGTTCCTGAAACCGCAGGCCGGCGACATAGCCGAGGGCGGTTTTCTGCAGATCGGCACCGAGTGCCAGTTCATCGGCTTTGGACATTTCGACATCGCCGAGATCGATCACGAAGCGGGGCATGGTCTATCCTTTTCCAAAGAATGCAGGGGAACGCCGGAATGGGGGCGCAGCGCAAGAATACCACCCTGAGGCGAGTCGCCCCTAGCAGGGAATTCGGGACCGGCCAGAAACAGCCTATCCGAACCGCGCCGGCGACAGGGCGGCGACGACATCGGCTGGGAGTTCGGAGGCGCGCCCGGCGGTCAGGTCGGCCAGAAGCTGGCTGGCGGCGGGCGAAGACTGGACGCCGTAGCCGCCCTGACCGGCGCACCAGAGGAAGGCCGGGTCTTGCGGGGCCGGGCCGATCACCAGACAGCGGTCCGGGGCAAAGGTGCGCAGGCCCGCCCAGCTGGTCATGAGCCGGGTCACCGGCTCGGTGACCATCGCTTCGTACCGCGCCAGGCCCTCGGCCAGCACCATGTCATCGGCAAAGGCATCGTGCGGTTGCATCAGGTGTTCCTCGGCGGGGGAGACCAGCAGGGCACCGGCATCGGGTTTGGCGTACCAATCCTCGCCGGGGCCGAGCAGCATCGGCCAATGCCGGACATCATGGCCGCCTGGGGCCGGGATGCGCGCCATCGAGCGGCGGTAGGGGGTGAAGCCAAGCGGGGCGATGCCGGCCATGCCGGCGATCTGATCGACCCAGGCACCGGCGGCGTTGACCAGCAGCCGGGCGCTGTGGCTGGTGCCGGCGGTATCGACATCCCAGCCGGTGGCGGTGCGGCGGATGGCGGTGACGCGGGCGTTGGTCAGGATGCCGGCACCATTGCGGCGGGCCTCGCGGGCGAAGTTCTGCATCAGCCGGTCGGTGTCGATATCCTGCGCCGCCTCGTCAATCGCGGTCAGCACGGCGGTGTCGGGGTTCAGGATCGGAATGCAGGACAGGGCTTCGGCGAAGCTGATCGGCTGGGAGTGCGTGTCGGCGACGTCTTGCCGGAACGCGTCGCGCTGGTCGGCGCGACCGACGATCAACATGCGGCGCGGGCTGAGCACGCCGCCGTTGGCCGATTGCAGGTAGTGTTTCGAGGCGCTGTTCAGCGCCAATACCGGCGGCAGGCCATAGAACTCCTCGAACATCGCGGCAGAGCGGCCCGATGCGTGGGTGCCGAGCGCGGATTCCGCCTCCAGCAGCGTGACCTGGCCCAGATGCGACAGCCGGGCGGCGGCGGAGATACCGGCGATGCCGCCGCCGATGATGAGAAAGTCCTGGGTCATGACCGGCGCAGACTGGCATGTGAAAACGGCGGGGGAAAGGTGCTTTCCCCCGCCGTCAGCTGGAATTGTCGCGGATCAGGCCCGGCGGGCGCGGCGCAGGCCGAACAGCCCGGCAAGCCCCATGGCCAGAAGCCCGAGTCCGGCCGGCAGCGGCACCGGGCTGAGGTTCGGCAGGTCGTTGGTCATCAGGTCCTGGGTATTGTCGGCCTTGAGCAGGGTGATGTTCGAGGGGTTCGGCGACCAGTTGCCGGACTCCACCGAATTCAGCCAGGACTGTGCCAGGCGTCTTGCGCTGTTCGACGAGGTGCCGGTCAGGACGAAATCGCCGGAATTCAGGTTCAGGTTCAGCCCGCTTTCGCTGACAATCTCCCACACAGCCAGCTGGAAGGCGCCGGCGGTGCGGCTGTTGGAAATCTGGTCCCAGGCGCCATTGGCCAGGGCCGACAGCCGGTTGACGGCGGTGGCACCCAGATCGGTGCCGACCAGATAGTCCAGCGGCAGGCGCAGACGATCAAGCGGCGACATGCAGAAGGCGAGGAACTGGTAGACCGGGCCGTTGCTGACGGTCTGGCCCTGCAGGCGGAACACGCCGGCCCCGACGTTGTTGCGGCTTTGGCCGTTCAGGGTGTAACTGGCGCGGATCCACCAGGCGTTCTGATTGTTGGCATCGGCAAACACCGATCCGCTGGAATTCTGTGCGCTGACAGACAGGGTGGTGGCCTGCCCGGCACCGGCGATCAGACCGGCTGCCAGGCAGGTCAAGGCAAATGCAGTTTGTCTAAAAGCGCGCATCACAACGACTCCACTAATCTCGTTACACTTTTCGTCTAGCAAGGCCGGGGCATCACGGGAAGGGTAATCTTTACAGGGATTTCCCCCCTTATTTCACCGCCGGAAACGCGGCGCCACTCTGGGTTGAGGGGTTTGAATCGGGTTCGCCGTCAGGCTTCAGGGACGTTTTCGATGTATTCAGATAAAGTGTTGTAAAATTGGGGGTAACTCGGAAAACGGCCCGAAATGGCGGGTTTTTAGCGGCCTGGTCACTGTTTCTTTGCCCGCAACGATCAGCAATGACTTTCCCGGAATAGGGAACGAGGTGCCGCGCGGCGGCGTATTCCAGTCTGGCAACAATTCGGCATGTTTTGGTCACATCCGCGCCATAATTCGCCCAATGGCTGGAATGCCCGGGCCGGGCGGGGAGTGATTCGGCCCCTTGCAGCCCAAGGAAAAGGCCCCGCCGAAGCGGGGCCATTGTTGCGGAAACGCCAGGAGCTATTGCGGTACTTCGCCGTCGATGCCCTCGACATAGAACATCAGCCCGGCCAGATCGCCGTCATTGGCGGCGACGCCATCCGCCAGCCAGGGGGTGCCGTCCTGTTTGTTCAGCGGGCCGGTGAACGGGTGGTAGCTGCCATCGGCGATGCTGGCGGCCAGCGCCTCGGCCTCGGCCTTGACCTCAGCGGGGATCGCGTCGCTGATGGCGCCAATGCCGACCGCGCCCTGGCCGATACCGTCCCAGGTGTCGGTGCTGGACCAGGTGCCGTCCAGCACCGCCCGCACCCGTTTCACGTAGTACGGGCCCCAGTTGTCGATGATCGAGGAAACCCTCGGCGCCGGGGCATAGTCGAGCATGTCGGAGGCCTGACCGAAGCCGATGACGCCGGGGGTCTTGGCCGCCTCGGCCAGCGGGGCGGTGCTGTCGGTATGGGCGAGGATGACATCGACGCCCTGTTCGATCAGTGCCTTGGCGGCATCCGCCTCTTTCGCCGGGTCGAACCAGGTATAGGCCCAGACCACCGAGATGCTGACGTCGGGGTTGACCTTGCGGGCGTGGATGAAGGTGGAATTGATGCCCTGAATGACCTCGGGGATCGGGAACGACGCGATGTAGCCGATCTTGTTCGATTTGGTCATGCGGCCGGCGATGGTGCCCATGACCGCGCGGCCTTCGTAGAAGCGGGCGTTGTAGGTGGCGACGTTCGGGGTATCGCGCTTGAAGCCGGTTGCGTGTTCGAACTTCACATCGGGGAATTTGGCGGCGACGGCGTTGGTGGCATCCATGTAGCCGAATGAGGTGGTAAAGATGATGTCGGCCCCAGACAGCGCCATCTGGGTCAGGGCGCGTTCGGCATCGGCACCTTCGGGGACGTTTTCCTGATAGATGGTCTCGACCTTGTCGCCGAAGGCGGCCTCGACCGCCAGACGGCCCTGATCATGCTGATAGGACCAGCCAAGGTCGCCGATCGGACCGACATAGATGAAGCCGACCTTCAGCTTTTCCTGCGCCAGCGCCATTCCGGCGATCGAGACGCCGAAGCCGAGGGCGACCCCGGCCAGTATCATTCTGCGTTTCATTCGTTTCTCCCCTTTTTTGGGGGCTCGTGGCCCCGTTGATTGCCCCGTTGGGCGGCAGCGTGCCTCAATGCGAGGCGTGAAAGATCCGGCCGAGTGCGGCGGGCGCGTTCAGCGCCGCCCTGTTCCGGCTGGAGGACATGATGACCAGCACCAGGATGGTTATCAGATATGGCGACATCGACAAGTATTCCACCGGCACCCTGGCCCCGGCTGCCTGCAGATTAAGCTGCAGAACCGTGATGCCGCCGAACAGGTAGGCCCCGAGCAGGACGCGCCACGGCCGCCAGGCCCCGAACACCACGATGGCCAGCGCGATCCAGCCGGCACCTGCCGTGATGCCGTCGGTCCAGCTCGGCACCCGGACCAGGCTCAGATAGGCCCCGCCCAGCCCGGCGCAGGCGCCGCCGAACATGATGGCGAGGATGCGGATGCGGATGACCTTGTAGCCAAGCGCGTGGGCGGCATCGTGGTTTTCACCGACAGCGCGCAGGATCAGGCCGGTGCGGCTGTAATTCAGCGTGGCCCAGACCGCGGCGACCAGCGCGATCGACAGGTAGACCCAGGGATCATGCTGGAACAGGATGCGGCCAAGGACCGGCACGTCGGCCAGCAGCGGGATGTGCAGTTCTGCGGTCTGGGGGGGGACCTTGCCGACGTAGTTCTGCCCCAGCAGCGACGAAAAGCCCAAGCCGAACAGGGTCAGGGCCAGACCGGTGGCGACCTGATTGCTGAGCAGGAACTGGGTCAGCAGGGCAAAGATCAGCGACAGTCCGGCACCGCCTGCCGCCGCCGCAACAAAGCCGAGCGTCGGGCTGCCGGTTTCGACCGCGACGGCAAAGCCGCAGATCGCCCCGGTGATCATCATGCCCTCGACGCCAAGGTTCAGCACCCCGGCCTTTTCCACCACCACCTCGCCCAGTGCGGCAAGCAGGATCGGGGTGGCCGCGACCATGAGCGAGGCCAGAAGCACAAGCGGGTTGATGGCGGAAAGGTCCATGCGCGCTACCTTGTGGCGATGGCCAGCGCGGCCCCGCCCATCGCGGTGGCGCCGGTGCGGTTGGCGATGCGCACGGCACGCGGGGTTTTCAGCCAGCCACGCGCCCAGGCGGCGGCGAAGGCCCAGCCAAGGTCGACAGTCATCATCACGGCAAAGGCAGTGATGACCAGTTCAGCCAGCCCCAGCAGCGTCACCGACTGCAGGTCGATCAGGGTGGGCAGCAGGGCCATGTAGAACACCATGATCTTGGGATTGCCGATGGTCAGGGCCAATCCGGTGAGGAACATGCGCAGTGCCCCGCCGGTTTCGGGCAGGCTGCCCGATTGCAGGTCGGTCGGGGCGGTCCACATCCGGTAGGCGAGGTACAGCAGGTAGCCGACGCCCGCGAACTTGATCACGGTGAAGGCCATCCCGAAGGTTTGCGCGATGAAACCAAGCCCCAGCACTGCTGCCACCAGCCACATCACCTCGCCGATCCACATGGCAAGGAGGAAGGGCAGAACCGAGCCCAGCCCCCGGCTGAGCACGCGTGCGACCAGTGCGGCGATGCTTGGCCCCGGTGATCCGGCGTTGATGAAGAGGGCTGCGGCAAACAGGCCGAGCGCTGTCAGTTCCATTCAGTTTCCTTTCACGGGGACCGCGACCCGGCCGAACCGGATGCGGTAGTTCGACAATATGTCGACGGCCAGCAGGAAAAACAGCAGCATGCCCTGAAACGCCTGTATGGCGGCCGAGGGCAGGCCCAGCATGAACTGCGCCAGTTCGCCGCCGATATAGGTCAGCGCCATCAAAAGCCCGGCCAGCAGGATGCCGACCGGGTTCAGGCGGCCAAGGAAGGCGACGATGATGGCGGTGAAGCCGTAGCCCGAGTTGAAGTCGATGCTGATCTGACCGGCCGGGCCGGTCACTTCGAACAATCCGGCCAGACCCGCCAGGGCCCCGGACAGTCCAAGGCAGACCACCACCAGCCGCCGGGGGTTGACCCCGGCAAAGCGGGCGGCGCGCGGGGCCTGACCAGCAAGGCGGATCTGAAAGCCGAGCATGTGCTTTTGCAACAGGATATAGGCAAAGATCACCGCGATGAAGGCGGCGACGACGCCCCAGTGCATGCCGCTGCCGGGGATCAGTTCCAGATTGGCGGCGGCCGGCCATTGCGACAGGTTGCGCGAGCCGGGAAAGCCGCCGCCCTCGGGGCTGCGCAGCCGCCCGAGCGCCATCGAGGCCAGGACCGATTGCGAGACGTAGACCAGCAGCAGCGACACCAGAATCTCGTTGGTGTTGAACCGGGTTTTCAGGATCGCCGGGATCATCGCCCAGACCCAGCCGCCGAACGCCCCGAACAGGACCATCATCGGGAAAATCCAGCGGCTTTCGGCGGGATACAGTGCCAGCCCCGCCGCCGCCCCGAAGATCGCCCCCATGATGTACTGACCCTCGGCCCCGATGTTCCAGATGCCGGCACGAAAGCCGAGCGACAGGCCGATGGCGATCAGGATCAGCGGGCCGGCCTTGACCAAGAGTTGCGGACGGGAATAGGCGGCGAAATCCGGATGGAACAGCGGGTCCCAGAAGATGGTGCGGATCGCCTCGACCGGGTTCTTGCCCAGGATGGCAAACAAGATGCCGCCGGCGATCATCGTCAGGATCACCGCCACCACCGGGGTTGCCGCTGTCCAGAACCGTGACGGGGTCGGGCGTTTTTCAAGCCGCAACATGCGCCACCTCCATCCCGTGCGCGCCACCCATCATCAGGCCGATCTGGTCGACCGTCAGGCCTTCGGTCGGGCAGGGCGCGGTCATCCGGCCGCCGTTCAGCGCGGCAAAGCGGTCGGTGATTTCCAGAAGCTCGTCAAGGTCCTGGCTGATGACCACGATCGCCGCCCCGGTTGCCGCCCGGTCGATCAGCGCCTGTCTTATTGCCGCCGCCGCCGCCGCGTCGACGCCCCAGGTCGGCTGGTTGACAATCAGCACCGACGGCGCCTGCAATACCTCGCGCCCGATAACGAATTTCTGCAGGTTGCCGCCGGACAGGGCACGGGCGGCGACGTTGATCCCCGGTGTGCGCACGTCGAAATCCCCGACGATTCGGGCGGCAAAATCGCGGGTGGCGGCCCAGTTGATGAAGCCGCGAGACGTCAGCCCCTGACGCACCGCGCCGGTCAGCAGCGCATTCTCGGTCAGGCTCATGTCGGGGGCGGCGGCATGGCCCAGCCGTTCCTCGGGGGCGGTGACCAGCCCGGCCTTGCGCCGGTCATTCGGGCCCTGATCGCCAAAGCTGGCCCCGTCGATCTTCACTGCGTCCCTGGCGCCCCGGATCTCGCCCGACAGCGCCAGCAGCAGTTCATCCTGGCCATTGCCCGCCACCCCGGCGATCCCCAGAATCTCGCCCCGCTGCACCGAAAAGCTGATGTCTTTCAGCGCGGTGCCGAACGGGTTGGGCGAGACAGCCGACAGGCCCGACACCTGCAGCGCCACCGGCCCCAGTTTCAGCCCGCTGCGTTCCGGCGGGGTCAGCACCGCGCCCACCATCAGTTCCGCCATGTCGCGCGCCGTCCGCTCACGCGGGGTGCAGGTCGCCACCACCTTGCCGCGCCGCAGGATCGTGGCTTCGTCACACAGCGCCCGGATCTCTTCCAGCTTGTGGCTGATGTACAGGATCGCGGTGCCTTCGGCGGCCAGCTTGCGCAGGGTCTGGAACAGGATGCCGACCTCTTGCGGGGTCAGGACGCTGGTCGGTTCATCCATGATCAGCAGTTTGGGGTCCTGCAGCAGGCAGCGGATGATCTCGACCCGCTGCCGCTCGCCGGCGCTGAGGTCGCCGACCAGCCGGCCGGGGTCCAGCGGCAGGCCGTAATCGTGCGACACCTGCCGGATTCGGGCGGCCAGTTCGCGCTGCGGCGGCGGGTTTTCCATGCCGAGGGCGACGTTTTCGGCGACATTCAGCGCCTCGAACAGGCTGAAATGCTGGAACACCATCGCCACGCCGGCGGCGCGGGCGGCGCGCGGTTCGTGTGGCGCATAGGTGGCCCCGCGCAGGGTCATGCGGCCCTGATCCGGGCGGACCAGACCATAGATCATCTTGACCAGCGTCGATTTGCCGGCGCCGTTTTCGCCCAGCAGGGCGTGCACCTCGCCGACGCCGATCGACAGCGAAACGTCGGCGTTGGCGATCACCCCGGGATAGGCCTTGGTCAGGCTCTCGATGCGCAGCAAGGTTTCGGTCATCCCGCCCGCTCCTCTGCCGCCTGCCCTGACGCACCCACCGCCGCCTGACGCAGAAAGCCCGCCGCCACACCGATGGCAATCGTCTGCGGATGCTTGCCCAGGGCGGGATCGCCGATCGGGCAGGCGATGCGTGCCACCGATGCTTCGGTGTGGCCAAGGGCGGTCAGGCGGCTGCGAAACCGCGCCCATTTCGTCGCTGACCCGATCAGGCCGCAGGTCCTGAAGCCGCGTGCGAGCAGGCGGTGGCAGAGGTCGAGGTCCAGCGCATGCGAATAGGTGACGATCAGATGCTCGGCGTCCTTCGGCGCGTAGGCGGCAAGGTCGGCGGGGTTGGCGGCAGTCAGCTGCGTGATCCGGGCGGCTGTTTCGGCGGGCAGGTCGGGAAAGCGGTCGGCGGCGGTATCGATCCAGGTCAGCGCCACGCCGGGCAGCGGCGACAGCACGCCGGCCAGCGCCCGGCCGACATGCCCGGCCCCCCAGAGCCAGAGCTGACGCGTCGGTGTGCTGAGCGGTTCGATCATCCAGCCCTGCAGCAGGAGCGGCGGCGGACGGACCCCGGCGCCGCGCGCCGCCGCCAGCAGACGCCTGACCGCCAGCGGCATCGGTGCATCGATCAGTGGCCGTGCGAACACGCCATCCGCCGGTTCCGGCAGGCAACCGGCGTCAAACGCTTCATAAAGCAGCGTCACCGCACCGCCGCAGCATTGGCCAAGCGACGGGCCGAGGGCCACCCGCTCGACCCAGCGCCCGGTTTGCCGTGCCGACTGCCCGCCCCGCGCCGCCAGCACCGCCGCATGTTCCAGCGCGCCGCCGCCGATGCTGCCGGACTGGCCGCCGGAACGCCCGCCAGAACACCCGGCATCCGCCCAGACCAGCATCGACGCCCCGACCTCGCGCGGGCCGGAGCCTTCGAGAGATGCCACCAGCACGCGCACCACGTGGCCGTACCGGGCGACCGCCAGCCGCAGATCGTCCAGATCGAAACTCATGAGGTCGCTCTTTGCCGACGAACGGCCCAGAGCAGGCGCTCTGCCGTCGCCGGGGCATCGAGCCCTGCGTACAGCGTGCCGTCACCGCACGCCGCCACCGCATCGCTCAGCGCCAAGAACGCCGAAATGCCCAGCATCAGCGGCGGCTCGCCCACGGCTTTCGAGCGGTAGATGCTGTCCTCGCGGTTTTCCCCCGGCCACAGCGCCACGTTGAACACCTCGGGCCGGTCGGAACAGCCAGGGATCTTGTAGGTCGACGGCGCATGCGTTGTCAGCCGACCCTTGTCGTCCCAGACCAGTTCCTCGGTGGTCAGCCAGCCGGCACCCTGGACATAACCGCCCTCGATCTGGCCGATGTCCAGCGCCGGGTTCAGGCTGGCGCCGCAGTCATGCAGGATATCGGTGCGCAGAATCCGGTTTTCGCCGGTCAGCGTATCCAGCACCACCTCGGTCACCGCCGCGCCATAGGCAAAGTAGAAGAACGGCCGGCCCCTGCCCGCGATCCGGTCCCAGTCGATCATCGGCGTCTTGTAAAAACCCGTGGCCGACAGGCTGATCCGCGCCCGATAGGCCCGCGCCACCACCTCGTCGAAGCCGTAGACCGCGTTGGCCACGAACACCTGGCCACCGGCGAACTGCACCGACGCCGGTTCGGCCTGATGCTGCCCGGCGATGAAACCGGCCAGCCGTTCGCGCAGCGTGTCCACCGCCGCCTTGACCGCCATGCCGTTCAGGTCCGACCCCGACGAGGCGGCGGTGGCCGAGGTATTCGGCACCTTGCCGGTATCGGTCGCGGTGATCCGGACCCGGCCCGGATCGACGCCGAAGCCCGCGGCCGCGACCTGCGCCACCTTCTGGAACAGACCCTGCCCCATCTCGGTGCCGCCGTGGTTCAGATGGATCGAGCCGTCCTGATAGACATGCACCAGCGCGCCGGCCTGATTGAGCGAGGTCAGGGTAAAGGAGATGCCGAACTTCACCGGCGTCAGCGCCAACCCGCGCTTCAGAACCGGATTGGCCGCGTTCCATGCCGCCACCGCCGCCCGACGTGCCGGATAGTCCGATGATTGCGCCAGTTGATCGACCAGCCCGTGCAGGATGAAATCCTCGACCACCATATGATAGGGCGTGGTTTGCGCCCCGGCCTGCTGCCCCGTCTTCTTTTCCGAAATATCCCCGGGAGGGTCCGGGAGGGCAGGCAGCCCTCCCGGTCTGTCCGCACGCGCAGCGTAGAAATTCAGGCGCCGCACCGCCAGCGGATCACGCCCGACCACATGCGCCACATGATCCAGCACCCGCTCGATCCCCAGCATGCCCTGCGGCCCGCCAAAGCCGCGAAAGGCGGTGGCGCTCTGGGTGTTGGTGCGCAGGCGGTGGCTTTCGATGCGGCAGTGCGGCAGATGATAGGCATTGTCGGCATGCAGCATGGCGCGGTCGCAGACCGGCAGCGAATGGTCCAGCGACCAGCCGCAGCGGGCGAGGTGCAGGAACTCGATCCCGAGGATGCGGCCGTCGGCATCGACCCCCACCCGGTAGGAAATCCGGAAATCGTGGCGTTTGCCGGTGATCACCATGTCGTCGTCACGGTCATAGCGCATCTTGCAGGGCCGCCCGGTGGCCCGCGCCGCCACGGCACAGGCGACGGCCAGCGCGTTGCCCTGCGATTCCTTGCCGCCGAAGCCGCCGCCCATCCGGCGGACTTCGACCCGAACGGCATGCATCGGCCGGCCCAGCGCCCCGGCCACCTTGTGCTGGATCTCGGTCGGATTCTGGGTCGAGGAATGCACCAGCATGTCACCGGCCTCTTGCGGCAGGGCCAGCGCCGCCTGGCCTTCGAGATAGAAATGTTCCTGGCCGCCGATCTCGATGCTGCCTTCGATGATGTGGGCGGCAGCGGCAATGGCGGCGGCCGGGTTGCCTTTCAGGTAGACGCGGGGGCCGTCTTCGAAATGGCTGCCTGCGGCGCGCGCCTCGTCGATGGTCAGGATCGCGGGGCGTTCGGTGTAGCTGATCCGGGCCAGCCGGGCGGCCTTGCGGGCGGCGAGATGGGTTTCGGCCACCACGGCAAACACCGGCTGCCCGACATAGTGCACCAAGCCTGTGGCCAGCATCGGCTCGTCATTCGCCGCGTGCGAGATATCGTTGGCATAGGGCAGGTCGGCTGCCGTCAGCACCAGCACGACGCCGGGCGCGGCGCGGACGGCGGTCAGGTCCAGCGCGGTGATGTCGCCGTGCGCGACGGTGGCGGTGCCGAACGCCAGATGCAGGGTGCCGGCGGGCGTTGGCAGGTCGTCGATATAGCGGGCCTGGCCGCTGACATGCAGCGCTGCCGAATCGTGCGGCAGGGGAACGGCGACGCTCATGCCCGAACTTTCAGGACATCGGTCGCTATCCCGATGCTGTCGAGCCATGAGCGCAGCAGCAGGTTCTGGGCGGCGGCCAGCCGATAGCCGGCCGAGGCGCGCATGTCGCTGAGCGGGGTGAAATCGTCGGCAAAGGCCGGTTGCGCGGCGAGGATCGTGGCTTCGCTCCAGCCTTGGTCGATCAGCGCGGCCTCGACCGCCCGGGCGCGTTTCGGGGTGCCGGCCATGCCTCCGAAGGCGATGCGGGCGGCGCTGACGCGGCCCTGCTCGACGCGGATGTTGAAGCAGCCGCAGACCGCCGAGATATCCTGATCGAAGCGTTTCGACAGCTTGTAGCAGCGCAGGCGGTCGGTTTGCCGGGGAATGGTGACGGCTTCGACGAACTCGCCCGGCTGGCGGTCCTGTTTGCGGTAGTCCAGAAAGAAATCCTCGAGCGGGAGTGTGCGTCTGCTGGCACCGCGCCGGAGCTGCAGGCTGGCTCCAAGCGCGATCAGCGCCGGGGCTGCGTCGCCGATCGGCGAGCCGTTGGCAATGTTGCCGCCGATGGTGGCGGCGTTGCGGACCTGCACCGAGCCGAAGCGGCGGATCAGTTCGGCGAAACCGGGGTGATGCGGCGCGATGGCGGTGCCAAGGTCGGTCAGCGTGACCCCGGCACCGATGCGGATGGCGATGTCGGTCAGCGTGATCCGTTGCAGATCGGCGATGCCGCCGAGGAACGCGGGCTTTGCCAGATCGCGCAGGCCCTTGGTCACCCAGAGTCCGACGTCGGTGGCCCCGGCGATCAGGGTGGCGTCGGGGTTGGCCAGATACCAGTCGGCCAGTTCGTCGCTGGTCTGCGGCTGGAATGCGGTGCGGCTGGGGGTGCCACCCCCAGACCCCCGGGATATTTGCGGAACAAAGAAATCGGGCGCAGACAGGGACTGCTGGTCGGTCCGCATCCAGTCGGGCACCGTGGCGCTGGTGGCGGCCTTGGCGGCGCGGACGATCGGGGCGTAGCCGGTGCAACGGCAGAGGTTGCCGGCCAGCTGGTCATCGTGATCGGTGCGCCCGTTCAGGTGGGCGGTGGCCATGCTGACCGTGAAGCCGGGGGTACAGAAGCCGCACTGGCTGCCGTGATGATCGATCAGTGCCTGTTGCACCGGGTGGCGGGTGCCGCCGGGGCCAGCGATGCCTTCGACGGTGCGGACGGCCTTGCCGTCAAGCTGCGGCAGCAACAGGATGCAGGCGTTCAGGGCGCGGCTGCCGTCGGCATCGCTGAGCATTACGGTGCAGGCACCGCAGTCGCCTTCGTTGCAGCCCTCCTTGGTGCCGCAGAGCCCGCGATCCTCGCGCAGCCAATCCAGAAGGGTGCGGGTCGGCGGCTGGTCCGCGACCCGAGCGAGCGTTCCGTTCAACAGAAACGCAATATCCGACATTCCGAAAACCCGCCGCTTTCTGTTCGCCCTGGTGTCGCGCCTGCCCGATGCGGCGTAAAGCAATTGGCGCGTGCCATTTCCCGACTGGCATCAAGCCTTTGCCGGGGGCCGTTGGCAAGCCCTAGCTTGCGCTGGCAAGCGGCGAAAGCCATTCCGACCGCGTCTTTCCACGAGGTTGAGCCGGGCAGGGGCAGGAAAACCAGACCTTGATGGCATTGCGGGCGCAGTTTACCAGGCCCGCGATCCGGCTATTGACGCGCCGGGCCGGGTTTGATGGACAGGAGAATTGAGATGGATTGGTATGCAATCGCAAAGTTTCTGCATGTGGCTTGCGCGGTGGCCTGGCTGGGCGGCGGGCTGGGGCTGGTGATCCTGGGCGTTCTGGCCGAACGCGCCCGCGATGGGGCGGGGGTGATGGCGGTGATCGCCCATGTGGTGCGCATCGCGCCGCTGGTCTTCGTGCCGGGATCGGTGCTGGTGCTGCTGTTCGGGCTGGCGATGGTGTGGCTGGGTGGCTGGAACTGGGAGGCATGGCTGGTGCTGGGCCTTGCCGGTATCGCCGCAACGGGTTTGATCGGGGCGCTCGTCCTGGGCCCGCTGTCGGAACGGGCGATGCGGTTGCAGGCCGAAGGGCGCGACGCCGAGGCGCTGGTGGCAGGGCACAAACTGCTGCGGATTGCCAAGGCGGACTATGTGCTGCAGTTTGCCATTGTGTTCGCCATGGTGGTGAAGCCGGGGTGGAGCGAACTTGGCGTGCTGGCCGGAATGGCCGGCGTGGTGGTGTTTGGGCTTGGGCTGATCTTGATCCGCCGGGGGCAGGCCGCTACGGCTTGACGGCGATGGCAAAGGCGGATGGGCCGGTCTAGGATGCCGCAATGAGCAGCCCCCGATTCATCCACCTGCGCGTCCATTCCGAGCATTCGCTGCTGGAAGGGGCGGTGCCGGTGAAAAAGCTGGTGGGTCTGTGCGAGAAATTCCGCATGCCCGCTGTGGCGCTGACCGACAGCAACAACATGTTCGCGGCGCTGGAGTTTTCGGTGACGGCCAGCGCGGCCGGGGTGCAGCCGATTGTCGGCTGCCAGGTCACGCTGGCGTTTGATCCTGCTGCGCCGGGCGAGCGTGAGCGTGCGCCGGCACCGCTGGTGCTGCTGGCGCAGAACGAGACCGGCTACCGCCATCTGATGAAGCTGAACTCCTGCCTGTATCTTGATGCCGGCGGGGCGCTGCCGCAGGTGACGCTGCCGGAACTGGAGGCGCATTCGGGCGGGCTGATCTGTCTGACCGGCGGCGCGGAGGGCCCGGTCGGGCACCTGTTGCAGGCCGGGCAGCCCCAGAAGGCCGCAGCGCTGCTGACCCGGCTGGCTGCGGCCTATCCGGGGCGGCTTTACGTGGAGTTGCAGCGCCATCCGGGCGAGGGCGGGCTGACCACCGAGGCCGAGCGGGCGACCGAGCCCGCGCTGGTGGACATGGCCTATGTCATGGGCCTGCCGCTGGTCGCGACCAATGACGTCTATTTCCCGATGACTGCGATGTTCGAGGCGCATGACGCGCTGATCTGCATTGCCGAGGGCGCCTATGTCGATCAGCAGGAGCCGCGCCGGCGGTTGACGCCGCAGCATTATTTCAAGTCGCCCGAGGAGATGGCGGCGCTGTTTGCCGATCTGCCCGAGGCGGTGGCGAACACGGTCGAGATTGCGCGGCGCTGTGCCTTTCAGGTGGCCAAGCGCGATCCGATCCTGCCGAAGTTCGCCGATGACGAGGTCGAGGAGTTGCGGCGCGGGGCGCGGGCGGGGCTGGCCGAGCGGCTGGCGGTGATCACGCATTCGGGGACGGTGCCGGAGTATGAGGCGCGGCTGGAGTTCGAACTGGGGATCATCGAGCAGATGGGGTTCCCGGGCTATTTCCTGATCGTGGCCGATTTCATCAAATGGGCCAAGAAGCGCGGGATTCCGGTGGGGCCGGGGCGCGGATCGGGGGCGGGATCGCTGGTGGCCTTTGCCCTGACAATCACCGATCTGGATCCGTTGCGCTACAACCTGCTGTTCGAGCGGTTCCTGAACCCCGAGCGGGTCAGCATGCCGGATTTCGACATCGATTTCTGCATGGACCGGCGCGAGGAGGTGATCCGCTATGTGCAGGAGCGCTATGGCCGCGACAAGGTCGGGCAGATCATCACCTTTGGCGCGCTGCTGTCGAAAGCGGCGGTGCGCGATATCGGGCGGGTGCTGCAGATGTCTTATGGCCAGGTTGACCGGCTATCGAAGCTGATTCCGGTCGACGGGGTCAAGCCGGTGTCGATCGAAAAGGCGCTGGCCGATGAGCCGCGATTGCGCGAGGCGGCGAAATCCGAGGAAGTTGTGGCGCGGCTGCTGACCTATGCCGGGCAGGTCGAGGGGCTGCTGCGCAACGCCTCGACCCATGCGGCCGGGGTGGTGATCGGCGACCGGCCGCTGGACGAACTGGTGCCGCTGTACCAGGACCCGAAGTCGGACATGCCGGCGACGCAGTTCAACATGAAGTGGGTCGAGGCTGCGGGGCTGGACAAGTTTGACTTTCTGGGGCTGAAAACGCTGACGGTCATCCGGAACGCGCTGGATCTGTTGCGGCAGCGCGGGGTCGAGATCGACATCAACCTGATCCCGCTGGACGACGCGAAGACCTACGAGCTTTATGCATCGGCGCGGACGGTGGCGGTGTTTCAGGTGGAAAGCACCGGCATGATGGACGCGCTGCGGCGGATGAAACCGACCTGCATCGAGGATATCGTGGCGCTGGTGGCGCTGTACCGGCCCGGCCCGATGGAAAACATCCCGGCCTATTGCGAGGTCAAGAACGGGCTGCGGCCGCTGGAGTCGATCCATCCGTCGATCGATCATATTCTGGCCGAGACGCAAGGCATCATCGTCTATCAGGAACAGGTGATGCAGATCGCACAGGTCATGGCCGGCTACAGCCTGGGCGGGGCCGACCTGTTGCGCCGGGCGATGGGCAAGAAAATCGCGGCCGAAATGGCCAGGGAGCGGCCGAAATTCGAAGAAGGCGCGAAGAAAAACGGGGTGACGGCAAAGAAGGCAAGTGAAGTTTTTGATTTGCTGGAGAAATTTGCCAACTACGGCTTCAACAAATCCCACGCGGCGGCCTATGCCGTGGTCAGCTATCAGACCGCCTGGCTGAAGGCTAATCATCCCGTCGAGTTCATGGCTGCGGTGATGAACTGCGACATCCATCTGACCGACAAGCTTTATGCCTACCGCAAGGAAGTCGAACGGATGGGGATCGAGGTGGTCGCCCCCTGCATCAACCGGTCGCTGGCGACGTTTTCGGTGGCCGAAGGGCGGGTGGTCTATGCCCTGGGCGCGCTGAAGGGAGTGGGTGTCGAGGCGATGCAGCTGTTCGTGACGGCGCGCGGTGGCCGGCCCTATGCGACGCTGTTCGATCTGGCGCGGCGGGTTGATCTGAAGCGCATCGGCAAGCGGCCCCTGGAAATGCTGGCCCGGGCCGGGGCGTTCGACGTGCTGGATGGCAACCGCAAACGGGTGTTCGACGGTCTGGACCCGCTGGTGGCCTGGTCGGCGGCGGTGCATGAGGCGCGGGCCTCATCGCAGGTGTCGCTGTTCGGCGAGGCGGGCGAGGACCTGCCGGAGCCGCGCCTGCCGGGCGGCAGCGACTGGCAGCCGCTGGACCGGCTGGGGGCGGAACAGACCGCCATCGGCTTTTACCTGTCGGGGCATCCGCTGGACGACTACATGGCGCCGTTGAAGCGCAAGGGGGTGCTGACGCTGGCCGAACTGGCGCTGCGGGCGGCAGGCGGCGCGATGGTGGCCAAGATTGCCGGAACGGTGACGGCGCGGCAGGAACGCAAGTCGGCGCGCGGCAACCGCTTTGCCTTTGTGGGCGTACAGGACCCGACCGGGTCGTGCGAGGTCACGGTGTTTTCGGATGTGCTGGAGGCGTCGCGGGCGCAGCTGGAGCCGGGGCAGAATGTCGTGCTGACGGTCGAGGCCAATCTGGAGGGGGAGACCCTGAAGCTGCTGGCGCGGGCGGTGCAGCCGATCGACCTGGTGGTGGCCGATGCGGGCAGCAGCGGCCTGCGGATTCATGTGCAGCACGCCGAGGCCGTCAATTCGGTGGCGCTTCTGCTGGGGCGGGTGGCGGCGGATGCGGCGCGGGGTCAGAACGGGACGGCGAACGGGGCTGCGAATGGAGGCAACCGGTCGCGCGGACCAATTGCATTGTGCATCAACGACCGGGATACCGGGCGCGAGATTGATGTGACGCTGGCGCAGACCTATCCGGTGAACCCGCAGATCAGGGGCGCGATCAAGAGCCTGGCCGGGGTGGTGATGGTCGAGGATCTGTAGGCTGCCGACCGGCAGTCCTTTGCCTGCTGGCCCGGGCAGACAAGAAATGGCTTCCCATGTTTGGCGATATCAGCTTAAATCGACTAGATCAGTCGTCATTAAGGCCGAATCGCATGGATACGTTCTTGGAGTTCGCGCTGATCGGCTTCATCGCGCAGCTGGTCGACGGCTCGCTGGGGATGGGGTTTGGCGTGATCTCGTCGGCGGTGCTGCTGGCGCAGGGTGTGCCGCCGCCGTTGGTATCGGCGTCGGTGAATGCAGCCAAGTTGCCGACCGGCGGAACCGCGGCGCTGTCGAATATCTATCACCGGAACGTGGACTGGCAGCTGGTGCGCAATCTGGCGCTGTTCGGGTCGATCGGCGGGCTGATCGGGGCGTTCGTGCTCAGCAGCCTGAAAGGCGTGATGCTGCAGTATCTGATCAACACCTATCTGATTCTGATCGGGTTGTTCGTGATCTATCGCGGGGTCATGGGGGTGGCACCACAATTGATCAAGGCGGGTCGGTTCCGGCTGATCGGTTTTGCCGGCGGCACCATCGAGGGCATCGGCGGCAGCTGGGGGCCCATTGTCACCACCGGGCTTCTGGGGTCGGGCGTGCCGTCGCGCTATGCCATCGGGTCGTCGAACTTTTCCGAATTCGTGGTCAGCGGCACGGTTTTCCTGACGCTGGTGCTGGCCTATTGGCTGGGGCTGTGGGGTGAAGAGACGCATTGGAAGCAGGTGGCGGTTTCGGTGTCCGGGCTGGCGATCGGCGGTCTGCCGGCGGCGTTCATTGGCGGTTACCTGGCCAAGAACGCGCCCCGGCAGCCTTTGACGGTGGCAGTGGGGCTGTTTGCCATCGGGGTGGCGATCTATCGCTTTGCATCGATGTAGGACAGGGTCCGGCGACCCGGTCCCTCTTCTTGGTCAGCCTGCCAGTTCGGCCAACCAGTTGCTGTGGACCCAGCCTTTGTTGGGATAGGCAACCGGGCGGGTGGCCGCAGAGCTGCAATCCACCCCCGGCGTGCGATAGACGACGCCCGCCCACTTGCCCCGCATCTCGAACACTATGACCACATCGCCGTTGTGAAGCTCGTCCAGCTTGCGGTAGTCGCTGCCCGGGCCCGAGCGCACGGCCAGAAAGCCGTCGCCACCGGCTTTCAGCCCGGCCACCCGGCTGCTGGCGCAGTTGGCCATCTGACCATCGCCGCCGGTTTCCATGACGGGCACTTCAAGGGTGTTCGCAGCGCTTTTGGCAGCGAACAGGGTCGCCGCAAGGGCAAGAAGGGCCAAGGTACGTTTCATGTCGGGTCTTCCTTCTCTTTTGAATCCGGTAGCATCGAAACAAGTCCGGGACGTGACAGCGGGCGCATAGGTCCGGGAAGTCTTGCCCGGACCGCTACGTTACTTGACAATCCACCTGCCCGCCAACTGTGCCATGAACACCGCCAGCACGATCCGGGCGACATGGTGGGCGGTGACGTAGATCACGCTGACATGCAGCGACAGCGCCACCAGCGACATTTCCGCCAGCCCGCCGGGGGCAAAGGCCAGAAACACCGCTGAAGTATGCTGCCCGACCGCAGCATGCAGCAAAAGGGCGGCGACATAGGCCAGTGCCAGCGTCGCCGTCACCGCCAGGAATGCCAGCCCCAGCGCCTTGCGGATCGCGCCTTTCGGCAGCCCCTGAAACCGGATGCCCAGACTGGTGCCGATCACCAGTTGCGTCACCTCGATCAGCCATTGCGGCGGCACGGCTGCGGTCAGACCGGTCAGATGCGCCAGCCCGCTGGCCAGCACCGGGCCGGTGATCATCCAGCCGGGCAGGCCGATGCGGGCACCAAGGGTGGCCCCGATCACCGCCGCCGCCGTCAGAACGGCAATATCGCGCAGGTGCAGCGGCACGTCGGCGCCGGTCATCCGCACGCCACCGGCGCTGCCCACCAGTTCGCCGGTCAGCAGTGCAAAGCCCAGCGGGACCAGCACGATGCAGAAGATCAGCCGCATGAATTGCAGCATGGTCAGCATGCGGATGTCGGCCCCGGCCGCTTCGCCCATGGTGATCGATTCCAACAGCCCGCCGGGAACCGAGGCGAACAGCGCCGTTGCCGGATCGATCCGGCCGAGGCGGCGATAGATCTGAAAGCCGAGGAAATGCGCGGCCGGGATGTAGACCAGCAGCGCCAGCAGCGTCGGCCACCAGCGCCCGGCCTCTTGCAGCAGAGCCGGACTGAAGGCGCCGCCGATGGCGACGCCGATGATCGGGATGAACCCCATGCGCAGGTTTTGCGGCAGCGACGGCGTCAATCCGAACGGCTTGACCGCCAGCACCGACAGCGCCGCCACCAGCGCCATTGATCCCAAAAGGGACGGCAGCGGCAATCCGCCAAGCCGCGCCAAGAGTGCCCCCGCCGCGCCGATCGCCAGCGCCAGCGCCGCCTGCTGCGGATACAACAACTCCTGGCCGATGCGGATCGGCTTCACGCTGCAGCAGTCTTTGGCCGTGCGGTACCGGGCCGGTTGCACCGCCCGCTGACCGACCGGAGCGGGGCGCGGTGGCTCATGTGCCGGTGGGCGCGCCGCCCGTGAAGGCATTGCCGTGCCAGTTGCACGGTGCCTCCTGCATTTCCAGATGCAGGCGAGTGCCGGTATAGGGATGGGCGCGGGCCAGATCTTCGTCGAAGTCGATGCCAAGGCCGGGGCCTTCGGGCGGCATGATGTAGCCGCCTTCCCATTTCAGGGTGTGCTTGATCAGCGCCAGGTGGAAGGCACCGCCGGTCTGGATGGTTTCGGCCATCAGGATGTTCGGGATCGACACCGAAAGATGCACGTTCGCCGCCCACTCGACCGGGCCGGCATAGAGGTGCGGCGCCATTTCGGCGTTGAAGCTTTCGGCCATGATCGCGATCTTTTTCGCCTCCCAGATGCCGCCGGCACGACCGAGGGCGGGTTGCAGGATCTTGGCGCCGCCGGTGCGCAGCAGGGTGGCGAACTCGGCCTTGGTGGCAAAGCGTTCGCCGGTGGCGATGGGGATGCGGACGGCGCGGGCGACCTCGGCAAATTCCAGGATATTGTCCGGCGGGATCGGCTCCTCGTACCAGAGCGGCGAGTAGGGTTCGAGTGCCTGCCCCAGGCGGATCGCGCCGGGAGTGGAGAACTGGCCATGGGTGCCGAACAACAGGTCGGCGCGGTCGCCCACCGCCTCGCGGATTTTCCGGCAGAAGGCCACTGAACGGGTAATGTCCGACATGGCGGGCATGTGGCCGCTGCGGATGGTATAGGGCCCGGCGGGGTCGAACTTGACGGCGGTGAACCCCAGCGCCACCATCCGCGCCGCCTCCTGCGCTTGCAGGTCGGGGTCGATCCAGAACCGGTTCGCATCCTGATCGGGCTCGGGGTACAGGTAGGTGTAGGACCGCACGCGGTCGTTCATCCGCCCGCCCAGCAGCGCCCAGACCGGTCGGTTGCGGGCCTTGCCCACGATGTCCCAGCAGGCAATCTCCAGCCCGCTAAAGGCACCGATCACCGTCGGGTCGGGGCGTTGGGTGAAGCCCGAGGAATAGGCGCGGCGGTACATCAGTTCGATGTTCTCGGGGTTGCTGCCCAGCATGTGCCGTTCGAACACGTCGCGGATCACCGCGTCCATGGCCGCCGGCCCGACGGTCGAGACGTAGCATTCGCCGTAACCGGTGATGCCGTCATCGGTGGTCAGCTTGACAAAGGTCCAGTAGCGGCCACCCCAGCCGGGGGCGGGCGGGGCCACGGTAAAGATCTCTAGATCGCGGAGTTTCATGTGGTAGGCTTTCTGACGGGGGACCGGTGCATGACCAAAGGGATCACGTTTCACACCCTGGGTCCAGAGGACGGTGCGCTGCTGGCGGCCATTCCGGAGGGATTGTTTGACGCGGCCATCGACCCGGAACAGGCGGCGGCTTTTCTGGCGGACCCGGGGCATATGCTGGTGCTGGCCTTTGTCGGTGATTTCGCCGTGGGCATGGCGACCGGCACCGTGCTGTTGCATCCCGACAAGCCGCCGGCGCTGTTCGTCAACGAGGTCGGGGTGCGCGAGGACTGGCAGCGGCGGGGCATCGCCACGGCGCTGATGGAGCGGCTGATCGCGCTGGCCCGGGCGCGAGGGTGCGACGGCATCTGGCTGGGGACGGAACTGGACAATGTGGCCGCCCGGGCGCTGTACCTGAAGGCCGGCGGCACTGAGGATGGCAACGTGGTGCTGTACGGCTGGGACGGGGCGCTGGACCGGGATCAGGGGTGAATGTCTCGGGCCGAGACATTTTTTATGAGAACGATATCATGTAGTTGACTTTGCTCAGTTAGGGATTTGTTAAGGAAACGCAGCGGACGGCGGGTCCGGATCGGGGGATTGCGGGACGGGAGGAAAGGCCGTGGTCTGGCGGCTTCGTGGGGGGCAAGGTCGGGTAGGGTCGGCCTGGAGCCCCATGCGGACGTTCTCGGCCGCGCCTCTGCAGGTCGATTGCGCCGGAATGCCGCCGCGTCGTCAGGTGCTGAGGAGAGCCTGAAGGCGGTATAGCAGACCGGGCTGTTTCGCGAGGTCGACCGCATCCGGCCACAGGCTGCGCAACTCCCGGGCTTGGGTTTGGGCTTGGGTTTGGCTGCGGGCACGAGGTGTTCCGGAGCCGAATTGCGGAACAATCGGCCCGCTGACGACAGCAGGGACAGGGCTTTGTTGTTCAAATTGCATCACCAGCCTCCGGGGATCATCTTCCGGGATCAGGCTGCCCTGGAATTCGGGCCTGCTGACGGCAGGACTGTGCCGACGATCGTATCTTTTAAAGACCTGTTCAGACGTCAGCCACAGCATCAGCACGATGTTGACGTGGTCGTGCCGACCGTTCGGAGCCAACGTTGACATCTCTCTCGTAAGCGTTTTCGGATATCCCTTTGTCATCCGGCACGCCACAAATTGGTCCAATTGACTGTATTCCGAGGTTCAGAATTGGATATAGCCCCATACTCGTTCGAACTCTCGCTTTACCCCGTCACCCACACCTTGAAGGCTTGGGTAGATGGACCAATGCGTAATTCCCATATTCAGTAAGTCTCGATAGATTCTGGGTTTTGAGTCTGCAGGAATCAAGAACTTACGGACAGAGTCCCCTTCTCTAGCGAATCTATAATCCTCCAAAGGAAGAAATCTCTTTTGCGAATTTAGTTGATTTTGAATGGTCAAGATGGCCGTTTGAGCAACAATTCGCGAATCGAGGTGTGGTGGAATCAGGCTAACAAACTCAGGCTCTAATGCCTGAGACGGGCCATATGAGTCGACTGCCCCCGTCCATGTAGCGGTTGTACGCCCGCAGATCAGCGCGCCATCGCATTCGCGTGCGTCGTTCTCTACAGCGAAGTAGAGAGCCACGAGTGGGTTTTGGGTCCAGTCGAGAAGTCGCGTAGGCACTCCGTAGTGCTGAGCTAGGATTCGATCACGCAGAAAGCTTCGCTTCGGAGAGTTTAAGTAGGGTTCAGCTCGGGCAAAGAACCGTTGGAGTAGGATATCCTCAATAAGCTGACGATTCTCAAGATCGAATTCTCGCCCTACCACGTCCCTGTACAAGCTAGGGACCGTGCCCCAGTTGAAATCAGCCTGCCCCCGAAAGATCGATGGTGGATACTGGAGCCACTTCATGAATTCAGGCCGAAAAACGTCTGAGATATCCGAAATCTGGTATTCCTGCTCCAAGCGATTTCCTTCTTGGATAATTGACATATGTGCGGCCTGTCCTCGCAACTCTTGTCGGATCGAGGATTAGTTTCACTTTACCGTTTGGTCGGCCGCGCAGCAAATGCTTTCCCATCTACCATCGCAGCCACAAGAGTGGCCGACCGAGAAGGTCAGGAAGGTCCGCAGAGCGGACGATCTCCATCGATCAGGAAATCCGGTCGAGACCCGAATGGACCGGAAGCGGTGCGCTGGAAGTCGGCCCCCAGCGGCGGTTCCGCCTTCAGGCGGGTGCCGCCGGTTTGCGCGGAGCTGCCATCAGGATCACCACGCACACAACCATCAGTGCGCCGGCCAGCAGGAACGGCGCGCCGGGCGCGTAGACCGGCGCGCCGGGTCTGGTGAAGGCGTAGAAGATCGAGGTCATCACCATCGGCGACAGGCCCGCCGCGACGGCGCCGACCGAGGCGACGACGCCCTGCAGCTCGCCCTGCTGGTCGGCGGGGGCGGCGTTGGACATCAGCGATTGCAGTGCCGGGCCGGCCACGCCCGAGATCGAGGCGATCGGGGTGAAGACCAGCGCCCAGAAGCCCGAGGTCATGAAGCCGTAGAAGCCGAAGGCGACGACATCAACCGACAGGCCGTAGGTTGTGGTGCGCTTCTCGCCCCACCAGCGGATCGCCGGGGCGACGCAGAACGCCTGCACCACCACCATGCACAGGCCATAGGCGGCCAGAGACAGGCCGTTCCACCAGCCATCCCATCCGAAGCGGGCGGTGCCGTAGAACGACCAGATCGAGGGATAGACCTGATAGGCCAGGGTAAAGATGAAGATGAGAACCAGATAGCGCCGCACCCCTGGCAGTTTGCCGATGGCGGCAAAGGAGGCCAGCGGGTTGGAGCGGGCCAGCGACAGGGCGCGGCGGTTCTGGGGCGCGAGGCTTTCGGGCAGCGCGAAGTAGCCGAGCGCAAGGTTGGCGGCGGCGATGCCTGCAGCAAGGAAGAACGGTGCGCGCACGCCGAGTTCGGCGGAAATGCCCCCGAGCAGCGGGCCAAGGATGAAGCCGATGCCGAAAGCGGCACCGAGATAGCCGAAGACCCTGGCCCGGTCTTCGGGGCCGGTGATATCGGCAAGGTAGGCGTTGGCGGTGGCAATGGTGGCCGCCGCGATCCCGGCGATCATCCGGCCGATCAGCAGCACCCAGACATCGGGGGCCAGCGCCATGATCAGGTAATCGACCACCATCACCGCCAGCGCGATCAGCAGCACCGGGCGGCGGCCATAGCGGTCCGACAGGTTGCCGACCACCGGGCCGAACAGGAACTGCATCACCGCGTAGCTGGTGGCCAGCACGCCGCCCCACAGGGCCGCCTGCGAAATGTCGGCGCCCGTGACCTGTTCCAGCAGTTCCGGCATCACCGGAAAGATGATGCCGATGCCGGTGGCGTCGATGCCGACGGTGATCAGGATGAACAGCAGGGCAAGGTGCTTCTGCATCGGGCGGGCTTTCTGGCTGCGGATGCGGCTGGCTTAGCTGAAAGCCGGGCCGGACGGAAGGCTAGGCCGGGAGGGACATTGATGGAATCGCCTTTGCTCTCGCCGCTCGCCTTGCCGGTCGACGTGAAATCCCGGGCCGATCAGGTGGCCGTCCAGTGGACGGACGCCCGGCCCGTTGCCCGAGAGCGCAAGCGAAGGGCAAGGGAGGCTGGGCTGGGTGCCGTGGTCGGGAAATCGGGGCGCGACTGCCTGGGCGGGCGCGCACTGTAGCGCCTGCCAAGGGGCAGGCAGGCGCGCCGCGATTTGATTGAAATCAAATCGGGCAAGAAGAACAGAAGGGTGGCAGCCTGGAACAATTCCGGGCACGCAACCAACAGCTGTTTCAATCACGCAGGCGGGGAACGACAATCCTTTCCATGTTTCAACCAAAAGTCGTAATGCACCAAAGGCGGGCTGGAAATAGTAAACGTGGCATGAATCGCACCAGGAGGTTACTGCGATATGAAACACTTACGCGGATTAATACGTGTGTTACGCCAACCCCTGTGCAGCGGGACGATTGTCATCAGGTCCGGGCACTGGTAGGCTCGGGCAGCGCTGTCCGCTGTTTCAGGAGGGGTCCATGACCCTGCAGTCCCGACGGGAACGTAACCCCGGCCCTGTCTGTGCCCTGCAACCGAGTTTGCAGGGCTGACCCGGACGCATCGCCAGTCTGAGCTATATTCTGTCTGCGCCTGATCCGGTCCGCCCGATCCTGGCTGCCATCAATCTGGCCGCCGCTTCCCCCCAGATCGAGGCTGACCATGACCCATCTCCATCTCAAGGACCTGAGCGTGACGCTTGGGGTGCCGCTGTTCAGCGGGCTTGACCTGAGCATCGGCCCCGGCGACCGGATCGGTCTGGTTGCGGCGAACGGGCGGGGGAAATCGACGCTGCTGCGCTGTCTGGCCGGGTCGCATGATGCGACCAGCGGCGAGGTGACGCGGGCGCGGGGTCTGCGCGCCGGACATGTGGAACAGGAGGTGCCGCCGGATCTGCTGGCGTTGCCGCTCCATGACGCGGTGTTGCGGGCGCTGCCGCCCGATCTGGTTGAAACCGACCGGTGGCGGGTGGATGTGGTGCTGGACGAACTGGCGGTACCGGTCGAGCTGTGGCCGCGCCCGCTGGCGGAGTTGAGCGGCGGCTGGCAGCGGGTCGGCCTGCTGGCCCGGGCCTGGGTCGGCGAACCTGATCTGTTGCTGCTGGACGAGCCGACCAACCATCTTGATCTGACCCGGATCGGGGTGTTGCAGGACTGGCTGGCCACCGCCGCCCGCACGGTGTCGGTGGTGGTGGCCAGTCATGACCGGGCGTTTCTGGACGCGGTGACCAACCGGACGCTGTTCCTGCGCGAAACCCGGTCGCAGGTATTCGCGCTGCCGTTTACCCGGGCCCGCGATGCGCTGGCGGTGGCGGATGCTGCGGCGGAACGGCGGTTCGACAATGACATGAAGCAGGCGCAGCAATTGCGGCGACAGGCGGCCAAGCTGAAGAACATCGGCATCAACTCCGGCTCTGACCTGCTGGTGGTCAAGACCAAGCAGCTGAAGGAGCGGGCCGACCGGCTGGAGGAGGCGGCGCGGCCGGCGTTTCAGGACAGGTCTGCCGGGGCGATCCGGCTGGGAAATTCCGGCATCCATGCCAGGGCGCTGGTACTCTTGGACGACCTGCAGGTGGCCGCACCCGACGGGCGGCCGTTGTTCCGCACCGGCCGCATCTGGATCAACCGGGGCGACCGGATCGTCGTGCTGGGCCGCAACGGCAGCGGCAAGACGCAACTGGTGCGGCTGATCCAGCGGGCGTTGGCGGGGCAGGAGCCGCTGGTCAGGGTGGCGCCGAGCGTTGTGCCGGGGATTTCGGATCAGGGGCTGACGCAGCTGGACCGGTTTGCCAGCCCGGTTACGGCCATCACCCAGCCGTTCGACGTCGGCGATCAGCGGGCGCGTTCGTTGCTGGCCGGGGCGGGGATCGGGATCGATCTGCAGGGTGCCAGGATGGCGGCGCTGTCGGGTGGGCAGAAGTCGCGGCTGGCGATGCTGGTGCTGCGGTTGAGCAGCCCGAACTTCTACCTGCTGGACGAGCCGACCAACCATCTGGACATCGAGGGGCAGGAGGCGCTGGAGGAGGAGCTGTGCGCCCACGATGCCAGCTGTCTGCTGGTGTCGCATGACCGCGCCTTTGTGCGGGCGGTCGGCAGCCGGTACTGGCAGATTGCCGGGCGCAAGCTGATCGAGGTCGAGGGGCCGGAGGCGTTCTTTGCCGAGGCGCTGGCGGGCAAGGGTGGCGGGGCGGAGAGGCGCGGATGAGGTTGGGGCGGACGGTTTTCCCGGTGGGACGTTGTGGACGGCTGCGAGACAGTGTTGTTCCAGCAATTCCGCCACTTACCGCTTAGCTTTGCCGTCTGAATCGTGCTAGGCAGTGGCGGATTAGGCTGGATTATGCCAATTTGGATTGTCGGGCGCCGGTTCGCAGCGGGGCGCACAGGGACGAAAGGTGATTGCGGATGAAATGCGTGATTCTGGCCGGTGGTCTGGGGACGAGGCTGAGCGAAGAGACGGTGCGTATTCCCAAGCCGATGGTCGAGATCGGCGGGCGGCCGATCCTGTGGCACATCATGAAGATATATTCGGCACACGGGATCAATGATTTCATCATCTGCCTTGGCTACCGCGCCTATGTGATCAAGGAATATTTCGCCAACTACTACCTGCACAATTCCGATGTCAGCTTTGATCTGGCCTCTGGCCAGATGACGGTGCACCGCAACCAGTCCGAGCCGTGGCAGGTGACGCTGGTCGATACCGGGCTGGAGTCGATGACCGGCGGCCGTCTGGCGCGGGTGATGCCGTATCTGCAGGACGAGGATGCGTTCTGCATGACCTATGGCGACGGGGTCGGCGATGTGGATATCGCTTCGCTGGTGGCGTTTCACCGAAAGCATGGCAAGCTGGCGACCGTCACCGCCGTGCCGCCGCCGCGCCGGTTCGGGCAGTTGCGGCTGGAGGGCAGCAAGGTCGCCGATTTTTCGGAAAAGCCGATCGGCGATGGCGGGGTGATCAACGGTGGCTTCTTCGTGCTGTCACCCAAGGTGGCGACCTATCTGGAAGGTGACGCGACCATCTGGGAACAGGCACCCCTGACCGGGCTGGCGCGCGACGGCGAACTGGCGGCGTGGGAGCATCGCGGGTTCTGGCAGCCGATGGATACCATCCGCGAAAAGCAGGAACTGGAAGAACACTGGGCCAGCGGCAGGGCTCCCTGGAAGATCTGGGCGTGAACGCCGGGTTCTGGCGGGGCCGGTCGGTGCTGGTGACCGGCCATACCGGCTTCAAGGGGGCGTGGCTGGTCTGCTGGTTGCAGGCGATGGGTGCCAGGGTCACCGGGTATTCGTTGGCACCCGAGGGTGTGCCGAATCTGTGGACTTTGCTGGGGCAGGGCGCGGGCGCGGTACGGTCGGAGATTGCCGATATCAACGACCGGGCCGCGCTGGAGCGGGTGCTGGCCGAGGCAGAGCCCGAGGTGGTGATGCATCTGGCGGCGCAGGCGCTGGTGCGGCGGTCGTACCGCGCGCCGGTTGAAACCTTTGCCACCAACGTCATGGGGGTGGTCACCCTGTTGGACGCGGTGCGGGCCTGCGCTTCGGTACGGGCGGTGGTGGTTGCCACGTCCGACAAGGCCTATGACAATGTCGAGCAGATCTGGGGCTACCGCGAAAGCGATGCGATGGGCGGGCGCGATCCCTATTCCGCCTCCAAGGGCGCGGCCGAGATTGCCGCCGCCTCGATGTCGCGCAGTTTCTTTGCGCCGTTTGTCTCGGGTCATCCGGCCCGGGTGGCAACGGCGCGGGCGGGCAATGTGATCGGTGGCGGCGACTGGTCCGAGGACCGGCTGGTGCCGGACATCGTGCGCGGCTGTCTGGGTGCCACCGGTTCGGTCACTTTGCGGGCCCCGCGTTCGGTGCGGCCCTGGCAGCATGTGCTGGAACCGCTGCGCGGCTATCTGATGCTGGCCGAACGGCTGGCATCGGGCGACGATGCGGCCGCGTCGGGTTGGAATTTCGGGCCGGACCGGGTGGACGAACGGGCGGTGATCGAGGTGGCCGAGGCAGTGGTGGCGGGGCTGGGCAAGGGCCGGATCGTGATTGACGAAGCCGGGGCCAGTCATCACGAGGCCACCCTGTTGCGGCTGGATTGCACCAAGGCGCGAGTCGGGCTGGGCTGGGTTCCGGTGTTGCGGTTTGCCGATACGATCGAGATGACGGCGCGCTGGTATGGTGGCTGGGCGGCCGGGCAATCCCCGGCGCAGCTTTGCCGCGACCAGATCGCTGCCTATCAGGACAAATGCGAGGAACCAACGTGAGTGACCAACCGAAGTGCCGCAGTTGCGGTGCGGCCCTGACCCTGACGCTGGTCGATCTGGGGCTGTCGCCGCTGGCCAATTCCTATGTGCCGTTGTCGAGGGCCGGGACCATTGATCCGCGTTATCCGCTGCATGCGCGGGTCTGCGAGGCCTGCTGGCTGGTGCAGGTCGAGGATGCGGTGCCGGCGGATCAGATCTTCGACAGTGAATACGCCTATTTCTCTTCGTTTTCCGACAGCTGGCTGGCGCATTGCCGGGCCTATGCCGCCAGGATGGTGGCGGAGTTGACGCTTGGCCCGGACAATCTGGTGGTCGAGATCGCGTCGAATGACGGCTATCTGTTGCAATATTTTGCCCAAGCGGGCGTGCCGGTGCTGGGGATCGAGCCGTCCGGCAACACTGCCGCCGAGGCCGAGAAAAAGGGCGTGCCGACGCTGGTGGAATTTTTCACCGAAGCGCTGGCCGTGCGGCTGGCGGCCGAAGGGCGTCGCCCCGATCTGATCTGTTCGGCGAACGTGCTGGCGCATGTGCCCGACATCAATGATTTCGTGCGCGGGGTGGCGGCGTTGTTGCGCGGCGAGGCGGTCTATACCGTCGAGTTTCCGCATGTGCTGAACATGATCAAACTGGTGCAGTTCGACACGATCTATCACGAGCATTACTCCTATCTGTCATTGCTGGCGGTGGAGCGGATCTTTGCCGCCGCCGGGTTGCGGGTGTTCGAGGTCGAGGAACTGCCGACGCACGGCGGGTCGTTGCGGGTCTATGCCTGTCTGCAGGGCGCGGCGCGGGCGGTGCGTCCCGGTTTGGCCAAGGTGCGGGCGGACGAGGCGGCGGCAAAGCTGGACCGGGCGGCGGGCTATCAGGGCTTTACCGCCCGGGTCGAGGCTTTGCGGGACGGGTTGATGGCGTTCCTGCAGACGGCGAAGCGGGAGGGGAAGTCGGTGGCGGCCTACGGGGCTGCGGCCAAGGGCAACACCTTCCTGAACTATTGCGGCATCGGTACCGATCTGATTTCGTTCTGTGTCGACCGCAATCCCGCCAAGCAGGACACGCTGCTGCCCGGCAGCCATATCCCGGTGCTTGCGGTCGAGACGCTGCGGGCGAACCGGCCGGACTATGTGCTGATCCTGCCGTGGAACATCGCGGGTGAGGTACGGGCGCAGATGGCCGATCTGCACGCGGCCGGAACCCGGTTCGTGATCGCGGTGCCCGGCATCCGCATTCTGGAATGACGGTTGGCCGTGTCCTTGTCACCGGGGCGACCGGGCTGATCGGGCGGCAGGTCGTGGCACCGTTGCGGGCGGCGGGGTATGAGGTCGTGGCGCTGTCGCGGTCGGGGCAGGGCGGGATCGCCTGCGACCTGTTGGACTGGCAGGCGCTGGACCGGGTGGTGGCGGAAGTCCGCGCCGATCATCTGCTGCATCTGGCCTGGCATGACGGCGAAGGCCGCTGGACCTCGCCGCTCAACCTTGACTGGGTGGCGGCGACGCTGCGGCTGCTGCGGGCATTCGCGACGGCGGGCGGGCGGCGGGCGGTGCTGGTCGGAAGCTGCGCGGAATATGACTGGGCGGAGCCGGTGCTTTCGGAATCCTCGGCCCTGAAGCCTGCGACCCTGTATGGCAGCGCCAAGGCGGCAACCGGGATGGTGGCGCTGGCCGGGGCCGGAGCGATGGGTCTGTCGCTGGCCTGGGCGCGGGTGTTTTTCTGTTACGGGCCGGGGGAGCCGAAGGGGCGTCTGCTCGGCGATCTGATCAGCGGTCTGTCGCAGGGGCTGCGGGTGCCCTGTACCGATGGCTTGCAGGAACGGGACTTCCTGCACACCGCCGATGTCGGCGCGGCGCTGGCGGCGGTGCTGGCCAGTGAGGTTCAGGGGGCGGTGAACATCGGGTCGGGGGTGGCGACGCCGGTGCGGCAGCTGATCCTGACGGTGGCGGCGCGGATGGGGCGGCCAGAACTGGTCGAGCTTGGCGCGCGGCCACGCCCGGCCGACGATCCGGCGCGGATCGTCGCGGATATCGCCCGGCTGCGGGGTGAGGTCGGGTTCCGGCCCCGGCATGACATTGCCAGCGGCGTCGATGCTGTTCTTGCCGGGCTGAAAGGGGCCGCGTGATGGAAAGGATGTCGGCGGATATGGCCCGGTTCCTGAAATTTCTGGCGGTGGGCGTGCTGAACACGGCGTTCGGGTATGCGGTCTATGCGGTGCTGGTGCTCGTAGGAATGACGCCGCAACCGGCGCTGGCGCTGGCGTTCGTCATCGGCGTGATCTGGAACTACGGCACCCATGCAAGGCTGGTGTTCGGCACCAGCGGCTTTGGCCGGATGCCGCACTATGTCGGCGCGTATCTGCTGATCTACGGGGTGAATGCGCTGGCGCTGGCGGCGGCGCTGCGGGCCGGGGTGTCGCCGTTGCTGGCGCAAGGTGTGCTGGCGGTGCTGATGGCCGGGCTTTCGTTCCTGCTGATCTCGCGGGCGCTGACCGGGGTCATGCCGTTGCGCGGCGGTGTGGGGCGGAAGGGGTAACGCGGTGACATCAGGTGGAGACATGGGAAGGTTGGTCCCATACTTTTCGTTTGACCGGAGTTGCGGAGATGTCGTGCGTGCCTGCATTGGCGCTCGGTACGATCTTTCTGTTACTTGTCTGATTTCCCAACCACTGCACCCAGCCCGCCCCCCCCCTTGCCGTCGCCTTGCGGCTCTCGGCAACGGGCCGGTTGTCCTGCCACTGGCAGGCCAACTGATCGGCCCGGGCGCTCACCTTGAACGGCAGGTCAGGTGGCGAGGGTGGAGGCGATTCGGTCAACCTTCAAAATGCCCTACGCCTTGGCGCGCCGGGCCGGTTTGGCGGGTACGACCGAGGCGGCGGGGGCGCTGTCGGCGGCATCGATATTGATAAGCTCGTTCTCGATCACCATCGGGCCGCCGCGCACCTGATTGTGGATCGAGGTGATGTATTCGCCCAACATGCCGATGAACAAGAGCTGGATGCCCGACAGAAAGAAGATCGCCACGATCATCGTGGTGGTGCCGCGCGGGCCGACACCGATGCCGAACAGATAGGCCACGACCGACAGCAGCGAAAACAGGATGCAGAACGCCGCGATGCCGATGCCGGCAAAGGTGCAGAACCGCATCGGTGCCTTGGTAAAGGCAAAGATCGCGTTCATCGCCTGATCGACCAGCATGAACAGATTGTGCTTGGACACGCCGCGTTTGCGCGCCTTCCAGACATAGGGCACGATCACCCGCTTGAAACCGACCGAGGCGATGATGCCGCGGATGTAGGGGTAATGGTCATGATGCTGCAGCACCGCCTCCAGCACCTTACGGTCGATCAGCTGAAACTCACCGACATCGGGCGACAGTTCGAAATCCGACAGGGCGTTGACGATGCGGTAGAAAATCTTGCGCGAGGTGCGCAGGACAAAGGTTTCTTCGCGCGTTGAGCGGGCACCGGCGACCACGTCATAGCCGCTTTCCCACAGCCTGACGAAATCCGGGATCAGTTCGGGCGGGTCCTGCAGGTCGACCGGCAGCATGACCAGGATCGCATCGCCGGTGGCGTGGCGCAGGCCGTTGAAGGTCGAGCGGAACACCCCGAAATTGCGGGCGTTCACCACCACCTTTACCGCCGGGTCATCGGCCGCGATGCCGCGCAGGATCTCGACCGTGCGGTCTTCGGAACAGTTGTCGACGAACACATGTTCGTAGGCATAGCCGGGCAGGTCGCGGGCAAAGATCGCCTTGACCGCCATGTAGCAGGCGGCGACGTTGTCTTCTTCGTTGTAGCAGGGCGAAACTACGGAAATCTTTTTCATGTGCAGCAAAATCATCTGTTCAACGCATCCTGACGCCGATCATACCTGAAAGTGGCCGAAGGGAAACCCCGGCATCTGGGGCAGACCCGGTTCAATGAGGTGTATAAAGCATCGGGCAGTCCGGCACGCAACCGGCTGGTTCGCCGGCCGTTTCGCGCATGGCACCAGTCCGGGCAGGACGCGGCGACTGTACGGGCCGTGGCGATACTGGCTGTTCGGGGTCAGGCAATCGGGCGCGGCCGGGCGACATCGTTGGCGCCGTCGCCTTCCGGCCCGAGGCCGTAGCTCATCCGGCGCATCTGTTCGATGACGCGGGCCATTTCAGCATCGGGCAGCACCGGCGGTTCGCCGAGGGTCAGGGCCTGCACATACATCCGGCTCAGGGTTTCGATCTCGATCGCCATGAACAGCGCCGACTCCAGCGTCTTGCCGAGCGAGATCTGGCCGTGCTGGCCCAGCAGGCAGGCGAGGCGGTCCTGCAGCGCCACCAGTGCGGCATCGCTGAGCGCCTGGGTGCCAAAGGTGGCATAGGCGGCGCAGCGGATGGTGGTGCCGCCGGCGATGCCGGTCATGTAGTGGAACGAGGGAATGGTCTTGTGATGCACCGCCAGCGTGGTGGCATAGACCGAATGACAGTGCAGCACCACGTTGATGTCGGGCCGCGCCCGCAGGATGTCGCGGTGGAACCGCCATTCCGACGAGGGGCGGCGGCCGACATAGGTGCCGGTCCAGTCCATTTCCACCAGTTCTTCGGGCTGCATGATGTCATAGGCCAGCGACGACGGCGTGATCAGGAAGCCGCCGGCCTGACGCAGCGACAGGTTGCCGGCCGTGCCCTGATTGATGCCGGACGCGTTCATCCGGCGGCAGATATCCACCATGGCGGCGCGGTCGGTCGACGTGTCAGTCATGAATGCGGTCCTTGTGATGAGGCGGTCAGGGTCGTTTCTGCCAGGCTGCGCCAGCGGGAGGCATAGGCGGCAAGGCCGGGGATCGGCGGCAGGTCTGGGGTGCAGAGGCTGATCGGGGCCGGGGCGGTGCGGCTGGCATGGCTGCAGATCAGGGCGGCACCGGCGGCGACGCCGTAGCTTTCGGGGTTGTGGCGGGTCTGGCGGCCGGGGCGGAGGGCGGCGACCAGTCCGGCAAAGGCCGGATCGCGCAGCGCGCTGCCATCCAGCACCACGGGCCGGTCGGGGTCGAGCCTGTCGATGCAGGCGACGGTGAGCAGGGCGCTGTACAGCACCGCCAGTGCCAGCCGGTCGGGGGCGTTTTCCGGGGCCGGGCCGGTGGTGCGGCCCTGACGGGCACTGTCGGGGAACTGGCCGTCATTCTCGCCGAAGCTGGGCAGGGCCATCGTGCCGTTTGCCACCAGTCGGGCGATTCGGGCGGGGTCGGCCAGCGCGCCGGGCAGCTGATCGCCCGCCACGGCGGCAAACTCGCGCCCGCCCATGGTCAGGGCGCCGCCAAGCGGCTGGCCGTCAAGGTCGCTGTTGCAGGTCATGCCGCATGTCTCGATCAGCCGGGCAAGCGGGATGCGGTCGGCCAGCGCCACGAACCAGGTGCCGGTCGATACGACCATCAGATCGGACAGACCCGCCGCCTGATAGCGGTAGAAATTGGCGAAACTGTCGTGGGCCCCGACGTGGACCAGAATGCCTGCGGGCAGGCCGAAGCGCACCGTCAGGGCCGGGCGGATCGGGCCGAGGGTCGCCGAGGCCTGGGCGATGGGCGGCATCAGGCCGGTCCAGCCCTGGCTGCCGACAATCGGGGCCCAGCGTCGTTCGGGCACGTTCCACAGGTGCGATTGTGCGCCGAGCAGCGAGCATTCCGACACGGCGACGCCGCTGAGCCACCAGCCCCAGTATTGCGGCACGCCAAGGTACCAGCGGGCGCGGGCAAAAGCGGCGGGTTCGGCCCCCTGCATCCAGAACAGCTGCCGGGCCTGATGCGTGGCCGCCATCATCACCGCCGAGCCCCGGTCGAAATAGCTGCCCGACAGCGGGGCGTAGGCGGCATCGAGGCCGGGGGGCAGCGGCTGTTCGTAGTCGATCATCGGCAGGGCGGCACCGTCGCCGCCCGCATCCGGGTCGGCCAGCACCAGTACGCCACCGGAGCCGTGGCCGCAGGCGATGATGTGGCCGACGGGGTGTCGGCGGCAAAGGTCGGCCAGCGTTTCCAGCACCCATTGGCCGAGGCCCGCCAGATCATGGTGCCGCCACGGCGGGCCGGCCAGCGAGGGGTTCGGGGTCGACAGGGTTTCGCGCACCGCGCCATCACCGGTGCAGGCGCTGAGCTTGACGTTGGTCTTGCCCATGTCCAGCACGGCGATGGTGGCGGCGGCACCCGGCATGGCTCAGGTGGCCAGCCGGTAGTCGGGGGGGATGCTTGTCGCCATCACGAAACGGCCGTTCGGCAGGTCGTTGCCGTCAAGCTTTTCAGCGATCTGGTCCGGGGTCAGGTTGTAGTGTTGCCAGCGCTCGGTCAGCCGCGCCCGAAGCGTGGATTCGGGCACATCGATCAGCACCGTCAGGTCATAGAGCGGCTGCAGGCTGGACCAGGGGGCGGTGTTCAGCAGCAGGTAGTTGCCTTCGGTCACGATGATCTGCACCGAAGCGTCGATCATCCGGGCCCCGGCGCGGGCAATCTCGATACTTCGGTCGAACACCGGCACCGCGATCTGCGGTTCGTCATTGGCGCGCAGGCGGGCCAGCATGTGACGGAAACCGGCGACATCGAAGGTGTCGGGCGCGCCCTTGCGCGGGCGCAGGCCGGCGGGGACCAGATAAAGGTCATCGTAGTGATAACCGTCCATCGGCAAAACGGCGGCGATGCCCGGGGTGCGGGCGTTCAGGCGTTCGGCCAGCGCCTCGGCCACGGTGGATTTGCCCGAACCGGGCGGCCCGGCGATGGCGGCGATGATCCGGGCGTTGCCGGACCGGGAATTGGCGGTCCGGGCCGTCAGCAGGTCGTCCAGTTGGGGCAGGGTGGTCAGCGGGGCCTGCACGGGTTTCCTTTCACATCAGCCGGTTCAGATCAGCCGGTATTGCCGGGCCTTGCCGCGCAGGAACGGCAGGCCGTTGTCCATCACCTCTTCGAAGTTCTTGGCCACGGGGCGCCAGACTGCAAGCCCGTAGCCGACCTCGGGCGGCATGTTGATGAAACTCTCCATCGCCAGTCCGCCCTTGAAGCGGATGGCGGCGAGGGTGGCAAAGATCTCGTCCCAGTCGCAGGTGCCGGTCCCCGGCGTGCCACGATCGGATTCCGAAAGATGGATGTAGCGCAGGTGGTCGCGGGCATCGATGATGCCGTTGCCGGCGCCTTTCTCCTCGATGTTCATGTGATAGGTGTCGAGATGGATGAAGATGTTGTCGGCACCCACCTTTTCGATCATCCATTTCGCCTGCCAGCCGGTGTTGATCAGGTGGTTTTCGTAGCGGTTCACCGGTTCGATGCCGAAGGCGATGCCTTTGACTTTTGCATGTTTGGCCGCAGCGCCCAAGGCGACGGCGATGTTGTCATATTCGGCCATGGTCGGCGGCAGGCCGGTGCGCTGGCCGATACCGCCAAAGGTCACGCCGGACAAAGCCTCTGCCCCCATTTCGGCAGCCTTGTCGATGCTGTCGACCAGCTGTGCCACAGCGCCTTCGGGATTGACCGAGGCCCAGTTCTTTTCCGGCAACCCCAGCGAGCAGACCGCGCGCATGTGATGCTTTTCCAGCAGGGCGCGGGTGTGGGCGGCATCGACGATGCTGGTGTTCAGCAGCGCGATCTCGATGAAATCCATCTCGTAGGCGGCGGCGGCGGGGATCGTCCGCTCGGCCCCCGCGCGATCCCAGTGCATTGTCCACATGCTGGTGTGTACGCCAAAGCCTTCCATGCCCTATCCTTTCGATTTTCGTCGTTGCGTCAGCCTGCCCGCGCCCCAGCGCACGATCATCACGCCGATCAGGAACAGCCCCCAGACCGCCGTCGCCAGATGCTGGTTCGCGCCCAACAGGTTCAGCCCCGAGGACAGCACCTGCAGGACCACCAGCGCCAGCACCACCGGCACCACCCGGCCAAAGCCGCCGAACGGGTCGACGCCGCCCAGAAAGCAGGCGAGCACGGTGACCAGCAGCAGCGCCTCGCCGTGGCCGACGCGGACCGAGTTGAACCGGGCCAGCATCAGGATGCCAGCGAGCGCGCACATGGTGCCCGACAGGGTGTAGATCAGGGTCAGGGTGCGTTTGGTATGCACGCCGGAATATTCGGTGGCGCGGATGTTCGGGCCGATCATGCGGGCGGCAAAGCCGTGCCGGGTGCGCGACAACAGGATGTGCCAGACCACGGCGGCTGCCGCGAAGATGAGCAGGGGCACCGGGATGCCAAAGGCCAGCCCGTGGCCGATCGGGGCCATGAAGGCGGGAAAGCCGGAAATGTCGCCGCCCTTGGTCAGGAATTCGCCGAGGCCGCGCAGAAAGATCATCATGGCGAGCGAGACCAGGATCGGATGCGCGCCGATGTAGGCGATGACCAGGCCCATGATGCAGCCCGACAGCGCGCCCACACCGATGGCTGCAACAGAGCCGATGACAAAGGCCCAGACCCCAGCATCGACGCCGCCGTTTATGTTCAGGATATAGGCCAGCGTCAGTCCGGCCAGGTTGGCGGTGTAGATGATCGCCAGATTGAAGCCGCCCGAGATGATCGGGATCAGCATGGCGAGGGTCAGCAGGCCCAGTTCGGGCAGCTGGAACGCGATGGAGCCGAAGTTGGCGCCGGTCAGGAATTGCGGGGCGGTCAGGGCAAAGACCAGCATGACGGCGGCAAGGAAGCCCAGAAGGCCCAGCACCTCGGCCCCCAATGCGTTGCGCAGACGGGTGTAAAGCGCTGCCATTCTACCGTCCGGCCCGTTTTGGCGACAGGATGGCGGCCAGATCGATGTTCGACGTGGAAATGGCGATCAGGATGATCACGCCCACCACCATCTTGAAGGCATAGGGCGAGACGCCCAGCAGGTTCAGCCCGTTCTGGGTAATGGCGACCAGAAGCACGCCCAGAAAACAGCCAAGCACCGAGCCGCGACCACCGCCCAGCCGCGCGCCGCCCAGCACCACGGCGGCCAGCACATCCAGTTCACGCCCGATCAAGGCGTTGGGAACCACTTCCTTGACGATATGGGTCTGCATCAGACCGCCGATCCCGGCCATCATGCCGCACCAGCCAAAGGCAATCGCCTGCATCAGCGCGATGTTGATGCCGGCGCGCCGCGCGCCCTCGGGGTTGTCGCCGAAAGCGTACAACTGGCGGCCGGTGGTGGTGTGGCGGATCAGCGCCCAGGTCGCGGCCATCGCCAGACCCATCACCAGCACCGGCAGGATCAGTTCGGCCCAGGTGCCGTCGGCGGTTTCATGTTCCCACAATATCACCCGGTGCGACCACCAGAACGGCAGGTCATAGAGGAAGCGACCCGAGGTGAAGAACATCAACAGACCGAAAAAGGCGTTGAAGGTGGCGATGGTGACGACAATGGAAATGATACGGAACTGGTGGATCAGCCAGGCATTGATCAGGCCAAGGCCGATGCCAAGGCCGCCGGCCACCAGAAACCCGATCAGCCAGCTGCCACCGCCGATTCCGGCGAACACATGATAGGCCAGGACCTGCACCACCGAGGCGGCAACGGCAAAGGAAATGTCGATGCCGCCGGCGATCAGCACGACCAGCAGGCCGACCGCCCAGATCACGTTGACCGCGTTGTTGTTCAGCAGGGCGGTGATGTTGACCAGGGTCAGGAAACTGTCGGAGGCCAGCGACAGGAACAGGCACAGCGCCGCCAGCACCACGAACAGCTTGGACTCGGCGGGATAGGCGCGGATGAAGCTACGCATAGACGATCTGTTCCAGTTGCTGCAGCGACGTGGTGCGCGGGTCATATTCGCCGACGATGCGCCCGGCGGCCATATGCAGCACCCGGTCGGCGTTGAAATGCACTTCGGACACCTCGTCCGAGATCAAGAGGATCGCCAGACCCTTGTCGGCCAGATCGCGGACGATGCGGAAGATGCCGGCGCGGGCCCCGACATCGACACCGACGGTCGGGCAATCGAGGATCAGCACGCGCGGATTGGTGGCCAGCCATTTGGCCAGCACCACCCGCTGCTGATTGCCGCCCGACAGGGTGGCGACGGCATCGGCGGGCTGGCCGGCCCTGATCGCCAGATCGGCGATCCATTTGCCGACCGTTGCCGATTTGCCGGTCGCCGAGATCAGACCTGAGCGGCCCGACAGGCGCGACAGGATCGGCAGCACCAGATTGTCGGCGATGCTCTGGCTCTGGATCAGGCCAAGCGCCAGCCGGTCCTCGGACACATAGGCGATGCCGGCCGCCACCGCATCGCGGTTGGAGCGCAGGGCCAGCGGCCGACCGTTCAGCCTTATGCTGCCGCTGTCGGCCCGGGTCATGCCGAACATTGTATGGCCCAGTTCGGTCCGCCCGGCGCCGATCAGTCCGGTCAGCCCCAGCACTTCGCCGGCCCGCAGGGTCAGGTTGATATCGGCATAGTCGCCGCGCCGGGTCAGGCCGTGGGTTTCCAGCACCACCGGATTGTCGTCGGTGGCGCGGGCGGCCACGGTCCGGTCAAAGGTCTTGCCGGTCATCAGTTCGGTCAGCCGCGACTGGGTCATGCCGGCGGTCGGATAGACCCCGACCAGCCTGCCATCGCGCAGAACGGTGACGCGCGAGGCGATGTCCAGCACTTCGGCCAGCCGGTGGCTGACGAACACCACCGCCACCCCGCGCGCCGAAAGGGTGCGGACCACCGCCAGCAGCACATCGGTTTCGGACTGGGTCAGCGAGGCGGTGGGTTCATCCATGAAGATCAGTCTGGCGTCCGATACCAGTGCCCGCGCGATGGCCACCACCTGGCGCTGCGCGATCGGCAGGCTGTTCAGCCGCGCCTCGAGGTCAAGCGAAACTGCCAGTTTGGCCAGGACCTCGGCGGCGATGGATCGCATCCGGGCATAGCTGACCGGGCGCGGGCGGCTGCCGAGCAGGGTTTCGAAGGCGATGTTTTCGGCCACCGTCATTTCCGGGAACAGCGCCAGATCCTGCCAGATCACGGCGATGCCGTGTGCCCGCGCCGAATTGGGGGTGATCGCGGTTTCCGTAGCGCCGAAGTATTCCATCCCGGCCCCGGGTTCGGGCGTGTAGACGCCGGTAATGATCTTGATCAGCGTGCTTTTACCGCTGCCGTTTTCGCCGGCCAGACAGTGAACCTCGCCCCGGCCGACCTCGAAGGCCACATCATCCAGCGCCCGGACGCCGCCGAACAGTTTTGACACATGGCGAAAGCGAAGCGCCGGGCTGTCGAGGGTGGTCACGGGGTCGTGCTGGACCATGGCTATTCCAGATTGGTGTGATTGGCGCGCATGGCGTCGGCGCTGATCTGCAGCCGGTCCTTCAGCTTCAGGACCATCACCTCGAACAGCACGAACAGCGCACCTTCGAACAGCGAGCCCATCGGCAGCACCGAGGTTTTGGCCGAACCCTGATCGTCGGCCATGGTCTGGGCCGGCAGGGTCAGGACAAAATCGGCCAGCGCCGCGCCGCGCCCTTTGGGTTGGGCGGTGATGAACAGGATCGATGAACCGGCGGCGCGGGCCACGCCCATCAGCGCAAGTCCGGTTGATATTTCGCCCGGGCCGCAGGTGACGATGAACAGATCGCCGGTACCGACGGCGGGGGTGGTCATGTCGCCTTCGACGGCGGCGTTCAGGCCCATGTGGAACAGCCGCATGGCAAAGCCCATGATTTGCAGCCGCTCGCGGCCGCCGCCGAACACCACGATACGGCGGGCACCGGCGATCATGCCGATGGCGGTATCGACCTGGCGGTCGTCCAGCCGGGCGAAAACGCCGCCCAGTTCCTGCAACGCGCTGTCATAAAGCGACATGATCCGGCCCATCTTGCGGTGAATAGGGGGCCGCCTGCCCGGCGGCCCCCAAATTCGTCACGGTGTGATCGTCATCCAGGCGCGATCAAAGCCCCAGATCGGCCAGACCGTCCACCGTTTCGGCGTTGATGGCGATCAGGTTGTCGGTAATGATGTCCTTGTTCGCCACGTCGGGGCTGACCATGCCCAGACCGGGGATGTCGGTGCCTTCGGTGATTTCGGCGCCGTCCGTCAGCATCTTGCCCATGGTCACGAACACCCGGCCGGCTTCGGCCGGGTTCCACATGAAACCGCCGCTGATGGCACCGGATTTCACCAGGTCGCGGCCCTGACCGGGCGAGAACGGGCCCAGCACGAAGATTTCGCCGATCTTGCGGCGTTCCTCGATGGCGCGGCCGGCCCCGATCGGACCCTGGCTGCCGAACGCCAGGAAACCCTTGAGGTCCGGGTTGGCGGCGATCAGGTCCAATGCGGTCTTGCGGCTGTCATCGACGCTTTCGGCCACGCCGTAGCGTTCGCCGATCAGGGTCATGTCCGGATAGGTCGCGGCGATGTAGGCGTTGGCGAAATCAGCCCAGGCGTTGTGCAGCGGCACGGTCAGCGAGCCGACGAACATGGCATATTCGCCCTTGCCGCCCATCTTTTGTGCCAGCATTTCGGCATGGGTCTCGCCAAATCCCTTGGCCGAGGCCATTTCGAAGTTCCAGTCAACGTTGCTGATGCCCGGCCCTTCGTGCGACACCACCTTGATGCCGGCGGCGCGGGCCTTTTCCAGCACCGGTTCCAGGGCTGCTTCGTCATTCGGCACGACGCCGATGATATCGACGCCCTTGGCGATCAGATCCTCGATGGCGCGGACCTGCAGTGCGGGGTCGGCACTGGTGGGGCCGATCATCGTGGCATCGATGCCAAGCTCGGCAGCCTTTTCCTTGATCCCCATTTCCATGGCATTGAACCACGGGATGCCGCCGATCTTGACGACAACGCCCATAGTCGGTTTGTCCTGTGCCATCGCGCCGGTGGCCAGGGTCGCCACAAGCGCCATGCCCGCCAGTGTGGCGGAGATTTTTCTGATCATTTTGTTCCTCCCGAACAATCGTCCCTTCGGGCTGTCTTAGCTAGAGCAATCGATTGTGCGACTATTTCCTCGGCAATCAGGCGTATTTTCCCGGTCGTTTTTGAAGAGATTCACTATCCGGCAGATCAGGACGAGGCGGCTGCGCAATCGATATTGCTTATCGAACCAAGAAAACACTAGAATCGTCAAGAGAATTCGTTGACCAAGGCTGCGCCGATGATCCTGCCCAAGGCCAAACCGACAATCTATGACATCGCCCGGCTGAGCGGAGCCTCGCCGTCGACGGTCAGCGCAGCTTTGAGCGGGGCCTGGAAAGCCCGCCGCCTGCGGGAAAGCACCGTCAAGGAAATCCAGCGCATCGCCGCAGAACAGGGCTATTCCATCAACATGCAGGCGCGCGGATTGCGGCAGGCACGCTCGCGCATGGTGGGGATGATCATTCCGCTGCATGACAACCGCTACTTTTCGACGCTTAGCCAGAGCTTCGAGGCGCTGGCGCGCGAGCGCGGCCTGTGCCCGGTGATCGCAAGCACCCTGCGTGACCCGGCGGAAGAGATCCGCACGGTGGAGACACTGATTTCCTACGCCGTCGAATATCTGTTCATCGCCGGGGCCACCGACCCCGATACGCTCAGCGCGATGTGCGGTGCCGCCAACCTGCCACATGTCTTTGTGGACTTGCCCGGGCGCAGCGCACCCTCTGTGGTCAGCGACAATTTTCGGGGTGCCATGGAGTTGAGCGGCAAGATACTGGAGGATATGCCGGGGACTGCCGACCAGTTGCGTGCCAAGGCCTATTTCATCGGCGGCGTCGCCTCGGATTACGCGACATCGCGCCGGATCGACGGGTTCCGGGCGGTTTTCGAGAAAAGCCACGGACCGGTCAGCGCCGAACAGCTGATCCTGTGTGGCTATGCCCCGCAGGCCGCAGCGCGCGAGATTGCGGCGCTGTGCCACAGGATCGGCGGTCTGCCTGCCGGGCTGTTCGTCAATTCCCTGACGGTGTTCGAGGGCGTTCTGGGGCACTTCGTGCGGCTGCCGCCCGAGGCGTTCGCGCAAAGTGCTATCGGCTGCTACGACTATGATCCGTTTGCGGCATTCCTGCAGTTTCCGGTGCATATGGTCCGCCAGAACGCCAGCCGGCTGATCGCGCGGGCTTATGAACTGATCGAGGCCGGCACCACCGAGCCGGTGCTGGTCGAGATCAGCCCTGACCTGATCCCGCCGCGCACCATCTACAAGGAACCGTTCGGCGAACTGGGGTAGGGGCAGGCGTGCGGCAATGCCGGCGGGACGGCTTGACAATCACCGGTGAATTTGCGGAATGGCGGTGCGCCCGGGTGACGGTCTGTCAGCGGTGCATCACGTACCCCGACCCCTGACGCCGGCCCGGTCTCTGCCGCGGCGGTCGGCGGAGGACCGGCCAAAGGACAATATGAGCGTTCGGCCAAACAGCAGCATGGACGAGGCTGCGCGGATCTTGTCGCGCAGCGAGGCGGCATCATGGCAGGCCGGGTTCCGCACGATCTGGCGGATCACCCGGATGGCCTGGGCGACGCCGTGGCAGGTGGTGTTCGCGATTGCATCGACGCTGATCGCCTCGGGGTTTCAACTGGCGATTCCGGTGCTGCTGGGGCAGGCGATCGATCAGACCCAAGGGGTGATCGGGGCGGGAAGCGCGGCCGGGGCCGGGCTGTGGGGGGCCGGGCTGTGGTGGACTGCGCTGATCCTGCTGGTGGTTTCGATCCTGCGCGGCGTGTTCACGCTGTTTCAGAACTATTACAGCGAGGCGGTGGGGCACCATACCGGTTATCAGATGCGGCTGGATTACTATCAGAAAATCCAGACGCTCAGCTTCGGCTTTCACGACCGGGTGCATTCGGGCGATCTGATCACGCTGGGAATGCTGGACCTGGAAGGCGTGCGGATGTTCTTTTCCACCGGCCTGGTTCGGCTGGTACTGTTGTCGGTGCTGATCGGCTGGGGCGGTTACATGCTGATGTCGACCGATCTGGTGCTGGGGCTGGTGGCGCTGAGTTTTGTGCCGTTTGTCGGCTGGCGGTCCTCGGTGGCGCAACTGCGGCTGCGCGGGACGTGGCTGGACTTGCAGGAGCGGTTGTCGGTGCTTTCGCGGGTGATGGAGGAAAATCTGGCGGGCATACGGGTGGTGCGGGCGTTTTCGGCGCAGGACCATGAAATGGCCAAGTTCGCCCGCGCCTCGGCCTCGGCGCTGGAACTGGCGCATGACCGGGTGGATATCAGGGTGCGCAACACCAGTGCCATGACCCTTTCGTTCTTTGCCGCCATGGGGCTGGTGCTGTGGATCGGCGGGCGGCAGGTGACGGCGGGGCAGATGTCGGTGGGCACGCTGGCGTCGTTCCTGACCTTCATGACCATCCTGCAGATGCCGGTGCGGCAGTTGGGGCTGTTGGTCAATTCCTTTGCCCGCGCCTCGACCTGCGGCGCGCGGCTATTCGACATGCTGGACCTGCAGGTGGCAATCAGCGACCGGCCGGGGGCGGCCGATTTGCAGGTCACCGACGGGGTGCTGGAGTTCCGGTCGGTGGATTTCGCCTATCCCGACACGCCGGACCGCCCGGCGCTGACCGGCGTGAGTTTCCGCGCCGAACGCGGCCAGACCATTGGGCTGATCGGGCCGCCCGGGTCGGGAAAATCGACCATCGCGGCGCTGATCCCGCGCTACTATGATCCGACAGGTGGCCAGATCCTGATCGACGGTCAGGACGTCGGGGCGGTGACGCTGGCCTCGCTCCGCAAACAGGTGGCGGTGGTGGCGCAGGATGCGTTCCTGTTCACCACCACGCTGGAAAACAACGTGGCCTATGGTGACCCCTGGGCCAAACCGGCGCGGATCGAGGCGGCAAGCGATGCGGCGCAGATGCACCGCTACATCGCCGGGCTGCCGCGTGGCTATGGCACCGTGGTGGGCGAACGCGGCGCCTCGCTGTCGGGCGGGCAGCGCCAGCGGCTGACGATCGCGCGGACGCTTATGCTGGAACCGGCGGTGCTGGTGTTCGACGATTCGACCGCTGCCGTCGATGCCCATACCGAGGCGCTGATCCGCGCTGCGCTGGCCGAGGGGGCGGCGGGGCGGGTGACGATCATCGTGGCGCACCGGCTGAATTCGCTGATGCACGCCGACGAGATCCTGTTTCTGGATCAGGGGCGCGTGGTCGAACGCGGCACCCATGCCGGCTTGCTGGCGCAGGGCGGGATGTACCGGGCGCTTTATGATCTGCAGGTTCGCCCGGCGAAGGGTGCCTGATGGCCGAAGAACAGGAAACCGAACGCGATGATGTGCGCGACGACGGCCGCCGCCCGCCGCGTGCGGTGGTGGGGTCGCACCGGATCGAGGAGGAGATGTTCGGCCGGGTGTTCGATGCGCGCATCGTGCAGCGCATCTGGGTGTTCGTGCGGCCCTATCGCTGGCAGGTCTGGGTGTCGGTGGTGGCGGTGCTGATCTTTACCGGATCGCAACTGGTGATCCCGCTGATCATCCGGCACGCCATCGACTTCGGGCTGGTGCCCGGCGACGCGGGCCGGGCGGCGATGGGCTGGTCGCTGGCGGCCTTTGCCGTGGCGATCCTGATCACTTATGCTGCCAGCTACGTGCAGGAGGTGGTGGTCGGCAAGACCGCCGAAACCGTGCTGTTCGACATCCGCAGCGCGATGTTCGCGCATCTGCAGCATGTATCGCTGTCGTTCATGGACAAGACCGAGGTCGGCCGGCTGATGTCGCGGCTGCAGGGCGATGTGAACTCGATGCAGGAGTTTCTGGAAACCTGCGTGCTGTCGGTCGGCGATATCGTGCTGCTGTTCGGCATCGTGGCGGTGATGCTGTCGCTGGACTGGCATCTGGGGCTGTTGGTGCTGGCGGTTTTGCCGGTTCTGTTCGTGGTGCGGCTGTTCTGGCTGCCGCGCGCCCGCGTTGCCTTCATGGCCGCGCACGAGACCAATTCGGTGACCAACGGCGCGCTGGCCGAGGGCATCCACGGAGTGCGTACGGTGCAGGGGCTTGGGCGGCAGGCGGTGAACCTGCAGCTTTATGACGACAAGGCCTTTGCTAATTTGCGCGCGCACTTGCTGGCCGCGAAATATGCGCAGGTGATGGTGCCGATTGTCGATACGCTGACCGGAGCGGCGATGGCGATCCTGATCGTGGTCGGTGGCGCAATGGTGATGGACCGCAGCCTGGATGTCGGGGTGATGGTGGCGTTTCTATTCTATATCCAGCGGTTTTTCGACCCGATCCGCTCGCTGACCCTGCAGTATTCGGTGATGCAGCGGGCGATGGCGTCGGGCCAGCGACTGACCGAGGTGCTGGATGTGGCTGTCGAGATCACAGACGCGCCGGACGCGGTCGACCTGCCCGACGACATGGACGGCTCGGTCGAGTTCCGCGATGTGGTGTTCGGTTATGCCCGCGACCGTCCGGTGCTGAAGGGCATCAGCTTCCGGCTGCATCCGGGCGAGACGGTGGCGCTGGTCGGCCCGACCGGGTCGGGCAAATCCAGCGCTATGGCGCTTTTGCATCGGTTCTATGACGTGCAGGGCGGGCAGGTGCTGGTCGGCGGGCACGACGTGCGGGCGGTAACGCAAGCCTCGCTGGGCCGGCATATCGCCATGGTGCTGCAGGAGCCGTTCCTGTTCACCGGCACGGTGATGGAAAACATCCTCTACAACAAGATCACCGCCACCGAGGTCGATGCGGTGGCGGCGGCGCAGGCGGTCGGGGCGCACGAGTTCATCACCCAGTTGCCGGATGGTTACCGGACCCTCTTGGACGAACGCGGCGGCAACCTGTCGCTGGGGCAGCGGCAACTGGTCAGTTTTGCCCGGGCGCTGGTGGCCGACACCAGGATTCTGGTGCTGGACGAAGCGACGGCCAGCATCGACAGCGCCACCGAACTGACCATCCAGAAGGCGCTGGCGGTGCTGCTGCGCGGTCGCAGCGGGTTGGTGATCGCGCACCGGCTGGCGACGATCCGCGGGGCGGACCGGATCATCGTGCTGCGCAATGGGCTGGTGGAGGAAACCGGCACCCATGCCGCCCTGATCGCGGCGGGCGGCAGCTATGCCCGGCTCTATGCGATGAGCCATGCCTCGTTTGATGACGCGCCGGCGGAACTGGACGCGGGCGGGGCGCAGACCTGACGGACGGCGCGGCGTGAACGGCTGGTTGTCGAGGAGCGAAGCGGTCAAGTTTCCGGGTTCGATGCGGCGAACGCCCGGATCTCTGCCAGCGTCCCGGCCCCCTCCATCGGGCCGCGTCTGGTCACGGCCAGCGCCCCGGCGGCGCAGGCCAGCCGCAAGGCGTCGGCGGCCGGGGTGCCGCGCAACCACAGGGCGGTGAACGCGGCGCCGAAACAGTCACCGGCGCCGGTCGGGTCAACCTCGGTCACTTTGAAACCCGGATGGGTCAGCGCGGTTTCTGGATCGTGATACGACGCCCCAGCCGCGCCACGTTTCAGCACGACAGCCCGCACCCCGCGTGCCAGATGCGCCGCGACGGCAGCGGCTTCGGTGGGGGCTTCGGTGCCGACATACACCTCCTCGCCCGAGGGCAGGAACAGGTCGGTCAGCGCCAGCACCGACAGGGCGGTATCGCGAACGCCGGGCAGGTGCAGCACCTCCTTGCGCAGGTTGGGATCGAACGACAGACTGCCGCCCTGGGCCTTGACCAGCTCTGCCACTGTCAGGGCCAGCGCCTGCATCGCCGGGGCCGCGAGCGAGGTGCCGACCAGATGCAGATGGTCCGCACCCGCGATCAATGCGCGACCGGCGTCGGTCAGCCGGATCGAGGCGGTGGCGCTGTGGGCGATGTTGAACACGAAGTCCCGCGCGCCGTCGGGGCGGTAGCGGACAAAGGCGCTGCCGGTCGGGCGTTCGGGGTCGATGGCGATGGCCGAGATGTCGACGCTGTCGGCGGCCAGCCGGTTCAGGTTCAGCCGGCCGAAGTCATCGTCGCCCACGGCGGAAATCATGCCGCACGGTTGGCCGATGCGCGCCGCCTGCGCGACAAAGATGGCGGGTGCGCCGGACGGATAGGGGCCGGTCAGCGCGATCGGTTGCAGGAAGCCATTGCCGGGTGTGTCGGCCATGATCTCGACCAGAATCTCGCCGATGGTGATGATCTTCTTCATTGTGCGTCGATTGCGGGCAACAGGTCAGGCGGCCAGCGCCGTGCGGATCATGGCGTGAAGCTTCTGGGTGTCGGCGTGGAAATTGCGGATACCTTCGGCCAGTTTCTCGGTCGCCATCGCGTCTTCGTTCAGCGCCCAGCGAAAATCGCCCTCGCTCATCGGCATCGCGGCCATGCCGGTGGCGTTGTCGGGCGAGAGGGCACGGGGCAGCGGGCCGGGGGCGGCATTCAGTTCGTTCAGCAGTGCCGGGCTGATGGTCAGGCGGTCACAACCGGCCAGCGCCTCGATCTGGCCGGTATTGCGGAAGCTGGCACCCATGACCACAGTGGGGATGCGGTTGGATTTGTAGTAATCATAGATGCGGCGGACCGAGGCGACGCCGGGGTCGGTTTCGGGGGTGTAGGTCTGGCCGGTGGCCTTGCTGAACCAGTCGGTGATGCGACCGACAAAGGGCGAGATCAGGAAGGCGCCGGAATTGGCCGAGGCAACGGCCTGGGCCAGGCTGAACAGAAGCGTGATGTTGCAGTCGATGCCTTCGGCCTGCAGCACGCGCGAGGCTTCGATGCCTTCCCAGGTTGCGGCCAGTTTGATCAGGATGCGGTCCTTGCCGATGCCGCGCGCCTGATAGGCGGCGATCAGGGCGCGGGCCTTGGCGATGGAGCCGTCCTTTTCGAACGACAGGCGGCTGTCGACCTCGGTCGAGACCCGGCCGGGGACCAGTTTGGTCAGTTCGGCCCCGACGGTCACGGTCAGGTCGTCGACGATGGCAGCGACCGGGTCGGGGCTGGCGCGGCCGGCCTGGATGGCGCGGGCGACATGCTCGGCGAAGGCGGGACTTTGCACGGCCTTGAGCACGATCGAGGGGTTGGTGGTGCAGTCCTGCGGCGAAAGTGCGCGGACGGCGTCGAAATCGCCGGTATCGGCGACGACAACGGAAAGAGTGCGCAGGCTGTCGAGTTTGCTGGTCATGGAAGCCTCCTGATGTCGGGGGCTGGATAGCACAGGAATTGGCGGGCTGCATCCGGGGAAATGCGGGGAGGGTCCGGGCGGGATTTTGGGCGGGGGACGGCTGTCCAGATCTGGACACTTTCGAAATACGTTTGTTGTCAGACACATAGGTATTTTCGTTTACCGGGTTTTAACCATTTCTGTTGCCGGGCGCCAAGGGCCATCGACAAAAACGGAACGGGGTCGCCTGCTGTGTGCAGACGGCCCCGGTCCCGGAACTGGCGTCCTTTGATGCAGGATGAACACTGGTGGAATCGCCGTTGCGCTCGCCACTCGCCTTGCCGGTCGATGCGAAGTCCCGGGCCGATCAGGTGGCCGCACAGTGTGCGGGCGCCCGGCCCGTTGCCCGAAAGCACAAGCGAAGGGCAAGGGGGATTGGGCCGGGTGCGTTGCTCGGGAAATCAGGCCGCGCCTGCCTGGGCTGGCGCACTACCCGCGCCTGCCAAGGGGCAGGCAGGCGCGGTCTGATTTGATTGAAATCAAATCCGACAAGAAAGACAGAAGGATAGCGCCACGGACCAACACCGGACAAGCAATCCTTGCAGCTACACCTATCACGCGAACGGCGCGCGACTATCCTTTAAGTGTTTCCACCAAAGGTCGTCATGTACAAACGCTACTGCGCCGCCAGCGCCTCGGTCTTCACCGGTTTGTTCAACTGAAACTCCTCGTGGTACGAGCGTTCCACGTTCACCGTCCAGACATCGTGCTTGGCCCCCAGGATGTTGCGGGCGGCGAACATGGCCGACAGCATGGAATGGTCCTGGTTGTTGTAGCGGTGCAGACCGTTGCGGCCCACGGTCTGGAAGTTGTCGAGGCTGGTGATCCACTTTTCGATGATGTCCAGCGCTTCACGGTATTCACCGTCATAGACCGGATAGGCCTTGGGCTGCCGGATGATGGCGGCGTCGATCACCGAGGTCGCCTTGGCCAGACCAAGCTGTTCCAGTTCCTTGGCTCCAAGCTCGCGCAGGTCCTTGTCGGACATGTTCCAGAGCCCGTCACCCTTCTGACAGAAATACTCCATGCCGATCGAGGCGGTGTTCTGGTTGGGCAGCATTTCCTTGGACCAGGCCCGGAAGTTCTGGATGCGCCCGACCTTGACCTTGGGCGAGTGGATGTAGATCCAGTTGTCCGGGAACGGGTCGGCATGGTCCAGCACCAGCGTCACGATCAGGAAATCGCGGTACTTCAGCCTGTCGGCAGCCGCGACCACTTCTGGCGGCGGCGGCGGGTTGAAGGCGTGGATCAGATCGCGGAGCGCCATCGTGTTGACGAAATGCGCGCCATCGACCCTTTCCACGTCACCTTTGCTGCCATCTTCGTGCCAGTGCTGGACATCGATGGAGTTCACGGTGCTTTCGGTGCGGTTGACCCGCACCACTTCGCTGCGCAGCGTCACTTCGCCGCCGTTTTCGCGGATGATGTCGGTGCACTTCTCCCACATCATGCCAGGGCCAAGCCGGGGATACTTGAATTCCTCGATCAGCGAGGAGGTGTCATTGGCACCGGTGATCGCGTTCCAGACGGCTTTGGTCAAAGACAGGTTCTTGATCCGCTGTGCGGCCCAGTCCGCGCGGATTTCGCTGGCCGGAATGCCCCAGACCTTTTCAGTATAAGTGCGGAAGAAGTGCATGTAGAGCCGGCCGCCGAAACGGTTGACCACCCAGTGCTCGAAGCTTTCCTCTTTCTTGTAGGGGCGCACCTTCCACTTGAGCAGGCTGAGGCCGATCCGCGCCGATTCGTACAGTCCGATGGACGACAGGGCGTTGAACAGCTTCAGCGGATAGTCGAAGAACCGTTCGCGGTAATAGATGCGCGAGGACCGCGGGACGGTGATGAAATCGTCCTGCAGCACTTCGTCCCACATCTCTTCGACTTCTGTCACCTTGGTGAAGAAGCGGTGGCCGCCGATGTCGAACCGGTAGCCGTTATGGCTTTCGGTGCGGGCGATGCCGCCGACCATGTTGGAACCTTCGTAGACCATGGGGCGATGATCGGTACTGCGCTTCTGCAATTCATAGGCTGCCGTCAGACCGGCCGGCCCACCACCAATAATCACAACAGGAATTCGTCCGTCACTTCGCATATAAGACACTACCGTTCCCCAAGCACAAATTTATCTGGACCGCACTAACATGGTTGCAACATACCCGATTCCCATAGTGGCACACAACACCTTTGGCAGCCGATCACGGCTGATTGCGCCGCAGATTTGGAACCAATCCCCGGGCGTTGGTGATTTTTCCGGCGCAATCCGACCGGTTCGCCGACCGCATGGGCAGCGATCGGGCGGATGGGCAAGGACCGGAGGCGGCAGCGCAAAGGCGGGCGAAGAATTCCTGGTGTTAAAATGTCGTCGGAACCTCCCTGTCGGGCGGTGGGCATGGATACTTAAAAAAACAACCTGTGATTGTCTAAAACTGAAATCATTCAACTACGCATCTGTCGGGTGACGGCAGGGTGTCCGGTAAATGCTTCCATGTCCGCACCGACGCAGTGTATGGCAGTCTAGCATGAATGCGGGGGTTTGTCTTGGCCAAGATGCCTGATTTTCTGATGATCGGGGCGGCGCGTGCCGGAACCACGGCGGTGCATTCCTACCTGCGGCAGTGCCCGGATTTGTTCCTGCCACGGCTGAAGGAGCCGAACTTCTTTGCCTTTGAGGGCGAGCGGCTGGCCTGTGCCGGGCCGGGGGCCGACTACATCAACAATTCGGTCACCGGGCTTTCAGACTATCAGGCGTTGTTCGCCGGGGCTCCGGCCGGGGCGATCTGCGGCGAGGCGTCGCCGCTGTATCTGTATTCGGATCAGGCAGCGGAACGGATCCGGCGGCATGTGCCGCAGGCCCGGCTGATCGTGGTTCTGCGCAACCCGGTCGAGCAGGCCTGGTCGCATTTCCTTTATGCCACCAAGCAGAGCATCGAGACCGAGCCGGACTTCGTGCGGGCCCTGGGGCTGGAGGAGGCGCGGCTGGCGGCGGGCTGGCAGCCGCTGTTCGGCTATTCGCGGTTTCCGCGCTATGCCGACCAGCTGGCGCGGTTCTTCGAGCGGTTCCCGCGTGAGCAGATGCTGATCCGGCTTTATGAGGATCTGGAACAGGACCCGGACCGGCTGATGGCCGAGATGCTGGAGTTCATCGGGGTGCGGTCGGGGTTCCGGCCCGATACCGGGCAAAAGCTGAACGCCGGCGGGGTGCCGAAGAACCGGGCGTTTCAGGATTTTCTGATGCAGCCCAATCCGGTGACCAGGGCGATCGGGCTGGTGGTGCCGAAACGGCTGCGCTGGGCGATCAGGGATCGGCTGGCGGCGGTGAACCTGAAACCGGCCGAGGCCGGGATGCCCGCTGCGGCGCGGGCGATCCTATCGGACCGGCTGGGGGATCAGATCACCCGGCTGGGGCCGATGATCGGGCGCGATCTGTCGGGCTGGCTCAGACCTTGATCAGACGGTCGCCGTCGACGGAAATACCCAGTGCGGCAAAGACGTTGCGGGTGTCGAACAGCAGTTTCGCATGGGCAGCGACCAGCGGATAATCGACGGCGGTGTGGTCGGTGGTGACGATGACGGCGTCGTAAGCGGCCAGCGCATCGGCGGCAAGGCTGGCTGAGGTGCGCCCGGTCAGGCCGGGATGGTCGCGGGTGGCGGGCATCTGCGGGAAATAGGGGTCGTGGTAATCGCAGGCCGCCCCCATCGCTTCCAGCCGTTGCAGCAGGTACAGGGCCGGGCTTTCGCGGGTATCCTCGACGTTCTTCTTGTAGGCGATGCCGAGGATCAGGATGCGGGCGCCGGACATGGCGCGGTGGCGTTTCGACAGTTCGACCGCCATGCGGCCGGCGATCATGTCGGGGGCTTCATCGTTGGTCAGGCGGGCCAGATCGATGATCGGGGTGGACGCGCCGACATCGCGGGCGCGCCACGACAGATAGACCGGCGACACCGGGATGCAGTCGCCGCCGATGCCGGGGCCGGGGTAGAACGGCATGTAGCCGAAGGGTTTGGTGGCGGCGGCCCTTACTACCTCCCACACATCGACGCCCATGGCATCAAGCGCCACCTTCATTTCGTTCACCAGCGCGATGTTGACGGTGCGGAACGAGTTTTCCACCAGCTTGACCGCTTCGGCGGTGGCGGCAGAGGATACCGGGACGGTGGCAGTGACGATGGTGGAATAGAACTGATCCAGAAGGTTGCGGGAATGGGTATCATCGGCCCCGACGACCTTGGGGATGGTGCGGGTGGTATGGGTGACAGAGCCCGGGTCCTCGCGTTCCGGCGAGAAGCCGAGGAAGAAATCGATGCCGGCGCGCAGGCCGCCGCGTTCCAGAATGGGCTTGACGACGGTGGTGGTGGCCCCGGGCCAGACCGTGCTTTCCAGCACCACAAGCTGGCCGGGGCGCAGCCATTTGGCGATGCCTTCGACCGCCCGGATGACATGGGCCAGATCGGGCTCGCGCTTGTCGGACAGGGGCGTGGGGACGCAGATCAGGATGATGTCGGCGGACCCCAGCGCCGCAGGGTCAGAGGTGGCGGCAAAGCTGCCGGTGGCCACCGCCGTGCTGATCCGGTCCTCGGGCAGGTAGGAAATCACCCGCTCGCCGGCATTGATCCGGGCGACGCGGGCGGTGTTCAGGTCCAGCCCGACGGTCGGGAACCCCGATTCGTGCACCGTCAGCGCCAGCGGCAGGCCAACATAGCCAAGGCCGACCGTCAGCACCTGCGCTTGCCGCGCCGTGATCCGGTCTTTCAATGTGGAATAGTGAGAAAACGCGCTGGACATCAAATCAAACCTCAAAGGACCACAAAGCACCAGCTAACGACAAACACCTTGCAACAGAGCAAAAGGGAAGCAGTTGGGCGAAATCTTGGCAAGTGAACAAAGAGAGAACGAAATGCGACACTGTGTCCGAACTATGGCCAACTTATAGCACGGATCACAATTGCGCCGCAATTGCTGCCAATCCGGCCTGCAATGAAACGGCGGGGGCATAGCCGAGCCGTGTCCGTGCATGGCCCGAATCAATCACCGGGTGCCCGGCATAGAGAATCAGGGCCGAACGGTCGGGATAGACCGGGCCCGTGGGTCCCGACAGGCGGCGGATGCGGGCCACGGCCGCCTCGAACCGCTGATTGCCGACCGCGCGGCGCAGTGCGGCGCTGATCCGGGCGGCAGTGGACGGACCGCTGCCGGGGCCGCTGGCGGGGCCGGGTGTCAGGGCCGGGCCAAGCCGGGCGGCCAGGGTTTCATAGGGCTGCAGGATGACCTGACCGGTGCCGATGATCGCGGCATAACCCTGATAGAACTCGGCCCAGGTCGGCTGATCCGGGCCGTTGATGAGGAACCGCTCGCGCCCCAGGTCGGGCAATGTGGCGGCCAAGAGCGCCACCTGCACCACGTCATCGACATGTACGGCCGGGCAGAAGCCGACCGGATCGGGCAGAACAACGCCGCCGCCGCGCAGGGCAGCCATCGGAGCGTTGGTCCACAGCCCAGAGCCGGTACCATAGACGATGGTCGGTTGCAGGATCGCCGCCGGGGTGGTGCCGCCCAGCAGCCGCGCCTCCATCGCCACTTTCGCCTGCCGGTAGCCGCTGCCGATGCCGGTGGTGATCGAGCAGGTTTCGTTCAGGATGCCGTTCGGCCAGCGGTCATAGACCACGGCGGAACTGGCGTGGATGATGCGGGGGATGCCCGGCGCAGCGGCCATCAGCGCGTCGAACGCCGCCAGATTGTCCGGACCACTGGCCCGCATGTCGTAGGCGAAGTGGAACAGGACCTGCTGGTCGGCCAGTGCTGAGGCCAGCGTCGGGCTGGCGCGCAGCGGGGCGATTACGGTGCCTGCGCCCATGCGCTGCAACACATCGGCCCCGTGCTGGCTGCGCAGCAGCGCCGTGACATGCGCCCCCCGGGCACACAGTGCCGCCACCAGCCGGCGACCGATGAAGCCATTGGCCCCGGTCACCGCGACCGGAATCCCCATCAGCGCTGATCCCGGTGGCTGTTGCACGCTTTTCCCCTGCTGCCTGACAGGATAGCCACAAATCGGCTGCGAAGAAACTGTTTCGAAACGGCTACATAGTCTGACCGGTGCGGCCTGTGCTATGGACCGGCGCAACTTGAGCGAGTCGCTGCTTTTCAGACGCGGCATTTCAGACGAGGCGCCATGCATATTCTGATTACCGGCGGTGCCGGGTTCATAGGCTCGCATCTGGCAGAGCGGTTGGTGCGCGACGGGCATTCGGTGACGGCGCTGGATGATCTGTCGACCGGCCGGATCAGCAATCTGGCATCGCTGGCCCATACCAACCAGTTCCGCCTCGTGCAGGGCGATGTGTTGGACAGCGCGCTGGTGGCCGAGCATGTCGAGGCGGCGGACGCGGTGTTTCACATGGCCGCCGCCGTCGGGGTCAAGCTGATCATGGAACAGCCGAGCCGGTCGATCCAGACCAACATCGGCGGCACCGAGAATGTGTTGCGCGCGGCGGTGGCGGGGAAAAAGCTGACGTTCATCGCCTCGACCTCGGAGGTTTACGGCAAGGCGACCAAGTTTCCGTTCCATGAGGATGACGATCTGGTGATCGGCGCGACGCGGAACCTGCGCTGGTCCTATGCCTCGGCCAAGCAGCTGGATGAATTCATGGCGCTGGCCTATGCCCGCGATGCAGGCCTGCCGGTAGTGGTGTTGCGGTTCTTCAACACCACAGGGCCGCGCCAGACCGGGCGCTACGGCATGGTGCTGCCGAATTTCGTGCAGGCGGCGCTGGAGGGACGGCCGCTGATGGTGCATGGCACCGGCACCCAGTCGCGCTGTTTCGGCCATGTGCTGGATGTGGTGGAGGCGCTGAGCCGGTTGCTGCATACACCCGAGGCACTGGGGCAGGTGTTCAACATCGGCACCGATCAGGAAGTGACGATCATGGGGCTGGCCCAGCAGGTGATCGAGCTGGTGGGATCATCATCGGCGATCGAGCTGGTGCCCTATTCCGAGGTTTATCCGGTGGGGTTCGAGGACATGATGCGGCGGTTGCCGGATGTGTCGAAGTTGCAGAAGGCCATCGGGTTCCGCCCGATGCGGACGCTGCGCGAGATCATCATGGACATCATCGCGGAAAAGAAGGCATCCGGACTTGCATAGGCCGATCTGGCACAGGGGTTTGGCATGACGCCGATGGCGCGGATCGAGGCTGTTGTGCGCGGGGCGGCGACGGTGCTGCTGCCGGTGGGCGCACGCAAATGGATCAGAAAGCAGCAGCGGCTGTACAAGCTGCAGTCGGTGCCGGTGGGCAGCGTGAATTTCGGCGGGCTGCGGCGGCTGTCGCCCATATCGGCGATCTTCGGGCAGGACCGCGACCTGCTGACCATCGAGCGCTATTACATCGAGCAGTTCCTGCAAAAGCATGCCGCCGACATCAGGGGCCGGGTGCTGGAGATGGGCGATCCGACC
>JANNRR010000157.1:0-19693 GCA_031401675.1 Paracoccaceae bacterium
ACTGTCATTGCCGCTGCCGATATTCGCCATGTCGGGCATGTTGGTTTGCAGGAGGCCGTAGACCTCGGCAATGGTGCCGCAGGCGACAGGCACCTGAACAAGGTTGACATCGGCCTGGGCGGCATCAGGGCCGAACAGCAAGAAAACCATGGCGGCTGCGATCCGTGTCATAGGAACCTCCCGATGGATTGAACCATTGCGCAAATCATGTACTCTTGGATTGCGCTGGTACAGGTTTACTTGAACCGGTACAAATAGCAGAATATGCGCGTCACACTGAAAGTCAAGCGAATTTTGAACCGGTACAAAGACGGATGAGCCAGCCAGCAAGGCTTTCTGACGTGGCGGCGGCGGCGGGGGTTTCCAAAGCGACGGTTTCCAATGTCTTCAATTGGCCGGAGCGGGTGCGCCCCGACCTGCGCAAGCGCGTCGAAGAGGCAGCGCGCCGTTTGGGTTATAGCGGAGCGGACCCCAGGGGCAGCTTGCTGAGCGGTGGCAAGACCAATGCGCTCGGCATTGTGCCGCCCGGCGCTTTCGGGATCGGCATCGCCTTCACCCATCCATACATGCGCGATTTCCTCGCCGGTGTAGCGGAGGTTTGCGAAGCCTATGGCGCAGCGATGCATTTGGTGTCCGGGGTCGGTGACAAGAAAGCCCGAAGTATCCGCAACGCCCTGGTCGATGGCTTCATCTTCAACAGCCTGGAGGAGGTCGGGCTGATCGAGCCAGTCCGGCGCCGAAGCCTGCCCTTCGTGGTGATGGACGCCGATGGCGGACCGCTGATCAACTCGGTGAGGATCGATGACCGCGACGGCGCGCGGCAGGCAGCGCAACATCTGGTCGACCTTGGTCACCGCCGCTTTGCCATCCTGACGGTCCTGCGCCAAAGCGGCAGTCCGCCGATCTTGCACCGGCCTGGCGGCGAAGGGCCGCGGCTAGATGTCGGCTATCCCATGGACTGGGAGCGGCTGTGCGGCATCGCCGAGGTTCTGGCCACCGTCGGGCTTTCGATCAATGACGTGCCGATCGTCGAGGTCTTTGGCGGTTCGGCCGATACGACGACCTTTGGCGGCGCGCTGGCAGGCGCGGCGCTGCTTTTTGACAACGCCCCCGAAGCGACGGCGGTGATCGCCCTAGGTGACACCCAGGACCTTGCGGTGCTGGCCGAAGCCAGACGCCGCAACATCGCGGTGCCGCGCGATCTGTCGGTGGTTGGGTTTGACGATCCGCCGCAGCTTGCGCTCGCCGATCCGCCGCTGACCACAGTGGCCCAGCCCAGTATCGAAAAGGGCCGGGTTGCCGCCCGGATCATCTTTGAGGGCGGACCTGCGCGGCAGGTGGTCCTGCCAGTCACGCTGATGATCCGGAATTCGACTGCGCCACCGCGCCATTGAATGGTCAGAGCCGCTGGCGGGCTGGCTGACGCCGGCCCAAAGCGACAAGGGAGGTGTCGGATGCGTCTGTTCCTGCTGGTTGCCCTGACCATGTGTGCCTTTGCCGCCAATTCGGTGCTGAACCGGCTGGCCTTGGCCGACCATGCCATCGGGCCGGCCAGCTTTGCCGCGATCCGGCTGGGGACCGGTGCCGTTGCGCTGGCCGGGCTGGTCTATGTCCGGCAAGGTCGGGCGCTGGCGGGTTTGGCTGGGCGGGGTCGAGGGGTCGGGGCGGCGTCGCTGGCGCTTTACATGCTGGGGTTCTCGTTTGCCTATCTCAGCCTGCCGGCAGGAACCGGTGCCCTTATCCTGTTCGGCGGGGTGCAGGTGACGATGTTTGCGGCGGCGCTTTTGCGCGGCGAGGCGGTGCCGGGGCTGCGTTGGCTGGGGGCGGGCGTGGCGTTTGCCGGACTGGTCTGGCTGTTGTGGCCGACCGGGGCCGGCGTGACCGATCCCTATGGTGCGGCATTGATGGCAGCGGCGGCTTTCGGCTGGGGGGTCTATTCGCTGAACGGACGGCGGCCGGGCGAGCCGGTGGCGACAACGGCGGGGAATTTCATCGGGGCGCTGCCGGTTGCGCTGATCGTAGTGCTGGTCTTGCCGGATGTGGTGCGGCCGTCGGGGCCCGGGGTCTTGCTTGCGGTCTTTTCGGGTGCGGTGACATCGGGACTGGGCTACGCGCTTTGGTATGCCGTGCTGCCGCGCTTGCCCGCGACGCTGGCGGCGGTGGCGCAACTGTCGGTGCCGGTTCTGGCATTTGGCGGCGGGCTGGCGCTGTTGGGCGAGATGCCGTCGCTGCGGTTTGCGGTTGCCGTGGTGCTGGTGCTGGGCGGGGTCGGGGTGTCGCTGGTGCCGCCGCGAACCCGCGCTTGAAACAGGATGAATTTTGTCGGAATCGTCTTCCTGCTTCGCTGAAGCCAGCGGGGGTTTTGCACCCCCACACCCCCGCAGGATATTTGCACCGATGTGAAGCGAAATTCGAATCAGATTGCGTGGAGCGGGTCTGGTGCGTTGGTTCCGTCAGACATCATCTCGATTCAGGCCAAGATAGGCTCCAGCGGGTCATAGAGCAGGCCCTGGCCCCAGGCTGCGGCGGCCAGCAGGCCGGGTTTGTGGCGGAGCTGCGCAAGCTCTGCCCGGGTGACAAACCGGCGTTCGGTCACCACGCCCGCCGGGTCGCGCCAGTCGGGGTCGATTCGGCGAGGTTCGGCTCGGCCAGACTGCAGCGTCGCCCGAAAGAACAGATCGACCTGATGAAAGCCGGTGGCCGGATCGTGGAATTCGTTGACCAGTGCCGGGGCGCCGACTTCGATCACCAGCCCGGTTTCCTCCAGCACCTCGCGCTCCAGATTTTCGGGCAGCGAGGTGCCGGAATGGACGCCGCCGCCCGGCGCGCACCACAGGTCCGACAAGCCGCCGGGGTAGGCATTGACCAGCAACAGCCTGTCCTGATCCAGGATCAGGGCGCGGACGGCGAGGCGGGGGGAACGCGGGTCGGGCATGCTGCGGTCAATTCTGGAACGAGGGCGGGATGAAGTCCATTGGCTCTTATGCTTTCGGGCCCGGCGGTGTAGCCTTTGGCATGGCCGATGAACTGCCAGACCAGCCTGATCCCGACCTTGTGCCCGCTGGCGACCTGGGGTCGGTCATTCTGCTGCACGGGCTGGGGCGGACCGGGGCCTCGCTTCGGCTCTTGCAGGCGGCGCTGGAGCGGACAGGGTTTTCGGTAGTCAATGTCGGCTATCCTTCGACCCGGGCGCCGATGGCGGAACTGGTCGAGACCCTGACGGTGCCGGTTGCGCGCTGCGGGCCGGGGCCGGTGCATTTCGTGACGCATTCGATGGGCGGTATTCTGGCGCGGCTTTGGTTGCAGACGCGGCGGCCCGCCCGGATCGGGCGCATGGTCATGCTGGCACCGCCCAATGGCGGCTCGGAACTGGTCGATGCCTTTGGCGACCTGTTGCCGTTCCGATGGCTGACCGGCCCGGCCGGGTTGCAGCTAGGCACCGGACCGGAGGCGGTGCCGGGCCAACTGGACGCCCCGGAATACCCGGTGGGAGTGATCGCCGGGTCGGTGTCGCTCAATCCGGTTTACGCGGCGGTGATCGGCGAGCCGAACGACGGGAAAGTGTCAGTGGCGCGGACCCGGTTGCCGGGAGCGGCCCACATCACGCTGCCGGTGACCCATACGTTCCTGATGAACAACCCCCTGGTGATCGCGCAGGTTCTGACGTTCCTGCAGACCGGCGCGTTCGAGCCGGACCTGACGCTGGCCCAGGCCGTGGTGCGGCTTGGCCGCCTGGCGACGGCATGACGCGGCTTGGCTGCGTGAGGTCCTCGTCGCGGCTTGGCCGCTGGCGGGCCCCGACGCGGCTCAGCCGGTTGCGGGCCCGGTGATGCGGTTGACGTGGCCCATCTTGCGGCCCGGCCGGGCTTCGGTCTTGCCATAAAGGTGGATGGCGGTGCCGGATTCCGCAGCAAGCGCCGGGACACCGGAGATGTCGTCGCCGATCAGGTTCAGCATGGCCACATTGCTGTGGCGGGAGCCGTCGCCCAGCGGCCAGCCGGCGATGGCGCGGATGTGCTGTTCGAACTGGTCGACGGCGCAGCCATTCTGGGTCCAGTGGCCGGAGTTGTGGACGCGCGGGGCGATTTCGTTGACCACAAGGCCTTGCGGGGTAACGAACAGCTCCACCCCCAGCACCCCGACATAGTCGAGCGCATTCAGGATGCGGCCCGCCAGGATCACCGCGTCGGTCTGTTGGGTCCGCGACAGCCGGGCGGGCACGGTGGTGGTGTGCAGGATGCCGCCCCGGTGCACGTTCTCGCCCGGGTCGTAGCAGGTGACCTGACCGGACAGCCCGCGGGCGGCGATCACCGACACTTCGTGCGTGAACGGAACCAGCGCTTCGAGAATGGCCGGGGCGCCGTTCAGCGCGGCGAATGCCGGTGCCGCCTGATCGGGCGCTGTCAGCCGTTGCTGGCCCTTGCCGTCATAGCCGTAGCGCCGGGTCTTGAGAATCGCCGGGGTGCCGATCCGGATCAGGGCGGATTGCAGGTCGGCCAGCGTGTCAACCGGCGCATAGGCCGCCGTAGTCAAGCCCAGGAATTGCAGAAAGCCTTTCTCGATGACCCGGTCCTGGCTGGTTGCCAGCGACCGCCGGTTCGGCCGCAGCGGGCGCAGCCGTTCCAGGTGATCGAGGGCTGATGTGGGGATGTTTTCGAACTCGTAGGTGATCACATCGACAGCGGCGGCAAAGGCTTGCAGGGCGGCGGCGTCCTCGTAGGCAGCGGTGGTCAGGCGGGCGGCGACTTGGGCTGCGGGCGGATCGGCGGCAGGCTCGTAGACATGCACCCGGAAGCCAAGGCGGGCGGCGGCGACGGCCAGCATCCGCCCCAACTGGCCGCCGCCGAGAATGCCGATCTCCGCACCGATGGGCAAGGGCGCGTCCGGGCCGGGGTCAGTCATCGCGCGGCACGTCGGGGATCGCTGCGGACAGGGCTGCGCGCCAGGCGTCGAGCCGGTCGGCAAGGCCGGGATCGGACAGGGCAAGGATCGCGGCGGCCATCAGCGCGGCATTGGCGGCACCGCCGATGGCCATGGTGGCGACCGGGGTGCCGCGCGGCATCTGCAGGATGGAGTACAAGCTGTCGATGCCGCCGAGCGTCTTGGTCTGGATCGGGACCCCGATCACCGGCAGCCGGGTTTTAGAGGCCATCATGCCGGGCAGATGCGCCGCCCCGCCGGCCCCGGCGATGATCACGCGGAGCCCGCGCGCCACCGCCGTCCGGCCATAGTCCCAGAGCCGGTCGGGGGTGCGGTGGGCCGAGATGATCCTGGCCTCGTAAGCGATGCCCAATTCATCCAGCAGACCGGCGGCCGCGCGCATGGTCGGCCAGTCCGACTGGCTGCCCATGATGATGCCGACGGTGATGGTCATGCCCTTGCCCCCTTGCAGCCGGCGCGCACTATAGCGGCGGGTCGGGCGGGGGCAAGGCGGTGCTGCGGTTGGTTGACGCCGGGCCGGGGACTGCCGCAGTGTGTGCCATGGACCTGACCTCCGTCATCCTGTCTGCGGTCTTGGCCGCTATTGCCGGGCTGCACGTCCTTTGGGGCTTCGGCCTCTGGGTCCCGATCCGCGACGAAGCGGCGCTGGCGCGTGCCGTCATCGGGTTTTCCGGAGCCAGGCGGATGCCGGGGGCGGTGCCCTGTGGTGTGGTCGCGGTGGTGCTGCTGACGGCGGCATGGTTGCCCTGGTGGCCGGACGGGGCCGAGCGCACGCTTGGGCTGGCTGCCTTTGCCGGGGTCTTTCTGGCGCGGGGTGTGGCGGCCTATGTGCCGGCCTGGCGGCGGCTGACGCCGCAAGAGCCGTTTGCCACTTTGGACCGGCGCTGGTACGGGCCGCTGAGTCTGGCGTTGGGTGCCGGCTTGGCTGCCGTGTTGTGGGGTGGCTGAGCGCGCGGTGTCGCCGTCAGGCGATGATATCCGGCAGCAACTGATCCTCGATCCGGGCGATCCGGTCCTTCAACCCCAGTTTCTGCTTTTTCAGCCGCCGCAGCGTCAACTGATCGGCCCGGCCGGAATGTTCCAGCGCATAGATCGCCTGATCAAGATCGCGATGCTCGCGCTTGAGGACTTCGAGATTGATGCGGAGCACTTCCTCCGAATTCATCTCCATAGAAGCGTTCATCGCAAGGCATTCATGGCAGGTCCTGACCGAGTCGGTGTGCAGACAGGCGGGAAATATAGCGGTCGGCAGCAAATGCGCAAAGCCTGATGGGCAAAGTTTCCGGTTTGGTTGACGCCGGATGACCTTGCAGGGGCGTTAACATCCACCATATCATGTTTTGGGCTGCCGCAAGGGGTCCAACATCGCAACGTCGCTTGATCAAGGGCTTGCCAAATGACGAAACTGACTTTTGGTGCACACCCATTTCTTTTGGGGTTCGAGCAGCTGGAACGGCTGGTGGAGCGCACTGCCAAGACCGGCAACGAGGGCTATCCTCCGTTCAACATCGAACAATGCGGCGATAGCGCCTATCGCATTACGCTGGCGGTGGCCGGGTTTGCCGAAGCGGATCTGGCGATCACGGTCGAGGACCGGTCACTGGTCATCCGGGGCCGGCAGGCCGACGACAGCGAAGGGCGGATATTCCTGCACCGTGGGATTGCCGCCCGGCAATTTCAGCGCAGTTTCGTGCTGGCGGACGGGGTGGACGTGGCGGGGGCGACGATGGAAAGCGGCTTGCTGCATATCGATCTGCGGCGGGCGCAGCCGGAAACGGTGGTACAGACGATCCGGATCACCCGGGCCGGATGACCCGGTGTTGAGGAGTTGAGCAGTGAACACGAGATATGAATTCAGCGAGCCCTCGGGCAAGGGCATCGTTTTCATCCGGCCGGTGGCGGTTGCCGACCTTCCGGAAGCCATTCAGCTGGAGGCCGAGGGGATCGAGACCCTGTACGAGGTCTGCACCGACAAGGGCGCGCGGCTGGCGCTGGTCAAGGATCGCGGCATGGCGTTCATCCTGGCGCGCCAGAACGATTTTGCGCCGGTGAGCGTGCACTGACCATTGCCGGCCCCCGGGGGCAAGCCCCCCGGGCAGCCGACCGTGCCGGATCAGCCGGCGATCAGTCCGAGCGATTCCAGCTTCAGCAGCACCTGATGCGCGCAATTGTCGACATCGGTGCCTTCGGTATCCAGCACCAGTTCGGCCTTGGTCGGGGCCTCGTAGGGGTCCGAGATGCCGGTGAATTCCTTGATCTTGCCTTCCCGCGCCAGTTTATAAAGGCCCTTGCGGTCGCGGCGTTCGCATTCCTCGACCGAGGTCGATACATGCACCTCGATGAAGGCGCCGTACTGCTCGATCATCTCGCGCACGGCGCGGCGGGTGGCGGTATAGGGCGCGATGGGGGCGCAGATCGCCAGACCGCCGTTCTTGGTGATCTCGGATGCGACATAGCCGATGCGGCGGATGTTGATGTCGCGGTGTTCCTTGGAAAAGCCAAGTTCCGACGACAGGTGCTTGCGCACCACGTCGCCGTCCAGGAGCGTGACCGGGCGGCCGCCCATTTCCATCAGCTTGACCATCAGCGCGTTGGCGATGGTGGATTTTCCGGAGCCTGACAGGCCGGTAAAGAACACGGTGAAGCCCTGTTTCGAGCGTTGCGGCCGGTTGCGCCGCAGTTCGGCGACGACCGAGGGGAACGAGAACCATTCCGGTATCTCCAGCCCTTCGGCCAGGCGGCGGCGCAGTTCGGTGCCCGAGATGTCGAGGATGGTCACGCCCTCTTCAACCTCGTCGCGCGGTTCGTACTGGGCGCGTTCCTGGATGTAGACCATCTGCTTGAAGTCGACCATTTCGATGCCGATTTCGGCCTGATGCTTGCCGAACAGGTCCTGCGCCTCGTAGGGGCCATAGAAATCCTGCCCGGCAGAGTTCTTGCCCGGCCCGGCGTGGTCGCGGCCGACGATCATGTGGGTGCAGCCGTGGTTGCGCCGGATGATGCCGTGCCACACCGCTTCGCGCGGGCCGGCCATACGCATGGCAAGGTTCAGAAGGCTCATGGTGGTGGTGGCGGCGGGGTACTGATCCAGCACCGCTTCGTAGCAGCGCACGCGGGTGAAGTGGTCGATGTCGCCCGGTTTGGTCATGCCGACCACCGGATGGATCAAGAGGTTGGCCTGAGCTTCGCGGGCGGCCCGGAAGGTCAGTTCCTGATGCGCGCGGTGCAGCGGGTTGCGGGTCTGAAACGCCACCACACGGCGCCAGCCGACCTTGCGGAAATAGGCGCGCAATTCGTTGGGCGTATCGCGGCGGGACTTGAAATCATAATGCACCGGCTGCTGGATGCCGGTGATCGGGCCGCCAAGATAGACCTTGCCCGCCTGATGGTGCAGGTAGTTCACCGCCGGATGCGCCAGATCGTCGGCACCGTAGACGCGCTCCGCTTCCAGAGCCTTGTCCGGCAGCCATTTGTCGGTGACCGACAGGATGGCGAGGATCACGCCTTCGGCGTCGCGCAGCGCAATGTCCTGACCGGGTTCAACCTTGTCTGCAAACGCGTCGGACACATCGAGAGTGATCGGCATCGGCCACAGCGTGCCGTCGGCCAGGCGCATGTCGGTAACGATGCCGTTGTAATCGGCTTCGGAGTTGAAGCCCTTCAGCGGGTAGAAGCCACCGTTCATCAGCAGTTCCAGATCGCAGACCTGCCGGGCGGTCAGGTCCCACGACGGCAGGGTGCCAGCCTCGGCCTTCAGTTTCTGGGCGGACTCGTAGGAAACATACAGCTCCGGGATCGGAGCAAGGTTGGCGATTGGCATGTGAACTCTCGGCTGATGCAAATGGGGTTGCGGGGTCGAACCCGCGTCTTGGGCGTGGCTATAAGCCCGATTTTGCGGGGAATTCAAGCGAAAGGGGCGGTGAAAGGGCAAATGCTGCAAAAATGCTGCAATGCAGCATGGGTTTTGCGTGCCTGTCAGGTGTGGCCGAGTCAGCCGTTACCGGATCAGGCGTTACAGGATCAGGCGTGACCGGACAGGAACCGTTCCGCATCCAGCGCCGCCATACAGCCCATGCCGGCACTGGTCACGGCCTGGCGGTAGACATGGTCGGTCAGGTCGCCCGCCGCGAACACGCCGGGGACCGAGGTTTCGGTGGTGCCGGGCTTGACCACGACATAGCCGCCATTGTGCAGGTCAAGCTGGTCCTTCACCAGCTCCGAGGCTGGCGAATGGCCGATGGCAACAAAGAAGCCGGCGCAGGGGATATCGGTGGTGGCACCGGTTTGCACATGCATCGCGCGAACGCCGGTGACGCCGAGCGGGCCTTCGGTGCCTAGCACTTCTTCGACACCATGGTTCCACAGCACGCTGATCTTGGGGTGTTTGAACAGCCGGTCCTGATTGGTCTTGTCGGCGCGCAGGCTGTCGCGGCGGTGGATCAAAGTGACGTGGCTGGCGAAGTTGGTCAGGAACAGCGCCTCTTCCACCGCCGTATTGCCGCCGCCGATCACCACCACCTCTTTCCCGCGGTAAAAGAACCCGTCACAGGTGGCGCAGGCCGATACCCCGAAGCCCTTGAACTTTTCCTCGGACGGCAGACCCAGCCAGCGGGCCTGCGCCCCGGTAGCAAGGATCACCGCGTCGGCGGTGTAAGTGGTTCCGCTGTCGCTTTGAGCTACAAAGGGACGCTTTGACAGATCAAGGCCGGTGATGATGTCGGATATCACTTCCGCCCCCATCGCTTCGGCATGGGCCTGCATCCGCAGCATCAGGTCCGGCCCCAGCACATGGCTGTCGCCGGGCCAGTTTTCCACGTCGGTGGTGATTGTCAGCTGGCCGCCGGGCTGGATGCCCTGCACCAGCACCGGGTTCATCATGGCGCGAGAGGCATAGACGGCGGCAGAGTATCCGGCCGGGCCGGAGCCTACGATCAGAACCCGAGTGTGTTTGGTCGGCATGGCATTTCCTTTAGCCGGATCGCGGCGGCTTTGCCGATATAGTCCGGCCTGGCGGTGACGGAAAGCCCCCGGGGCAACGCGGCAACCGGCCATGCTGCGGCTGCAGGGCCGGGTCCGGAAGTTGCGCGCTCATGAAATTTTATTGCGCAGGGCCGCGCCTCGGCCTAAGTTCCGGAAAAAGCGACGTAACCGGAAAGGACGTAAGGATGGCAGGCTCCAAGCTTGATCCGATTGATCGCCGGATTCTGGCCGAACTGCAGGCCGACGGGCGGATGACCAACGTGGAACTGGCCCGCCGCGTCGGCATTTCGGCACCGCCCTGCCTGCGGCGGGTGCGGACGCTGGAGGAGGCGGGCTACATCCGTGGCTATCACGCCGATATCAACCCGCGAGAACTGGGATTCGAGGTGCAGGTGTTCGCCATGGTGCGGCTGCACAGCCAGGCCGAGGTCGACCTTTCGGCGTTCGAGCAGCTGTGCCGCGACTGGCCGCTGGTTCGCGAATGCCACATGCTGAACGGCGAGATCGATTTCATCCTGAAATGCGTGGCGCCGGATCTGTCGACCTTTCAGAATTTTCTGACCGAGGGGCTGACCTCGGCCGGCAACGTGGCATCGGTCAAGACCTCGCTGGTCATCCGTGGCGCCAAGGACGAACCGGGCGTACCGTTCGACGTGCTGGAAGCGCGGATCGCCCGGCGGGCCTGAGGATCAGGTCGGCGTCTAGGGGTTTGCCGTGAATCAGAGCGACAGCATCGCCTCGACCTCGAAGGTGGTCAGGCGCGGGTGCGACAGCGGGCCGAAATCCTCATAGCGGCGGACATGCGGGAAGAACGCCAGGAACAGTGCCATCAGTTCGGGGTCCAGCGTGGCGTTGGCCGACAGGCCGGGGTGAAAGCTTTCGATCTCGATTCCGTTGGCGCGAATGGTACGGTGCCCGGCAAAGGCCATGTGATAGACCGGTACTGGCGAAATCGGGTCGACGCGGATCACCCCCATGCCATCGACAAAGCCGCGCGCCGGGGCAAAAGCCGCCGGGATGCCGATGATTTCGGCAACGCGGGCATGGCGGTGCAACAGGCGCGCCGACGGGCCGAGCAACAGGTCGGACATCGGGCGCGAATAGCCAAAGCGGTCAGCCGTTACCCGGACCAGCCCGCCGGAGTCGAACCCCGGTGTTGCGCCCGACGGATACAGCATCATCGAGCCGATCCAGAGCACCGGCTCCGGCCCGTTTTCCATGGTCAGCACCCGGTTGCCGGGCAATAGGTCCTCGACCGAAACCGGGCCGCGATCAGTGGTGATCAGGGTGCCGCGGGCGATGGCAGAAAACGCATCCTCGAACTGCGGCAGAGCCGGGGCCAAACGGGTCGTGCTTTCGATCTGGCCGGTGGCGGACAGATACGCAAGCTCGTACCGGCGGGTCAAAGGTTTGGCGCGCTGCGGTCGCCGGTCGGGGCGATCGGTCCAGGTTTGCGGGGCCGAGGCGGCCCCTTGCGCAAGCGCAAGATTTGCGCCGGGGCGGCGGGGGTATTGCATGCGAACAGTCCTTTCGGTCTGTCACATCTGCATCGGCCCCCACCGAATCTGCAGATAGACGTGATCAGGAACAGAAAGCCGATGCCCGGTCCGGCTGTCAAAATTTTTCGTGAATATGAAGCGCGGTTCGGTGCAATCGCCCGGAAAGCGGCGGAATTGTTTCCGGTTGCCCCAAGGGTCCGCCACATTTCCTGAAAGTGCCCGAATCAGGATTTCCGGCATGAAAAGGCCGGAAAGCGGCTTGGCTTTCCGGCGCTGATCCGGGCCCGGCGGGCCGGCAATCCGTGCAGTAGATCGTTCGGATCAGGCCTTGGCCATCCGGGCCGGCGCGGTGCGGCGGGCGATGAATTCGGCGCGGCGCACCCCGCGCTGCCAGGGCAGGACCACCGGCTCGGTCGCGGTCATTTCCAGAACCCATTTCATCCAGCGCTTTTCAATCTGCATGGTCTGTTCCTCGTTCCTGATTGCGCGTGCGTGACGTCGCTGTTGTTGTTCGATGCCCCCAATGTCGCCGGGCTTTGGGGCGAGGAAATGACCGGAAAAGGGAATTTCAGAAATTGTTCACCATGATCCGATTGCCGAACCGGGCCCCGAGGCGGCGATGGCCAAACGCAGGAATACAAGGGGATTTTTGCACCAATCCGCAGATTGCGTTACCATTGTTTCTGGCAATGCGGCTGGAATGCGGCGCGAGTGGGACAGATTGCTGCGCCGGCGTTCGACCAGGACCGGCACGGGGGCGGCCGCTACAGGCGGATCACCGAAACCAGTCTGCCATAATCCGCCTGCCCGGCATGCACCGAGCGGCGATAGGAATAGAATCGGGCCGGGTCGGCGTAGGTGCAGTGCCCGGTCCATTCGGCCCGGCCGATCCCGGCCCGGTGCAACCGATGCAGGCCAAAGGCGGGCAGGTTGAACAACAGCCTGTCGCCGATGCCTTGGGTGAAGAAGCCGGCGTTGGCGGCATCGTCGGCCGCGAACCGGGCCAGGAATTCCGGGCCGACCTCGTACGACTGGTGGCTGATCGTCGGGCCGATCACCGCATGGGTTGCGCTCCGGTTGGCACCAAGCGCCTCCATCGCGTCCAGCGTCGCCTCCAGCACGCCGTCGAGCGCGCCGCGCCAGCCGGCGTGCGCAGCCCCGATCACGCCGGCTGCGGCATCGGCAAACAGCACCGGCTGGCAGTCGGCGGTCAGGATGGCAAGGCCAAGCCCCGCTGTGGCGGTGACCATGGCATCGGCGCGCAGCCGTTCAGACGGCGGCGACGACAATGCGACGACCGCTGTCGAATGCACCTGATTGAGCGAAATCAGATGATCCGGGGCCAGCCCCAGGGCTTCGGCGACCCGGGTGCGGTTGATCACCACGATATCCGACTGATCCGACGAACCCGGCCCGCAGTTCAGGCCTGCGAATATCCCAGACGACGCGCCACCAAGCCGGGTGAAGAACCCGTGACGCAACGGGGCCAGGCTGTCTGCGGTAATGAACTCCAAACTCATGCGTCAAATCCGGGTGGTATTGGCGATCCTTCGGGATAGAGGGCCAATGCCTGAAACAGGTTTCCCATTTCTGCGGGGTGGGTCAAGCGCCGATGTGCAGCCACGTGGCTTTGCAGCGCCGGGCCGGACAGGCTTCGCGCCAACGTTTCGGCACGGGCGGTGATGCCGAGCCGTTCCAGCAGGATGCCCTGCGGCGTCATCGGGGACCGGGCGACGCCGCCGGCGGCCAGCGACAAGGCTTCGAAATCGACATGTGCTGTCAGGTCGGCCAGACCCGGTTCGGCCAGCGGATCGGTGGCGACGTGGTGGCGCAGGGCCTGCCAGGTGTCGCCACGCGACCGCCAGTTGCCGTAGTCGATGATCAGTGCCGCGCCGCCATGCACTGCGATCCGGCTGGCGATTTCGTCGATGACCGGGGTGATGGCGGGGCAGACCTCGACGATCTGACCGGGGGCGGTATCTTGCAGCCGGTGGCGAAGAAAGGCCGGGTTGGTCAGGTCAGACAGGCCAAGGGCAAGGCTGCCGCTAGCCAGCCCGATCAGATGCTCGCGCCAGCCTTCGGCGACGCGCCGGAATTGGCGGATCGGCAGGGCATCGAAAAACTCGTTGGCGATCAGGAACAGCGGCAGTTGCGGCAGGCTGGCGGGGCCATCATGCCAGACAGCCGTCGTTGGCGACAGTGTGGTACGCTGTACTTCGCGCAGTTTGACCGATGCCTCGACCAGATGCAGCGACAGGGCGGCGTGAAAACCGGCAACCCCGCGTGTGGCGCGCAGGGCGTCGGCCAGCAGCGTGCCGCGACCGGGACCAAGCTCTGCCAGCACGATCCGGGGCGGGCTGCCCTGATCGAGCCACGACTGCGCCAGACACAGGCCGAGCAATTCGCCGAACATCTGGCTGATTTCCGGGGCGGTGGTAAAGTCGCCCTGTTCCCCGAACGGCGGTTGCGTGGTGTAGTAACCGTGCGTCGGGTGCAACAGGCATTCGGCCATGTAGTCGGCCACCGTCATCGGCCCGCTGGCGGCGATGCGGCGGGCGATCAGGCTGGCCAGCGGCGTCACTGCCGCCGGGCCGAGAGGATGAAGCCAAGCCCCAAGAGGATCATCGGCAAGCACAGCAGTTGCCCCATCGACAGGCCGAAAGCACCGATATGGATCACCAGCCCCAATGGATTGTCGGCGGTGATGAACTGGGCGTCGGCCTGACGGAAGTATTCGACGACAAAGCGCGACAGGCCGTAGCCGGCCAGAAACAGGCCGAACATCCGCCCCGGCCGCAGCAGGGTGCCAAGCCGCAGTGCCATCATCAGCGCGGCAAACAGCAGCAGCCCCTCCAGCCCGGCCTCGTATAGTTGCGACGGGTGCCGGGCGCAGACCCCGACAATACCGGGGCAGGTCTGTGCCGCGTCACCGGGAAAGGCGACGCCCCAAGGCAGGGTTGTCGGGCGGCCCCACAGTTCGGCATTGATGAAATTGGCGACGCGGCCCAGCATCAGGCCCGGCGGTGTGGCCAGCGCCAGAGCATCGGCGGCAGACAGGAGCGGGATCGCCTGGCGGCGGCAGAACCAGACCACGGCGAACGTAACGCCAAGAAGCCCGCCGTGAAACGCCATGCCGCCCTCCCAAACCCGCAGAATGCGGGCCGGGTCTGTCAGGTAGGCATCCGGTTGGTAGAACAGCACAAATCCAAGCCGGCCACCCAGAATCACGCCGGCGATCACCCAGGTCAGCAGGTTTTCGACCTGCTCCGCCGTCATCGGCGCGCGTGCGGCGGGCCAGAGCCCGGGCCTGCGGATCAGGGCGACCACGATCCGCCAGCCGATCAGCAGCCCCGCGATATAGGCCAGCGCATACCATCGCAGCGACAACTCCAGCCCGAACAGGTGCAGGGTGAATATCTCGGGCGAGATATCGGGAAAGGCCAGGTAGATCTGCACGCAACCTCCGCTGTCCGTCGGGTTGCTGTCTGTGTGGACAGAGGGCTGCGGCGAAGTCAACCTTGCGATTGCCGCGCCCGCGCCCCATATGTGAGTGGAACCGACGGAGCGTGCCATGCAGTCCCGCAACAAGATCCTTGACGACATTTCGCAACTGATGACCAACGCCATGGGTGTGGCCCAAGGTGCCCGGACCGAGGCCGAAACCGCGTTCAAGGGCTGGATCGACCGCTGGCTGGCCGACCGCGATTTCGTGACCCGCGAAGAATTTGACGCAGTCCGGGCCATGGCCCAGAAGGCCCGCGAAGAGAATGCGGCGCTGCTGGCCCGGCTAGAGGCGCTGGAGGCGGCGCACAAGGCCAAGACCTGACAGGCTTTTCCCGCTGACGGCCATTGAATGCCTGACCCTTGCGCGGCATAGAGGGCGGCATGAACCCGCCGCAAATCGATCCGGCTGACGGTCGCACGCCCCCGGCCAGTCCGGGCAAGTCCTGATGATCCTTCAGCGTTTGTCGCCCGAGCACCGGATCGGGCTGTTCTACTTTACCCAGTTCCTCAGCGGTGGCGCGGCGGTGGCCTATGCCGGCAGCTGGTTTGCGGCGCGCGGGTTCAGCGCCGAGCAGATCGGGCTGCTGAATGCGCTGCCGATCATGGTGCTGTTGCTGATCAACCTCTTCGTCGGGCGTCTGGCCGACAGGGCCCGCGACTGGCGGCAGGCGATCATCGCCGGATCGGTCGCCTCGGCCATCTTTCCGGCCGGGTTGTTCCTAACCGGCGGATACGGGGGAATTCTGCTGGTCTGGACCCTGACGGTGGTGGCGCAGGCCGCCGTTTCGCCGGTGGTGGATGCGGCGACGATGCGTGTGGCGCTGCGGCGGGGCAGCGATTTCGGGTCGCTGCGGGCCTGGGGTACTGTCGGCTACATGATCGCCCTGCTGGTCACCGGTTATCTGGTGGTCTGGGGCGGGGCAGGGGTGTTCCTGCCGCTGTTTGTCGGCTTGTCGCTGCTGCGCGGACTGGCGGCATTCGCTTTGCCGAATTTCCGCGCCGAAACCGAAGCGGCCCCGCAGGCGGTCCGGGCAAGGCGGCTGTTGCAAGTGATGCGGCCATGGTTTCTGTTGCCGCTGCTTGGCTGGTCGATGGTCTATGCCACGCTGCTGATCCTGAACGTGTTTCAGGGACTGCAACTGGAACAGCAGGGCGTTCCGGCCAACCGGATCGGTATTCTGATCGCTTTGGCAGCCCTGTCCGAAACCGTGGTGTTCTTTGGCTTCAAACGCTTTGCCGCCCGCTATTCCGCGCGGCACCTGATGCTGATATCCGCCACTGTCGCGGTGCTGCGGTGGCTGGTGATGGCGACCGGCCCGGATGTCGGCGTTCTGGTCGCGCTGCAACTGACGCACGGGATCATATTTACCGCCGGCTTCATGGGCTGCATGGCGTTCATCGCCAACTGGACGTCGGAAGATATCGCGGCCGAGGCGCAGAGCTTTTTCGTGATCCTGCAGCAGGCAACGGCGATCCTGGCAATTCTGGGCTTTGGCTGGCTGACGGCGCGGCACGGCGCGACCGCCTATCTTGGCTCGGCGGTCTTTGCCGCACTTGGCGGTGTGCTGGTGCTGATTTCGCTGCGAATCCGGCAACCGCACCCCTGATCGCGGACCATCCGCAACGGCTTTGATCGGCAACAGGGCAACGCCGGACTTGTCCACAGAACTTTCACAAAAATACTCCTTTACAGGCTTTCCCTTTCGGCACACCATATTTAGTAAGGCCGGTGTCGGGCAAACGCCGTTCCTTGTCGGACACCCAGCTGATTGTGGGTCTTGATCCACGACAGGCTATAACAAAAGAGGCCGGGCAATGTCGCTTTCCGAAGCTTACAACACCGATGACCTGCATCCGATCGATATCGTCGAGACGCTGGCCGAGCACCATGCGTGGGACTTTGACCGCGTCACCGATGATCAGATCGCGATGGCGGTCGAGGGGCAGTGGCGGACCTATTCGATCACGCTGGCCTGGTCGGGTTTCGACGAGACCCTGCGGCTGATCTGCACGTTCGAGATGGAGCCGCCTGCCGACAAGATGGCACAGTTGTACGAATGCCTGAACGGGGCGAACGACCAGTGCTGGGCCGGGGCCTTCACCTATTGGCCGGAACAGCGGCTGATGGTCTATCGCTACGGGCTGGTGCTGACCGGCGGACAGATGGCCGGGCCGGAACAGATCGACAAACTGATCGGGCTGGCGGTCACCAATTGCGAGAGGTTCTACCCGGCGTTCCAGCTGGTGGCCTGGGCCGACCGCACGCCCGCCGACGCGCTGAAGGTCGCCATTGCAGAGGCCTACGGCCGCGCCTAGGCTTGGCCCCGGAAACCGGCGGTCTGGGGGAATTTCATGACGATGGACGATGTCCGCAGCCGGGGGCTTGTGCTCTTGGGCTGCGGCAAGATGGGGTCTGCGCTGTTGACCGGCTGGCTGGCGCAAGGCGTGCCGGCCGGGTCGGTCTGGGTGCTTGAACCGCAGCCATCCGACTGGCTGCGGGCATTGGGGGTGCATCTGAATGATGGACTGCCCCCGGCCCCGGCGGTCTGTCTGGTGGCAGTCAAGCCGCAGATGATGGGGGCGGCCCTGCCGTCGATTGCGGCGTTGGGCAATGGCGGGACGCTGTTCCTGTCGATCGCGGCAGGCACCAAGATCGCCACGTTCGAGGCGGTTCTGGGTGCTCAGACCCCGATTGTGCGGGCAATGCCCAACACGCCGGCCGCAGTCGGGCGCGGGATCACGGCGCTGGTCGGCAACAGCTTTGCCGGGGCCGGGGGGCTGGCGCTGGCGAAGGACCTGATGTCGGCGGTCGGGCAGGTGGTGCATCTGGACCATGAAGCGCAGATGGACGCGGTCACCGCCGTGTCCGGGTCCGGCCCGGCTTACGTGTTTCACCTGATCGAGGCGCTGGCGGCAGCCGGCGAGGCAGAAGGGCTTTCCCCGGCGCTGGCGATGCAACTGGCGCGGACGACAGTGACCGGGGCCGGAGAACTGGCACATCGGGCAACCGAGACGGCGGCGCAGTTGCGCGTCAACGTCACCTCGCCGGGCGGGACGACGGCGGCGGCGCTGGCGGTGCTGATGCAGCCGGAAAACGGCTTTGCCGCGCTGCTCTGCCGGGCGGTCAAGGCGGCGGCCGACCGCGGGCGGGAGCTGGGCAAGTGATCAGCTTTGACGATTTTCTGAAAGTGGATATCCGCGTCGGGCAGGTGATACGCGCCGAACCCTTTCCCGAGGCGCGGAAACCGGCGATCAAGCTTTGGGTCGATTTCGGGCCGGAGATCGGCGAAAGGAAATGCTCTGCCCAGATCACCCGACACTATACGCCGGACAGCGTTTTGGGGCGGCGCGTGGTGGCGGTGGTGAATTTTCCACCGCGCCAGATCGGCAAGGTGCTGTCCGAAGTGCTGGTACTGGGCGTACCCGACGGCGACGGCGAAGTGGTGTTGCTGGTGCCCGATCTTGCGGTGCCGCTTGGCGGGAGGATGTTTTGAAGCTGTTCATTTCCCGCCCGCTGCCCGACAGGGTGCAGGCGGCGGCGCGGGCACGGTTTGACGTGACGGTGCGGGCGGAAACGCTGCCGATGCGCCGGGACGAGATCATCGGCAGCCTGACCGATTATGACCTGGTGCTGCCGACCCTGCGCGACCTCTATTCCGCCGAGGTCTTTGCCGCCGTGCCGCGACCGCGCGCCCGGATGCTGGGCAATTTCGGGGTCGGCTACAACCATATCGACGTGGCGGCGGCGACCGCGGCAGGGATCGTGGTCAGCAACACCCCCGGTGCGGTGACCGATGCCACCGCCGATATCGCCCTGATGCTGATCCTGATGACGGCGCGGCGGGCTGGCGAAGGCGAGCGACTGGTGCGCGCCGGCAAGTGGGAAGGTTGGCACCCGACACAGATGCTGGGGCTGCATGTCAGCGGCAAGACCATCGGCATCGTCGGCATGGGGCGGATCGGACGGGCGATTGCCTGGCGCTGTCACCACGGTCTTGGCATGGCGGTGAGGTTCTGCAACCGCTCGCCCTTGTCAGAACCGGGGGTGCCTGCCGAACAGGTGGCCAGCCTGACCGGGCTGGCCGGGCAGGTCGACGTGCTGGTGGCGGCGGTGTCCGGTGGCCCGGCGACCCGTCACCTTATCGGCGCCGAGGTATTTGCCGCGATGCAGCCGCACGCGATCTTCGTCAACATCTCGCGCGGCGATGTAGTGGACGAGGCAGCGCTGATCGCGGCACTGGAGGCGGGCCGGATCGCCGGCGCAGGGCTGGACGTCTATGAACAGGAGCCGCTGGTGCCCGACCGGCTGCGCGCGCTGGAAAACGTGGTCCTGTTGCCGCATCTTGGCACCGCCGCGCTGGAAGTGCGCGAGGCGATGGGGCTGATGGCGGTGGACAATCTGGTGGCCTTTGCCGAAGGCCGCGAGCCGCCGAACCGGGTGTGAGATCGAGGTGTCCAGATCTGGACGCTTAGATAAGGCATTGATATTGAAAGACATCGCGAATTTCTTTCACGAGTTGTTTACCATTTGACACCCTGTCGGGGAAGGGGAATCGACGTTCAGCTGCCAAGGACAGCACCCCTGTCTGGCCTTGTAGAGGCGCGCCGATCAGGCAGCCTGCCAGTGGCAGGATGCCCGGCCCGTTGGCTGGAGGCGCGAGCCGAAGGCCAATGGACGCGGGGCTGGGTGCAGAGATCGGGCAAATCCGGCGGTGCCTGACTGGGCGGGCGCACTCCACGCGCCTGCCGAGGGGCAGGCAGGCGCGGAC
>JANNRR010000158.1:0-4213 GCA_031401675.1 Paracoccaceae bacterium
ATGCTCTCAGAGCCGCCGGAAAACCCGCCAAACTCGCCATAACCGCCGTCATGCGACGCATCATCACAACCGCAAACGCGCTGATCCGGGATAACCGGAAATGGACCGAAACCATGGCTTGACCAAGACGGATACTCTAGCGCAAGCCGGTCACCATCGCGCCGGAAGAACGGCGAAAGCGCCCAGGCGTCGACACCCTCGGCGGCGGAGGCCCGACCGCCCAGGCTTTCGATAACTGCCAACAGGGCGGGGGCGGTCAGTGTTGTATCGCGCTCGATTTGGCGCAGCAGGGGGCCGTGTGCGGTCAGCACGTTGGGCTCGACAGGGTCGCCCATGTCGCGCACGAAGTCGAACCAACCGCCATGACCGTTTCGCGCGGGATCGAAGCCCATACGCCCGATTTCTGCGGCTGTTGGTCGAGAGCCGTGGCGCAGACGAAAGTCGCGATACTGCGCCTCCAAATCGTCACTGGCAGCTTTTGGGCGCAGAAGGTCGCGCAGGATCTCGATAACCTTCAGGTCATAGGTAATCGAACATCCTGCAGGTAGGGGCAGTGTTCCGTCAATGATTTGGTCGAGCTTCAGGGCCAGAGATCGATCTCCAGGTCCTGCGGTCAGGAGGGCGCGCAGTTTGGTCAAGAAGATACGGTGGTTGCCGATATAGTCGATGACCCTAAGCACCTTGCCTTCGATCCGGCGCAAACCACGGCCAAGCTGTTGTAGCCAGATGATCGCACTCTCGGTGGGGCGCAGCATCATGACCGTGCCGATCTGCGGAACGTTTACGCCCTCGTTGAACATGTCCACGGCGAACAGAATGTCGATTTCGCCGCGGCCAAGCTGCTCAAGCGAGGTTGACCGTGGCGCGGAATCTGGCCCGGAATGAACGGCGACAGCCCGCAAGCCGCGCGCGCTGAAATACCTTGCCATTAAATTCGCGTGGCGCAGCGAACAGCAGAAACCAATGGCTGGCCCTTCTCGATGGCGGTTGAATTGATCCAGCGCATTGGCGGCCCGGCTCTCCGTGGCAAGAGCGGCCTCCAGTGCATCTGGGTCGAAGCGGGACGACCGCCACGGGATCTGCTCATAATCCACGTCGTCCGGCACACCGAGGTAGCGGAAGGGCGACAGCAGGCGATCGTCAATGCCTTCAAACAGGTCACACTGATAGACAAGGTTATCGCCGCACAGCGCGAGCAGGTCGGCGCCATCGCTGCGATCCGGCGTGGCGGTCAGGCCCAACAGGAAGCGTGGGGAGAAATGCTCCAACAGGCCGCGATAGCTGGCGGCGGCGGCGTGGTGGAATTCGTCCACCACGATATAATCGAAGGAATCTGGCGCGAAACGACGCAGATGCCCCTCGCGCCCCAGCGTCTGGATCGAGGCGAACAAGATATCGGCGCTGCCGTCCTTTTCGGTGCCATCGTAACGGCCGAACCGCGCTTCTGGGCGGATGCGACGAAACGAGGCCATAGCCTGCGTCAGAATTTCTTCGCGGTGTGCAACAAAAAGCACCCGCGCAAAGCCGCCGCTGTCAAAAGCAGCCAACCAGGTTTTGCCGAGTCCGGTCGCCAGCACGACAAGCCCGGCCTCTTGCCCTTCGGCACGTGTCTTTCGCAGAGCGTCGAGGGCTGCACTTTGAATGTGATGCGGTTGGGGCGGCAACTGAGGTGCCTCATCTGTCACGACCCGCTGGGCGAACTCGGGCAGCGGCGCCGATCTGCGCCGGGCGAGGTAGCGCGCAATCCAGTCCGGCGTCAAAGGCTTGGTTTGCGGATGCGCGAGCAAAGCCTCAAACGCGATCTCGACCTGATCCGCGGCGCTTTCGGAATGCAGGTTCCATTCGACGCCGGAGGTCAGCGCGGTGGCCGACAGGTTGGAACTGCCGACAATTGCCGCCCCCGATTTGTCCGCCGCCCGAAACAGCCAGGCTTTCGGGTGGAAACTGCCAGCGCCGGTTTCAAAAACCCTCAAGGTTGCGCCTTCAAGATCAGACAAGCGCCGCAACGCTGCAGGTTCGGTGACATCCATGTAGTCACCCACGACCAGTCGCAGTTGACCACCCCGGGCCAGCAGGTCGCGAAGCCACGGTTCGATCAGGCGCACGCCGGAGTCCATAGCAAAGGCCACCGCCAGATCGACGCGTTCGGCGCCATCGATGCGGCGAGCAAGCAGCGGAAACAGAGGGTCCCCGCCGCCTGTTGTTAGGCTGGATTTGGATTGATCGGAAGGGGAAGGTACCCGCAGATGAAAGTGCCCATGTTGAGTACTGGCCAAAAAGCCCGGCGCGCCCGTTGCCAGTGCCTCCCCCATGCGAGCAAGCAGGCCAAACTGCTCCGCAATTGTCAGATCATTCCATGCCCCAACATGACGCGGCGCAGCGATAGTATCGCCTGGATCGACACAAATAGGGCAGACATCAGGCAATCATTTTATCCGGGCCAAAGTGAACGGCCAGGGTAGCGATCACGTCTGGCTTGTCCAGGTGCGATGGCTCAGGTTCGCAACTGCGGTTCCGAATTTGGCTTTGGAAATCAGGGTCGCACATGCTCACGTGGGGGCTTTCGATGGCCCGCAATTTTCGCCGGGTCAACAATAGGTCAACCTGTTTAACTACTTTGTTCCCCGTTTGGACCCGTCCGCTGCGGTTGTTTGCGGCGCGATGCGGTTGGAAAACGTAGGCGGTTCAAGCGGTTATCGCGTAACCATCTGATATGCTTAAGTTATTGGAATCGCTGGTCCTTCGGCTCATAACCTGAAGGTCACAGGTTCAAATCCTGTCCCCGCAACCAAAATCATCAATGATATCAATGCCCTACGCCCCGCCTCACCGCGGGGCTTTTGTATGTCCAAATTCCAGGTCAACAATAGGTCAACAAAACGGGGGAAGCTGCGCAGGATTCCAACACGTTAGCAGCCAAACCCGCAGCCGACCGCGTGAAAACGGAGTGGCGCGTGGTCCGACACGCGTTGAGCAGGTCTACCGTTATCCTGATCAAAAAGGTGAGCGTCCGGCCTGTCCGCTACCCTTTTCAGCGCCGAGGCTGCAGTTGATCGACCTTGGTGATCTTGTTACTCGGGACGCGGGCGGGCGCATTCGTCTGCAGGCAGATCAACCACTTCTCATCCATCCAAAACCGTCTTGTCCGCCGCACAGCGCCCATACCTTGGTGCCCACTATCGCTGGTGCACACCAAGCGGCATTCTCGGCCTGCGGCAGAGCGGTCAGACCAGACGCTCACCAAATAAGGGATGCCAGGTGAATGCTGTCCGAACGGAAAAAGTGAATGCAAGAACGCTTTGGGCGGTATGCCGTCGTTCGTTTCGGTCGCACGGCAATGGATGGGCTTCTCCGGAGCTGACATTTGGTTCGGAAGAGAGCCGCACATCAGATTCATTTGCTCCCGCAGTCTTGACTGCGCAATAGATCTGCCTTGTCCCGATCTAAGGATAAGTACCCATCCGGCCCAAGCCCGTAGCATGTGGGTCCATAGGAAAGTACAGATCAGCCCATTCTAAAATTCCCCCGGGGTCGCCGCAAACTTCTGTCGCGACGCCCCCGGCGAACGTATCGAACGCTTCACGGTTGAGGGGATTGAGCCCGACAAGAACAGGCACGTCTCGTTCCAGCGCAGCGGCGATCACCGGACGGAAGCCGCGCCCTTCTGCCTCGTGTTTGCCGAATTTGTTGATGATCATCAGGTCTGCACCAAGGTCAAGCGCGCCTGCGACCCGCGCAACCGCAGTTTCCAGTGATCCGGCATCCAGACGGCAACCGCGCGCCCATCTGCCCCGGTCTTGACTGATGCGCAAGGCGGGGCCTTCGGGCAGCACCATCAGGTCCATGTCGCAATGGCGGCCGTCGCCACGTTCGGTGTTGACCTGAATGGTGCCGCACAGCCGGACACCCCGCTGCATCAGGTTTCGCGCGACTTCAGCGAGGCGCGGGTCGGTTTGGCCACGTCCGTGGGACATGATGTAGGCCAGCTTCATGCGGTAATCTCCCTTCGAAGGGTCATCCGTGCCGGACCCCCGCGCCTTTCGACGGGCGCGGGAGAAACGGCTTCAAAGGACCACTTCCCAGGATTTGAAGCTGAGTTTGGCGGTTGCCGGGCTCGCGTCCGCGATCTTGCGGATGTTGGCCCAGGTCTGCTTGTAGTTCGGCAGGATCAACTCGTTCACGCCCGCGTTGATCACGTTGCCTTGGGTGCCCG
>JANNRR010000159.1:0-1871 GCA_031401675.1 Paracoccaceae bacterium
TCCTTGGGCTTGGCGATCCATTCCGCCGCCTTGGCCAGATCGGCCTCGCTGATGCCGCAGATCGCTGCTCCTTCGGCCAAGGTCATCTTGCAGGCCGCCCGCGCCGCTTCGAACGAGCCGAGCGCGGAAGGGTGCTGTTCATCCTCGGCCACCGCAACGTCTCCCTGGAAGCTGGAGGCGGCGATGAAGTCGGCATCTACCCAGCCCTGATCGGCGATATGGGTGAACAGCGCGTTGAACAGCGCAAGGTCGGTGCCCGAGTTGATCTGCAGGTGCATCACGTTCTCGGCGCCTGCCACTTCCTCGCAGGCATTGACCGAAACCGTGCGGCGCGGATCGACGACCACAACCCGCGCGCCGTTGCGCATACCGGGAACCATGTGGTTCAGGAACAGGTTGGTCTGCGTCTCGATCGGGTTCGCGCCGATCAGGAAGATCGTGTCGGTGACCTCATAATCGGCGTAGTTGTAGTTCAACTCGTCCACGCCCATGTCGCGGGTCGAATGAACCTCCGAGTTGTAGGCCGGGCGGTTGTGGATGCGGCAATGCTTGACCTTCATCGACTCGAAGTACAGCTTCCCGGTGCCCCACGTGTTTTCATACCCCCCGGCGCTGCCGCCATGGTCGAACATCGACACGAACAGGTCATCCTCGTTGTCCTTGTCGATCACGCGGGCCGTCACACCCGCCACCAGATCCAGCGCATCGTCCCATGTCGTCGGCTGCCAGGTGCCATAGCGCCAGACCAGCGGATCGGTCAGCCGCTGCATCTGGGTGCCGGTCACGTCGCTGCGCCGGTTTTCGGCCATGCGCGCGCCGCGCACCGAGCCCAAGCCGGAGTTCACCACGCAATCGACATCAGGCTTGATCACCAGATGCACGTTCTGGCCGTTCTGCTTGACGACGTTGTACATCGACGGCGCATACCAGTTGGGCGTCTCTTGCCCCTGCTGGCCGCTGAGGTCTTCGCCTGACCAGTTGGACATGGCCGTCCCTTGCGTATTCATCGGCCAAGTGTAGGCCTTGTAGCCGCAGCCGACGATGCAGTAGTGGCAGGTGACGTTGTGTTCCTTGGCCCCTGCGGGAATGATCGGCAAGCGGTCGATCTGACGTTTGTAAGCCATTGTTCTCTCTCCCCTATGCCAGCACGTTCGACAGGCGACCGTAGATCAGTTCGTCCACGCCCTCGGCGAAGATGTCACCCTTGTCGTCGACCCGCAGCGTGAACTGCGGCAGGTTCTGCGTGGCATGGCCCCAGGTCTGCTGGCCGCCCGCCTCGCAATCGAAGCGGCTGAAATGGCCGGGGCAGTTCAGCGTCTTGTCGGCGGCGTTGTAGGACAGAAGCCAGCCCTTGTGCGGGCACATCACCGAATAGGCGACCACGTCGCCATCTGGGCCAGCACCACCCTCGACCTTGCTTCCCAGCTTGATCAGCACTCCGGGGCTGTCGGCATCTGGATAGGCGATGTCCATCGGCACGTTGGGTAGCAGGTCTGCGAGGTTGGCCAGACGGTTGGCGGGATAGCTGACCATCGCGAGAGATTGCGCCTGCGCCGGGGCGGGCGCGATCATGGTGGCTGCGGCCGCACCGACGGCGCTGATCGCACCGCCTCGCAGGAATTGACGTCTGCCGACATCAACCAGCTTGTTGCATTTCATGGCAAGAATCCTCCCTGACGTTTCGTTTTGCGTCAGTTTAATGACGTTGCCCGAGGAAGAGATACGGTCTGGATGGCCGTGCCGCGCTGCGGCAAGCCGTTCATTCCACGCCTGAATTTTCGGCGTTCGGATTTCCGAACAGGCAAGGGTGCCTAAAGACCCAGCTTCTGCATCTTTTCCCAAAGGGTCGTGCGCGACACCTGCAACAGACG
>JANNRR010000160.1:0-21344 GCA_031401675.1 Paracoccaceae bacterium
CTGCAACGCTCCTGGCAAACCTGCCTCGGGGTGCTGATCGGCTTTCTGTTCATCCTCAATCAGGGCTACTGGGAGGAAACCACCGAAAGCCTGACCCTGGTCCTCTCCGCCTGCGTCGTCTGCATGGGTGCCGGTGTCCCCATCGGCATCGCGCTGGCCCGGCGGCCAAAGCTCTACGCCTATGCCGTGCCCGTGCTCGATCTGATGCAGACCCTGCCGACGTTCGTCTACCTGATCCCGGCCATCGTGTTCTTCGGCATCGGCATGGTCCCCGGCCTGATCGCCACGGTGATCTTCGTGCTGCCCGCTCCGATCCGCCTGACCCATCTTGGCATCTCGACCACGCCGCAGGCGCTCCTCGAGGCCGCGACCGCCTTCGGTGCCACCCCCAGCCAGCGGCTCTACAAGGTCGAACTGCCCTATGCCTTCCCGCAGATCATGGCCGGGCTGAACCAGACCATCATGCTGTCGCTGTCGATGGTGGTCATCGCCGCCCTCGTCGGGGCCAACGGCCTTGGCGTGCCGGTGGTGCGCGCGCTGAACTCGGTCAACACCGCGCTCGGCTTTGAATCCGGCTTCATCATCGTGGTGGTGGCCATCCTGCTGGACCGCATGCTGCGGGTGGAACGCAAATGACCCTGAACGCTGTAGAATTCGACGCCGTCAACATCGTGTTCGGCGACCACCCCGAACGCGCCCTGCCGCTGATGGACCAGGGCCAAAGCCGCGCCGACATCCAGACCGCCACCAAACAGGTGCTCGGCGTCCACGATTGCTCGCTCACCGTCGGCAACGGCGAAATTCTCGTGCTGATGGGACTCTCCGGCTCCGGCAAGTCCACGCTCTTGCGCGCCGTCAACGGCCTGAACCCGGTCTGCCGGGGCGAGGTGCGGGTGCTCGACGGCGACCGCATGACCTCGGTCACCCGCGCCGACCCGGCCACGCTGCGCCGCCTGCGCCTGTCAACCATCGCCATGGTGTTCCAGCAATTCGGCCTGCTGCCCTGGCGCTCGGTCCGCGAAAACGTCGGCCTCGGGCTGGAACTGGCCGGCATACCCGACACCGAACGCCACGCCCGTGTCGAAACCCAGCTGGCCCTCGTCGGCCTGTCGCAATGGGCCGACCGCAAGGTCGGCGAGCTTTCCGGCGGCATGCAGCAGCGCGTCGGCCTGGCCCGCGCCTTCGCCACCGAAGCCCCGATCCTGTTGATGGACGAACCCTTCTCCGCGCTCGACCCGCTGATCCGCGCCCGGCTGCAGGACGAACTTCTCGACCTGCAGGAAAAGCTGAAACGCACCATCGTCTTCGTGTCCCACGACCTCGACGAGGCATTCAAGCTCGGCGACCGCATCGCCCTGATGGAGGGGGGGCGCATCGTGCAATGCGGCACCGCCCGCCAGATCTTCTCGAACCCGGTTTCCGACTACGTCGCCGATTTCGTCAACCACATGAACCCGTTGGGTGTGCTGACCGCCCGCGACGCGCTGACCACTTCCGACATTCCCGCCTCCGGCACCACCACCGCCGACACCCCGATCCGCGACGTGATGGCGCAACTCAAGGGCGATACCCGCGCCCTGACAGTCACCGACAACGGCGCCGAGGTCGGCAAGATCACCCGTGAAGCCGTCCTTACCCGGCTCTTGAATCCAAGGGGCTGACCGTCCGACAGCAAGACCTGCCTCCCTCTTCTTTTCACAAATATCCCGGGGGAGCGCGGCACGCGCGGGGGCAGCGCCCCCTCTGCTCTGCTCGCCTCCCCTCCGCCCACACCCGCTGCCACCGGAGTATTCAGCCCGGCGCGGGCATGCTATGTTAGCCTTGGGGAAACGGGGGGCAACGGCAATGGGGAATTTCGCAACAACGCGCGGACCGGTCCCGCGCGGCTGGCGTTTCGGGATCGTGCCCGCAGTCCTGACCATGCTTGCTCTCCTGGTGTTGGTCGCCTTGCAGCCGACCGCCGTCCGGGCGCAGGACGCGATGGTCCTCGAACTTTACGAAGTCGTCCCGGACCAGCCGAACGCCCAGTTTCCGGTGATCCAGGACGGTCAGGTCAGCCAGCGTGATCCATATTATGACAACTATTCCTCCGAGCATGTCTGGTCGCCGCCGCCGCAGGTGATCGGGGCACAGGGGTTCGCCCTGACGCTGCAGGCGCAGGCCACCCAAAAGACCGGCGGCGGCATCACGGCAGGAACCGGCGTTGGCGGGCCGGGCTTTTCGTACGACGTGCCCGAGCCGACGGCCTGGGCGGTGGTGCCGAACGGCGCACCGGGCAGCCATTCGGCATCGTTGTCGGTCCAGATACGGCCATCCTCGCTGAACTGGGGCTCGACGGCGGAACTCCGGATCGGGGCCGCTTGGGGCGGAGGCGTGATCTATCGCTACCGGGTGATCGACGACCCGGGCCTCGATGATGGAACCGTTACCGGGGAAACCGGCGAGCCACCGCGCATTCTGGCGGCATCCGTCGAATGCGACAGCGCCGAGATCGTGATTTCCGCGCTGCCCAGTTTGCCCTGCCGCCTGTTGATTTCCGGCTGGCAGCGCAACACCGCAAACCCGGTATTTGTGGAACTGCCCGCCGCCATCGACGGTTACGCCAACCATGCCAACGGTTTGCAGCCCACCCTCGCCTCGGGGCAGCAGGATGTGTTCAACTGGGACGAGCCGGTATATTCCTGGGGCTTCTTCCTGTTCGCCTGCCCGTCGCAGCAGGGAACGGGGGCCAACTGCTATGACAGTGCTGGGGTGCCGGGGTCGGCCAGCGTGCCCTTCCTCGTGCGACAGGGCGACCAGAGCGTGACGGCCACGCTGGTCATCAACATGGTTGGGCGCGGCGGCGGCGGGCAGGGCGGCACCGGTGGCACGTACCGGTTCGGCAACCGCGCGATGGCGGGCGATTTTCTGAACGTCGAAACCGGCACACTGGCCGCCGGGACAATCCGCGGCGACTGGCTGAGCGCGTTCTGGAACATCGAGGTGGTCGACGACAGCTTTGCGCGTCTTCAGAACGGCTGGAGACCCGACATGTATCTGCACACCGAACGTCAGGTGCCCGAGGCGGGCCCGATCCAGCCCGATTGGTGGTCGGCGATGTGGCAGTTCGAGCCGGTCGAGGGCACCCGCTATTTCCGCATCCGCAACCGCGCGATGGAGGGGCAGTATCTGCACATGGAACGCGGGTTCCTGGAAATGGGCCCGCTCGACCCACAATCCTGGAGCACGATGTGGTGGGTGATGGACTGACCGCCGAACGGCACGGGCGAGGCGTCTGCCTGGCAGGTGGTCGTCCTCTTTCCCGCAGCCCCCATCACCGCTCGCATCGCCTGCCCGGCCCGCCCCGCCCCGCCACCTCACCCGATCAACAGCCCTCCGGCGATCAGCCACATGACCGATCCCACCGCCGCTTCCAGCACCCGCCAGGCCGACGGCCGGGCAAACAGCGGGCTCAGAAACCGCGCCCCGTAGCCCAGCGCGAAAAAGAACAGGAACGACGCACAGGCCGCCCCGGCCGCGAAACCCAGCCGCTGTCCGTCATACTGGCTGGCGACCGACCCCAGCACCACCACCGTGTCCACATAGACATGCGGGTTCAGCCAGGTCAGCGCCAGACAATTGGCCAGCACCGGCCAGAACGCCTCGATCGCGGCACCTCCGGCCTGAAGGCCCGAAGTGCCGCGCCGGGCCGACAGGAAACTGCGCGCCCCATAGACCAGCAGAAACGCCGCCCCGCCATAGCGAAACAAGGGTTCGACCCAGGGAGCCGCCCCCGACAGCGCGCCAAAGCCGCCGACCCCCGCCGCGATCAGCGCCGCATCCGACAGCGCACAGGTCAGGCAGACCGCAAACACATGGCTCCGCCGCAACCCCTGGCGCAAGACAAAGGCATTCTGCGCCCCGATCGCCAGGATCAGGCCAAGGCTCAGGAAGAATCCCGGAAGAAAGGCGGACATCATGGCGGGAACCGGTTCAGCTTTGATCGCGCGACAGCATGCAGGTCCCGGCAGACCGGGCATGATGCGTCCGGCACCCTACCGCCGGTGCCCTGCCCGGTCCAGCCCTGCCCGGTCCAGCCCCGCACTGGTTCGCAGTTGACTATTCAGCCCGAAACGCTAACCAAGGTCGCAACTTATTGGGCCGCAAAAAGGTAATTTGCCATGGATCGTTCGCGCTTCTTGTTCCGGATTGCCGCGAGCCTTTTGCTGCTCGGCGCGGTTTTCCTGGCTGGACTGTGGTCGGCTCACCGCGAGAACGCGGTGTTCCGCGCGGTGTTCAAGGTCTATGACGACGCCCGCACCCTGGTGCGTGAAATCCCCAACCTGCGCCGGACCGCGCCGATCCGCTTCCTGCGCCCCGCCGTCTACCCCGGCGACGGTGTCACCATCAACCTGCCCGCCGCCGGGCCGGACGATCTGATCCTGCTGTCGGGGTTCCTCAAGGATGACAACAAGGTCCGCCTGATGCAGCGCGATGGCACCGTGGTCAACGAATGGACCCTGCGCATCCACCAGCTGTTCGAAAACCCCGGCCAGTGCCGCAACCCGCCCGCCACCGACTGGAACGCCACGCCGCATGGCACCATCATCACGCCCGAAGGCGATATCGTGTTCAGCTACGAATCCTGCGGCATGGTCCGACTGGACCGCTGCGGCAAGCCGGTCTGGCCCGCTTCGAGCGAGGTCACCCACCACTCGCCGGAATGGGCCGAGGACGGCAGCGTGACAATCTCCGGCGGCTATCCGGTCGATCCGGCCACCAGCCAGATTCCCTGGCCCTTCACCGGTCCCTATTGGGAAGATACGATCGACCGCTTCGGCCCCGACGGCAAACTGCTTTTGCGCAAGGCCTTCACCGAGCTTCTGATCGAAAACGGCCTGCAGGCGCAACTGACCGCGACCGGCGATGACCGCCCCTGGCTGAACGGCGAGTTTCATGTGAACAACGTCGAACAGCTGTCCGCCGCCCTTGCCCCGGACTTTCCGATGTTTGCGACGGGCGATCTGCTGATTTCGGCGCGCAACCTGAACATGCTGCTGGTCACCGATGCCGAGGTCAAGACCATCAAATGGTGGAAGATCGGCCCGTGGATTCGCCAGCATGACCCCGATTTCCAGCCCGGCGGCCGCATCACCCTGTTCGACAACCACAATGACGGCACCGCCGATGGCAGCCGCGGCGGCGGCAGCCGGATCTGGTCGGTGAACCCGGCCACCGATGAAATGGTCACGCTCTACGGTGGACGCGCCGACCAGCCGTTGTTCTCGCCCGAACGCGGCACGCATCAAGTGCTGCCCGATGGTCAGATCATGATCACCGAAGCCGAACAGGGCCGCTCGCTGCAGGTGACACCCTCGGGCGAGATCGTCTGGGAATTCATCAACCGCTTCGACGCCGACCGTATCACCTGGACGCATGACACCCAGGTCCATGCCCGGGGCTTCTTCACGGTCACCGACTGGTCGTGCAACTGAGGTCGGTCGCAGTATACCGCCCTACTCCTTCGCCCTCTGCCAGTCCGGCGCATAGTGCATGATCTCGCGCCCCGGAAACGCCGCCCGCAGCGCCGCCTCGTCGGTGCCCGGGATGTCGGCCAGAAACACCGGCGCCGCTGCCCCCAGCCACGGGTCGTTCAGGACCAGCGCGCTGGCGATGTTGCCATGATCGCTGACCAGCACCACGGCATTGCCGAACCGCCCGCTGGCCAGATCGTCGCGGATCACCGCATGGTAACCCTGGTAGCGATAGTATTTGGCCACGCCGCGCCACGGCGCAAAGATCAGCAGTGACGACAGGCACAGCACCACCAGCACTGGCGTCAGCGACCCCGAAGCGCCGCCGCCCAGCCGCGCCTCCAGCCCCTGCAGCCCGCGCACCGACAGATAGACCAGCGGAAACACCATCATGAACCAGTAGCGCGGCCCGATATAGAAGCTGCCGGCGAACCAATAGACCATCAGCGCCGAAATCACTGCCAGAACCACGCCCAGCATCGCCCAGTCAAACACCCGATCAAGCCCGCGTGGCCGCTGCCAGATCAGGAACGCCAGCACCAGCGCCAGTGACCCGACGCCCCAGCCCATGAACTCCAGCTGCAATCCCGCCAGATTGTTGGCGGTGTTGACCAGTCCCTCGTAAAGCGAATGCCCGGGCTCCAGATCCAGCGCGCCCCAGTTGCCCTTCGGCCCGATCCCGGGGCCAAAGCCGAACGCATTCGCACCCGGCCCCCATTCTGCCCTCAGATAGGCCTGCAACGGCGACGTCAGCAGGCTGCCGGTGAAGACGAGATTGTGCAGAAAATACACCGAACCGGTCGCCAGACAGCCCAATCCGTACAGCGCCGCCCGCACCAGCCCCCCCGGGCGCTGCGCCAGCACCCAGATCCCGGTCAGCCCGCCGATCAGCAGACCGTCCAGCGGGCGCACCGTGAACACCCAGCCCATCGCCAGACCCGCCGCCAGCGCCCAAGAAAGCGCCCTGCCACGCCCCGGCCGCAGCACCGCCCACCAGGCGAACAGCATCAGCGTGATGGTCAGCGAATGCGTCATCAAGGACGCGGCCGCCGCCAGAAACCACGGCGACGTCGCCAGCATCAGCGCCACCAGCGCCGCCGCCTGCGCCCCCAGCCGGTCGCGGGCAATCGCGAACGCCAACAGGACCGACGCCCCGGCCAGCAGCGGCCCGACCAGCCACGGCATGCCCACCAGCACCCCCGCCGCCAGCACCAGCGGCCAGCCCGGGGCCGTCACCGCAAACCAGCGCCCGCCTTCGACCTGCAACAGGTAGTAGTCCAGCCCCGGCATCGCCGCGGCCGGCGGTGCCGGCACGCTCGCTGCGCCACCGGCAAAGGTACGGGCCTGAAACAGATAGACGAACTCGTCCTCGACATGCGGCATCCGCTCGAACGCGAACAGGCTCAGGCCCAGGCTCGCCACCACCGCCAGCGCCGCCGGGATCAGCGGCGACAGCGGTGCCGCCAGCCCGGCCGGCGGACGCACCTGCGCCAGTGCCACCAGCATCGCCAGATGCACCGCCACCAGCCCGCCGCCCGCCACCAGCCGCACCGCCCACCCGCTCCAGGCCGCTTGCGGGATGAAGCCCATGACCGACACGCTCAGCCCGGCACTCAGCGCCAGAAACAGCCCGATCCGGCCCCAGCCCAGCCGCTGCCCGGCCTGCCGCAGCAGCCAGGCCGGCCCGCGCCGCCACAGCACCGCCGCCGCCACCAACGCCTCCAGCCCGATCAGCCCGAGCATCGCCAGATCGCGCCAGCCCTCGGGTCGCAGCCGCAGTGCCGGGAACCACAACGGCTCGGTCAGGTGCAATTGCGCCGTCCCGCCCAGCAGGAACAGCCCGGCCAGCAGCCCGAACCCCAATGCCCCGCGCAGCGCCGCACCACCCGCCACCGCCAGCGCCGCCGCCAGCGCCGACAGGAACCAGCGATCCAGCGGCCCCAGCGCCGCACTGCCCGGCGCCAGCAGCCCCAGCGCCGCACTGCCCGGCGCCAGCAGCCCCAGCGCCGCACTGCCCGGCGCCAGCAGCCCCAGCGCAAGTGCCAGACAGCCGGCCCCGGCCAGCAGCAGCGCCAACCCGGCCGCGCCCGCCACCACCCCGGGCCGCACCGACGTCACGGCCGCCCGCCGTCCAGGCTACCGGCTGTCCGCATCGACACCGCCCCGCCCCTTACCGCCCCGCCCATCGCCGTTCCGCCCCTCGCCGTTCCGCCCTTGCCCGCCCGCCCCCGCCCGCAGACAATATCCGACCCGCCGGCCATGCGCCGCCGCCCCCGAAATGCAAACGGCCCCGATCCGCCGGAGCCGTGCATCTGCCTGAACGCTGCCTGAACGCTGCCTGAACGCTGCCTGAAAGCCGCCCGCAAGCCGCATGAGATTCCCATCGGGGTCCTACCCCTCCATCTCGGCCATCACGTCGTCCGGCACCTCGAAATTGCCGATCACGCTTTGCACGTCATCGTCATCCTCCAGCGTGTCGATCAGCTTCAGCACCCGCACCGCCGCCTCCAGATCCAGCGCCGTCAGGCTCTGCGGTTTCCAGATCAGCCGGGCGGTATCGGAGTCGCCTAGCGCCGCCTCCAACGCCACCGTCACCTCGTTCAGATCGGTATCGGCACAGTAAATCCAGTGGCCGTCATCGTCGCTTTCCACATCCGACGCCCCGGCCTCCAGGGCCGCCATCATCACGGTATCGGCGTCGCCGGCCCCGGGCTTGTAGGCAATTTCCCCGACCCGGTCGAACATGAAGGAAACCGAGCCGGTTTCCCCCAGATTGCCGCCGTTCTTGGCAAAATAGCTGCGGACATTCGAGGCGGTGCGGTTGCGATTGTCGGTCATCGCCTCGACAATGATCGCAACGCCGTTCGGCCCGTAGCCCTCATAGCGGATTTCAAAGTAATCCTCGGCGTCGCCGGAACTCTTCTTGATCGCCCGGTCGATCACGTCCTTGGGCATCGAAACCGACTTGGCCTCCTTCACCGCCAGCCGCAGACGCGGGTTCTTGGCCGGATCGGGGTCGCCCAGCTTGGCAGCCACCGTGATCTCCTTGGACAGCTTGGAAAACTGCTTGGCGCGCAACTTGTCCTGCTTGCCCTTGCGGTGCTGGATGTTTGCCCATTTCGAATGGCCTGCCATGACCCGCTCCGATTTCTGTCCTGCATTTGATCCGGCTTCTCTATCGAACCCCCCGGTCTCAGGCAAGCCCCGCCCCTGCGGCGTCAGGCGGTCCGGGGCCGCACGAGCGTCAGCCCCACCAGCATCACGACCAGCGCCGCCCAGATCCAGCCGCTGAACCGTTCGCCCAAAAGCAGCATCGCCCAGAACACCCCCGACCCGGTGACGATGTAGGAGGTCTGCGTGGCAAACACCGCCCCCGCCCGCGCCGCCAGCCAGACATAGGTGGCATAAAGCACCGCATGCAGGCAGGAACTGACCAGCAGCGCCATCTCGGCCCGGCCCCAGGGCTGCAACGGGTCGATCCACTGCCCGCTCGCCAATGCCAGTGGCAGCACGATCACCGCCCCCACCAGACTGGCCCAGAACATCGCCTGCACCGCATCCAGCCCGGCCGTTCCGACCCGCGCGACGTAATTGCCCTCGATCGCGTAAAACAGCGGCCCCACCATCGCCAGCGGCAACCAGACCACCATCCCCGCCTCGGGCAGGCTGGCCTGCGGCACCGCGATCAGCGCCACGCCCAGCAGGCCGCACAGCAGCCCCGCCAGCCGCACCGGCGAAAACCGGTCCATGCCCAGCGCCAGAGCAATCGGGAACGAGATCAGCGGCACGGTGGAAATCAGGATCGACATGATCCCCCCCGGCAGATGCGCCACGGCGATATAGAAGCTGGAGTTGGGGATGATCGTGCCGATGAAGGCGATCACCAGCGCAAAGGTCAGCCCGGCCCGCGTCACCCCGAATCCGCCGCCCCTGATCAGGTTCAGCGCGCCCAGCACCGCGATCCCGATCACCAGCTGCCAGAAGATCAGCCCGAAAAACCCGTGCCCGGTCGACACCGCGATCTTGCCCAGCGATTGCGTGCTGCCCCAGCCGATCCCCAGCAGCAGCAGAATCCCCAGCAGCCGCCAGCGCGCCCCCCCTGCCACCACCGCCAGCCCGCTCACGGCAGCGCCGGCAGCAGCCGCCCGCCGATCCGGATCATCTTCACCGCCTTTGCCAATCCGGTGCGGTCGTCGGTTTCGACGTACAGACCAGACAGCGTCGCCTCGCCGTCGGCCGGTTCAAACCGGCCCCGGGGCATGCCGGTGATGAACCGGCGCAATGGCTCGGCCTTGTCCATCCCGATCACCGAATTGTAGTCGCCGCACATGCCGGCATCGGTCTGATAGGCGGTGCCGCCGCTCAGCACCTGCGCGTCCGCCGTCGGAACATGCGTATGCGTGCCCACGACCAGACTGGCCCGCCCGTCGCACCAATGGCCCATCGCCATCTTTTCAGATGTCGCCTCGCAATGCATGTCGACAATGATCGCCTGCGCCAACCCGCCCAGCGGATGCGCCTTCAGCACAGTATCCACCGCCGAAAACGGATCATCGAACGGCCGCTTCATGAACACTTGACCCAGAACCTGCAGCACCAGTATCTTGCGCCCGCCGGCCGTGAACAGCCGCGCCCCCTTGCCCGGCGCCACCTTGGCATAGTTCAGCGGCCGGATGATGCGCGGCTCCTGCTCGATGAAAGCCAGCATATCTTTCTGGTCAAAGGCATGATCGCCCAGTGTCAGACAATCCGCCCCCGCCGACAGCAACTCCCGGGCATGATCCGGCGACAGCCCGGCCCCCGAGGTGGCATTCTCGCCGTTCATCACCACGAAATCGAGGCCCCAGTCGGCACGTATCCGTGGCAGCCGCTCCGCCACCGCCGAGCGGCCGGACCGGCCCATCACATCGCCAAGGAACAACAGTTTCATGGCCTCGCATTAGGCGGCACACCGGCAAAGGGCAAGGCCAATCCCGCCATCTCCAGCCGCACCCGACGGTGCCGCCGTCCCAAGAATTTTTCAAAATTCTTGCCAAAATCCTTCAAAGGATTTTGTTCCCCCCCCCGCCTCGCGCTCCCGGCCCCGGGCTTTCCCCACCCCTTGCGTTCCAGCCCGGCCGCCGCCCTGGCCGCTAGTCTTCCGCGCCCGCAACCGCGGCAGGCGGCGGCGACACCAGCACAGGCACGCCCTCGGCATAGATCACCGCCGGTTCACCGCAATGGAACATGAAATAGGTCATGCAGAATTCCGGCTTGCGCAGCACGTTCGGCCGTCCGGTCAGCGCGCTCGCCATCGCAAAACGGTACTCAAAATCGCCCAGGCCATAGCTCAGCTCCTGCCGGGGCGACACCAGCATGTCGCGCATCGGCTTGCCGTGATCAAAGCCGTTTTCCCGGATCAGCACCGGCTGCGCTTCGGGATTGCGCTGCAGATAGTCGGTGTCCAGACGGACGGCGTCGATCCAGACCACCCGCACTATCCGGCCACTGCCGGTGCGCACCTCGTCGCGCAGCCGCAACGCTTCCACCGGCAGTTCGCCGAACGCCGTGCGGATCCGGGTCTTTCTGCCAAAGCCCGGCAACGACCAGACCGGCGCGGCCTCGCGGCTCCGTGCAGCCGCTGGTCCGCCGTCCAGCGCCGGCAGTGACCGCATCACCGCGCGCAGGATTACATCGTCGTCGCTCACCGTAAAACCTGCGTTGCCCAGACCGGGTCCTCCTTCTCTCGTACAGCCGCGTTTTCCCCTGCGACACCAGCCACTTGCCCCGACAACAGCGTCAGGGCATTCGGCCGGACCACCGGGTCCGGAACTGTCATGCTTTCATCGTTCATTTCAGGGTCGTGCCTGCTCGCGCAGCGCATCACAGCCCATCCGATGCCCCCAGTTCAAAGCGGCAGTATGGTCGGCTTGGCGCAAACCAAGGCATTTTGGCGAAAGATTCTGCTCAAGCAAACCGGAAGCAAAGCCGGTTTGTTGCCAACGCATCAACGGTCTGCCGCCGATTTTTCGCCACATGCAATCCAGCAAGGCGGGCGACAAAAGCATTGTTCACGAAAGCGCGATTTGTAACAACCTGCGCGTTAACCGGTTTATGGCGCTCCTGCCGCAACCGATTGTTGATGCACGGGAAACTCATTGTATCTTGCCGCTTGCGCCCAAATATCCGCTTGCCCAACCCCAGCCCGCGCCGAACGCCGACCAGGCCGCGACCAGCACCCGTCAGACCCCCTGTCGGATAGCACGGCGACCTTTCAGACCGGCCTGCCCCACACCGTGGCCGTCCTCACACTCGACATCTGGCGGCACTCCGCACGGCCCCGACCGACCCAATCCTGATCCAGACATCCGCCATCTGCGGCTCGCTTCTCCGGTCCCGGTCATCCGCCAACCCCGAAGTCGCCGCGCCACGACAGCCCCGCCTGCCCTATTTTTTTGTGCGCATCGGTTCGCAACGCCCGACGTCCGCCCGACCTCTCTTCAAACCGACCGACCCGTGTAGGTCCAATCAACCGGCGCAAGAGCTGCCTGACGTCAGCCAGCCAGCCGACCGACCACCGGTCGGCCGATCCTGCCCCGACGTTGAACGTGGCCCCGCGCCGCACGATCCTGATCACGGCAGTCGCCTTCCAGCGCCGGCCCGCTCCCGGTCCCGGTATTTCGCCGGCCATCGGCAGCAATGCCCGCGCCGCGCCCTCGCGTCGGTGCGCGCCAGTGGTCCAGCCGGGTCATCCGTCCCGCCGCAGCGGCTGACGGGGACCCCCGTCAGACCAGCCGGTCCAGCACCGTCGTCGCGACCTCATGCAGCAGCCTGACATCACCCTGCCCGATCCTGATCCCGACCGCCCCCGATTGCGACAGGCCCTCGAACCGGACCGAGCCGTCGCCGATCCGCACCACCATCGCGTCGGCCTCATAGGTCACGCGATACTCCCGGATGTCGCCGGTAAGCTGCAGCACTGCCTCGGCCCCCGGTGCCAGCCGGATCACGTCATGGCCGTCGCCACTGGCATAGGCCAGCCCGATCGTCCCGCCCGCCACCGCGATCAGATCGTCGCCGGTCCCGCCCGCGACCCCCATCCCGGCATCAACCCTTACCATGACCGCGTCAGAGCCGGCACCGCCGCTGACCTGCACCCCGTTCGCGGCCACCTCGGCCAGCCGCCGGTGCACCGAGAGTTCGGCCAGAGACTGCCGGTCGCTTGACGTAGCCGTGATATTCCGCCCTGCACCGGCATCGATGATGATGGTGTCATCGCCGTTGCCGCCCGAAACGCCGCCGACGATCCCGGCCCGGATGGTGATCGCGTCATCGCCGGCACCAGCGTCAATGCCGAACGCCAGACCGGCCTGAACCGCAACTGCATCGTTGCCGCCGCCGGTCGACAGCCCGTTGAGCAGCCGCGCCGAGATCGCAACCGCGTCCGCGTCGCCACTTTCCCCGCCACCAACCCCGCCCGTCAGCGCGGTGGACGCGTCGATATCGTCGGTGCGGATGTTCTGAATCAACCCGGCCCGGATCGCAATGGCATCAGACCCGGCTCCGGTGTTGATCCCGTCCACGATCCGCGCCGTGATGGCGACGGCATCGTTGCCGCCCGCCGTATCGACCGATCTCACTTCGGCGGCCACGATGCTGACGGCATCCGCCTGCGCCAGAATACTGCCCGGCACCCCACCCGTCACGTCGCTGGATACGACAAACTGCGCCACGTCCTGCACCATGTCGCCGGTCCGCCCGACTGCCAGCCCTGTCGAAAAGCCGGTGTAAATCCCATCGACCCGGTCTGCGACAATGCTCTGCGCCACACCACCTCCGGCAGCTAGGCTCTGCGCCACGCCATCTCCGGCAGCAAGGCTCTGCGCCACGCCACCTCCGACAACAAGGCTCTGCGCCACGCCGCCTTCGACCGCGATGCTGAGCGCTGTGCCACCTCCGGCCGCGATGCTGAGCGCTGTACCACCTCCGGCAGCCAAGCTCTGCGCCATGCCGTCTCCGGTCGCGATGCTCTGTGCGATACCGCCTCCGCTGGCAGTACCCACAGCGCCGCCGACCGGTATGCCGGCGCTCGCTGTAACGCCACCGCCGGCCCCGCTCGTCGCCGCGCCGGCGCTTGCGGCCCCGGTGCTCGACACGGTGCCGCCTCCGGTCCCGGCGCTCACCACGACACCACTTCCGGCCTCGGTACTCGCCGTGACGCCGCCTCCGGTCCCGGCGTTCACCACGACACCACCTGCGGCCCCGGTGCTCGCCGTGACGCCGCTTCCGGACCCGGAGCTCACCACGACGCCACCACCGGTCCCGGCGTTCACCACGACACCACCTGCGGCCCCGATGCTCGCCGTGACGCCACCACCGGTCCCGGCGTTCACCACGACACCACCAGCGGCCCCGGTACTCGCTGCGATACCGCCTCCGGCCCCGCCATTCAGCGCGACGCCGCCACCGGCCCCGATGCTTACCACGATGCTGCCGTCGGCCCCTGTTTGGGCAAAAAGAACCCGCGGCCCGTGCCCGTCGCCATCGCCGCGTACCGCCAGCAACCGGTTGAGTGCGCGACCCAGATGCTCCATCCGCGCCAGGAGCCGCCGGGTCTCGCCCGAGGTCCGCTGCCCCTCCGGTCCTGCCACGGGCGCGCGTCGCCCGTCCCGCACCGCACCAGTTTCAGGCAGTCGTTCACGCCCAACCACCGGTTCGCGCGGAACGTCCCGCCCGGTCGCCGTTGTGCGCCGTCCGTCCTGCAACGCACCCGGCTCGACCGGCCGCGCACGCTCCGAACGCGGCAACGCCATGGCTTCACGTGGGCTATCGGTCCGGCCCACAGGCCCGCCCTCTGGCCCGCCCTCTGGCCCGCTCTCGCGCAGGCCCGTTGGCCTGCTCTCGCGTGTGCCCTCGCCCCGACCTTCCGCTCTGCCCTCTGGTCTCGCCCGTACGGCAGCCGCGGCCCGGCCAGCCTCCTGCGCCCGACCCAAATTATTGCCGCCCACCGGATTGCCGCCAGCCGCCCCCCCGGCAATTTCCGCCCGCGCCACCGAGCCATCCGGCCGCGCCGTCAGCAGCAGCAGGGCCCGCGAATGTGGCGTAAAGGAAGTCTGCATTGTCGCCTCCGGTCCAAAAAACATCTGTCCTCATCCTGCCTGTCCTGCCTTTCGGTGACGTAAACGGAACCATTGCCACACCGCAGCCACCGCCGCATACTTCGGAAAAATCGAAAGGTCGGATCATGCCAAAGGTTACGGTCATCGGGCTTGGCCTGATGGGCAGTGCCCTCGCCCGCGCCCTGCGGCGCGCCGGCCACCACCTGAGCGTCTGGAACCGCACGCCTGCGGCGATGCAGCCTTTTGCCGCGCAGGGCGTCGCCACCGTCACTGACCTTGCAGCGGCCATCAGCGCCAGCCCGGTGATCGTGATCTGCATCGACACCTACGCCAGCACCTGCAGCCTGCTGACCGGCCCCGGCATCCCGGCCCTGCTGGCGGGACGCACCGTAGTGCAACTGACCACCGGCAGTCCGAAAGAGGCGGCATCCCTGCAGGACTGGATAACTGCCCAGGGCGCACACTACCTCGACGGGGCCATCCTCTGTGGCCCCTCCGACATCGACCGGCACACCGGCGAGATTCTGCTGTGCGGCGATCCGGCGGCGAATACCGCCAGCGCCCCGGTGACCGTCAGCCTTGCCGGCAGCGTCCGCCACCTCGGCCCGAACATCCGCGCCGCTGCCACGCTCGATCTGGCCTGGCTGACGATCTGGTACGGCCAGTTCGCTGCCACCATCCATGCCGCCGCGATGTGCGAAGCCGAGGGCGTCAGCCTCACCGACTTCATCGCGCTGTTCCCCGACAACGCGTCCGTGCAGCAAGACGCAACGGTGATCCGCGACCAAACATTCAGCGCCTATACCGCCTCCCTCGCCGTCTGGGGGGCCGCGCTGGAACGGGTGTGCCAACAGGCAGACGATGCCGGGATCAACCGCGCCATCCCCGATTTCTTTGCCGGTTACTTCCGCAAGGCGGTTTCAGCCGGCTATGGCGATCAGCACCACATGGCGATGTTCAAGCTGCTGCAGGCCGCACCCGCGCGCGGCGGTGCCTGACCGGCTCCGCCCCCGCCCCCCCCGCTACCGACAATCGCAACCGGCCACCGCAATCCGGCCTGTGGCCCAAAGATGCGCCAAACCGCTCACCATCCCGGCCTTCCGCTGCACCCGCAACCAAACCTCCCGGCTGGTCGCCCCCCCCCGAGCAGGATCAGTGCCCGATCCGCCCCTGACACCATCCCGGCTTCAGCGTTCCGCCCCCAGTCCCGGGGTTGGAGCGGCGCGAACAACACATCCGGTCCAAGCTACCTCCCTATCCGGAATCATCGCCCGATGTGCCCGCCTCATCATCCCTGCACCAGCGCGCTGTCTACCCCGGTCCCGAGCCCACGTCGGCTCTTTCAGCACCTTCGGTTCAAGCCACTTCCCTAACCAGAGTGTGCGCCCGATGCGCCCCTGGCACCATCCCGGCACCATCGCGCGATCCGCCCGGTCCCGGGCCTACCAGCGTCTCGTTCGGCATCTCCGGTTCAAGCAACTTCTCGCGTCGGGATCAGCCTGCGATGCGCCCCTGACACCATCCCGGCACCATCGCGCGATCCGCCTCGGTCCGGAGCCCATGTCGGGTCAATCCGCACCTCCGGTTCAAGCCACTTCTCGCGCCGGGATCAGCGACCGTTGCACTCGTCCAACCATTTCGGCTTCATCGTTCCTTCTGGCTGGCGGTCTCGGGCCAATCGCGCCTGGATCGGCAGTCCGATCGCCCCCCCCCGCAGCCGTCGACGACATGAAAGCCCCGGACCCCAAGAGCGAGAGCATGTCTGACGGAACCAACGCACCAAACTCGCTCCTCGCGATTTGATTCAAATTTCGCTTCACTTTGTTGCAAATATCCTGCGGGGTGCGTCCGCCGGTGCGCCACCGGTTCGAGTGCCGGTGGACGCGGGGGGTGCAAAACCCCCACTGGCTGCAGCGAGGCAGGAAAACGCTTCCGACAAACTTCATCCTGCTTTAGCGGCACCCGCGGCCCGTCGTCACTGCGCCGCCAGTACCGGCCTGCCACCCGGTCGCCTGCGCCGGGAACCGCACCACCCCCGTCTCCGTCACCACCATGTCCAGCCGCTGATCCACAGCCTCCACCGGTACCGCCGCCATTTCCTGCGCCGCAAAGCCGTAGCCCACCGCCAGCACCGGACCCCGGCTGCGCAGCCGCTCCAGCGTCCGGTCGTAGAAGCCGCCGCCATAACCCAGCCGGTACCCGCGCCGGTCCCAGGCCAGGAGCGGCACGATCACGACCGCAGGCTCCAGCCACTCTCCCGCCGCCGGCACCAAAGCCCCGAACTCTCCCGCCACCATCTCGGCCGCCGTCGTCCATTCCCGAAACGCCAGGGGTACCCCCTTGCCGACAATGACCGGCACGCACACCCGGCCCCGATACCCAGCCATCGCCGCCAGCGGGTCCATTTCCGTCCGCATCGGCATGTACCCCGCCAGCACCCCCGACATCCCCGACAGCACCCCGGCCAGCACATCCGCCGCCCGCCCCTGCCCCGCCGCAAACGCCGCCTTGCGCACCGCCAGCGCCGCCCGCCGCGCCTCGGCCTTCTCCACCGCCATTTCGGACGCCGGATCGGGGCCGGCGCTCACACCAGCACCAGCGTCGCCAGCCCCAGGAACACGAAAAACCCCGTCACATCCGTCATCGTCGTCACAAACGTGCCCGACGCCAGCGCCGGGTCCAGATCCAGCCGGCTCAGCGTCAGCGGCACCAGAACCCCCGCCAACGCCGCCACCAGCAAATTCACCATCATCGCCGCGCCGATCACCAGCCCCAGCGCGCCGGAACCATAGATCACCAGCCCCACCAACCCCATGCACACGGCCAGCCCCAGCCCGTTGCACACTCCCACCAGCGCCTCGCGCCGCACCACGCGGCCCGCATTGGCTCCGGTCAGATCCTTGGTCGCCAACGCCCGCACCGCCACGGTCAGCGACTGCGTCCCGGCATTGCCGCCCATGCTCGCCACGATCGGCATCACTGCCGCCAGCGCCACCAGCGCCGAAATCGTGCCGGCAAACTGCGAAATCACCAATGCCGCCAGGTTCGCCGCGATCAGATTGACGAACAGCCAGGGAAACCGCCGCTTGACCGTCTCGAACACCCCGTCAGACAGGCTGCTTTCGCCCACCCCCGCCAGCAGCAGCATGTCCTCCTCATGCTCCTCGTCCAGCACCGCGATGGCGTCATCAATGGTGATCACCCCCACCAGCCGCCCGTGCTGATCAACCACCGGCGCCGAAATCAGATGATACTGGTTGAACGCATAGGCCACATCGGCCTCGTCCTGCTCCGCCGGAATCGTGCGGAAACTGTCCTCCAGGATCGACTTCAACAAGACATCCCGTTTCGAACTCAGCAGCTTGCCCAAGGTCACATAGGCCACCGGGTGCATCTTCGGATTGACCAGAACCACATGGTAGAACTGCTCTGGCAGCTGCTCCGCCCCGCGCAGGAAATCCACCGTATCGCCCACCGTCCAGTGCTCCGGCGCCACCACCACCTCGCGCTGCATCAGCCGGCCGGCAGAGCCCTCCGGATAGCCCATCGACCGCTCCACCGCGATCCGGTCCGCATCCTCCAGACTGTCGAGGATGAACCCCTGCTCCGCCGCCTCCAGGTCTTCCAGGATGTCGACCACATCGTCGGTCTCCAGTTCCCGCACCGCCTCCGCCAGTGCGGCGCGCGGCATCGCCTCAATGACTTCCTCGCGGATGCTCTCGTCGATCTCCGACAGGATCTCGCCGTCAATCTCGCGGCCCCAAAGCCGCAGCAACTCCCGCCGCTCGCCCGCCCCCACCTGCTCCAGCAGATCGGCAATATCCGCCGCATGCAGCGGCTCCATCAGGTCCGTCAGCCGCGCCACATCCCCCGCCTCGACAGCGGCCAGAATGTCCGCCACCACGGCGTCATCAAGCACATAGGCCTCGTCGTCCCGGCCCTCCGCAGCTTGCTCATCCGCCATGCCAGCCTCCACCATTCCCGCGCCCAAGCATCACCCGCCGCCTAGCACAGCGCCTGTCCCCGCGCGAGTCCGCAGGGCAGGGCAAAGGCAAGCCACCGCGCCGAACGGGCGGCAACGCGAAGGGCCGGTTTCACCCACCCGGCGCTTGCTGCACACAGATGTGAATTGTCACCGCGCCCCGCCACGGCCAGTGTAGGCTCCACCGTCCCACAGTGCGAAGGAAGAACCGATGTTTCAGGCAACAAGACGCACTCTGCGGGCGGCGGCCATCGGCCTTGCCTTCACGGCCACAGCCGCATTCGCGCAAACCGCCGCCCCGCTCAACCAGACGGCCGACGGCGTTGCGATGGACGGCTTCGATGTCGTCGCCTACTTCACCGGAAATGCACCCGCCAGGGGCCTGCCCGGCTACGCGGTCGAGCATGACGGCGCGCGCTGGCTGTTCAGCAGCCCGGAACACGCCGAAATGTTCACCGCCGACCCGGCCGCCTTCACCCCCGAGCACAATGGCTGGTGTTCCTATGCCGTCTCCGAGGGCTACGGTGCCGAGGTCGATTTCGTGAACGGCTGGGCGGTGATCGACAAGGCGCTCTATCTCAACTGGGATCAATCCACCCGCGACCTGTTCCTGGCAGAACAGGGCAAGCGCATCCCGGCCTCTCACGCGAACTGGAAAGCGGTCGCTGCCGGCTTGGCGGATGGCTCGGTCGAGCTTTACCGCCATGCCGATGATGCCTCGGTCGGCATCTCGCATCCGCAAACGCTGGACTGACGCCGGACCGACATCGAGGATGTGCAGCGGAGGGCCGGGCAAAATCCACGTCGCCGCAGCGTCATGGCGGCAGGGGTCGGGTTTCAGGAACACCGGGCGCTAGGATCGCCCCCAGGGCCAAGCCGAACCACCGATACCCTCACACCTCCAGCTTGCCCCGAAACCCCCTTGCGGCATAATATGACTCAGCCCCGTTGTGATACACGAAAACCCTTTCATAGCGCCGGTCACAAAACAGCGCGCCGCCAAGCTTTCTGATCTGAGCCGGTGTTTCTATCCAGCTGGACGTCTTCCGGTCAAATTCCCCGAATGTCTGCAATTCGCGGTATTCTTGCTCTGACAGTATCTCCACTCCCATCGAAGCAGCCATTTCAACAGCACTGCCGCGTGGCTTGTTTTCCTTGCGCCCGTCAAGCGCCGCCCGGTCAAGGCAAAGACTGCGTCGGCCTGCCGGGCTTTCCGGCGCGCAATCACAGAAGACAATCTGGCCGCCAATCCGCTCGAAACCAACCACATCGGGTTCGCCGCCGGTTCGCTCCATCTCGAACAGCGACCGGAGTTTCCCGGGACTGGCCATCAGTCTCGCCTGCACCGAATGCCATTCGATTCCGCCATGGCGACGCATGTTCCTTTCGAACCGGTCGCCGAGGGTCCTGATCAGTTCGTCATACCCATCTGTTGCCATTGGTCCGGCTCCCGCTGCAACCCGCCCAATCGAAACGCTGCCGCGCATTACCTGTCAAGCATGCCCTTGCGGGGCCACCCCCACGCCGCACCACCCACCTCATCCACCAGGACCAGGACCGCAAGTCGCCCAGGGAACGCAATCATTGCCTCCCCGCGATCTGGGCAACGGCCCGAACCCAACTCTACCGCCTGCTCCCGCACCACAATCGTTAAGAGTTTCTGAATCGTTCCACCCTAACTCACTGATATATAACACTTCTGAAAATGTCTCGGCGCGAGACGCTCCCCCTTCCCCCCTCCTCCGATCCCCCCTACCATGGGCCGCAAACCCTATGAGGCCCCAGATGCACCTCCTCCTCGGCCAGACCCTCACCTTCACCGCCGACCCCTTCACCCACGGCCTTCAAGCCGCCCACCACGACCCCCACGGCGCCGTCCTGATCGACGGCGGCCTGATCAAAGCCACCGGCCAGGCCTCCGACCTCCGCCAGAAATACCCCGAGGCCCGGATCACCGACTACGGCCCCCACCTCATCTCCCCCGGCTTCATCGACGCCCACATGCACTATCCCCAAACCGCCATCATCGCCTCCTGGGGCAAGCGCCTGATCGACTGGCTGAACACCTACACCTTCCCCGAAGAAGCCCGCTTCCACGACCCAGCCTACGCCGCCGCCATAGCCGCCCGAACCTTCGACCTCACCCTTTCCCATGGCACCACCACCACCTGCGCCTTCGCCACCATCCACCCCACCTCGGTGGACGCCTACTTCCATGAGGCACAGAAACGAAACCTCCGCGCCCTCACCGGCAAGGTCTGCATGGACCGCAACGCCCCGGAAAACCTCCTCGACACGCCGCAGCAAGCCTACGACCAATCCAAGGCCCTCCTGCAGAAATGGCACGGCCAGGATCGCCTCAGTTACGTCATCACTCCCCGCTTCACCCCTACCTCCTCGCCCGACCAACTCGCCGCCCTGGGTGCCCTGCATGCCGAATTCCCCGACTGCCTGATGCAAACTCACCTCTCCGAACAGCACGACGAAATCCAATGGGTCCGCGCGCTGCACCCCGAGGCCCGCGACTACCTCGACACCTACGAATCGCACGGCATGTACCGCAACGTGCACCAGATTCGGCTCGGCTTCGCCTACAAGCTCAACTGAGGGCCTTGTTTTTCGCCAGAGGCCATAGCGCCGTCGCCCGCCGCAGGGCGTAGGGGCGATGGGCATTGCGCTGGGCCGCGTCCCACATCAGGCGCGGATCGAAGGCCTCGGCGGCGAAGATGGTGATGAAGACCACGGCGCAGA
>JANNRR010000161.1:0-12482 GCA_031401675.1 Paracoccaceae bacterium
CGCGGTGCTGATGGGGGCCGGGATCGGGATTTTGCGAACGCGCATCAGGGGTGACAATGACACTTTCGTCCAGTGTTTCGAACTGCCGCCGGAAACGTCAATGTCGTCGTGGTTGCTGGTGAACCCCGCCGCTTATCGCCGACCGGAGGTAAAGGCGTTCACCGCATTCTTTGTGCCCCGCTATCGGGCGCTGTTTCAGGATGACGCACGCGAGACGCCGGGGGGCACCGGTAGCGAATCGGTGAGCGCTAACGAGCGGTGAGGCCGGAGCCTCCGGCGGGGGGATTTGGGCCAAAAACGAAACCCGAGGCGCTGATCCGGGTTGCGACACGGCGTCCTTGCGACCGGGATTGTCGATTTTGATCTGTCGCGCCGGGCCGGGGGGCGGTAACAGGGCGCAAGGTTTTGCGGTTGAGGGAGACGGCTGATGAAGGTTCTGGTGCCGGTCAAACGGGTGATCGACTACAACGTCAAGGTCCGTGTCAAGGCGGACGGATCGGGCGTCGATCTGGCCAACGTGAAGATGAGCATGAATCCGTTCGACGAGATTGCGGTCGAAGCCGCGATCCGGCTGCGCGAGGCCGGGACGGCAACCGAAGTCATCGCGGTCTCGATCGGCGTCAGGCAGTCGCAGGAAACCCTGCGGACTGCGCTGGCGATGGGGGCGGACCGCGCCATCCTGATCGAGGCCACCGACAACGTCCACACCGATATCGAGCCGCTTGCCGTGGCCAAGCTCCTGGCAGCCGTCGTGCGCGACGAAGCACCGGGCCTGGTGATCTGCGGCAAGCAGGCGATCGACAATGACATGAACGCGACGGGGCAGATGCTGTCGGCGCTGCTGGGCTGGAGCCAGGCGACCTTTGCCAGCGAACTGGCTGTTGACGGCGACCATGCCGTGGTCACGCGCGAGGTGGATGGCGGGCTGCAGACCATCCGGGTGCAGATGCCCACCATCGTCACCGTTGATCTGCGGCTGAACGAACCGCGCTACGCCAGCCTGCCCAACATAATGAAAGCCAAGAAGAAACAGCTGGATGAAAAGACCCCGGCCGACTACGGGGTGGATGTCAGCCCGCGGCTCAAGGTGGTCAGGACCGTGGAACCCACGGGACGCAAGGCGGGCGTAAAAGTCGGATCGGTCACCGAACTGATTGCGAAACTGCGCGATGAAGCGGGGGTGATCTGATGAGCGTTCTTCTGTTGGCAGAAGTGATAAACGGGCAACTGGCCACCGACCTGACCGGCAAGACGCTTGCTGCCGTCAAGGGCATCGGTGAGGTGACCGTGCTGGTGGCGGGCAGCGGTGGCGAGGCGGCGGCTGCCGAAGCGGCAGGGCTGGCGGGCGTGTCAAAGGTGCTGTTCGCCGACGGCCACGCCTATTGTCACGGCATGGCCGAGCCTACGGCAGCGCTGGTGGCCGCAATTGCCGGGCCCTATGAGCATATTGTCGCGGCCTCCACCGCTTTCGCCAAAAGCGTGCTGCCGCGGGTGGCGGCGCTTCTGGATGTGATGGTGATTTCCGAAGTGATCGGCGTGATCGACGCCGCGACCTTCGAGCGGCCGATCTATGCCGGGAACGCGATCCAGACTTTGGTCTCAGGCGACGCCAAAAAAGTGATGACGGTCCGCACCGCGACCTTTACGTCGGCCGGAACCGGTGGCGCGGCCGCCGTGGAAAAGATCGCCTCGCAGCCCGATGGCAGCCTGTCGGCCTGGGTCGAGGACAAGGTCGCCTCCACCGACCGGCCCGAACTGACCAGCGCCAGCATCGTCGTCTCTGGCGGGCGCGGTGTGGGCAGCGCCGATGCCTTTGCGATCATCGAAAAACTGGCCGACAAGCTGAACGCCGCCGTCGGGGCCAGCCGCGCGGCGGTCGACAGCGGCTATGCCCCGAACGACTGGCAGGTCGGCCAGACCGGCAAGGTCGTGGCCCCGGATCTGTACATCGCCGTCGGAATCTCGGGGGCGATCCAGCACCTGGCCGGGATGAAGGACAGCAAGGTGATCGTGGCGATCAACAAGGATGAAGAGGCCCCGATCTTTCAGGTCGCCGACTACGGACTGGTCGCCGATCTGTTCCAGGCCGTGCCCGAGCTTACCGAAAAGCTCTGACCCGGCGGCTGCCCGGGGGGCCGCGCGACCCCGGGGGCCCGGCGCGGATCAGATGATCCGCTCCAGCACCGGTGCCAGGGCATCCGCCACTTCCTGATGCAGAAGCGGCCCGGGGGTTTCCTGTGCCGCCGGTTCCTCCATCGGCGTGAACAGCTTGCCCGCCAGACCGGCCGTGCGTGCCCGCAGGCTGGCCACAACCTCCAGAAAATGCGTCGAATGCGGCCGGATAGCCTCGATCATCGCGCGGCTTACCAGCACCGGGTCCCGGCCCAGACCGTCAAACCCGCCGGTCTCGTCTGGAGCCTGATCGGCCATCCACAACACCACGGTCTTGCCCTCGGTCTTGCCCAGCAGCAGCTTCATCCGCGCCACCCAGGCCGCCTGCAACTCCTCGGCGACGACGGCAAACCGTTCCGGCGACAGCGTCTGCAGCGTCGACAACATGTGCCGGGTAAAGTGGAACTCGGTAAAATCCACCTCGCGGTAGATCGCCTTCAGCAGCGTCGAGGCCCGCAGGAACCGGTCGTTGCGGCGCGGATGCACCGCGTAGAACCGGTTCGAGATGTTGTGGGCACCCGTGATCTGCACCACCGTCACCCGCGCCCGGACGCAAGCCTCGATCACCGTCGGGTCATTGACGAAGACGTCGGCCCCGGCGTTCACGCAGCCAAAGTTGATCATCGGGATCGCCGATGACGCTTCGATCAGCGCCGGATAGGGCGCCGCGATGAACTTGCCATAGGTCTCGGTCCCGCCCAGAACCGCGCAATAGGCCCCTTCGAGCTTGCGGCGCGGCCCGCGGAACAGCAGTTTCGACGTGCCATACCGGCACGGAAAATAGTCGAGGGCACCCTCGCCCAAGCGTTCATAGGTCATACCACCCACCAATTGTTTCCGACTCACCCAAGGCAAAGACTGCCGCGCCCGGGTTTCCAAATGGCTAAGGCGCGAAGTTGAGGCAACTTGCGCCGATCCTTGCCGCTTGCGCCGGTGCCGCAGCGCCGCCTATGATCGGGGCGGCAGGCATTGGGAAAACCGCATGAGCATTTCTTCGATCGGCATCGTCGGCGCAGGCCAGATGGGCAACGGCATTGCCCATGTCTTTGCGCTGGCAGGCTATGACGTGCTGATGACCGACATCTCTGCCGACATGCTGGGCAAGGCGCTGCTGCAGATCGCCCGCAACCTCGACCGGCAGGTGGCACGCGGCAAGGTGACCGAGCCCGGGAAGGTCGCCGCCCTGGCCCGCATCGGCACCACCGCCACGCTGACCGACCTGGGGCGCTGCGATCTGATCATCGAGGCCGCGACGGAAAAGGAGGCGGTCAAGATCGCCATTTTCGAACAACTGGTGCCGCATCTGCAGCCGCACACCATCCTGACCTCCAACACCTCGTCGATCTCGATCACCCGGCTGGCATCGCGCACCGACCGGCCGGAAAAGTTCATGGGCTTTCATTTCATGAACCCGGTGCCGGTGATGCAACTGGTCGAACTGATCCGCGGCATCGCCACCGATGACGCCACCTATCAGACCTGTCTGGGCGTGGTCGAACGGATCGGCAAGACCTCCTCCAGTTCCGAGGATTTCCCGGCCTTCATCGTCAACCGCCTGCTGATCCCGATGATCAACGAGGCGATCTATGTGCTGTACGAAGGCGTCGGCTCGGTCAAATCGATCGACACCTCGATGAAACTCGGCGCCAACCACCCGATGGGCCCGCTGGAACTGGCCGATTTCATCGGGCTCGACACCTGCCTGGCCATCATGAACGTGCTGCACGACGGTCTGGCCGACACCAAATACCGCCCCTGCCCGCTCCTGACCAAATATGTCGAGGCCGGCTGGCTTGGCCGCAAGACCCAGCGCGGCTTCTACGACTATCGCGGCGAGGTGCCGGTTCCGACGCGCTGAAACCTGCCCCCCGACCGGTATCCTCCACCTGCTGCCCCCTTCATTCCGTCGCAAATATCCCGGGGGAGCCGCAGGCGGGGGCAGCGCCCCCTCTGCCCTATTCCAGCAGCCTTCGCGCAATCACCTGCGCCTGAATCTCCGCCGCCCCCTCAAAGATGCTCAGGATCCGCGCATCGCACAATATCCGGCTGATCGGATACTCCAGCGCAAAGCCGTTGCCCCCATGGATTTGCAGCGCATTGTCGGCGGCGGCCCAGGCGACCCGCGCCGCCAGCAGCTTGGCCATGCCGGCCTGCAGATCGCAGCGCCGCCCGGCATCCTTCTCGCGGGCGGAAAAATAGGTCAGCTGCCGCGCCAGCATGATCTCGACCGCCATCATCGCCAGCTTGCCCGACACCCGGGGGAAGTCGACCAGCGCGCGGCCGAACTGCTGCCGCCCTGCGGCATAGCCCAGCCCCGCATCCAGCGCCGACTGTGCCACGCCGATGGCCCGTGCCGCCGTCTGGATGCGCGCGGACTCGAAGGTCTGCATCAGCTGCTTGAAGCCCTGCCCCTCGACCCCCCCCAGCAACCCGCCGGCCCCAACCCGGAAGCCGTCGAACGCCAGTTCGTACTCCTTCATCCCGCGGTAACCGAGCACGCCGATCTCGCCGCCGCTCATCCCCGGTGTCGGGAACGGCTCGGCATCGCTGCCGGGGGTCTTTTCGGCCAGAAACATCGACAGGCCCCGGTAGTCGGTGCTGGCGGGGTCGGTCCGGGCCAGGAGCGTCATTACGTGGGCGCGGGCGGCATGAGTGATCCAGGTCTTGTTGCCGGTGATTTCATAGGTGTCGCCGTCGCGGACCGCGCGGGTGCGCAGGCTGCCCAGATCGGACCCGGCCCCCGGTTCGGTAAACACCGCTGTCGGCAGAATCGCGCCGCTTGCCATCAGCGGCAACCAGTGCTGCTTTTGCGCCTCGGTACCGCCGCACAGGATCAACTCGGCCGCAATCTCGCTGCGGGTGCCCAGCGACCCCACCCCGATGTAGCCGCGCGACAATTCCTCTGACACAACCACCATCGAGGTTTTCGACAGGCCGAGCCCGCCGAACGCCTCGGGGATGGTCAGGCCGAAAACGCCCAGATCGGCCAGTTCGGCAATGATCGCCATCGGGATCAGTTCGTCGCGCAGGTGCCAGCCGTGGGCGTGCGGCGCAACCTTGGTATCCGAAAAGCGCCGGAACTGGTCGCGGATCATTTCCAGCTCCGGCTCCAGCCCGGTCGCGCCAAAGGTCAGATGCCCGTGCGCCTGCTGCATCAGCGCCACCAGCCGGGTGCGGGCCGCAGCACTGTTGCCGAGCTCGGTCAGCGTCACCACCGAAGGCACCATCAGCACCGACAGATCGGCCGTGTGCAGGCCGACATCCTGCGGGCGCAGGATTTCGCCCTGGCTCATCGGGATGCCGCCGCCAAGCTGGCACAGATACTCGCCAAAGCCGATCTGCAGGATCAGCGCCTCGGTGTCGCCAAAGCGGCTCTCGTCCTGCAGTTGCATCGCCCAGTGCTGCAACTGACGCAGGCTTTCGACATAGGTGGCGATCCAGGCCAACCCGTGCGCCGCGACCTGATGCCGGTCCAGGGCGGCCACCGTCACCCGTCCGCCGGGTGCGATCAGCTGCGCAACCCGGGCGCGCGCCAGCCCGGCAAAGGCGGTGGCAGCCCCGACAGCGGCAGCCGTCAGATCGGTCAGTCCCGGCAGCAACGTCGTGTCATCTGGCGGGGTCGGTTGACCATCATGCGGCATGCAACGCTCCTTCGGGTAATTGCCGAGGGGATAGACTGTTTGCAGTTGCAGCGCAACAAACAATCAATTGTTCGATACCATGCGAATGAAAGTGTCGCGGCGGAATCCGGGTGGCACGCCAGCGGAAACCCGGTAAATCTGCCCGCGACCGGGAAAGGGCGCACGATGGGTTGGCCGGATGGATTGAACGCAGCCACATTCCTGCTGGCCGTCGCGGTGACCCTGTTCGCCAGTTTCGTCAAGGGCGCGGTCGGCTTTGCCATGCCGATGATCATGATTTCCGGCCTCGGCTCGTTCCTTTCCGCCGAACTGGCGCTGGCGGCGCTGATCCTGCCGACCGTGGCCACCAACATCAGCCAGTCGCTGCGGCAGGGCTGGCGTGCGGCCTGGGGCTCGGTCGTCACCTACCGGCGGATGATCGGCTGCATCGTCCTGTTCATCGCCATCACCGCGCAACTGGTGCTGCTGATCCCGCAACCGCTGTTCTTTGCCCTGCTTGGCGGGCCGATCATGGTGTTTGCGATGACGCAGCTTCTGGGCTGGCAGGTGCGCCTCAAGGTGGCGCACCGGACCCGGGCCGAGGTGATCACCGGCATCGTCGCCGGGCTTTATGGCGGCATTTCAGGTATCTGGGGGCCGCCGGTGCTGGTCTATCTGCAGTCGGTCGGTACCGAGAAGACCGAGAGCATCCGGGTCCAGGGCGTGGTGTTCCTGATCGGCGCGGTGGTTCTGTTCGCGGCGCATCTGCAATCGGGCGTGATGAACGCCGCCACCGTGCCGTTTTCGGCGGCACTGGTGATCCCGGCGATGCTCGGGCTGTGGGCCGGGTTCCGGCTGCAGGACCGGCTTGACGCCGCCCGGTTCCGGCGCTGGACGCTGGTGGTGCTGGCGATCACCGGGCTGAACCTGCTGCGCCGGGCGCTGGAGGTGTAGGGGGGCCCGATGATCCGTCGCTAGACCGCAAGCTTGTCGACCACCTTCAGAACCGCCCCCAGCACGGCCATCAGCGACAGCGCGACATACAGGCGGACATAAACCGCCCGCGCCCGGCCCGCCGCCGCCCGGCTGGTCGCCTCGCGCGCGGCGATCCGGGTCTGCAACAGCCCCAGACGGGTCTGCACCCGTTCCAGCTTTTCGGCATCACTTCCGGGACCGGCATAGGCATCGACCGCTGCCGGAATGCCCACCTTGTCCGCCTCGCTCAACGCCTTTTCCAGAGCCGCCAATCCCAGTTCATAATTGTAGATCTGAAAGCTGCGCGGCTGATCGGGGTTGTTCCCGGGTTTCCCCGCTGCCGCGTCGATCGCGTTGAACAGGGCGTTGTGCGACTGGTACAGTTGAAACTCGGCGCGCGCGGCCTGCAGCGCCCGCACCTCGCCGGCGCGGCGTTCGATGCCGGTCTGCTGATAGAGCCACAGGCCCAGCAGCCCGACGGTGCCAAGAACCGGCAATATCTCGCCCAGAATGGTGATCAGTTGCATGTCCGCCTCCGTCAAATGACCGGTCAGCGCCGGGAACCGGCCGGTACCACGCCGCGCGGGCGGTCATTCACCCGGCAGTGCCCAACCGCCGAATGCAGCAGCCCGGCCAGAACAGCGCGGGGTTTCCTGCAAACAGGATTATCGGAAAGCGCATTCGAGTGCTACCGAAGGCGGCGGTTTCGGGTTCCTTGTAAACCGGAACGGCTTCAAAGGATCAGGTCCCCGGCCACCAGCGCCGCCAGATTCTGGAACTCCACCACGAAATCCTGTACCCCGTCGCCATTGGTGTCGCCCCGAAGCACCCCGAGCAAGGCCGAATAGGACAGCTCCCCCGCCGTGTTGCTGAAGCCAGCGTTGCCGATGAAGATGAAGGCCTGATTGCCGGCCAGCGTCGTGTCCGCATCCATCAGGCTCAGATCGAAGGTGTCGCTGCCGCTTTTGAAATCGGTGATGGTGTCGCGGGTTGTGTTGGCCACACCCGACTCGGACGCCGTAGCCAGCACGAAGACATCGGCCCCCGTGCCTCCGGACATGACATCCCGGTTCGCCCCGCCCGTCAGCGTGTCGTCGCCCGCCCCGCCGTTCAGCGCGTCCACACCGGCTTCGCCCGACAGGGAATCATTGCCGGTGCCGCCATTGACCCGGTCAGCCTCCGCCCCGGCCAGGATCACATCGGCCCCGGTGCCGCCCTCGAGCGAGTCTTTGCCGATGCCGCCCAGGATCTGGTCGTCGCCTGCGCCGCCATAGATGCTGTCGGCCCCGTCAAAGCCGTCGATCGTGTCGTCGCCGATGCCGCCGTAAACCACGTCATCGCCCGCATCGGCGTGGATCTCGTCTTCGCCGCTGCCGCCATAGATGTAGTCGCTGATCTGGCCGCCCTGAAAATAGTCGTTCCCGGTGCCGCCGTAGCCGGCCACGAACGACGCCGTGGCACTCACATCGACATAAAGCTCGTCATCGCCGTCGCCGCCCCGGGCAATCAGCCCGCCATCGCCGCCGCTCAGTGTGTCATGCCCGGCACCGCCCGACATGTCGTCGAAATCGGCCCCGCCGAACAACTCGTCATTACCGTCATCGCCCGTCACCAGGTCAGAGTGATTGCCGCCGAAAAGCCGGTCGTCACCGCCGCCGCCCCGGATGGTGTCAAGGTTGTCGTCACCGGTGATCGTCTCGGCCCCGTCGCCAGCCAGCAGGGTGTCGTTGCCGTTGCCGCCGCCGACGGTTCCGGTAATCACCGTCGCCCCCCGCCCGTCGTACAGGTCGGCCCCGTCGCCGCCGGACCACAAGCCGTCAATCCGGCCGCCGCGGCCGTCAAAGATATCGTTGCCACTGCCCACGGACACATTTCCAATCATCTGTCCGCTGTTCTGAATGGTCAGATTCCCCGCAGCAGTGGTGGCCTCGAAGGCCAGCTGGAACCCGGCGATCACGCCGGTGTTGATCAGCCTGGCCGTCTGACTGACGCCCAAGCCCGAGAAATCGATCCCTGCGGCATTGATCGAGGTGATCGTGCCGTGATTGGTCACGATGCTGCCGGTGCCGCCAGCGCCGATGCGCACGCCGTTGCCCTCGGAAGAGGTCGCGGTAAGGGTGCCCCCGGCCAGATTGGTGATGCGGGTATTTGCGCCTTCGGTGAAGACGGCGTTGTTGAAGCGGGTGTTGCGGCTGGCGTCATCGACCGCACTGGCCGTGATGCTGCCCGCGTTCACCAGAATGTCGCCGCTGGCCCCACTCAGGCCCAGGAAGACAGCACTCGCGGCCGAAACCGAGCCGGTCACGTTCACCGTGTTGCCGCCGCCCCCTGTGAGGATGCCGATAGACTCCTGTGCGCTCAGGGTGCCGTTGATCTGCGCAAGGCTGTTTGCGCCATTCAGAAACAAGCCGGAATTCCCGGCGAGCGGCTCGAAGCTCAGGAAGCTGGCACCCGTGGCAAGCGTGAAGCTCGAGTTGGTGGGCAGCCTGATCTCTGCGCTGCTGACCAGCGTTCCCAGCACCGCAATCTCGACGTCGGTGAAAGCACCAAAGCCGATGGCCGCTCCACTGGTCGATCCCAGCGTCGCATTCGGCAGCACGACCAGAGCATCGCCCGAGGCGGTAAAGGTGAATTGGGCTCCGGCACCGATGGTATTGGTCGAAATGAAGAATGTGGTCATGTAACTACCCCATGAAAATAGTGGCTTTTGCGGATCATATCAGGCATCTGCGATGGCACAACGGGTTAGCAGGGCGGGCCGGGGTCGGGTTCCACGGCGGAATTGCCCGCAGGCTGCGCTCCGATGCCCCGGTCCTGTCCGGACGACGAAACGTGAAACCACGCCCGAAAATCAATTCTTGCCAATTGGTTAATTCCTGGAAATCAATCCTTTGATTCAGAACACTTTTCGAAAACGTCCAGATCCGGACGCCCCGTCACCCGATGGCGGCGGCCCGCACATCCTCGTCGATGAACGCGACATATTGCGCGAAATTGGCAGCGAACATCGCCACCAGCTTGCGCGCCTGCGCGTCATAGGCCGCCGGATCGGCCCAGGTCCGGCGCGGGTCCAGCAGCTCCGGCGTCATTCCGGGTGCCGCCACCGGCACCTCGAACCCGAAATGTGGATCGCGCCGGAACGCGGCACCGTTCAGCGAGCCGTCAAGCGCCGCCGTCAGCAGCGCCCGGGTCGCCCGGATCGGCATCCGGCTGCCGGTGCCGTAGGCCCCGCCGGTCCAGCCGGTATTGACCAGCCAGCAACTGGCCCCGTGCTTCGCGATCTTTGCCTGCAGCAGCCTGCCATACTCCTCGGGCCGGCGCGGCATGAACGGCGCGCCGAAACAGGTGGAAAACGTCGGTTGCGGCTCGGTAATCCCCTGCTCGGTCCCCGCCACCTTCGAGGTGAAGCCGGACAGGAAATGATACATCGCCTGCGCCGGGGTCAGCCGCGCAATCGGCGGCAGCACGCCAAAGGCATCGCAGGTCAGCATGATGATGTTGCGCGGATGCCCGCCCAGCCCGGTGGCAGAAGCGTTCGAGATATAGTCCAGCGGATAGGCGCAGCGGGTGTTGGCCGTCAGGCTGTCATCGCTGAAATCAAGCCCGCGCGTCTGCGGATCGAACACCATGTTCTCGACCACCGTGGCGAACCTGGCGGTGGTCGCGTAGATCTCGGGTTCGGCCTGCGGGCACAGGTTGATGGTCTTGGCATAGCAGCCGCCCTCGAAATTGAAGGTGCCGCGGTCCGACCAGCCGTGTTCGTCGTCGCCGATCAGCACCCGGGAGGGATCGGCAGACAGCGTGGTCTTGCCGGTGCCCGACAGGCCGAAAAAGATCGCCGTGTCCACGGGATTGCCCGGCGCGTGATTGGCCGAGCAATGCATCGGCATGATGCCCTTTTCCGGCAGCAGGTAGTTCAACAGGGTGAACACCGCCTTCTTGTTCTCGCCGGCATAGGCGGTACCGGCAATCAGGATCAGCTTCTGGTCAAGGTTGAACGCGATCACCGTACCGCTGCGGCAACCGTGCCGGGCCGGATCGGCGGTGAAGGACGGGCAGTTGATCAGCGTGAAATCCGGTGCAAACCGCGCCAGTTCCGCCAGCGCCGGGCGGCGCAGCAGATGCCGGATGAACAGCGCGTGCCAGGCCAGTTCCGTCACCACCCGCACATCCAGCCGGTGCGCCGGGTCGGCCCCGGCATACAGGTCCTGCACGAAATAGTCGCGGCCCTGCATGTGGGCCAGCATGTCGGCCTTCAGCCGATCGAACCCGGCAGGCGTCATCGCCCCGTTGTTTTCCCACCAGATGTGCGGCGCAACCGAACCCGTGCGCACCACGAACTTGTCCTTTGGCGACCGCCCGGTGTGGCTGCCGGTGGCCACCAGAAGTGCGCCGCCCTGCCCCATCTTGCCCTCGCCCCGCCCGATCGCCGCCTCCATCAATCCGGGCTCGGTCAGGTTGTAATACACGTGCCCCAACCCGGTGATGCCGTGCTGCTCCAGCCGTCCTTCGGGGTTCACGAGGTCTTGGTTCATCTGCACACTCCGGTTGCCACAATCTGGCGGTCAAGGTCAAAAACACGGTGCAAGAGGTCAAATGCGCACCGGCGCAGGCAGAGGTGGCCCGGCATCCGAAATCTAGCACGAGAAATAATCACAAGAAAACAAACATTTGCCGTGTTAGCGCAACCACGCCCGGGTTAGCGCAACCATTGTCGCCGCCCCGTCGCCGATCAACCCGAGTGAGACAAATTAGTCAAACCTTACGATTTTTCGGGTTCGATGCCCCTGTGTCGCCCAGATGATTCGCACTTAACTGTTGATTCCACATGCCGGAACCCGGATTATGGATGAAAAACAGGCAACAGAGCAGTACAAGGAAGCCAACATGTCTAGGATCGCCCTGGTGGACGACGACAGGAATATCCTGACGTCGGTTTCGATGACTCTGGAGGCAGAGGGTTTCGAGGTAGAGACGTATAACGACGGCCAATCCGCGCTCGACGCCTTTAACAAGCGCATGCCGGACATGGCGGTGCTGGATATCAAGATGCCCCGGATGGACGGGATGGACCTGTTGCAGCGGCTGCGGCAAAAGACCGCGATGCCGGTGATCTTCCTGACCTCCAAGGATGACGAGATCGACGAGGTTCTGGGTCTGCGGATGGGTGCCGACGACTATGTGAAAAAGCCGTTCAGCCAGCGCCTGCTGGTCGAACGCATCCGCGCGCTCCTGCGCCGTCAGGAAGTGGTGCTAACGGGCGAGGTGGCCACGACCGAAGAAACCAAGGTGATGGTGCGCGGCTCGCTGACCATGGACCCGCTGCGCCATTCCGTGACATGGAAGGGCGGCGAGGTGTCGCTGACCGTGACCGAGTTCCTGCTGCTGCAGGCACTGGCACAGCCGCTCGAAGTTGACGATGCGTTCGGGCAAAGTTGACAAGGAGGACAAGGATCACGGCGCATTCGTCCAGGTGGATCGCGAGGGCCTGCCGGTCATCAATACGGTCCTGATCCCGGCGCCACTCAAAGACGCCTTCAACCGTGGGTGCCGGCCACGGATCGGCAGCTCTTCCGCGACGCGGCCATTGCCAGCCTGGTGCGCATTAACGGTGATGCGGCCTATTCAGCGGTGATCGCGGACCTGCTGCTGCCCGATGTCCTCACGCTGGACGTCAGCAAGACCGACGGGTTTCTCAATGGCCGCCGCCCGCAG
>JANNRR010000162.1:0-48964 GCA_031401675.1 Paracoccaceae bacterium
TGCCCGGCCTGCCCAAGGTGCCCTCGGCCCAGACCATCCGGCTGAACGACGCGGGCCAGATCGAAGGGCTGTTCTGATCAAGGTGTCGCGTTGTCCTTTCGGGATGCCTTGGCTATGAGGTGGGCACCCAAAGCGACCGCGAGGCTGCGATGAAGACCCCGGATGACTGCACCACCATGGCCGAGATCAGGGCCGAGATCGACCGGCTGGATGCAGAGCTGGTGGCGCTGTTTGCCGACCGCACCGGCTACATCGACCGGGCGGCGGCGATCAAGACCGGATTGGGCCTGCCCGCCCGGATCGATACGCGGGTCGAGGAGGTGGTGGCCAACGTGCGGCGTCATGCAGCGACGCACGGGCTGCCGCAGGACAAAATCGAAAAGCTGTGGCGCAAGCTGATCGACTGGTCGATCGCCCGCGAAGAGGACAGTCTGGGGAAGGACCCTGTGGAATGACGGCAAGGATCATCGACGGCAAAGCCTTTGCGGCCAAGGTGCGGACGCAGGTACAGGCCCACGTCGCGCGACTGAAGGCGGAACACGGCCTGGTGCCCGGACTGGCCGTGGTGCTGGTCGGCGAAGACCCGGCGTCGCAGGTCTACGTCAGGGCCAAAGGCAAGCAGACCGCCGAGGTCGGCATGAACAGCTATGAACACCGGCTGGACCGCGCCACCAGCGAAGCCGATCTGCTGGCGCTGATTGCAAGGCTGAACGCCGACCCGCAAGTGCACGGCATTCTGGTGCAGCTGCCCTTGCCGAAACACCTGAACGAGGACCTGGTGATCAACTCGATCGATCCGGCCAAGGACGTCGACGGCTTTCACATATCGAACGTCGGGCGGCTGGCAACCGGGCAAAAGAGCATGGTTCCTTGCACGCCTCTGGGGTGCCTGATGATGCTGCGCGATCATCATGGCACGTTGGCGGGGATGAATGCGGTGGTGGTCGGGCGCTCCAATATCGTCGGCAAGCCGATGGCGCACCTGTTGCTTCGAGACAGTTGTACCGTGACGATTGCCCATTCGAGAACCAGGGAACTGGAGCAGGTCTGCCGCCGCGCCGACATTCTGGTGGCAGCTGTCGGCCGGGCCGAAATGATCACCGGTGATCATGTCAAACCCGGGGCAACTGTGATCGACGTCGGCATCAACCGGATCGAGCGCGACGGCAAGACGATGTTGGTCGGCGATGTTCATTTTGCCGGCGCGGCGGCTGTGGCGGGGGCCATCACACCGGTGCCGGGCGGTGTCGGGCCGATGACCATCGCCTGCCTGCTGGCCAACACCCTGACCGCTGCCTGCCGGGCCAACGGCCTGCCGGAACCGCAGGGACTGACGGCCTGACCCCGCCCCGGCGGTCAGCCGATCAACCACTTCTGTCCGAATGACCCGCTTCCAGGTCGCTATTTTTCTTATCCGCATGCCAGAAAGCCCTGACAGACAGCGGCATCGGGGCAGTGCAATTGGGGTGCGGCGTACCGCGGATCCCAAACCGCCGCAAACGGCACGCATCGCCGCCATGCCGCGCTCATCGCGCCGGGCGGGTAGCAGCGCACGATAACGTGATGTGACGCACGGCACAAAATCAGACTGAAGTCCGTTGTTCCGGGTGTCACACCTTGATATTTGCATTCTGCAAAGGGTGATCCGCCAAACCGAGACCAGAGGCAGAATCGTGGCACTGACGGCCAGGCAGGATTGGCAAAGGCAGGTTTTCGCGCCGCGTACGCTGGCACTTTGGGCAGTGCTGACGCTGCTGGTAGCGTTGGCCGGACCGTTCGGAACCTATGCCGGCATGCGTTTTCCGGTCCGGCTTGGTTACTGGGGCGGACTGATCGGTGCATCGATCCCGGTGGCCTACATCTTTCGCGTTCTGACCGATCGCGGGCTGGCGCATCTGCGCAACTGGCAACGCTCGGTCACCGTTGCGGTGATCTTTTCATCGGCATTTGCGCCCGTGGTCTATCTGACGACCAAGGCGCTGGAGGGCGTCGGTCAGGCGACCATGGTGCCGTTCTGGGTCATGTGGCTGACCACTTTTGTCGCTTCCATCCTGGTCTGCACCGTGAAATCACTGTGGCAGCCGGTTTCAGCCGACCTTACTGCCGCGCCGCCGGCAGCGTTCGCCCCGGCCATTCCGGCGCACCAGCACATTCCGCAAATACTGGCCCGGATCGACGCCGACAAGCGCGGCGATGTCCTGCATCTGTCGGTGCGTGATCATTATGTGGTGGTGCAGACGGCGCGGGGCGAGGCGACGCTTCTGATGCGCTTTGCCGATGCGATCCGCGAACTGGACGGGGTCGAGGGTCTGCAGGTACACCGGTCGCACTGGGTGGCAAAGATGGCGGTCGCCGAACCCGTCCGGGCCAGCGGGCGGCTGCAGTTGCGGCTGCGTGACGGCAGACTGGTGCCGGTCAGCCGCAGTTATCTGGAAGAGGTCAGGGCCAACGGTCTCCTTTGATCGCGCGGCATCGGAATTGTCAGCACCGCCGGGCCGATCAGCACGGCCAGCGCTTCGGTCCGCATCAGGCCGCTCAGCACCGGCACATCGCTGTGCAGCCCACCGGTATAGGTGCCGAAAGCCGGCAGGATCACCCGGTCCCTATCCAGCAGAAAACAGCGCCGAGTCTGCCCGCTGCCACCGGCGGACAATCGCGCCTTTGGGTGGTAGTGCCCCGATACCTCGCCGCTGTCACCGGGTACGGCGATGTGGCGAAAGACCAGCCCCAGGTGACGCAACTCTGACAAACCGCTGCCGCCCAACAACGACGGGGCCGGATCATGGTTGCCCGCGATCCAGATCCAGCGCCGGCCGGCCATCATACGGGTCAGCCAAAGCATTTCCGCGTCCGGCAATTCCTCGGCGGCTCGCATGTCGTCGAAACTGTCGCCAAGGCAGACCACGGTGGCAGCGCCGGTCCGGTCGATCTCGGCCTCCAGCCGCAGCAGCGTATCCTGATTGGCATAGGGTGGCAGCAGCGTGCCACCCAACCGGGCAATCCGGTCGGGCTTGCCCAGATGCAGGTCAGATACCACCAACAGTCGCGCGGCAGGCCAGAACAACGCGCCAGAGCCGCAAGCCTGCAGATCAGCGCCCTGCAAGTGGAAGGAATAACTGTTCATGCTTCGTTCGATGCCTGAACCGGGCAGGGATTGCAAGCGGTTCAGGCTAGCCCGGCAGCCCGCATCAGCCGGTCGGCGGCCTCGGTCAGCAGCCGCTCGCGGCCGGTGCCATGCACCGGAATGCGGCCCTGTTCCAGAAACAGCGGCGCCGCCAAAGGCGTCACCCCGGGCAGGACCACATGATCGATCCTTGGGCCTATCCGGGCCAACATCGCCTCTATCCGCCCGAAATCGACCAGACCGCGCAGCGCTTCCTCGCGGGTGATCTGCAACATCAAATGGTCCGGGTCGTGACGGCGCAATGTGTCATAAAGGATGTCCGATGAAAACGTTGCCTGCCGACCGGATTTGCGCTGCCCCGGCAGGTTGCGCTCGATCAGTCCGGCAATCAGCGCCGAGTTGCGAAACGTGCGCTTCATCACCGCGTTGCCCGCCAGCCAGGTATCCAGACCCTGACGCAGGTCAGTCAGCGTGAACAGCGGTGCCGCGTCCCGCAGCGGCTCCAGCCCCCAGATCAGCGTGGCGTAATCGGTGGCCACGAACCCCAGCGGGTGCAGCCCCTGTTCCTCCATCCGCTTGGTCAAGAGCAGTCCCAATGTCTGCTGCGCATTGCGTCCGGCAAAGCCGTAGACGCAGACATGCTCGCGCCCATCATGCGGGAAGCTTTCGACCAGCAGCCGGTCCACCTCCGGCAGCCGTGACACCTGGCGTTGCAGTGCCAGCCAATGGCCGATGGCCGCAGGCAGTTCCGGCCAGCTGTCCTGCCGGAACATCCGCAGGATGCGCTCGGTCAACCGGGTGGAAGTGGCGAATTTGGTGCCTGAAAACACCGCAACCCGTGGCTCCCGCCCCGGCTGGCGGGTAACTTCCACGGTCATTTCGCGAAGACCTTCATAGCGCACCACTTCGCCGCCGATCAGGAATGTGTCGCCCGGGGTCAGCGACGCGGCAAAGCTTTCCTCAATCTCGCCCAGGGGCAGCCCGCCCATCCGGCCCTTTAGCCGCACCTTCAGGGTTTCGATGTCGATGATGGTGCCGATGTTCATCCGGATGCCCCGCGTTGCCCGAGGGTCGCGCAACTGCCACAGCCCGGCGTGCAGTTTCAACCGCTGCCAGCGGTCATAGGCGCGCAGTGCATACCCCCCCGTGGCGGTGAAATCGAGGCACTCGTCAAACGCCGCACGGCTCAGCCCGGCATAGGGCCCGGCACTTGTCACCTCGCGGTACAGCGCCTCCGCCGCAAACGGTCCCGCACAGGCCGCGATCAGAATATGCTGGCAAAGCACATCGCGCGGCCCCGGCCCGCGCGGCTCGCCGTCCAGATCATGTTCGCGCACCGCCTGCAGCGCCGCCTGACATTCTACCACCTCGAACCGGTTGGCCGGCACCAGGAGCGCCTTGGAGGGCGCGTTATAGCGGTGGTTGGCCCGGCCGATGCGCTGCACTAGCCGCTTGACGTTCTTTGGCGCGCCGACCTGTATCACCAGATCGACATCGCCCCAGTCGATACCCAGATCAAGACTGCCGGTACAGACCACCGCCCGCAACTGCCCCGCGACCATCGCCGCCTCGACCCGTTCACGCTGTTCGCGGGCCAGCGAACCATGGTGAATCCCGATCGGCAGATCATCGGAATTGGCAAGCCACAGGTCGCGAAAGAACAATTCCGCCTGTGCTCGGGTATTGTGAAAGATCAGGGTGATCCGGTGCGCCCGGACCTGCTCCAGAATCTCCGGAATGGCATAGCGGCCACCACCCCCGGCCCACGGCGGCGGCGTTTCGCTGTCCAGCATGGCGATATCGGGGTTGGGCCCGGGGTCGGCCTGCAGAATGTCGCAGGGATCGGGATGACGGGCCAAGAGATGCGCGATCGCCGCCGGGTCCTCGACCGTGGCCGACAGCCCGACCCGGCGCGCCCCCGGTACCAGCGCCGACAGCCGCGACAGGCACAGCATCAGCTGATCGCCACGCCGGCTTTCGGCCAGGGCATGGATCTCGTCGACGATCACCCGGCTCAACCCCGCAAAGATTCGCGGCGCATCCGGATAGCTGATCAGCAGCGCCAGGCTTTCCGGCGTGGTCAGCAGGATATGAGGTGGATCGGCGCGCTGGCGCAGGCGCTGGCTCTGCGAGGTGTCGCCGGTCCGGTCCTCGATCCGGATCGGCAGCGCCATCTCTTCCACCGGGCGGCGCAGGTTGCGGCGGATATCGGCGGCCAACGCCTTCAACGGCGAAATGTACAGCGTATGCAGACCCCTGTGCCGGCCGTCGGCCAGTTCGCACAAGGTCGGCAGGAAACCGGCCAGCGTCTTGCCGCCGCCAGTCGGGGCGATCAGCAACTGCGCCGGAGCGTCGGCGCGATCCAGCATCGCCTGCTGATGCGGATGCACCTGCCATCCATTGGCGGCGAACCAGTCGGCGAAATGCGGGGGCAGGGCAACCATGGCGAACATCTACGCCAACGCGGCGGGCAGACAAAATCCTTCAAAGGATTTTGCCACAATTTTTCTGAAGAATTTTGCGTCCAGGCTGGCCCGGCGCGCTACTTCTCGATCTTTTCGACCTTGACGAACATGTTGGCCCAGGCCCGGTCGATCAGCTCGGCGGTCATCTGGTAGGGAATTCCCTCGAAATTGCAGATCGCAATCATCTGGTCGATCAGGTAGATCGGTTGATAATTCGAATAGACATTGCCGATAGTCGGATACTTCACCTTCAACAGATGCATCAGCGCCGCTTCGTTCAGTGGCATCTTGCGCTTGCGCGCCATCATCGCGAAGATTTTCAGATAGTTTTCCTGATCCGGCCCGTCGATCTTGATCTTGAAGAAAATCCGCCGCAGCGCCGCGCCGTCAAAGATTTCGGCCGGGTGGAAGTTGGTGGAAAAGATCACCAGCGTGTCGAACGGCACCACGAACTTTTCGCCCGACTGCAGTGCCAGGATGTCATAGTTCATCTCCAAGGGCACGATCCAGCGGTTGACGATGGACTGCGGCGGCTCTGCCTGGCGGCCAAGGTCGTCGATGATGAACACGCCGCCGGTGGCCTTCAATTGCAGCGACGCCTGATAGGTGCGTGCCGTCGGATTGTAGGCCAGATCGAGCATCGACAGGTTCAATTCGCCGCCGGTGATCACGGTCGGGCGCTCGCACAGCACGTAGCGGTTGTCGAAGCGGTTCGAGGTGCGACGCAGCGAATTGGGATCGTCGACCGACGCTTCCGCCTTGGAATGCACGATCGGGTCATAGACCGAAATTACCTGACCGGAATATTCGATGGCGCGCGGCACATAGATCTTGTCGCCCAAAGCGTCGCGGATGCCGTTCGAGATCGAGGATTTGCCGTTGCCGGGCGGGCCGTACATCAGGATCGAGCGGCCGGACGACACCGCCGGGCCAAGATTGTCGATCAGGGACGGCGGCAGGATCAGGTGGCCCATCGCGCCGGTCAGCTGATCGCGGGTCAGCGAGATGTTGCGGATCGACTGGCGCTTGACCTGTTCGCGGTACACCTCCAGCGGCACCGGAATGGCACCGTAATATTCCGACTGCGCCAGGGCATCCAGCGCCCGCGCCTTGCCGGCATCGGCCAGCTGATAGCCCATTTCGTTGCCAGAGTTGGCGTGCAATGTGCCCGTCGCCTCCAGCAGCTTCTGGCTTCGGGCCAGATCGATCAGTTCCTGGGTCACCTGTGCCGACAGGCTGATGACCTTGGCGATGTCGCTGACCTGCTCCAGATTCATCCGGAACATGGTTTTCAACAAGATGTCGCGCAGCATCACCAGCGAAATCCCGGTTTCGGCCAACGTGCGCGGCGACGGCGGCGGGGCGACGCTGGTGGTGGTGTGCATGTTCATGGCGTGACATCCGTGTTGCAGGGCCGCAGCCCGTTGTCAGCACTGAACAGGGAAATTGGGGCGAATTATGGGCCGTTGCCGCGGCATTTGAAGGGATTGTCGCGGTTACCCCAGGGCGGCAGCCTTGATCACCAGATAGAACACCAGCGTGCCGGACAGGGCCAGGCCCATCGGAAAATCGGCGCGTGTCCAAGACTGCCAATCCGGTGCGGCGCTGCGAAACGCCGGCACCAGCTTCAGGCCGCGATGCGCCGCAAATGCCCCCAGCAGAATGGCGGCGAACAGCGGCAGGATCAGCGGCAGGTCCTCTCGAGCAAAGAACGGTGCCATCGCCGCAGCGTACTTGGCGTCGCCGGCCCCGACCAGCCGTGCCATGTTGGCAACAAAGCCGATCGCCAGCACCGCCGCCAGATGCGTCCAGCGCCACAGATAATCGCCAAAGGGCAGGGCGATCAGCCCGACCACGGCAAAGATCACCGCGAGAACCAGCACCGACTGGTTCGGGATTTTCATGAATTTCATGTCGTTCCAGGCCGCCCACAGCGCAACGGGCAGCACGAACGGCAGGAACCACAGGGCCGCGTCCGCGCTCATCCGTTCGACGCGCCGCCTTCGAGGGCATCGAGCGAGCGCTGCGCCGCCTCGAAATAGGTGGGCGAGGTGTCGATCGCGTCCTTCAACAGCCCTTGACCAACACTGACATCACCCTGCTTGATCGCCGACAGCGCCGACGTATACAACAGCTGCGCCCGTTCCTGCTGGCTCATCGCCACCACCGGCAGGTCATATTTGCGTTGCGCCGCCCGGGCCAGCATCAAGTTGTTTTTCGAGGTGAACAGCGTCGGATCATGGCTGATCGCCTCGGTGAACAGCTTTTCGGCCCCGGGGAAATCGCCGCGTGTCAGTTTGGAATAACCCCAGTTGTTCAGGACCGGGCCGGGTTTGGTGGTCAAGCCGATGGCAATTTCATAGAAACTGTCGGCCTTTTTCCAATCCTGGTTGCTGTCAGCCACCATCGCCTCAATCCGGTAGCGCTCGAACGTTTCGAATGTCGGGGGGATCTTGTTCAACTCGGTCTCGGCCAGGTCCCATTCGTTGGCCCGGACCAGCGCATCGGCATAGGCGACGCGATCCTCGTTGGTGGCCTCGGGCGAGGCGGCGATCTGCGCCCATGTCGCGGCACCCTGGGCCGCGCTTTTGTTGCGGATCAACGATTTGGCCAGACCCCGGCGCAGGTCGATCCGGTCGGGGTTTTCGTTCGTTGCCTTGGTGAAATAGGCGACGGCTTCCGCCGGGTCGCCGACCGTCAGCATGATGTCGTTCAGGTTTGACTCGTCGATGACATTCACCGATTTCATCGCGCGAGCGGCTTCGGCGGTGCTGGTGCCCTGGTTGCAGCCAGCCAACGCCAAGGCGCTGCCGGTGCACAGCATGATCAGGATAGGGTGGCGCATTTCGCGTCCTTTGCTGCTCGATCCTCAGGATGGCCGCTTGTGCAGCCTTATGGGTTTGCCTCAAGTTCCTTGTCGGGCGTCGAAAGCAGCAGGTATTCGCCGTTGCCTCGGCGTACCAGCGCAAAATCCGATGCCTGATCGGGAGCATAGGCCAGATCGTCGGCCTTTGCGATAGCCAGTCGCAAATTTTCGCGAATCTCGTCTGAACGGCCACTGTCCAGAGCAAAGGCGTTGCGGAACACTTCGCGGGCTTCCTGCACCTTGCCCTGTTCCATCAGCACGACGCCCAGGTTGTTCATCGCAGGCACGAAGCTTTGATCGACTTCAAGGGCCTGGCGCAGCCGGGTTTCGGCCTGGCCCAGCCGGCCGAGCCGCAGGTTGGCCGAGCCGATTGCCGACAGCACATCCACTGTCGCCCCTTCTTCCGATGCTGCCCGGTAATAGGCTTTCAGCGCCAGTTCATACTCGCCGGCGGCCATCAGCCGATGCCCGACAATCAGTCCGTCTACGGCATCGCGGGTCGTCGGGTGACCATCAGGCGCGTAGGGGCCCCGGTCAGAACCCGAAAGGCCGCCGGTCTGTTGACAGGCGGCCAGCAGGAACAGCAGGGTGATCGACGCACGTCTGCGTGACCTCATCCGGTCAAAGGCCGGACATTTTGGACAAGACGGTGCTGATTTCGTACACGGACGGTCCTATCATGATGAGCAGCAGCGGCGGCACTGTGAACATCATGGTACAGAGTGTCAGCTTGGTGGGCAACTTGTTTGCCTTTTCCTCGGCCCGCATCACGCGCTTGTCACGCATTTCCGAGGCATAGACCCGCAGCGCCTCGGCGATCGAGGTGCCGAACGTGGCCGACTGGATCAGAACGGTCACAAACGACGAAACGTCCGCCACCCCGGCCCGTTCCGACATGTCGCGCAGCACCGTGGTGCGGTCCTTGCCGGCCTTGGTCTCGTTCGACACCATCTCATACTCATCGGCCAGCGCCGGGAAGCCGGCGCGGATCTCGCGCGACACCCGCAGGATCGACTGGTCCAGCGACTGCCCCGCCTCGACGCAGACCAGCATCATGTCCAGTGCATCGGGAAAACCGTTGATGATTTCCTGCTGGCGCGACTGGCGGCGACGCTCCACCCAGTATTTCGGCAGGTAATAGCCAACGGCACCCGGCCCGACCACCGACATCGCCATCTTGACCGGGCTGACCGCTTCGCCGTTGTTGGTCAGGATGGTATAGGCCACCCCCAGGATCAGCGCGGTGATGCCCAGCACGAACTGCGCCGCATGAAAGGTCCGCACCGAGTCCTTCGAATTGTAGCCGGCCTGCAGCATTTTCAGCCGGGCCGAAGACAGTTCTTCGGCATTCTGCGGCTCCAGGAACGTGGCGAACTTGTTCAGCTTGTCGTTCTTGATGCCGGTGCGCAGCTTGCGTTTTGGTTCGTCTTTGCTGGGCAACCCCTTGCCGGGCATGCCGACCTGATCGCGGAACTTGTCCATCGGATCAAAGCGCTTTTTCAGCAGCACCGGCAGCGTGACCAGCACAAGGATCAGCCCCAGGCCGAACACCGCGATCAGCGGCCCGAGGGCGCCGAAAGTTCCAACAAGGAAATCGTTGATCTGGCTAAGCATTCGCAGGTCCTACTCTATACCTTGATGTTGACCATCATCCGCATGATGATGATGTTCAGCACCAGCATGACGGCAACGACCAGCGCGGCCGGGATGAAGGCCGAGGTTTTCTGCACCTCGTCGTAATAGTCCGGCTTGACCAGAAAGATCATCAACAGCACGCCCAGCGGAAAAACCGACAGGAACATGCCCGACCACTTCGCCTCGCCGGTGATCGCCTTGACCCGGCGAAACAGCCGGAAGCGGGCACGGATCACCTTGGCCAGCCCGTCAAGGATTTCGGCCAGGTTGCCGCCGGATTGCTGCTGAATGGTTACGGCCACGGCCAGGAAGCGCAAATCCTGCATGTCCATCCGTTCGGCCAGCGCCTTCAATGAGGTGCTGATCTCGCCGCCATAGGCGGTCTCGTCCGAGATGACGCCAAACTCGGTGCCAAGCGGGTCGGCGACCTCCTTGGCGACGATGTTGATTGCCGAAGTGAACGGGTGACCGACGCGCAGCGACCGCACCATCAGTTCCACCGCATCGGGCAGCTGTTCCTCCATCAGCGACAGCCGCTTCTTGGCTTTCTTGTTCACCCACATGTAGACAGCGCCGATGCCCATCGCGATCGACACCAGAATCCGGACCGGCAGCGACGCCTCGGTGCCGACGGTCAGGCCCAGGAAGCTGATCACCGTCAACAGTCCCATGATCCCGATCAATGCCTTGGGCGAAAAGGCGATGTTGGCCTTTTGCGCCTTCGACGACAGGATCGAATACAGCGGGATCTTGCGCGACTTCATGTGCTGGGACATTTCCTTGCGGAGTTGTTCCAGCACCTGTTCGCGGGTGCCGCCCTTTTCCAGCATGTGCAGGCGGCGGTTGACCTTGTTGTTCAGGCTGATCGATTTGCCGAAAACGGTCAGATAGATGCCTTCGACCAGCATCAGCACGCCGAAGAAGATCAGGCCATAGATCAGCGGGGCGGCGGAAATTTCCATGTCATTCCCCTAGATGATCGGCTCGTAGATGCCGGCGGGCAGATCATAGCCCCATTGTTTGAACCGGTCGGAATAATGCGACCGCACGCCGGTGGCATTGAAGCGGCCGATGATCTTGCCATCAGGCTGCATGCCCAGGCGTTCATAGCGGAACACCTCCTGCATAGAGATCACGTCGCCTTCCATGCCGGTGATTTCGGTGATTGATACCATGCGGCGCGAACCGTCCTGCAGGCGCGACGCCTGCACGATCAGGTTGACCGCGGCGGCGATCTGGGCCCGAACTGCTTTGATCGGCATTTCGATTCCGGCCATTGCGATCATGTTTTCCAGACGGCTTACGCCATCGCGGGCGGAGTTGGCGTGGATCGTGGTCATCGAACCGTCGTGGCCGGTGTTCATCGCCTGCAACATGTCGATCACCTCCTCACCCCGGGTTTCGCCGACGATAATCCGGTCAGGGCGCATCCGCAGGGCGTTGCGCAGGCAGTCGCGCTGTGTCACCGCGCCCTTGCCTTCGACGTTGGCGGGGCGGCTTTCCATCCGGCCGACATGAAGCTGCTGCAGCTGAAGTTCCGCCGTATCCTCGATGGTCAGGATGCGCTCGGAGTTGTCAATAAACGATGAAAGCGCGTTCAGCGTGGTGGTTTTCCCTGAACCGGTACCGCCCGACACGATGATGTTCAGGCGGGTGGCAACGGCGGCTTGCAGATAGGCCGCCATCTCCTCGGTAAAGGCACCGAACTTGACCAGATCGGCGATGCCAAGCTTGTCCTTCTTGAATTTCCGGATGGATACCAGCGATCCGTCCACCGCAATCGGCGGCACCATGGCGTTGAAGCGGCTGCCGTCCGACAGACGGGCGTCGACGTAGGGGTTGCTTTCGTCGACCCGGCGGCCCACCGCCGACACGATCTTGTCGATGATCCGCAGCAGGTGCTTTTCATCCTTGAAGGTGATGTCGGTCAGTTCCAGCTTGCCGCCACGCTCGACAAAGATCCGGCGCGGACCATTGACCAGAATATCGTTGATCGTCTGATCCTTCAGCAAAGGTTCCAGCGGGCCCAGGCCCATGACCTCGTCATACAGCTCCTGATACAGGCCCAGCCGGTCGTCCTTGTTCAGGACGATGTTCATTTCTTCCAGCGCCTCGGACGAGATCGACACGATTTCGGCCCGCAGATCAGCCTCGGCGGCATGTTCCAGAGCGGCCAGGTTCAGACTGTCCAGCAGGCGCTTGTGCAGTTCCAGCCGGATTTCGGCCAGCCGGTCCTTGCGCTTCTTTTCCTTGTCGGCCGCCGCAGGCTGCGCCGCCGCATTGGCCATGACCTGCGGACCGCGCTGCATCAACGCGCTGGCCGGTGCCTTGGCACCTTCCTGCGCGGCAGCTTCCGGCGCAAGTGCCGTTGCCTTGTCAAGCGGGCCGGGCTTCTTGAAACGCGCGAACATCGGGTATCCTTTCCACTGACCTCAGGGTCAGGCCTTGGCGGCCTCGACCGCCTTGTTCAACTCATAGACCGATTTGGCCAGCTTCAGAATCTCGCGCCGCAGCGGGTTCTTGGCGGCGCTTTCGGCCAGCGGATGCCCGTGGTCGTTCGCTTGCGTCACCTGATGACCGCCATCGGGCAGGAACACCTCGATATCGATGTCCAGGCTCTCGGCCAGCCGCTTGGCGCGGGATTTCCCCGACAGATCGGTGAAACGCGGCGCATGGTTCAGCACGAACCGCAATTTTTCAAACGGCAGTTCCTCGGACTTCAGCGCGCGGATCATCCGCAGCGCGTTCTGCGCCGACCGCATGTCCAGCTCCAGCACCGCGAAATAGACATGCGCCGCCTGCAGCACGGTTTCGGTCCAGCTGACCACCGTTGTCGGCATGTCGATCACCACGAAGTCGAAGTTGGCATGCGCCAGTTGGATCAACTTGGCGATGTCGTCTGCCGTCACGATATCCAGCGGCAGCATCTCGGACGGTGCGGTAAGCACGTGCAGCTTGTCGTTGAACGGCACCAGCGCCTGCATGAAGACCAGGCTGTCAGCGCCTGCGGTATCCGACAACAGCTCATACACCGCCTCACGCCGCGGCAGGTCCAGATAGGTTGACGCCGAGCCGAACTGGAAGTCGAAATCCAGCAGGCAGACGCGCGGGGCATCCACCTTGGACATCGTCGCCAGTTCCCACGCCAGGTTCACCGCAAAGGTCGAGGCACCGGCGCCGCCGGCCAGACCATGCACCGGCAGAATGACGCCGTCCTTGTTGTTGGTCGGCTTCAGCGTGGTCACCGGCCCGTCGTCGGCAGACACCACGGTAAGCGCGGCGGCGGGCGCAGGCGCGCGCATCCGCTCGATCGCCTCGTGCAGGGCCCCCTCGGGCAGCGGATAGGGCACGAAGTCATCGGCCCCCAGCCGCAACAGCTGATGCAGCGCAATCGGGCTGACCTCTTCGGCGATCAGGATAACCTTGATCTGGTTTTCCTTGGCCGTCTTGATCAGATCGGTGATTCGGGCCAGGTTGACCTCATCCTCGTCGTCGACGGCGATCGCCACGAACTCCAGCGCCTGCGCCTCCGGCTGGCGCAGGAACACCGCCGCGTCATTGAACGACAGGTCGCCCCAGCTTTCGCCAAGCTCGGCCTCCATATCCTCGATCAACAGGTCGAAATTCTGCACATCGCGCGAAATCGTGCACGCGAGGATCGGTGCGGCTTCGGGTTGGAGTGCTGCCATGCTCGTCATTGCCTCAAGTCCTTCCTTTGGTGGGCACAGGCTTTCATTCGGGATTGCCCCGGCTTCGAATTGCTTCTGGCCGCGGCATCCTGCCTTTTGCCCGCGCACGACTCAGCGCCGTGCGATTGCTCTCACCGTGCGAAACTCGTGTATAATCTTGGCAACATTGGGGCTAAAAAATCGTAATTATTCGATTTTTCAATACTGTTAACCCTCGGCATCGGGATTGTTTGGCCGACAGGTCCCCAAAGTCGCATTTCAAACAAGAAACCGGGCCGCAAGCGGCCCGGCAGATCAGATCTTGTTCGTTTCAGTTAATTGCTGCCGGTTTGCTGCAACTGGGCGCCGCTCTTTTCGACGGGCGACTGCGGTCTTGTGGCGCTTTCGACATATTCGCGGAAGATCACCTCGGCATATTTGCCGTTCAGCACCGCCGGGTGGTTCTGCATGAATCCCGACACTTCGGTAACGGTGCGGCGGTTGCGCCGTTCCTCGTTCTGGGTGACGACCAGCGGCTGGGTCTCGCCATAGGACACCAGCGCCTGCAGCCGTGACCGGCTGATCCCCTGACCAACCAGATAGTTCACCGCCGCCTGGGCGCGGCGCAGGCCAAGCGACTTGTTATAGCCGTTGCTGCCGACCAGATCGGTGTGACCATAGACACTGAACCGCAATTCGGGGAATTGCCGGATCCAGCTTGCCTGCCGCGACAGGGCGGCCGTCGCCTCGCCGTCAAGCTGCGACGAGTTGAAGGCAAAGTTGATGGTCGATGGCACTTCCGCCGCAAAGCGGTTGGCCAGATTGACGGCATAGTCGCGCTGGCCCGACATCACCAGGGTATTGTTCATCGTCGGGTTGCCGAAGTTGCCTTCGTCCAGTTCGGCGCCCGCTTCGTTGGTGCAGGACGCCAGGGCGGTCATCGCCGCCGCAATCAGCATGGTGCGCATGTGCAGGTGCATCATCGTCACTCCATCACATAGCCATAGGAACCGCCAAAGTCCTGCTTGGCCACTTCGCCGGCGGCCCCGCGCGGGCCGGTGCCCTTGGCGACCTTGCCGAACAGGAACAGCTCGCTTTCACTTGGCGGGCGAACCCGGTCGGTGGGCAGGGCATAGGCATCGCTGGTCGTCGGTGTTACCAGATGTGGTGTCACGATGATCACCAGCTCGCTCTGGTTGCGGCTGAAATCGGCACTGCGGAACAGGGCACCCAGGACCGGAATGTCACCCAGCCACGGAACCTGACCGGTCAGGTCGGTGAAATCGTCCTGCAACAAACCAGCGATGGCGAAACTTTCGCCGTCGCGCATTTCCACCGTGGTCGAGGTTTCGCGCCGCTTGAAGGCGTTGACCGAAAAGCCGTTGTTCTGAACCGTTACCGTGGTGTCGATCCCGGACACGGCGGCGTTGATCTGCAGGTTGATCAGATCACCGTCGACCACGACCGGGGTAAAGTTCAGCTCGACCCCGAATGGTTTGTATTCGATGGCCACCGAGCCGGAATTGTCCAGCACCGGGATCGGATACTCGCCACCAGCCAGAAACTTCGCTTCCTGCCCGGACAAGGCGGTCAGGTTGGGTTCGGCCAGCGTGCGCACCATGCCTTTGGATTCAAGCGCTTCCAGCAGCACTTCGAACTGCAGGCTGCCGGCGGCAAAGCCGATGGTCGCGGCACCTTCGGTCCCGGGGCTGACCTCGATCGACGTTCCCAGGCCGTTGGTTCCGGCCAGATAGGTGCCGGATTCGCCGGTTCCGTTGAACCGGCTGGACGATCCGCTGAAGGCCAGACTGGCCGACAGGTTCTTGGACACGGATCGCTGCATTTCGGCGAACCGCACCTTCAGCATCACCTGTTGCGAGCCGCCGACCGTCATCAGGTTCGACACCCGTTCCGGGGCGTAGCGGCTGGCCAGGTCAAGCGCCCGGTCCAGCTTCGCGGTACTCGATACCGTGCCCGACAGCACGATGCCGTCATTGGCGGTACGCACCTCGATGGGCTCGTTCGGCAGGATCTGCTTCAGCCGTTCCTTGAATTCGGCAATGTCGGGGGTCACGTGCACATCGACACTGGTGATCAGGTTGCCATCCGCAGACAGCAACGTCAGCGTGGTACGCCCCGGTGCAATCCCCAGGACATAGATCGACTTGTCCGACAGGGTCGAGATATCGGCGATGCCGGGATTGGCAATCGACAGCTCGGCAAAGGGTTCGTCGCTTTCCACCACGATGGCGCGGTTCATCGGCACGTTCAGCGTTGCCGGCGAAGATCCGTTCACGACGCGGAGGGTTTCGGAATGGGCCATCGGAATGGCCGTCATACTTGCGGCAAGGCCGATCAGGCCTGCCCGGAACAGCTTCGATAGATACATGTGATCCTGCCTCTCTGATCACGCCAATACCGGGTCTTTTCCGCCCGCTTTCGTGCACAATGCGTGAGTTGGGGATTTATTGCAAGAATCAACTGCTTAAAGCAGGTAGCTTATGTGGATAAGCCGCAACACCTTCATATTTGTTGCGCAAATGCAAAGCGCGGCCCCCAGATACGGTGGGCCGCGCCGCATGATTTCGTCGGGTCAGTTGGTGCAGGGGATCGCGATATCCGTCACTTCAGCGCCATTTCGTTCGCGGATCGTGCAGACTTTTGCCGCCTCGGCAGCTGTCACCTGCTCTTCGACGATGCCCAGCAACTGGTTCTGGTCGACCTGCACCGCCTCGGCAACAGTCTGATCCTCGGCCCCGACCAGTGACAGCGACAGCCGCCCCGAGGTGGTGGCCTGCGCCAGCGACGCGACCTGCTGCGGGCTCACCTCGACCGTCACGGTCTGGGCGATAGTCGCGGGGTTGGTCTGATCCTCGTCGGCCGACTGGTCGATGGCGATCAGCTTGACGCCGGTCTCGATCAGCTTGGTCAGGTCGCTGCCGTTGACGTCGCCGCTCCAGTAGATATCGACGGTATCGCCCGGCCGCAGGAACCCCGACACGCCCGAGGTCACGTCAACCTTGATCGCGAACGCGCGTTTGCCCTTGGACAGCCGCGAGGTGATGCCGGAATCCTCGCCGGGCTCGGTCACCTTGACCGCCAGCAGCGGCTCGAACTTTTCCATCGCCCGCACCACGGTGCGCGGTTTGGCGTTGTCTTCCGGAAACAGCACGGCCGCATCGGTGAACACGGTCTCGGGCAGCGCATTCTCGGGCCAGGCGATCAGCTGCACATCCTCCATCGTCAGCTCTTCGCCGTACTTCAGCGCGCGGTTGACGACGTAAACCTCGACCGTCGGCACCAGTTTCTGCCGGGCCTGCCGCTCCAGATCCAGCTGAGCCTGGGTCTTGCTGATGTAGCCTTGCGCCATATAGACGGCGAATCCTGCCAGCCCCAGGCCGAAGACCAGCACCAGTCCAAATACCATACGCATCATCTATCCTCTTCTGCGTCACATCCGGGTCCGGCCCCCACGGGCAGACCATACGGGGGTTCTGATGCCGTGCAGTATCAAGAGGAATGGGGCAGGACCGTGGTCAAACCGGGCCAAAGCAAAGGAATTTACGATTCTGGTAAACAGTGGCCGGCGATTGGTTCGCCTACAGCTCGGCTTCGACAACCCAGGTGAATATTTCGGCAATGCTGGCAGTGGCCTGACCGCGGATCATCATCATCCCCGCTGCCACCGCCAATACGATCCCGGCCGTCAGCACCACCCAATCCGATGAAACCGCCCCGTCCTCGCTGGCAGCGAAGCGTTTGAACAGCCTGGGCATTTCCGCTTCCTTCAATTCAAGGACTGCCCCCGCCGTCCGGCGCTTATTGATATGATTGAAATTTCGCATCCAATTGTGGCCAAATAGGGGTAACGGATGCCGCTGATTTGAAACAATTTGTCCACGAAAAAACCACAAAGCCGCGCCCCTTTCGGAACGCGGCTTGGTCAGCGGCAAGTGGCCGCGGCTTAGTTCGACGGCTCGACGGCGTCGATCGAGGTGGCAATCTTGTCGCCCAGGCCGTCCACGCTGGTGCGGACGGTGGCGATGACGGCCAGGCCCAGGCCAACGATGGCGGCGGTCAGCACGACCCAGTCAACCGTTACGGCGCCGGATTCGTCATTGTGGAAGTTCTTGAACAGCTTGAAGAGTTTCATGTCAGTGCTCCGATTGGATTGTGGTTCAGGTCGGTGTTCCGCGTCACCGGAGGATTTCCCGACGGGTCTGACCCGAACGTGCTCCGTTTCTGCATTTCCTGATAAAGCCTTAAGATGATGGCAAGAATTGGGTGGCGCAGGTACTTTTGCATGATAAAGCGCCGATTCTTAACGCTTTTTGCGAACAACCAGTTCGCATTGTTCTCAAATCCAGACTGTTTGGCGGCGGCGGGCGCAAGGCGGTTGGGCGCAGGATGGCCGGTGGCGGGCGCTGCCGGCACGCGGAATGCACAAAGCCGCGCCCTTCGCGGGGCGCGGCTTCAAGCGGATATCGCTTGGTATTCGCTTAGTTCGACGGCTCGACGGCGTCGATCGAGGTGGCGATCTTGTCGCCCAGGCCGTCAACCGAGGTGCGGACGGTGGCCACAACGGCCAGGCCCAGACCCACGATGGCGGCGGTCAGAACGACCCAGTCAACCGTCACGGCGCCGGATTCGTCATTGTGGAAGTTCTTGAACAGTTTGAAGAGTTTCATGTCAGTGCTCCATTTGGATGTCAGGGTTACGCTTGATATCGCCGCGTCGGGTTCAGTCTTTCCAGCCTCTGTTCCGGATCATCTTCCGTCTTGGCATGGGCTCATATAGCTGCCCAAAAGAGGCGAGGATTTGGTGTAGTTCGTACATTTGCAAGAAAAGTCAGGGTTTCTTAATGGCATTCTGCAAAGGGGCGCGGTCGGATCGTTGCGGTGCTGCAGATACCGCCTGACCCAGAATCGCTTGCCCCGGAAGTGCGTGGCCCGGAAGTGCTTGCCCCAGAAATGCTTGACCCGAAAATGCTTGACCCGAAAATGCTTGGCGCGAAATCGCTTCGCCCAGAATCGCATGCTCACGGATCGACAAGCTCAGAATCGGATGGCCCAGAATCGGATGGCCCAGAATCAGATAGTCCCGAATCGAATAGCCCAGGAATGCACAAAGCCGCGCCCGTCGCGGGGCGCGGCTTCAAGCGGATACCGCTTGATGTTCGCTCAGTTCGACGGCTCGACGGCGTCGATCGAGGTGGCGATCTTGTCGCCCAGGCCGTCAACCGAGGTACGGACGGTGGCAACAACGGCCAGGCCCAGACCCACGATCGCGGCGGTCAGAACGACCCAGTCAACCGTCACGGCGCCGGATTCGTCATTGTGGAAGTTCTTGAACAGTTTGAAGAGTTTCATTTGATTGCTCCGTTAGGATGTGGGTGTCGCTCGAGTGTCGCCTCAAAGGGTGTTTTCGGTCCGGCCTCTGTTCCGGTTCGATCTCCGTCTTGGCATGTGTCTAATAAGCCAACCAATCGTGGCGAAAATTCGGCACAGATCGTACATTTTCATAGTCCATAAAGAATTTGCAGTATCGTGGTTAAGATATTGAAATAAAAGAATTTTTGCCATATGAATTGTCAACGATCCCGGGTTTCCCGAAGGATTGCGTGGCAGGAAAGCTGCAATTGTGGCGAATGCCACTAAATTTTTTTGAGGTCAGGTAGATACCAAGCGGGATTCTTGCGACAAAGGCTCAAGAAAAAAAGTCGAGGCAGTCAGGATACTCCGATGCGACACTTTGGTATCGCTCTTTTTTCGCTTTGCATATTGGCCGCAGGTCCGGCGCTGGCGGAACTTCCGAACGGTTCGGGTCCGACCATCGTCAAACGGATAAAGCCGCCGGCGCCCGGCGTGTCCAAACGGATCACGGTGCAGATCGACCCGGTGGCGCAGGCGCGGTTTATCGCTGCCGGGCTGGAAGCGGCGCGGCGAAACAAGGAAAATGGTGACCCGGCACCGGCAATCGTCGCGGATGTCACGCCCGGAACCTCCAAAACACTCGAATGGTACTGGGAGGCGGTGTCGCCAGACCTTGGCGCCACTGACGGGCGCTTTGCCAAGGCAGTGGCGATGCTCAGCCAGGGGCCGGGCGGTCAGTCGGTTCCCGCCCCAAGGCTGCAGGCCATGCAGGAGATTGCCAAAAGTCACGGCACGGACATTCTGGCTGCGACCATCGGCACAAGGGTGTCGCCCGCGCTGGTGCTGGCCGTCATCGGTATCGAATCCGCCGGCCGGATCGATGCGGTCAGTTCCGCCGGAGCCCAGGGGCTGATGCAACTGATCCCCGACACCGCAAAGCGTTTTGGCGTCACCGACTCGACCGACCCGGTGCAGAACATCAAGGGCGGGGTCGCCTATCTTGACTGGCTGATGGGCGAGTTCGACGGTGATCCCCTGATGGTACTGGCCGGCTACAATGCCGGCGAAGGTGCGGTTCGCAACAATGGCGGAGTGCCGCCCTACGACGAAACCCGCGCCTATGTGCCCAAGGTGCTGGCCGCCTGGACCGTGGCGCGCGGCCTCTGCCTGACCCCGCCGGAACTGGTCAGCGACGGCTGCGTGTTCAACGTCAACGCGGTGAATGCCCCGGCAGGATAGGGCGATTGTCCGGGCCCGCAGCGTTCCGGATCGGCCTTCCGCAGCACCAATCCGTTAATTTTCGATGAATCTAAAAACGTAACACATTGATATCAAGACAGATAAAAAATGTCCCGACTCGGGACGCTTCGACCGTCACACCACCAATGTCGCCTCGGTCGCCGCCTGCAGATCGGCCTCGCTGACCCCCTCGGCCAGTTCCACGATCCGCAGCCCCCCCGGCACCACATCCAGAATCCCCAGATCGCTGATGATCCGGTTGACCACGCCCTTGCCGGTCAGCGGTAGCGTGCATGCCCGCAGCACCTTGGACTCGCCATGCTTGGAGGTGTGGCTCAGCAATACCACCACCCGCTTGACGCCCGCTACCAGATCCATCGCCCCGCCCATGCCCTTGACCAACTTGCCCGGGATCATCCAGTTGGCCAGATCACCGGTCTGCGATACCTCCATCGCCCCCAGGATCGCCATGTCGATCTTGCCGCCCCGGATCATCGCGAACGAATCCGAAGAGCTGAAATAGCTGGTCCGGTCCAGTTCGGTAATCGTCTGCTTGCCGGCATTGATCAGATCGGCATCCTCGGATCCCGCAACCGGAAACGGCCCCATCCCTAGCATGCCGTTTTCGGACTGCAAGGTCACATCCACCCCGGCGGGGATATGGTTGGACACCAGCGTCGGAATGCCGATGCCCAGGTTGACATACATCCCATCCTTCAGCTCCAGCGCCGCCTTCGCAGCCATCTGATTGCGGTCCCAGGCCATGCGATCCTCCTCAGGCTGCCCGCACCGTGCGGTTTTCGATGCGTTTCTCGTGCTGCCCCTGCAGGATCCGGTGCACATAGATCCCCGGTGTATGGATGGCGTCAGGGTCCAGCGACCCAACCGGCACGATCTCCTCGACCTCGGCGACGCAAACCTTGCCGCAAGTCGCGGCCGGCGGATTGAAGTTCCGCGCCGTCTTGCGATAGACCAGATTGCCCTGTTCGTCGCCCTTCCAGGCCTTCACGATCGACAAATCAGCCACGATCCCGGTTTCCAGAATGTAGCTCTGCCCGTTGAACTCGCGCACATCCTTGCCGTCGGCAATCACCGTACCAACGCCGGTGCGGGTGTAGAACCCCGCAATCCCGGCCCCGCCCGCCCGCATCCGTTCGGCCAGCGTGCCTTGCGGGTTGAACTCCAGCTCCAGCTCGCCCGACAGATACTGCCGCATGAACTCGGCATTCTCGCCGACATAGGACGAGATCATCCTTCTTACTTGCCGGGTCTGCAACAAAACCCCGAGTCCGAACCCGTCGATCCCGGCATTGTTCGATGCCACCGTCAGACCCTTGACGCCGCTGTCCTTCAGCGCCGCGATCAGCAGTTCCGGAATGCCGCACAGCCCGAAGCCGCCGGACGCGATCGTCATGCCGTCAAACAGCAGCCCGTCCAATGCAGCGGCAGCCGATGAATAGACTTTTTTCATGCGCGTCTCCATCCGATCGCAGGCCGTTCTGGCCCGCGCTGCCTGCCGTGTCAATCGGATGCGGCACCGTAAAACACTTGCGGGCGGTATGCAATCAGGCTGCCTGGATGATCACATCGATCCTCGGGTACAGTCCGCCGGATCATACTGCCGAAGTTCTGCTGTGACCGGGTGAAGAGGTCGATCCGACGCATGCTTTTCTTGGTGCTCAGTCGCCGATTGACTTGGCCTTCGCCGCGACCCGCTTGGCTGCAGAGGGCTTGGCAACGGTTGTGGACTTTGCCCGCGAGGCTGGTTTTGCTGCCGCCTTCGGTTTTGCCGCCTTGGCCGTCGCTGCCTTAGGTCTTGCCACCGCCTTGGGCTTCGCCGCCTTGCCTTTGCCGCCCTTTGCCGCCTTGTCATTGGCCAGTTCGACCGCCATTTCAAATGTCACGGCCTCGGGCTCTACCCCTTTGGGCAGCGTGGCGAACACCTTGCCCCACTTGACATAGGGCCCATAGCGCCCCGCCATCACCTGCAGTGTCCCGCCCTCGGGATGCTCGCCCAGGTCGGCAAGTGGCGCGACGGTCGCGGTACGCCCCTTGGAATACTTGCTGGCCAGCACCTCGACCGCGCGGTTCATCCCGATGCTGAACACCTCTTCGACATCCGACAGGTTGGCATAGGTCTTGCCATGCTTGACGAACGGGCCGTAGCGACCGAGCCCTGCCTCGACCATTTCACCGTCCGCCGGGTGAGGCCCGACCGGTCGTGGCAGCGCAAGCAGTTTCAGCGCCCGCCCCAGGTCCAGCGTGCCCGCATCCCAGCCTTTGGGCAGGCTGGAGCGCGGTGGTTTGGGGTCAGCATCTGTCGCTTCGCCCGCCTGAACATAGGGGCCGAACCGGCCGTTGCGCAGGGTAACCTGCTGGCCGCCATCGGTCTGGCCCAGTACTTTTCCGTCAATCGCCGCCGCGCCCTCGTCTCCGTCAGGCGCAGAGAGGGGCCTGGTAAAACGGCAGTCTGGATAATTCGAACAACCAATGAACGCGCTGCCGGATCGGGCGGTTTTCAGGTTCAGATTGCCGGTCCCGCAGACTGCGCAAATACGCGGGTTCGACCCATCCTCGCGCGGCGGATAGAGGTGGGGTGCCAGGATATCGTTGATCTTTTCCAGCACTTCGCCGATTCGCAAATCGGCAGTTTCAGCAATCGCAGCCGAGAAATCATGCCAGAACCGGCTGAGCACGTCCTTGTAGTTGCGCTTTCCGGCGGTGATGTCGTCCAGCTGCTCTTCCAGATCGGCTGTGAAATCGTACTCCACATACTTGCGGAAATAGTTCGCCAGAAACGCAGTGACCAGCCGCCCCTTGTCCTCGGGGATCAGGCGGTTCTGATCCTTGCGAACATATTCCCGTTCCTGAATCGTGGTTACAATCGAGGCATAGGTTGAGGGTCGCCCGATGCCCAATTCCTCCATCCGCTTGACCAGTGTGGCTTCGGTGTAACGCGGTGGTGGCTGGGTAAAACTTTGCGTCGGCGTGATCGCGCCCTTTTCGGCAGATTCGCCCGGCATGATCTGTGGCAAGCGCCCGCCGTCTTCATCTGAGTCATCGTCGCGGCCTTCGACATAGACGGCCATGAAGCCATCAAACAGCACGACCTGGCCGTTGGCGCGCAGTTCCACCTGACCGTCGGGGCTGGCGACATCGACGGTGGTCCGTTCCAGCCGCGCCGCCGCCATCTGGCTGGCAATCGTTCGCTTCCAGATCAGATCATACAGCTTGCGCGGATCGGCATCGGTGATTCGCAGCTTTTCCGGACTGGCCGACATTTCGGTCGGGCGGATGCATTCATGGGCTTCCTGCGCGTTCTTGGCCTTGTTCTTGTACATGCGCGGGCTGTCGGGCACATATTCGGGGCCAAACCGGCGCTTGATCTCATCGCGTGCGGCCATCACCGCCTCGGGTGCCATGTCGATGCCGTCGGTGCGCATATAGGTGATGTGTCCGGCCTCATACAGCCGCTGCGCCGCGTTCATCGCCGCCCGTGCCCCCAAGCCGTACTTGCGGCTGGCCTCCTGCTGCAGGGTCGAGGTCATGAAGGGCGCGTAGGGGTTGCGGCTGGCGGGCTTCGCCTCGACCGATTTCACGCTGAAGGTGCGGGAGTTGATCGCCTGAACCGCCAACTCCGCCGCCGTTGCCGTCGCAATGTCGAATTTGTCCAGTTTCCTGCCGCCCAGAACCGTCAGCCGCGCATCATATTCCTGACCGCGCGGCGTCTTGAGCATCGCGCTGACCGACCAGTATTCCCGGTTGCGAAACGCCTCGATCTCCATCTCGCGGTCGACGATCAGCCGCAGACAAACCGATTGCACCCGCCCGGCAGATTTCGCTCCCGGCAGCTTGCGCCACAGTACCGGCGACAGGTTGAACCCCACCAGATAGTCCAGCGCGCGGCGGGCCAGATAAGCCTCGACCAACTCCATGTCGACCTGACGCGGGGCTTTCATCGCCTCGGTCACTGCCGATTTGGTGATGGCATTGAACACCACGCGGCTGACTTTGGTGGTTTTCTTGATCGATTTGGCCAGTGCCTCCTGCAGATGCCAGGAAATTGCCTCGCCCTCGCGGTCGGGGTCGGTGGCCAGAATCAGGACGTCATCGGATTTCATGGCCTCGGCAATGGCGCGCAAATGCTTGCGGCTGTCGGTTGCCACCTCCCATGTCATCGCGAAATCGGCCGATGTGTCAACCGAACCATCCTTGGGCGGCAGGTCGCGGACGTGGCCATATGAGGCGAGGACGGTATAGTCAGAACCCAGATATTTGTTGATTGTCTTGGCCTTGGCGGGGGATTCAACAACGACGACTGCCATGATACCCTCTTGCAAATCACCTGGACCTTAAGGCGCGGCAAGATGTGGCGAGTGGGCCGGGATTGTCAATGGTGGCCGGGCAGGCAGAAATGTCGCGCCCCGGCTTGACCGATCAGCGGATGCGGGCGAGGCTTGGGCGCGTATTCGGGTTGGGGGTGAGTGATGCGGATCCTGTTGACAGCGGTGCTGATATTCTGGGCCGCGATGGTGTCAGCACAGGCATGGAAGGAACCGGCGCGCGGGTCAGAGCTGCGTGCTGCGTTGACCGATGCCGTGCGCCCGCATGTGGAATGGCTGTTGGGTGCGCCGGTGGAGTTCCGGGTGGCATCGATGCGGGTGGCGGGCGATTTGGGCTTTGCCATTCTTGATCCGCAGCGGCCCGGCGGCGTGGCGATTGATCTGGCCCGCAGCCCGATGGTGCTGCGCGATGCGTGGGATATGTCGATGACCGACGGCATTCAGGTTCAGGTCCTCTACCGGAAATCCGGTGCAACCTGGGTAGCTTTGTTCTGGCAGATCGGCGCGACCGATGTCTGGTATTCCTGGGAAGCCTATTGCGATGCGTTCTATGCGGTGATCCCGGAGGCCTGTGGATAAGTGACCGAAGCCCGGTTGGGGCGGTCAGTGGAAGCGTTCTGGCGCGGGACCGGGTACACCCGGCACCGAATTCCGTTACAGGCCATCTGCAGACCGGGCGCAGCTGTTCGCTGCCTGCATCCAGTTCCCGTTCGCCGCATTTCCCGCTGACCAGTTGCACCCCGAATCGACAGGTTGCAGAGCAGGTGCGCCTAGCTTACCCGGGACAACAGGCCGCCGGCCTGACGGATGATCCGCCCGTCAAGTTCCAGGTTAAGCAGTTCCGGCGCAACCTGCGCCGCGGGCAGATTCAGATCGCGTATCAGTTGATCCTCGGCGGTCGGGCTCGGGCCAAGCCGGGCGAGGATATCGCTGTGCAGGGACGAAGTTTCGCGCAGTGACCGTGCCCGGGGCCCTTCGGGCAGGGCAGGAGTGGTCGCCGGGCGGGTTTCGCCGGCTGCACGGGCTTCGGCGGCGGCGCGGGCGCGGGCGGGGGCCAGCGCCTCCATCACATCCTCGACCGACCGGATCAGCGTTGCCCCGTCGCGGATCAGCATGTTGCAGCCCGAGGCGCGGGCATCGAACGGATGCCCCGGCACTGCCATCACGTCGCGTCCCTGATCCAGCGCATTGCGCGCCGTGATCAGGCTGCCGGAGCGGGCCGCAGCCTCCACCACGATCACCGCCTGCGACAGGCCGGAAATGATGCGGTTGCGGATCGGGAAATGCCGGGCCTGCGGGTCCAGCCCGATGGGCTGTTCGGAAAGCCGCAGACCCTGCGTGGCAATCTTTGCGGCCAGTTGTTCGTTTTCAACGGGGTACATCACATCCACCCCGCCGGCCATCACGGCAATCGTGCCCAGTGACAGTGTCGCTTCGTGCGCCGCCGCGTCAATGCCGCGTGCCAGACCCGAAACCACGGCATAGCCAGCCTCGGCCAGGCCTTCGGCCAGTTTCCGGGCCATGCGCAACCCCAGGCTGGAGGCATTGCGGGCCCCGACCATGGCAATCATCGGGCGCGCCAGCAGCCGGGCATCGCCCAGGGTCCAGAGCACCGGCGGGGCGTCGGCCAGATCAGTCAGGGCCAGAGGATAGGCCGGGGTGCCATGACAGATCATCTGTGCGCCAACCCGGCGCGCCGCAGCCATTTCGCGGGAGGCCTGTTCGGCGGTGCAAGGCGCATAGTCCGTGACACCTGCCGCTTCTGCGATGCCCGGCAGGGCGGCAAGGGCCGCCTGCGCCGAGCCATGTTCCAGCAACAGGCGGTGAAACGTCGTGCAGCCAACCCGGTAGGAGCGAATGAGGCGAAGCCATGCCAGGCGGTCATCTTCGGTGGTGGGTGGGGTGGAGGGGGCGCGTGTCGAAAACAAACTGCTCATCATGTCTCCTCCTCATTCAAGTCGGAACATGGCCGGTCAAGGTTAATGGAGGGTGAATCGATCTGGTGCCGTCAGGTCCGGTCAGGCATTTTCTCGTCGGCACCGATGCGGGCCTGCTGAAAGACGGGCAGCGCTTCACAGCGTTGTTCCAGCCGCTCAAGGTTCGGATACTGACCGTCCGGAAACATTTCCGGCAGGCGCAGGCGCAGATAACCGATGGAACAGACCGCCATCACATCGGCTTGGCTGAAGTCGTCGCCGCAAAACCACGGGGCCTGGCAACGCCGCTCCATCTCGGTCAGGCCGGCGGCAATCTGCCCCAGACACCGGGCCAACCAGTCCTGAGCAACAGCGGCGGGCGGATGGAAGAACCGTTCATAGACCACCACGCCGACTTTTTCACCGGTGCTTTGGGCCAGCACGGTGTCTTGCAGGATGCGGCGGCGGGCCGGGCCTTGCGCCGGCATCAACGCACGGGCCGGCCCGACCAGTTCGTCCAGATAGTCAACGATCGCGCCACTGTCGATCAGCACCTCGCCGTCCGCCAGCAGCAGGGCCGGGATCCGGGTCAGCGGGCTGATCGCGGCAACTGCGGCCGCATCGCCAAACACCGACCGCGTGTCGCGCTCGAACGGCAGGCCGTAGTGCAGCATGGTGATCGCAACTCTGCGGGTGAACGGGCTGTCGTATTGGCCCAGCAGGATCATGTCGCCGATCCCCCGACCGTCAGTCCGCCGATCAGCAACGTCGGCTGGCCGACACCCACCGGCACCCATTGCCCGGCCTTGCCGCAATTGCCGATCCCGGGGTCAAGCTGCATGTCGTTGCCGATGGCGCGAATCTGGCGCAGCGCCGTCGGGCCGTCGCCGATCAGGGTGGCACCCCGGACCGGAGCACCGACAACACCGTTCTTTACCCGGTAGGCTTCGGTGCAGGAAAACACGAACTTGCCGTTGGTGATATCGACCTGGCCGCCGCCGAAGCCTACGGCATAGATACCGTCCTTTACCTCGGCCACGATGTCGGTCGGGTCGGCGGTGCCAGACAGCATGTAGGTGTTGGTCATCCGGGGCATCGGGATGTGGGCATAGCTTTCCCGCCGGCCGTTGCCGGTCGGGGCCACACCCATCAGGTGCGCGTTCTGCCGGTCCTGCATGTAGCCAACCAGAATTCCGTCCTCGATCAGCACGTTGCGGGCTGATGGTGTGCCCTCGTCATCCACCGAGAGCGAGCCGCGCCGGTCGGGAATGGTGCCGTCGTCCAGCACGGTGACGCCGAGGGCGGCTACGCGGGCCCCCATCAGGCCGGAAAAGGCCGAGGTCTGTTTGCGGTTGAAGTCGCCCTCCAACCCGTGGCCGACCGCTTCGTGCAGCAATATCCCGGGCCAGCCGGGGCCAAGCGCAACGTCCATCATGCCTGCCGGGGCCGGTACCGCCTCCAGATTGACCAGTGCGATGCGCAGGGCCTCGCGGGCCACGGCCTGCCAATGCGCTACCTCGATCCGGCCCGCCAGCCCACTGCGCCCGCCACCACCGGTCCCACCCGACTCACGGCGGCCATGCTCCTCGACAATGACCGAGATGTTCAGCCGCGACATTGGCCGGGTGTCGCGGACAATCGTCCCCTCGGGCCGCAATATCTCCACCTCCTGGATCGACGCCGCCAGGGTGGCCGATACCTGAATGACGCGGGCATCCAGACTGCGGGCGTAGGCGTCGATTTCGCGCAGAACGTCGAGTTTCACCGGAAATGTCGCATCAAGCATCGGGTCGGCGTCGGTATAGAGCTTGCGGTTGGTCCCCTGCGGTGGGGCCGCCATGGTACCACCCCCGCCCCCGACAGCCAGCCGCACCGTCTCGACCGCCCGCAGCAACGCGGATTCAGTGATGTGCGTTGAATGGGCGTAGCCGGCCACCTCTCCACGGACAGCCCGTAGGCCAAAGCCTTCCGACGCATCGTAGCTGGCAGTCTTGATCCGTCCGTCGTCGAACACCAGCGCCTCGGATCGCCGCCGTTCCAGAAATAACTCGCCGTCGTCGCCACCCTGGGTGGCCTTTTGCAGCACCTGCAGGGCGCGCGCGGGATCGATCATCGTTTCAAACGGGCGGAACGCGGCGCTGCTCATTCTCGAACTCTCTTTCCGGCGCACGGCGGGTGGCCAGCCTGCGGCTATTGAAGTGCGGCACAGAACCGCAAGCGGCGTGCCCTGCGATGAACCTAAGGCGCTGCCGGCCGGGTCGCAAGGTGGCTGCGGCGGGCGATTGCCGGGTCATCGCTTGCACCGTCACAGTCCGGCTTGGCAGGAGGGGTCGCGCGGCGAAGCGCAAGGGCGGGCAGACCGGACCAAGGAAACCAGCCCCGGTTGGCATGACGCGCTGCGGGCTCGTCTGGTTGGCGGTCAGGCATTGCCCTATGGACCCGCCACATGGCGTCCCTTTGCCGCAACGGTTTTGCTTGTCGATCAGGGCCTGATATGGTTTTACCGATCGCAGAAACAACGGGATTCTGCGGGCAGCCGCACATCTTGAACAGGCGGGCGCTTTGGCCGCATGCAGAACGGGAACAGGACGATGCGATTTTCCTCATGGGTGACAGGCGGTCTGACGGTGCTTGGGGCAGGCTTCGCGGCGGCTGCCGGCTTGACGCAGACGACGCTGGAAGGACTGGAAACTGTGGGCAAACCGGTTGACGGCCTGTTGGGCTTTCAACCCGCCGTGACCGAAATGGCGCGCGATCTGCAGTGGCTGGATCAGGCGCTTCTGATCATCTGCACGGTGATCGTGGTGTTTGTGACGCTGCTTCTTGCCTATGTGGCGCTGCGTTATAGGCAAAGTCGCAGCCCAAAGCCTGCGTCGTTCACTCACAATTCGGCGCTGGAAGTGACATGGACACTGGTTCCCGTCGTGATCCTGGTGTTCATAGGTGCATTCTCGCTGCCGATCCTGTTCAAATCGCAGGAAATTCCCAAGGCGGACCTGACCATCAAGGCCATCGGCCACCAATGGTACTGGTCTTATGAGTATCCCGACGAAGGCATCGCGTTCGACAGCTTTCTGATCGACGGCTCGACCAAGGTCGCCTCGCTTGGCGACAACCAGCCCTTGGGCACGCCCGAGATCAACGACGACACCGCCCGGATGAAGCTGGAGGCGCTTGGCTATTCCGCCGACGAATTCCTGCTGGCGACCGATACCGCCGTAGTGATCCCGGTCAACAAGGTGGTCGTGGTGCAGGTGACCGGGGCCGACGTGATCCATGCCTGGAAAGTACCGGCCTTCGGCGTGATGCAGGATGCGGTTCCGGGCCGCCTGGCCGAACTGTGGTTCAAGGCCGAACGCGAAGGCGTCTATTTCGGGCAATGTTCGGAATTGTGTGGCAAGAGCCATGCTTACATGCCGATCACGGTAAAGGTCGTCAGCCAGCAGGCCTATGACGCGTGGCTGGCGGGGGCCAAGGTCGAATTCGCCGGTGCGGCCATTCCGGTGGATGTGGCGGCCAACAACTGAACGTGGCAGGGGCGTCGCGCCCGGCTTCGCCAGGCAGAACGGCAGGAAATACGGGATGATCAATACACGCGCAGCAGTACCTGGAACGTTTGAAGCGGCATTGGTGTCGCCGGGCGAGGCCAGCTTCGCCGACTATTTCGCGCTGCTGAAACCCCGGGTCATGTCGCTGGTGGTGTTCACGGCGCTGGTCGGCCTCTTGGTAGCACCGGTACAGGTACATCCGGTGGTGGCATTGGCCGCGATCATTTTCATCGCGCTCGGGGCCGGGGCGTCCGGTGCCCTGAACATGTGGTGGGATGCCGATATCGACGCCGTGATGCGCCGCACCATGCGCCGACCGGTGCCATCCGGTAAGGTTGCTGCGGGCGAGGCGCTTGGCCTTGGGCTGGCCCTGTCCGGGCTGTCGGTCGTGATGCTCGGGCTGGCCGCCAACCTGCTGGCGGCTGGCCTGCTGGCCTTTACCATCTTTTTCTACGTTGTGGTCTATTCGATGGGCCTGAAGCGTCTGACGCCGCAGAACATCGTGATCGGCGGTGCTGCCGGGGCATTTCCACCTATGATTGGCTGGGCCGTGGCAACCGGCGGCGTCAGCGTCGAGGCCGTTCTGATGTTCGCGCTGATCTTCATGTGGACGCCGCCGCATTTCTGGGCGCTGGCCCTGTTCATGAAGGATGATTACTCGAACGCCGGCGTGCCGATGCTGACGGTGACCCATGGCCGCAAGGCGACACGGGCGCATATTCTGGTCTACACGCTGGCGCTGGTGCCGGTGGCGATCGGAGCTGGGCTGACGTCGATCGGCGGCCCGGTCTATCTGTCGGCGGCAGTGTTGCTGAACGGCTGGTTCGTTCTTGGAGCGGTGCGGCTATGGCGGCGCGACGAGGCGATGGCCGAGGCTGACAAGTATCAGGTGGAAAAGGCGTTTTTCCGGTTTTCGCTCTGGTATCTGTTCCTGCATTTCGGCGCATTCCTGCTCGAAAGCGGCCTTGGCCGGTTCGGATTGGGGGGCTGGTAATGGCACTGGGGCAGAACCACGAGATCCACACCCGCCGCTTTGGCCGCAATCTTGGGGTCGGGCTTGTCCTTGCCGCCTTTGTCGCGCTGATCTTCGGGTTGACGGTGGTCAAGGTCACGCGCGGCGACCCGATGCAGGCGTTTGACCATACGCCGCGGCCATCTCTGGTTCCCGAGGCGTCGGAATGACCCGGGACCCTTTGCCATCCCGAAATGTGCGGCGCACGGCAGTGATGCTTGTCGGCGTCGTTGCCTTGATGACGTCGCTGTCTTTTGCGGCGGTGCCGTTCTACGGCTGGTTCTGCCGCGTCACCGGCTATGGCGGCGCCACTGTAACCGGGTCAGGGTCGGACACCATTCTGGACCAGACCGTTACGATCCGCTTTGATGCCTCGCTGGAGGCCGGGATGCCCTGGGACTTCCGCCCCATGCAGCGCGAAATGGAGGTACGGATCGGCGAAACCGGGCTGGCCTCTTACGAGGCGTACAATCCGACCGACCGGGTTTTGGCAGGTACCGCCAGTTACAACGTCGCCCCCGATGCGGCCGGTGGCTACTTTACCAAGATCGACTGTTTCTGCTTTACCGAACAGGTGCTGCAGCCGGGTCAGCGCGTCGAAATGCCGGTCAGCTTTTATGTCGATCCCGCAATAGTGACCGACGAAGCCGGGCAGTACATCAGGCATATCACCCTGTCCTACACCTTTCATCTGACGGATCTGCCGCAGGATCAGGCAAGCCTGAGCCTCGCCCCGTCAGCGCAGGTCAACTGACCCCAGACCCAGAAGCCCAGATCCAGAAGCCCAGAGGGACCGAACATGGCGCACGAAAAGAACCACGACTATCACATCCTGAACCCTTCGATCTGGCCGTTCATGGCGGCAGCCGGGGCCTTTTCGATGCTGGTCGGCATGGTGCTCTACATGCACGCCATGGGGCCATGGCTTGCCCTGATCGGTCTGGCTGTGGTGCTGTACGTCATGTACGCGTGGTGGTCCGATGTGATCACCGAAAGCCACGTCGGCGACCATACGCCGGTTGTACGACTGGGCCTGCGCTACGGCTTCATCATGTTCATCATGTCCGAAGTGATGTTCTTTGTCGCGTGGTTCTGGATGTTCTTCAAGAACGCCCTGTATCCCATGGGCCCCGACAGCCCGGCCATCGACGGCGTCTGGCCGCCCGCCGGGATCGAGACGTTCGACCCCTTCCACCTGCCGCTGATGAACACGCTGATCCTCTTGTGCTCGGGCGCTGCCGCCACCTGGGCGCACCATGCGCTGGTGCATGAAAACAACCGCAAGGATATGGTGAACGGTCTGGTTCTGGCGATTGTCCTCGGGGTCTTGTTCACCGTGTTCCAGGCCTATGAGTACAGTCACGCCGCCTTTGGCTTTTCGGGCAACATCTACGGCGCGACGTTCTTCATGGCGACCGGCTTTCACGGGTTCCATGTGATCATCGGCACGATCTTCCTGACCGTCTGCCTCTTGCGCACGCTCAACGGCCATTTCACTCCCGAACGCCACATCGGGTTCGAAGCGGCGGCCTGGTACTGGCACTTCGTCGATGTGGTCTGGCTGTTCCTGTTTGCCGCAATCTATATCTGGGGTTCGGCCTGAGCCCCTTGCGCAGCCATCTTTCCAGGAAAGGCGCGGGCCGCAGGGCGCGCGCTTTTTGCATCGGAAGGACCCGTTCTTGACATCCGCTTCTCGATTGATCGCACCGCTGATCTTCGGTCTGGGCGGTGCTGCGGTACTGATCGGACTGGGGGTCTGGCAGTTGCAGCGGCTGGAATGGAAAACCGGCGAGCTGGCAGCAATCGACGCCAGGTTGACCGACGCGGCCGTGGCGCTGCCAGTTGCACCCGACCCGGTTGCAGACCGCTTTCTGCCTGTCAACGTTTCCGGTCGCCTGACCGGGCCGGAACTTGGCGTGCTGACCTCGATCAAGGAGGTTGGCGCCGGATTTCGCATCATCGCGGCGCTGCAGACCACAGAGGGCCGGATGATCATGGTGGATCTCGGCTTCGTGCCGGAGGCCGAACGGGCCACGCCGCGCCCCAAGGAAGATCTGACGGTGACCGGCAATCTGCTTTGGCCGGATGAAACCGACGGTTTCACCCCACCGCCCGATACGGGGCGCAACATCTGGTTCGCCCGCGACGTGGCAGCGATGGCGACAGCCTTGGGGACGGAACCGGTGCTGGTGGTGGTCCGTACGGTCGATCCCGCACCCGGATTGATCACGCCCCTGCCGGTCACCACTGTCGGTATCGCGAACGACCACCTGCAATATGCCATCACATGGTTTTCACTTTGCTTTGTCTGGCTGGGGATGACAGGGCTGCTGCTCTGGCGTATCAGGCAACGAACGGATTGAAGGCAAAGCGGAATGCAATACATATCCACACGTGGAACCGCCCCGGTGCTGAGCTTCGAGCAGGCGATGCTGACCGGGCTGGCGCGCGATGGTGGGTTGTATGTGCCGGCTATGGTGCCGGTGATGCCGCACGCCGACATATCCGCGCTGGCCGGGCTCAGCTATGAGGAAACCGCGTTCCGGGTGATGCGCCCGTTCATCGGCGATGCTTTGACCGACACCGCGTTTCAGGACATCATCGCCCGGGCCTATGCCGGGTTCGGCCATGCCGCCCGTGCGCCGCTGGTGCAGCTGGGGCCGAACCATCACCTTCTGGAACTGTTCCACGGGCCGACACTGGCATTCAAGGATTTCGCGATGCAGCTGATCGGCCAGCTGTTTCAGCATGTGCTGGCCCGGACCGGGCAGCAGATCACCATAGTCGGGGCGACATCGGGCGACACCGGCTCTGCCGCCATCGAAGCGTTTCGCGGGCTGAAGGGGGTACAGGTGTTCATCCTTTACCCGCATGGCCGGATATCCGAAGTGCAGCGGCGGCAGATGACGACGCCGGTGGACGCCAATGTCCACGCTCTGGCGCTGGCTGGCGATTTCGATGACTGTCAGGCCCGGGTCAAGGACATGTTCAACGATCTGTCGTTCCGCGACCGGGTGCGGCTGGCGGGTGTGAACTCGATCAACTGGGCACGAGTGCTGGCACAGGTGGTCTATTACTTCAGCGCCGCCGTGTCGCTGGGTGCGCCGCACCGCCCGGTCAGCTTTACCGTGCCCACCGGCAATTTCGGCGACATCTACGCCGGCTTCATCGCCCGCCGCATGGGACTGCCGATCGACAAACTGGTGATCGCCACCAATCACAATGACATCCTGCACCGCGCACTTGCCAGCGGCAGCTACACCACCGACGGTCTGCGCCCCTCGATCAGCCCGTCGATGGATATCCAGGTCTCCTCCAACTTCGAGCGGGCATTGTTTGACGCCTATGGCCGGGACGGCAAGGCGGTGACTGATTTGATGGCGGCGTTGCAAGCCAGTGGCGCCTTTCCTATCTCTCAAAGTGCGATGGGCTATCTGCGCGCAGCCTTTGCCTCGGGCCGCGCCTCGGAAGTAGAGACCAGCGCCACGATTGCCCATGTCTTTCAGACCACCGGTGAAGTGCTTTGCCCGCATACAGCCGTCGGCGTCAAAGTCGCTGCGTCACATCTGGGGCCTGTGCCGATGGTCACGCTGGCCACGGCGCATCCGTCAAAGTTCCCCGACGCAGTCGAAGCGGCGACCGGGTTCCGCCCGGCGTTGCCTGCCCGGATGGCCGATCTGTTCGACCGGGCCGAACGGCTGACACCGGTCGCCAATGACCTCGTTGTGCTGAAAGAGTTGATCCACGAAAGGATTGCCCATTGAGTTTGCGCCTGAACACCCTGCCGAACGGCTTTCGCATCGTGTCGGAATCCATGCCGGGCCTGAAATCCGCCGCAGTCGGTATCTGGGTCACAGCCGGCGGTCGGCATGAGCGCAAGGAACAGAACGGCATCGCGCATTTTTTGGAACACATGGCGTTCAAGGGCACCAAACGGCGCACCGCCCTGCAGATCGCCGAGGAAATCGAAGATGTCGGCGGCTACATCAACGCCTATACCAGCCGCGAAATGACGGCCTATTATGCCCGCGTGCTGGATGGTGATGTGCCGCTGGCGCTGGACGTGATCGCCGATATCGTGCTGAACCCGGTGTTCGACCCCAAGGAAATCGACGTTGAACGGCACGTCATCCTGCAGGAAATCGGTCAGGCCGCCGATACGCCCGACGACATCATCTTTGACTGGCTGCAAGAGGCTGCCTATCCCGGCCAGCCGATCGGGCGAACCATTCTGGGACCAGAAGAGCGGGTCAGCAGCTTCAGCCGCGATGATCTGTCGCACTTTGTCACCGAACACTATGGCCCGGGTCAGATGATCCTGGCGGCCGCCGGCGCGGTGGATCATGACCAGATCGTGGGTCTGGCCACCGAGCTTTTCGGCCATATCGCCACCCGTCCGTCCGGTCTGATCATGCCCGCCGCGTTTCAGGGTGGCGAGCGGCGCGAGGTCAAGGACCTGGAGCAGGCCCACATCGCGCTGGCGTTCGAGGCACCGGGCTACCGGCATGAGGACGTCTATACCAGCCAGATCTATTCGACGGCGATGGGCGGCGGCATGTCCAGCCGGCTGTTCCAGAAAATCCGCGAAGAGCGCGGCCTGTGCTATTCGATCTTCGCCCAGGCTGGATCGTACGAGGATACCGGCATGATCACCATCTATGCCGGCACTTCGGCCGAGGAAATCGGCGAACTGACCGAACTGACCATCGACGAATTGAAGCGCGCCGCCGAAGACATGACCGAGGCCGAGGTGGCGCGGGCCCGTGCCCAGATGAAGGCCGGGCTGTTGATGGGGCTGGAAAGCCCGTCGTCGCGCGCCGAGCGACTGGCGCGGCTGTTGTCAATCTGGGGCAGGGTCCCGGACGTCGACGAAGCAATTGCCCGGATCGATGCCGTAACCACCGCCGACGTGCGCCGCTACGCCAGCGGACTGGCGGGCAGCACCGCCTCGGCGTTGGCCCTGTACGGTCCGGTGGCCGATGCGCCCGACCTGACATCCCTGCGCTCCAGGCTTGCGGCCTGATGATCGGACTGCGGAGGAAGGTCAGGCTGGAAACCGAGCGGATGACGCTGCGGTTGCCCGGCCATTCCGATTTCCGCCAGTGGACGATGTTGCGCCGCGATTCGGCGGCGTTTCTGGCCCCGTGGGAACCAAGCTGGACCGAGGATCACCTTACCCGCCGGGCCTTCACCAACCGCGTTTATTGGGCGGCGCGGGCGCAGTGGGCCGGGACCGCCCTGCCGCTGTTCCTGTTGCGCCGGACCGATGACGCGCTGCTTGGCGCGATCACGCTTGACAATATCCGGCGCGGCCCGGCGCAATCCGGCACCTTGGGCTACTGGATCGGCCAGCCGCATGCCCGCTTGGGGTTCATGCGCGAAGCCATTCAAGCCCTGACGCATCACGCGTTTTCCGCTCTGGACCTCAGCCGGATTGAAGCTGCCTGCCTGCCGGAAAACGCCGCCTCGCGCGGGGTGCTGGAGAAATGCGGGTTCAAGTACGAAGGTGTGGCGCAAAGCTACCTGCAGATCAACGGCCGCTGGCGCAACCATGTGCTTTACGCCAATCTGCGCGGCGACCGACGCGGGCGGGCGGAGACCGGATCATGACCGTCTGGGTCGCCCTGCTCAGGGCCGTCAATGTGTCGGGCGTGAACAAGCTGCCGATGGCAGAGTTTCGCGCCATGCTGGAAGGGGCCGGATTGCAATCGGTTCGGACTTATATCCAGAGCGGCAATGCCGTGTTCCGTTCGGACCATGCCGCACCCGCCCTTTCGGTGCTGATCGCGGACGGGGTTCTGGCCCGGTTCGGCTTCCGTCCGCCGGTGCTGATCCTGGAGGCCGCGGCTCTGGCCCGCGCGCTGGCCGCCAACCCGTTCCCGCAGGTCACCGAACCCACCCACCTGCACGCCATTTTCATGGACCGCGCGCTGCTCGACGCCGGTTTCGCCTTTCTGAAGGCGCTGGCCACGCCGTCGGAATCCTGGGCCGTCCGCGGCAAGGTCCTGTGGCTGCACCTGCCGGACGGAATAGGCCGCTCCAAACTCGCCAAAAGGGTGCAGGCGCTGCCGGTCGACATCACCGCCCGTAATCTGCGCTCGGTTCAGGCCATCGCCGATCTTGCCCGCGCCATCGCGCCCAAAATCTGATCCCGGCGCGATTTCCGCGTGACAGTGAACCATGCAGCGCTATCTTCGGGTCAGGAGGTGGCGCTGATGATCCGACCGGTTGCCGCACTGACCTTGGCCCTGTCATGCGCCAGTTCCGGCCACGCCCAGGAACGAACCCCCAGCCACTGCGTGGCTCTGGCGAATGCGGCCCCGGGCATCGAGTTTGTGCAGCACGCCAGCTTTGGTGACCCGCTTGCCGATGAAACCGCGCGGCTGACCTATCTCGATCACGCCACGTTCCTGCTGGAAACCAGGGGCGGGCTCAGCGTCATCACCGACTATACCGGCTATGTCGGCGCGCGCGATCTGGTGCCGACCGTCGCCACCATGAACAACGCCCACAGCACCCACTGGACCGGCACGCCCGACCCGCGCATTCCGCATGTGCTGCAAGGCTGGGCCACCAACGGCAAGGCTGCCGACCACTATCTTGATCTGGGCGAGATGCTGATCCGCAACGTGCCGACCGATGTCCGGGGCCGCACCTTCGATCCCGAAGCGCAGCCGCGCGCCAACGGCAACTCGATCTTTGTCTTTGAAGTGGCCGGGCTCTGCATCGGCCATCTTGGTCATCTGCATCATGAGCCGTCCCCGGTGCAATACGCCACCCTTGGCCGGATGGATGTGGTGATGGCCCCGGTTGATGGCGGCTACACGATGGATCAGGCGGCGATGGCACGGGTGGTCACGCGCCTGCGGTCCCGGGTCATCGTGCCGATGCACTGGTTCGACGCCGGCACGCTGGCTGCGTTTCTGGCCGGCATGCAATCCGGATTCCCCATCGAGTACCGCGATGAGCCGGACATCGATTTGTCGCTGGCCACACTGCCCGACCGCCCGACGATCATCGTGCTGACGCCGCACTGGCTCGACTGACGCCGCCCCGCCTTGCCCGCACGGCTTGCCCGCAGCGCGCCGACGTGGTTGACAGTGGCGACGGAGGTCTCATGCTGAACCCTGCCGACGCCCGCTTTGCTGCAGAACTGGCGGCTTGCCTGCCCGATGGAACCGTCCGCCCTGCCGGCGCGCGCTATCTGGAGGAACCGCGTGCCCGGTATGTCGGCATCCCCGGGCTGGTGGCACTTCCCCGCAACGTAGAACAGGTGGCCCAGATTGTGCGAGCCTGCGCTGCGGCCCGGGTGGGCATTGTCCCCTACGGCGGCGGCACCGGACTGGTCGGCGGTCAGGTGATGCCGTCCGGCCCCGCGCCGCTGATCCTGTCGCTGGAACAGATGGCAGCCATCCGTGCCGTCTATCCGGCGGAAAACGTGCTGATCGCCGAGGCTGGGGCGGTTCTGGCCGATGTGCAGGCCGCCGCTGCTGCTGCCGGACTGCTGTTCCCGTTGTCACTTGCCTCGGAAGGATCGGCCCGGATCGGCGGCAATCTGGCGACCAACGCCGGCGGGGTGAACGTGCTGCGCTATGGCAATGCCCGTGACCTGTGCCTGGGGCTGGAGGCGGTGCTGCCGGACGGTGGCATCTGGCACGGCCTGAAACGCCTGCGCAAGGACAACACCGGCTATGATCTGCGCAATCTGCTGATCGGCTCTGAAGGCACGTTGGGCATCATCACCGCCGCCAGCCTGCGGCTTTATCCCCGCCCGGTACAGACCGGGGCAGCGCTGATGGTGGTGCCCGGCCCGGCCGAGGCACTGGCGCTGCTGGCGCTGGCCCAGGCGCAGGGCGGCGTGTCGGCGTTCGAACTGATCCACCGTCAGGGCCTCCTGTTCCTGACCGAGACGGTACCGTCGTTCCGCCAGCCCTTCGTCGCGCCGCCGGAATGGATGGTCCTGATCGACCTTGGCCTGCCCGAAGGCCGCTCGCCCACTGATCAGCTTGCCGACCTTTTCGCCGCAGCCGAGGCGCAGGGACTGGTGACCGACGGCCTGATTTCCCAATCCGCCGCGCAGCGCGCAGATTTCTGGGCTCTGCGCGAGACTCTGCCAGAGGGGAACCGCCGGGTCGGGGCAATATCGTCGCACGACATCTCGCTGCCGCTGAGCCTGATCCCCGACTTTCTCACGCAGGCCGGGGCGGCGCTGAACCGGCTCGGGTCCTACCGGATCAACTGCTTTGGCCATCTGGGCGATGGCAACCTGCACTACAACGTCTTTCCGGTCCAGGGCCGCACGCGTGAGGACTACGCCGCTGAAGCAGCCGCAATCAAAACCTGCGTGCATGATCTGGTTGACCGGATGCAGGGGTCGGTGTCAGCCGAGCACGGTCTGGGCCGGATGAAGGTCGATGATCTGGAACGCTACGGCGATCCAACCAAGCTGGCCGCACTTCGGGCAATCAAGGCGGCGCTTGATCCCCTTGGCATCATGAACCCTGGCGCCGTGCTGCGCGCCCGCTGACCGGTGCCTGCCGAAGAATGGCGGTGTCTGCCATCGGCTTGCCCCAAAGCAATGCGCCCCACCGAGGGGTCGGTGAGGCGCGGTTGGAGGGTCACGTTTTGCAAGCAGTGCCCACATTTTGCAAGCAGCCCCGTTCGTCTCGGGTGCTCACAGGGTTAATGTGATTCCCTTACCAAAGCATTGACGACGGCAAAATTCTGCCGTTGCGCCCTTCGGGGTCAGGCCCCCTCGAATTCACACAAGGCATGTACCGTCATTCCCAAAGCCTCCAGCCGCTTGCGCCCGCCAAGTTCCGGCAAATCCACGACAAATGCACAGCCCACAACTTCTGCGCCCAGCCGTTCCACTAGCCTGATCCCGGCCTCTGCCGTGCCGCCGGTGGCCAGAAGATCATCAACCAGCAGCACCTTTTCACCCGGTTGCAGCGCATCATCGTGAATCTCCATGATCGCCTCGCCGTATTCCAGCGTGTAGTGCTGCGCGATCGTCGTCCCCGGCAGCTTGCCCTTCTTGCGGATCGGCACGAAACCCACCGTCAACTGGTGCGCCACCGCCCCGCCAAGAATGAACCCACGCGCCTCCAGCCCCACCACCTTGTCGATCCGCGCCCCGGCATAAGGATGCAGCAACTGGTCAATCGCCATCCGGAACCCGCGCGGGTCGGCGAACAGCGTGGTGACATCGCGAAACAGGATGCCCTCGTGCGGGAAATCCACGATGGTGCGGATGTAGTCCTTGACGGTTTTTTGCTTTCTCATGTTCGGCTCCGGCAAGATCCGCCAAACCTTGCCTTTTGTCGGCAACCGGCACAAGCCAGTTGTCGGGCTACTTCCGGGCTGCCTGCACATGCATCCAGTCGCGGTTCTCGGTCCGGCCCAGCGAAACCCAGCCTTCGGCCTCCCAGATTTCCCAGAAGTTCTTGTAATCGGGACGTGCCAAGAAGGCCCGATCAGACCCCCATTTCAATTGGTTGTTGGTATCGTCAAAGTCATAGGCGATGCCCCAGGCATGCATCGACCATTTCGTGGCGCTGCCACGCATCAGGCGAGGGTCATAGTCGCCGCTGAAAATATCCAGACGCAGCCTCTTGATTTCGGAATCGCCGTATCGCTGGTGAATCCGCCCAAGAACCCGCGCCAGACTGGCGGCGGTCTTTTCGTGGGCCCACAAGAATGTTCGGTGCTGCGAAAGGTTCCAGGCGATGCGAAACGTCCAGGGCGAGGCCACCTTTACCAGGGGTGGCGGTGGTCGGCTGCCGTTGGGGTTGCCGTGTGGGCCGTAAAAGTTGGGCACACCCGCTTCGGTCGGCCAGCCGTTGGGGTTAACCGAAGACGGGACAACGTCCCTCCAAGCCTCCACGCTGCCGGTCGCCAGCTTCTCGGCCAGCGACGACGCAGCATTCGCGGTGTTTGGCCCCCACCAGCCATCCAAGATCCCAACAGGAATGCCAAGCGAAGTGGACCAAGCTTGCAGAAACAGCACGGCAATGCGTTTGTCGGAATAGCCTGGCCAGTCGGGGGGCAAGGCGACTTTCAGTTTTGGCAGGGCAGTGCGCAACGCCTTATTGGTGTCGGGACCGCGTTCCCCGTCAATCGGGCCGGGGTAGTCGCCCAATTCGACAAGCTTGGTTTGGATACGCCTTACATCGGAAACCTGCATGCAAACCTCCTGAATTTTGAAACTACTTTGAAGCGACATCAGTTGGTATCGTAAGGAGAGTGTAACACGGGATTCGGAATTCAGCATTTGGTTTTTCTGAACCGATCAGTACGAATTCAGCGCAAGACCCGCCCCGCTACCGCATCCAGTTTTGCCGTCAACACCGGGTCGCGCTTTTCCGGGGCGGTCATCACCGCGAATTCCAGCGCCCGGTCGCAGCCGCAGGGGCAGGGGGCACGGTCGCTGCCGAGCAGCCCCGGCAGCCGCGCCACCAGACCGCGGGCCTTGTCGGCGTTGCCGGCAAGTACCTGAATGATATTGGAAATATCCACGGTGCCATGATCGGGGTGCCAACTGTCATAGTCGGTGATCATTGCGACCGAAGCATAGCACAGCTCGGCCTCGCGGGCCAGTTTTGCTTCGGGCATGTTGGTCATGCCGATGACGTCGCAGCCCCAGACGTCGCGGTACAGGCGGGATTCGGCGGCGGTGGAAAACTGCGGCCCCTCCATCGCCAGATAGGTGCCGCCGCGATGCACCTGAACCCCTTGAGCAGTAGCCGCCGCAAAGCAGGCTTCGCCCAACCGGGCGCAAACCGGGTGGGCCATCGACACATGCGCCACGCAACCTGTTCCAAAGAAAGACTTTTCCCGGGCGAAGGTGCGATCCACGAACTGGTCCACCACCACGAAATCCCCCGGTGCCAGCGCCTGGCGAAACGAGCCGCAGGCCGAAACCGCGATCACGTCGGTCACTCCCAGCCGCTTCAGCGCATCGATGTTGGCGCGGTAGGGAACTGAGGTAGGCGAATGCACATGCCCCCTTCCATGCCGGGGCAGGAAAGCCATGGAAACATTGGACAATTCCCCGGTCAGCACCTGATCGGACGGCACCCCCCAGGGCGTTTCGACGGTTCGCCATTCTGCATTGCGCAGCCCCGGCATCGCGTAAATCCCGGATCCGCCGATCACGCCGATGCTGGTTTTCATGAGGTCCCCCGTGCCGCCCGGATCAGCTTAGGCGACAAGGTTCACGGCGAAAAGAGCCATGCAGGTTTCATGCAGGTTTCATGCAGCTTTCATGCATACGCGAGACTGGCGCCTAGACGACGGTCACCAACCCGGCATCGGCAAAGGCGATCCCGACCAGCAGCACGCTGTCGATGCCCGGACCATAATTCACCAGCACCGTTCCGGCGAAATTCTGGAACGAGTGCGCGACACCTGGTGCCAGGTCGATCCGGTCCAACCCAAGTTCGAAATCAAGAATCTGGTCCTGATCGTCGCCGACCTCGAACACGAAGGTATCGCCGCCCGCATCGCCGCGCATCTGGTCATCGCCGGCGCCGCCATTGACAATGTCGCGGCCGCCGCCGCCCCACAGCCTGTCGTTGCCGTCGTCACCCGACAGGCGATCATTGTCCAGCCCGCCATACAACCGATCCGCGCCGGTATCGCCAAACAGCCGGTCGAGCCCATTGCCACCGATCAGCCGGTCCGCGCTGCTGCCGCCATCCAACGTATCATTCCCGTTCCCGCCATCCAGCCGGTCGGCCAAAGCCCCCGTGGAAATGACATCATTGCCGTCGAGGCCAGAAACCCAGTCGATACCGGCATCGGTCAACAGGCGGTTATCGCGCGCGCTGCCGATCAGGGTCATGTTGAAAACACCCAGATGTGTATAATTCTCGATCGAAATCAACAGATCTTCATCCCCGGCAATATCCGGCGAGCCCTGCATGCCCGTCGTCAGATTGACAAGCACGTTGAACACGGTCGTGGTCAGCCCCCGGCTGTCGAGCACCAGCGTATCCACCCCGGCACCCCCGTCGAATCGGTCCGACCCGCCCTCGTCGCGCAACTCGTCATTTCCGGCACCCCCGCGCACCGTATCATCCCCGGCCCCGCCATTCAGCGTATCGTTGCCCAATCCGCCATACAGCCGGTCGTTGCCGGTATCTCCATAAAGCCTGTCGATCCCGTTGCCGCCTATCAGCCGGTCATTGCCGATGCCGCCGCGCCCCAGATCGTCGCCGTCGCCAAGGAACAGGTCGTCATTGCCGCCGCCGCCGTAGAACGAGTCATCCCCGGCAAGGTTGATCGGCACGCCGTCCGCCGACACCGCACTTTGTAACAGCACGTCGGCGTTGGCCCGGCCAAAGTAGGTCCAGTTCTGCGCCAGCAGCAGGTTCTCCACCGCTGCCGTATCCGCGCCGCTGTTTTCCTGCAGGGCAGCATTCTGCAGCGCGACGGCGGCGATGCCGACGTTGGAAATGGTGACTTGCAACACACCGGAATCCCGCGTGATCAGCCCATCCACCAAGCCGCCGGTAAAGACCGGCACTCCGCCGATCTGGCCAAAGGTGAAGCCGGTACCGCTGAGCTCAAAGCTCACCGTTCCGGATTGCGCGGTGACAAGGGTGGCACTGGCCGAGGTGATGCTGGCCCCGAAGATGAACGTATCGATGAGCGAGGCGATCAGCAGGGGCGAACTGGCGACGCCGGGTGCGAATGTGATCGTAGGCATAAAGGTCCTCCATGATGAATGATGGCACAGGATACCGCAGTTCCTGCCGGACAGACCGATTCGTTAGCGGATTGTCCCGGTGCCCTCATTCCCCCGGCCGTTTCAGCGCAAACACCTCGCGCACCACCGAGTAATCGCGGTAGCCGCCGCGCGCCAATGGCTGGAACCGGGTCACGTCGAACCGGCCGTTCACCACGCAGTCATCGCGCAGATGCACGCCCACCACTTCGCCGAACACCACGAAATTGGCGGCCCCGGGCAACTGCAGGATCTGCGTCAGGCGGCATTCCAGGGCGGCAGGCACCCCGGCCACCCGGCTGCAGGGAATGGTTTCGCAGGGCAACCGGTCGATCCCGGCATGGCTGAACTCATCCACCTCGCGGCCATACTGGCCCGAGGTGGCGTTCATCGCATCGCGCATCGCGTACTCGACGATATTCACGCAGAACACCCCGGTTTCCTCGATGTTGGCCACCGTGTCCTTGCCGCGCAGCCGGTCGGGCTTGCTCTCGGTGCTGGCAAACATCACCTGCGGCGGCTTGTAGGCAACAGCGTTGAAGAACGAATAGGGGGCAAGGTTTTCGCTGCCATCGCCGGCCCGCGTCGAGATCCAGCCGATCGGTCTGGGCGTCACGATGGCGTTGAACGGATTGTGCGGCAGGCCGTGGCCGTCGGCGGGTCGGTAGAACATCGGCGGGGTCCCATCTGGATTTGCCCCTGACCTAGCCGCGTGCTACGGGCGTTTCCAGCGAAAACGCGGCGTGGCGGGGGCGGTTTGTACCAGCTGGAGGAAGAAACCGCCGACGACTGGTGGGAGGTCGAGGCGCTGCTGGACCTGTGCTTTGCGCCGGGCCGCGAGGCGCTGTCGTCATACCGGCTGCGCGACGGCGTCGCCAGGGTCGCGCCGCTGTGTCTGGTCCTGCGTGACGAGTACAGCATTCTGGCGGCCTCGATCCGCTATTGGCCGGTGCTGGTCGGCGGGCGGCCGGTGTTGCTCTTGGGACCGATCTCCGTGCACCCTACCCGGCAGGGCGAGGGGCTCGGGGCCTATCTGATCCGCGAGAGCCTGGCCGAGGCCCGCGCTCTGGGGTGGGAACGGGTGCTGCTGGTGGGCGATGCGCCCTACTACAGCCGGTTCGGCTTTCGCACGCGGACCGATGTGGTGATGCCGCCCCCCACCAACCCCGACCGGGTGCTGGGGTTCGAACTGGTCAAGGGCGCGTGGAACGGCGTGCTGGGCAAAGTGACGAAATTCACGCCCTAGGTGGGATTTCGCGGCCTGACGATTGCAGCGGCGCGTCGCGGTCCCTAGGTTTCAGCGATGACCGATCTGATCCTGCGCCAGCCGCCAGACCCCGATCCGCTGCCAAACGCGGCACAAACCGCCATTGCCGAAATTGCGGCCCGGCATCGTGCGGCGGGTGGGGTGCTGATGAAGCTGGTCAACTCGGTTGGCGGCCAGATCGAAAACCGCATGGAACTGCTGCCCGACAGCGTCAAGGACCGGATCGAGACGGCGGCCCGACAGGCGCTGGAGGTGGCCTACCGCTGGGCCGAACGCACGCACGGGTCGCCCGGCGCGGTTACGGGCAGCGACCGGGCGCATCTGGCGCTGGCGACGCTGACCGGGGCGGTGGGCGGGCTGGCCGGGATCGGTTCGGCGCTGGCGGAACTGCCGGTCACCACCACCGTGATCCTGCGCTCGATCCAGACCATCGCCGCCGGGCACGGCTTTGATCCGGCCGATCCGGTGGTGCGCGCCGAATGTCTGGCGGTGTTCGCCTCCGGCAGCCCTCTGGACAATGATGACGGCGTCAACAGCTCGTTTCTGGCGGCCCGTGTCACCTTGACCGGCCCGGCGATCCAGCGGCTGATCGCAGCGATTGCGCCGCGCTTTGCCGCGCTGATCAGCCAGAAACTTGCAGCACAGGCAGTGCCGATCCTGGGGGCGATGACCGGGGCCGGGCTCAACTACACCTTCATGGACTACTTTCAGGAAATGGCGCATGTGCGGTTCGGCCTGATGCGGCTGGGGCAGGCGCATGACCCGGTGGCCATCGCCGCCGCCTTCCGCGAAGCCGCCGCCCCGGTCCGGATCAACCGAGCCTGACGGTGCTTTCGACACCAGTGCCGCTGTCCGGAACCACTTCCGGCTGCGTCGCCAGCCATTCCATCACGGCGGGCCGCACGGTTTCCGCCCCAGCGGCGCGGGCGGCATCGATCACCTCGTGGGCCTCATCCAGATCGACGCGGCGCAAAAGGTGCTTGACCGGCCCGACCGAGGATGGCCGCATCGACAGATTGCGCAGGCCCAGGGCCGCGAAACACAGCGCCTCGACCGGCCGCCCGGCATCCTCGCCGCAGAAGCTGAGCGGGGTGGCGGTTTCGGCGCAGCGGGCGACGATATGCCGGATGAAGTCCAGAAAGCTGACATTCAGCGTGTCATAGCGCCGCCGCACCCGTTCATTCTCGCGGTCGGCGGCAAAGAAGAACTGCTTGAGGTCGTTGCCGCCGATGGATACGAAATCGGCCAGCTGAAAGAACGAACTCGGCGCATAGGCCAGAGAGGGGGTTTCCAGCATGGCCCCGATCTCGACCTTTTCCGGCAGGCTCCGGCCCAGCCGGCCCTCGCGGTCCAGCTCGCGCAACAGATGGTCGCGGGCTTCGACAAACTCGGCATGTTCGGCGACAAACGGGAACATCACGGTCAGCGGCCGGCCATTGGCGGCGCGGATCAGCGCCTGCAGCTGCATGCGCAGCACGCCGGGCTTTTCCAGCCCGACCCGGATCGCCCGCCAGCCCATCGCCGGGTTCGGCTCGTCCTGCGGTTTCAGATAGGGCAGCACCTTGTCGGACCCGATATCCAGCGTGCGGAACGCCACCCGGCGACCCTTGGCGCTGTCGAGCACCCGGGAATACAGCGCCGCCAGTTCGCCGCGCTTCGGCATCTGGCTGCGGACGAGGAACTGCAACTCGGTGCGGAACAGGCCGACCCCTTCGGCCCCCGATCCCTCCAGCGACGGCAGATCGGCCATCAGCCCGGCATTCATGTGCAGACTGACGACCGACCCGCACAGCGCCTGCGCCGGCAGATTGCGCAGCGGCACGTACTTTTCCATCGCGGTGGCCTGCATCGCGATCTTGTCGCGGAAGGCCTTGGCCACGGTCTCATCCGGACGCAGGTGCACGATGCCCTGATCGCCGTCGACCAGAATCTGGTTGCCGTTCAGCGCCTCGGTGGTGACGCGTTCGGCATGGATCACCAAGGGTATCGCCAGCGCCCGGGCGACAATGGCGGCATGGCTGCCAACCGAGCCGCCTTCCAGCACCACACCGCGCAGCTTGCGGCCATATTCCAGCAATTCGGCCGGGCCGATGTTGCGCGCCACCAGCACCGGATCGTCGGGTATCGCCGCCCCGGTATCCTTGCCCTGGCCGGTCAGGATGCGCAGCAGGCGGTTGGACAGGTCGTCCAGATCATGCAGCCGTTCGCGCAGATAGGGGTCGGGCACGGTTTCCATCCGGGCCCGCGCGCTCGACTGTTCCTTTTCCACCGCTGCCTCGGCCGACAGGCCACGCCCGATATCCTCCTCCATCCGGCGGGTCCAGCCGCGCGAATTGGCGAACATCCGATAAGCTTCCATCACCTGCAACTGTTCCTTGTCGGTGGTCTCGGCATTCGACAACAGCGCATCGACCGATCCGCGCAACTGCTCGATCGCCTCGTTCAGCCGTTCAATCTCTGCCGCCGGGTCGTCGGCCACCGGGTTGGTCACCACCACCCGCGCCTCGTGCAGCCAGACCCGGCCTTCGGCGCTGCCTTCCTGCCCGGTGGCACCGCGAAACATCACCGGCTGCTGGTGCAGCGCACTGAGCGCCTCGCCCTCGCCGATAAAGGCACCAAGCTCGGTCATTTCGGCCAGCACCATGGCCACGACTTCCAGCCCGTAAACCTCGTCTTCGGAAAACTGCCGGGCCTCGCGGCTTTGCACCACCAGCACCCCCAGCTTTTCCCCGACCCGCTGGATCGGCACGCCCAGAAAGCTGGAATACAGCTCCTCGCCGGTTTCGGGCATGTAGCGAAAGCCCTTTTCCGCCGGGGCGTTGCCGGTGTTGATCGGCGTAGCTGTCTTGGCCACCCGGCCCACCAGCCCTTCACCCAGGCGCAGGCGGGTCTTGTGCACCGATGCCGCCTTCAGCCCTTCGGTCGCGCACAACTCCAGCGTGTCATCGTCGCGGAACAGATAGATCGAGCAGACCTGCGCGCCCATCGAACCTGAAATGATCTTGGTGATCCGGTCCAGCCGTTCCTGCCCCGCGCCCTTGTCGGCGAGCGAGTCCCGAAGCCGTCGCAGCAGCTTGCGGCTTTCAGTTTCAGCGCGTTCGGGCATTGGTCCCCGGTTCTTGCGGCGGTCTCAGGCGGCTTTTTCCAACCCGAAGGTATCATGCAGCGCCTGCACCGCCAGTTCCATGTATTTCCGGTCGATCAGCACCGAAATCTTGATCTCGGAGGTTGTAATGACCTTGATGTTGATCCGCTCGGCCGCCAGCGCCCGGAACATGGTCGCCGCAACCCCTGCGTGGCTGCGCATGCCGATCCCCACAACCGAAACCTTGGCCACATCGGTATCCGCCACCAGCCCATCAAAGGCGATGTCGCCGCGCGCCTTGGCCGCCATCATCGCCTTTTCCGCGCGTGCCACCTGATCGGTCGGGCAGCTGAAGGTCATGTCGGTGTGGCCGCCTTCGGAGATGTTCTGCACGATCATGTCGACATTGACCCCGGCCTCGGCCAAGGGGCCAAAGATCGCGGCGGCGATGCCGGGCCGGTCCTCGACCGATTGCAGCGTCATCTTGGCTTCGTCGCGCGAATAGGCGACGCCGGAAACTACGTTGGATTCCATGATTTCCCCTTCGTCACACACCAGTGTGCCGGAATTCTCGTCGGTTTCTTCAAAGCTGGACAGCACCCGCAGCCGCACCTTGAAGCGCATCGCCAGTTCCACCGACCGGGTCTGCAGCACCTTGGCCCCCAGGCTCGCCAGCTCCAGCATCTCCTCGAAC
>JANNRR010000163.1:0-2198 GCA_031401675.1 Paracoccaceae bacterium
GCCATAGCCATGTGCCCGGTTCCAAGCATCGATCTCCCGCAGTTCGGCGGCAAATTCTTCGGGCGACGCGGCCTCCTTCAAGGTCGTGTCGCCTTCGCAGTAGTTGAAGATCAGAAGTCGGGTCGGGTTGGCCCATGTCCCGAAATACGATGCATCCTGCGCCGTATCGACCTGTGCCCACCCCTTTTCGTAGCTGCAGAGCCCGAAATCATAGACGTAGCGATCGGCGGCGGCGAATTCGCGGGTGATCTTCATGCCTCCACCTGCGCGCGGGCGGTGATGGCGATCACGCAAAGGTCACGGTAGCGCGCCATGGCCTTCGGGCTGGACGAAACCGGGTTGATCTCAAAAGCCTGCAGACCGGCGATGTCGCCCGCCTCGGCCAAGGCCACGATCTGGGCCAGCTTGGCGCGGAAGCGGGCGTGGGTCGGCTTGGAGAAATCCGGCGCAGTCGGAAGCGCACCGGCCTGCGCTTGATCGAGGATGGCTTTCCGTTTGCCGATTAACGGGATGATCGCGGCCTTCGGTTCTTCATCTTCCAACGGGATCGGCTCGCCCGCGGGATCGGGGTTGCCGTAGTCCAGCACCAAGGTCAGCCGGGCCTCGGCCTGATCGAAAGTCTCGGCGGTCATGATGGAGGTGAACGCAAGGGCCGCGCGTTCGGCGCCGATCCCTGCCGCCAGCAAGCGGGCGAAATTCTCGCCCGCCTTCTTGGCGCTGGTTGCCGGTTCGATCGGCGTGTCGGAAAGGCGCTGGGCGAGCGTGTCGATCTGCGCGGCGGTGAGGGCTTTGGTTTTCATCTTGGCCTCCTTGGGGTCAGGCGTTCGTGATGTGGGCGGAATGACCGAGGGTCGTAACCGCGTAGATCATCGTGCGGCCGTCGCCGATCGCCGCGCCAAAGGCCTGCGCCTCGGGCAGGGTCGCGAATTGCTCGCGCGTGCGGGTGGTGGGCGTCCGCCCCCGGGCGGCCACAAAGTGGGCGGCGTTCTTCAGGCAGAATTCTTCGTGTGTTGTCAGGGGCTTCATGGCGCTCTCCGTTGTGTTGCAATGGCTGCAGACAGCGCACGACGTCAAAAGAGAGCAACTCCTAAGTCGCTGACTAAATGGGGTTTATCGCAAAACTTGCGCGCCGATTTTCGCCGGAAGCCTATCGCCCACCCACCGATCGGGACGGTTGACGCGGGTGCTACTTGGTATTACTTTGCGGCAAAAGGAGCGCCTTTATGACCGTGAAATCCTCGATCTCGCTGACCGACGAACAGCATCGTTTTGCCAAGGAACTGGTCGAAGCCGGGCGCTATTCGAGCGTCAGCGCGGTGTTGCAGCAGGGGATCGACCTGCTGCGGCAACGCATGCAAGATGACGATCTGCAACGGACAGCGCTAAAAGCGCTACTAGCGCAGCGCAGCGCCGGGACGTTTGTCAGCGGCGCCCAGATGGACAAGACCATCGCGCGCATGATCACTGAGAAGCGCCGCGCTCATGCGGTTCAGAATTGAGTTTTCGGCTGAAGCCGAGCGTGATTTTGCCTTGATCTTCGACCACCTGTTCGAAAGCTACCGAGGCTTCGGCGAAAGCGTGGATACTGCACTGGATCATTGCGAGGCCCGCATCCGCGAGATCCGGCAGGAGGCCGACCGGCTGTGTGCGGCGCCATTGCGGGGGGAGCGTCACGATGATCTGCTGCCAGGTCTGCGACATTTGACGATCGATCGGGCGATCTACTGGTTCGAAGTGGACGAAACGGAACAGCGGGTCCGCATCCTGGCGGTCTTTTTCGGCGGCCAGGATCATGTCCGCCATATGCTGACGCGGCTTCTCTAGTGTCGGAGCAATTTCGCCGGGCTCAGCGTCGTTGGTCAAGCGGCATGCTTTCGGTAACGCCGTGAAAGCGGTTCAGAAGGGTTCACGGCGCGCCTAGGCGGCTCGCATCTCGTATCCGTTGCAGGGTGGACTCTTCGCAATTGGCCTTGATCTGCCATTCAATCTCTGGCGCGCCGGTCCGATCAGCCTTCCCGAAGCAGCCATTTCCTACGTCTTGCGCATTTGTGACCCGAAAAGCCTAAGAGTCTGATTCGAAACTATCTGTTTGATGTCATGGCCTTGCCAGCATGCGGATGACGCGGCGGATGTGGGCGATGAGCAGCCATGCTTCGGCGCTGGCGCTGGTTTTCTCCCAATCCTTGGCCATGCGGCGG
>JANNRR010000164.1:0-21195 GCA_031401675.1 Paracoccaceae bacterium
CCTGGCTGGGCGGGCGCGCACTATAGCGCCTGCCCAGCCAGGCGCGCCACGATTTGATTGAAATCAAATCGGGCAAGAGCAACAGAAGGATAGCACCCTAGGCCAACTCCGGACAAGCAGTCCGGAAAGCTGCTCCAATCACGCGGACGGGGAGCGACTATCCTTTCTATGTTTCAACCAAAAGTCATCCCGCCCTGGCAGGATCTCAAGGAGGGCCAGTGTCAGGCGGGCGGGTTTGCGTCAGGTGCGCCGGCGGCGCATCAGGCCGATCAGCCCCAGACCCGACAAGAGCATCAGCCCGGCGGCCGGCAGCGGCACCGGCGCGACCCCGGTCTGGCCGTCGTCATAGGATACGGTGAGGCTGGTGATGCGGAAGGCCGAGCGTTCGGTGCGGGCCCCGATGCCGTAGCTGTCGGTCAGGATGCCGTTGCCCGACAGATCGGCCAGCGGCGTCACGGCACCGGAACCGGTGAACAGCCCAGCCACGAAGCCGTCGGCCTGGCTGCGGCGGCGGATCACGGCAAAGGTGATCTGTTCGATCTTCACCACCTGGCTGAACAGGAAGCTGAGAATTTCATTGCCGCCCGAACCGTCCAGCTTGTTCGACCCGTCGCCAGCGCCCGAGCGCGCGCCCAGACCATTGCCATTCCAGGTCACGGCGGCATTGCCAAAGATCGACTTGTTGGCACCGCCGTAGCGCGCGCCATCGACCGTCAGATCGATCCCGCCCTGGCTCTGGCTGAAAATCTGGCCCTTGCCGCGCCCGCCGGTGAAATCGAAGGTCACATTGACCGTTGCCGCCAACGCCGCCGACGAAACCGACACCGACGCTGCTGCGGCGCCAAGCCCGAAGGCGAGCGCCAAAATCCTGCCCATACGCATCACTGACACCACTTGTCCTGCTTATCCACATCCGCCAAATCACGCGGCAGCCACACTCGCGTTCACAGGCTTCTGCAATTTCCTGTTTAGCCGCAGACCGGTTACCGAACTGTTGACCTAGTAACAGGATCGGCGGGTTTTCTCTACAGCAGACAGGCCGCAATCGGGCCGATGCCGTTGCGCCACACGAAACAACGCCCCGGCCCCGGCAGGGTGCAATCCCGGGCGGGCGGCGGGGCGGGTGCGGCTTTGCCCCTGCCGGAAGCGTGCCAGAAGCGCCCCGGAAGCGCCCCCCCGGGATCGCTTCATGACCCACCCGGCACCGGGCCGCGCTGCGGTCAAGGCGGAAATCCGGCCGGACGGGGTGCCAAAGATTGTCGCCGGAACCGATGGAATGCGCCGGGTGGTCCGGGCCGCATCCCGGGGGGAGCCGGGGGGGCGGCCCGGCCGGCGGGGCAGGTGATTCGCCGCAGGCTTGCCCCTTGAATTCAGCGGAAGATTGCCCCCGGGGCCGGCCGCCGGGTTGGTTTGCACGGCGGCGCGGCGCGGCGGCGGAATTGGGCGTGACAGGGCGGCTGCCGCTTGCTACCTGAGGGGCGCATTCGGGCCGCCCGGTTTTGGGCAGACGGCCCCCCAGGACCTTGTGTGAGGCTTATGAAACTCGAGAAAACGCCGCTGCCCGGTGTGCTGATCCTGACACCGGCCCGGTTTGGCGATCCGCGCGGCTTTTTTTCCGAAAGCTGGAACCGCCGGACCCTGGAGGCGGCAGGGCTGCAGCTGCCGGAGTTCGTGCAGGACAACCATTCGCTGTCGGCAAAGGCCGGGACCATCCGGGGTCTGCATTTCCAGTCGCCGCCGCATGCGCAGGGCAAGCTGGTGCGCTGCGGCCGCGGGGCCCTCTATGACGTCGCGGTCGATGTCCGGCGCGGCAGCCCGACCTATGGACGTTGGGTCGGCGAGACGCTGAGTTTCGAGAACGGCCGGCAGCTCTGGGTACCAGCGGGCTTTGTACACGGCTTTCTGAGCTTGGTCGATGACACCGAGATCGTCTATAAATGCACCGACCATTACGCGCCCGAGTGTGACGGGGCGGTGCGGTGGGATTCGGCGGGGATTGTCTGGCCGGATGTCGGGGCCGCGCCGGTGTTGTCGGCCAAGGATGCGGGCGCGCAGCCCCTGGCCGCGTTTGTCAGCCCGTTTGTCTGGGAAGATCGCGCATGAAGATCCTGGTAACCGGCGGCGCGGGCTTTATCGGCTCGGCGGTGGTGCGGCAGGCGGTGCGCGACGGCCATGGGGTGGTGAATGTCGATGCGCTGACCTATGCCGCCTGTCTTGGCAATGTGGCGGCGGTGTCGAACGCCCCGGGATACGTGTTCGAACAGGCCGATATCCGCGATCCTGCGGCGCTGGCGGCGATCTTTGCCCGCCACAAGCCCGATGCGGTGATGCATCTGGCCGCCGAGTCGCATGTCGACCGGTCGATCGACGCGCCGGGGGCGTTCATCGAGACCAACGTGACCGGCACCTACAACATGCTGGAGGCGGCGCGCGGTTACTGGGTGGGGCAGGGGCGGCCCGAGGGGTTCCGGTTCCACCACATCTCGACCGACGAGGTGTTCGGGTCGCTGGGGGCTGTCGGCAAGTTCACCGAAGAAACGCCCTATGCGCCGAACAGTCCCTATTCCGCCTCAAAGGCCGCATCCGACCATCTGGTGCGGGCCTGGTTCGAGACCTACGGGCTGCCGGTCCTGATGACGAACTGTTCCAACAATTACGGGCCGTTCCATTTCCCCGAAAAGCTGATCCCGGTGGTGATCCTGAAGGCTTTGGCCGGGTTGCCGATCCCGGTTTACGGCACCGGGGCCAATGTGCGCGACTGGCTTTATGTCGAGGATCACGCCGATGCGCTCTTGACGGTGGTTTTGCGCGGGGTTGTCGGGCGCAGCTACAATGTCGGTGGCGAGAACGAGGCGCGCAACATCGATCTGGTGCGGATGCTGTGCGGGATTCTGGACCGCAAGCGGCCCAGGCCTGCGCCCTATGCCGACCAGATCAGCTTTGTCGCCGACCGGCCCGGCCATGATGCCCGCTATGCCATCGAGCCGGCGCGCATCCGCGAGGAACTGGGCTGGCGGCCTTCGGTGACGCTGGAACAGGGGCTGGAATTGACGGTGGACTGGTATCTGGCCAACGAGGCCTGGTGGCGGCCGCTCTTGGAACGGGACGGCGTGGGCAAGCGGTTGGGGGTTTCGGCGTGATCCTGATCTTCGGGGCGACCGGGCAGGTGGCGCGCGAGCTGGCGCGGGCGGCCCCGCAGGCGCTGTATCTGGGCCGCGACAGAGCCGATCTGACCGATCCTGCGGCCTGCGCGGCGGCGGTTCTGGTGCACCGGCCGCAGGCAGTGATCAATGCGGCGGCCTGGACGGCGGTGGACAGGGCCGAGGCCGAGGAAGCGGCGGCGGCGCTGGTGAACGGGGCGGCGCCGGGGGCGATGGCTGCGGCCTGTGCCGGGCTGGGGGTGCCGTTCGTGCAGATCTCGACCGACTACGTGTTTGATGGCTCGGGCGAGCGGGCGTGGCTGCCGGAGGATGCCACCGGGCCGCTGGGGGCTTACGGGCGCAGCAAGCTGGCGGGCGAGGTGGCGGTGCGCGGGGCAGGGGGATGCCATGCGATCCTGCGCACGTCCTGGGTGTTTTCGGCGCATGGCGCGAATTTCGTGAAAACCATGCTGCGGCTCGGGGCCACACGCGCCAGCCTGACGGTGGTGGCCGATCAGGTCGGCGGGCCGACCCCGGCGGCGGCGATCGCGGCGACACTTCTGGCGGTGACAGACACGCTTCTGGCGCGCCCGGAGGCCTCGGGCACCTATCATTTCAGCGGGGCCCCGGATGTGAGCTGGGCCGGGTTCGCGCGCGAAATCTTTGCCCAGGCCGGGATGGCGACCACGGTCACCGACATCCCGACATCGGCCTTTCCCACCCCGGCCCGGCGCCCGGCGAATTCGCGTCTGGAGTGCAGCGGCCTGACCCGAACCTTCGGCATCCCGCGCCCCGACTGGCGCGCGGGCCTGACTGCCGTGCTGCGCGAGCTGGGAGCCACGCCATGAGGATAAGGACGAGGATTCGGCCATGAAGAACCTGAAGACCACGCGGCGCGGCATCATTCTGGCGGGCGGGTCGGGGACGCGGCTTTATCCCATCACCATGGGCGTGTCGAAGCAGCTGTTGCCGGTCTATGACAAGCCGATGATCTATTACCCGTTGTCGGTGCTGATGCTGGCGGGCATCCGCGAGATTGCGCTGATCACCACGCCGGAGGATCAGGACCAGTTCCGCCGGCTGCTGGGCGACGGGTCGCAATGGGGGCTGAGCCTGACCTATATCCCCCAGCCCTCGCCGGACGGGCTGGCGCAGGCCTATATCCTGGCCGAGGGCTTTCTGGCCGGGGCGCCGTCGGCAATGGTGCTGGGCGACAACATCTTTTTCGGGCACGGGTTGCCGGAAGTGCTGGCAAGTGCCGATGCCAAGACCATTGGTGGCACGGTGTTCGGCTATCACGTCGCCGACCCGGAACGCTACGGCGTGGTGGATTTCGACGCCGAGGGCCGGGCCCGCGCCATCATCGAAAAGCCGCGCGTGCCGCCGTCGAGCTATGCCGTCACCGGGCTGTATTTCCTGGATGGCAGCGCATCGCAGAAGGCGCGCGCCGTGCAGCCGTCGGAGCGGGGCGAGCTGGAGATCACCACCTTGCTGGAAATGTATCTGGCCGAGGGCAATCTGAGCGTGGAGCGGATGGGGCGCGGCTTTGCCTGGCTGGACACCGGCACCCATGCCAGCCTCCTGGATGCCGGCAACTTCGTGCGCACCCTGCAGGACCGTCAGGGCTTGCAGACCGGATCGCCGGACGAGATCGCCTTTGCCCTTGGCTGGATCGACCACGACCAGCTGGCGGCCCGCGCCAGGAAGTTCGGCAAGAACGATTACGGGCGCTATCTGAAGCAGCTGTTGCACGAGTAGGGAGCCGGGGGCTCTGTTGCACAAATCAGCCTGAGGTCGAGTTTCCCTTCCCTTGAACTGAACCGCGCCGGGTTTACCGGCGCGGTTCAGTTTGCGGCATGGATGCAATCCGCTTCAGACGGCTTCAGTCTGCGCCCCTGGCCGCACGGCGCAGGCGTCTGCGCTCCGACAGGCTGATGCGCAGGGCCAGAAGGGGCCGGTGCGCGAACTGGCGCAGATAGCGCCCGGCAGACAGGGTGTGAAAGGCTGTGCGCATTTCCTGGGCCACAAGATCGCGCTGCAAGGCCCGGATCACCGGGCTGACCTCCGGCAGCCCGAAGCAGCGCGCATCGCGAAGGCGCTGTTCCTGCACCACGCGGTTGCGCCGCAGAACCTTCAGCCGGACGGCTCGCCATGCCTCGCCCTGCAGGGGCATCGTGATCTGGGCACTGATGCCGACATTGATGCGGTACCGCACAAGGGGTGCGTCGATGAAGGCCACACGGTTCCCCAGTGCGGCCCGGAAGCCCAGGATCAGATCCTCGTAGCAATCGCGTTCGGGCAGCGGGCCAAACTGGCGGAAGATATCGCGGTGCCAGGCCCCGGTTGCGCCGATATAGAGTCCCTGTGACAAGGCGAGACGCACAAGGGGCAGGCCACGCAGCAGCCCCGCCGCCTCGTAGGGCCGCGCAGCACCGGGCGGCGGGGTGGGAAACGGCGTCACACGCGAATGGACCAGCAGCGGATTGCCGCCGGCAAACACGGCGCAGATTTTCTGCACCCGGTCAGGCTCTGACACATCATCCCCCGCGGCGGCGATGAGGATATTGTGCCTGGCCAGTGTGGCGCACAGATTGATATGGGCTGTAACGCCGAGATTGGTGGGATTGCGGTTGAGCCGGATCTGGTGCGGGCCGCCATAGCCGGCAAGGGTTGCCGTGATCACATCCCATGTGGCATCGGATGAGGCATCATCCGAAATCAGAATCTCGATGGGCGGGCCCCGCTGTGCCAGGGCGGCCTGCAGTGCCTCGCGCACATAATCCTGCTGATTATAGGTCAGAAAGATCAGCGTTGCAGCCAGATTTGGGGCGGCCGGATTTGAAGCGACCCGTTGCGAAATGACGGCGGGATTCACCGGAAGGGCGGGCGCAGGCATCGGCAAATCCTAGAGCGGTTCAGGCTTGATTGGAACCGGAAATCGCTGCCTCTCGCGGCACCTGAACGCGATTTGCGATCCGTGTGCTTGCGTCAAACCTGAATCGTTTCAAGGCACGGCGAGCAGGGCGGCAAGCGTGCGGCGGAACGCGGCGGGGTCCACCTTATAGGTCGCGCGGTAGGCATCGAAGGAGGAGTCTATGGCACGATCCGGGGTGACAAACAGGTAATTCAGATCGAGGCCGACCACATCGGCCAGATTGGAATAGACACAGAACTGGCTGTATTGCGACAGAATCCAGGTGAGCGCCTGTGCCCCGGGCTGGCAGAACAGGGTATTGGCAAAGGCCGCCCCGGACGGGCCGATCAAGACCTGCGCCTGCTGGTACAGGGCGACCTGATCGCGAAAAGACATCTGTTCGGGATAAACAGTTTCGACATCGAACCCGGCGGCAATTTCCAGAATTTCATCCTGATTGTAGCTGCGCCGCCCGTTGCCGCGCGCCAGAAACAGCCGCCGGTTTGCCGCCACGGGCGGCAGGGCCAGACTGTTCAGGATGGTATCGCGATAATCGCGCAGCGCGGCTTCATTCTGGGCGTAGTCTGACAGGCCGGGCCAGAGGCCCTGGCGCATGTTCATCGGGCCATGGACGGGCGGATCAATCACCACCAGATGGTCCACGCGGTAGACCTGATCCGCCTGCAGCGCGAACACCTCTCTGATGCCTGCCACGGTTTTCAGCGCATCGTGAAAGTTTGGCTGGGCCAGGCATTCCTGCGGAACCAGCAGCGGGTAATCCTTCAGCGCGGCGGGCAGGGCCTGGGCAAAGGCGGCCGAGGGCAGAATCTCGATCAGCCAGTGATACCAGTTGAGCGCCCCGGAGCCGAACACCGCGATGCCGCGGGAAACCGGCAGGGAGGGAGGTTCCCGCAGCAAGCCCTGCCCCTGCGCATCGGAAATCAGAAAGGCGCTGTCGGCGACCGTGGCTTTGGGTTGGTTGATGTAGAAGGCGGGCAGGCTGATCTGATTGCCTTTGCGGATCGCCGTGGCCGTGGCCGAGATCACCACATCGGAAAAGCTGTGCGCCAGGATCGCGGGAAATGGGGATTCCAGCCCGACCGGAGCCTGATGAAGCGTCTTGGGGCCGCGGGTCCGGCTGGTGCAGGCCGGATAAAGCTCGGCCAGAGGCCGCGCGCAATCGGCATGGGATGCAAAAGGATGGAGCCGGTATTCCGGACAGACGGCGCGCAGCAGCACCAGCGCCAGGCGGCCGGGCGGTGCGCCACCGGCCTGCAGACGCGTCATCACCGGCAGAACATGCCGGCGGACAAACTTCATCTTCTTCTTTGCGTATTTGCGGGCCAGCCAGTTTGGCATTCCGGTTATTCCATTCAGGCGTCAGAGGCTGGAAAGAACGGCATCGATCACATCCTGGCACATCTGGTCGGTCAGATGCGGACCCATCGGCAGGCTCAGAACCTCTGCGGCCAGTTGGCGGGCCAGGGGGAAGGCGTCGGGCGCATGGCCAAGCGCGGCATAGGCCTGCTGCATGTGCGGGGCGATCGGATAATGCACCAGCGTGCCGACCCCGGCGGCGGCCAGGCGGGCCTGCAGCGCATCGCGCACGGGGCTGCGGATGACGAACAGATGCCAGACCGGGGCCATCTGCTGCGGCACGGCGGGCAGGATCAGGCCGGTGCCCTGCAACGCATCCAGATAGCGGGCGGCGATGGCGCGGCGGCGTTCGGTCCATGCGTCCAGATGGGCGAGCTTGACGCGCAGGATGGCGGCCTGCAGCGGATCGAGCCGGCTGTTCACCCCCTGCATCTGATTGTGGTATTTCTTTTCCGAGCCGTAATTGCGCAGGATCCGCACCCGCCCGGCCAGATCGGCGCGGTTGGTGGTGATGGCCCCGCCATCGCCAAGCGCCCCCAGATTCTTGCCCGGATAGAAGCTCCAGCACACGACATCGCCATGCCCGCCGATCCGCCGCCCGTCATAGGCGGCGCCATGCGCCTGTGCGGCATCCTCGATCAGCGCCAGCCCATGCGCCTGCGTGACGGCCAGGAGGGGGGCAAGATCGGCCGGCTGGCCATAAAGATGCACGGCAATCAGCGCGCGGGTGCGCGGCGTGATCGCGGCCGCCACGCGGGCCGGATCGATGTTGTGGGTGGCCGGATCAGGCTCCACCGGCACGATGGCAGCCCCCACGGCAGACACGGCAAGCCAGGTGGCGATGAAGGTGTTGGACGGCACAATCACCTCGTCTCCCGGCCCGAGCCCAAGCGCGCGCAGCGCCAGGATCAGCGCATCCAGCCCGTTGGCCAGCCCTACGCTGTACGCCGCACCGCAATAGGCGGCAAATTCGGCCTCGAACGCCTCTACCTCGGGGCCAAGGATGTAGTAGCCGCTGTCCAGCACCCGGGCCACGGCCGCATCGATCGCGGGTTGCAACTCCAGATAGGCGGCGCGCAGGTCGAGAAAGGGGATAGTCATGCCCGGGGTTCCAGATCCTTGAGATAGGCGTCGTAGTCGCGGTAATAGTCCGCCTCGTCATAGAAGTTCGAGGCCAGAACCATGCAGACCGCGCCCGATGAAAAATTATCCAGCTCGCGCCAGATCATCGGACAGATGAAGAGCCCGTTATAGGAGCGGTTGAGATGCACCCGCTTTTTCGCATGCCCGTCATCCAGCACCACATCGAAACTGCCCGACATGGCAATGATCAGCTGCGACAGCGCCCGGTGCGCGTGGCCGCCCCGCTCTGCCCCGCCCGGCACATCATAGAGGTAGTAGACCCGCTGGATGGCGAACGGAATGTGGTTGCCGCCCTCGACAAAGGTCAGATTGCCGCGCGGGTCGGTGATCTTGGGCAGTTCGATCATGCGGCATTGGGCAAGACTCATGTCGGCCTTACCCATACCCGGCCCACTTTTGCCCGGCTAGCTTTCAATCCGCAGGCCACCGGGCAGAAAGTCTGCAAGTTCAATCCGCGCGTGTGCGAGAGCCCGGGGGGTGAGTTCATAAAGAATATCCTCTCCTGAAATGCCGGTTCTGGTGCCGCCAATCCGGTCGTAAAAGGCGATGGCCCGGGCATTTGCGGCACGCACGTCGAAATGCGTCCGGCGAAAGCCAAGATGATCGATGGCATAGATAAAGACCATCAATATCGATTCAACTGCTGCTTGTCTTGGCCGCGCATCCGTCAGAATCCACGAGCCCCAGCAAAAACTGTCGCCCTGCGCATCATAGAGCCGGATGGTGCCGATGGCTTGCCCGCCATGTTCGATGATGAAATAGGCCTGCCCGGTGCCGGTCTGATAGCGCGCGAGCCAGTCGCGCTGATCCTCGAGGTGCGGGCTGACCGGGCTGAGGTAGCGCGCCTTTTCCGGATCGGTGCGCAGAGCGAAAATGAAAGGCGCATCGTCCGGGCCGGCATTGCGCAGCACCAGCGTCTTGCCGATCAGGCGGGCGGCGGGGCGGATGACCGGAGCCGTCGGGCCCCCAGGGCCGGGATCGGGGCGACCGGTGTCGGGTGGTGTGGCGCTCATGATGGGGCAGCCTCCGCGTCCTTCCGGCCGAACTGCAGATCATGCAGTTGCCGGAACAGGCCGCCCTGTTGCAGCAGCAGGGCGGGGGGGCCCTGTTCGGCGACGCGGCCGGCATCGATCACCACGATCTTTTCGGCGTTCATCACGGTCGACAGGCGGTGCGCGATCACGATGGTGGTGCGGCCGGCGGCAAGCCGCTCCAGCGCCTGCTGCACCAGGGATTCGGATTGGCTGTCGAGCGCGGAGGTGGCCTCGTCCAGGAGCAGAATCGGGCTGTCGCGCAGGATGGCCCGCGCGATGGCCAGCCGCTGGCGCTGACCGCCCGACAGGTTGCCGCCATTTTCGCCGACATCGGTATGATAGCCCTGCGGCATCTTTTCGATGAACTCATGCGCGTTGGCGGCGCGGGCGGCGGCGATGATCTGGGCCTCGGTCGCCTGCGGCAGGCCGAGGCCGATGTTGTGCAGGACCGAGCCGGAGAACAGGAAGGTATCCTGCCCGACAAAGGAGATCTTGTCGCGCAACGAGGCGAAAGTGGCCAGCGCCACCGGCGCGCCATCGATCAGCACCGTGCCTGCCGTGGGATCATAGAGCCGCAAGATCAGGTTGATGATGGTGGATTTGCCGCCCCCCGAGGGGCCGACCAGCGCCGTGGTCTGGCCGGCCGGAAAGTCGATATCGAGATCCGACAGGACCGCCTGATCTTCGGCATAGCGAAAGCTGACATGGTCAAAGCGGACGGCACCGGGGCCGGCGGGCAGCGGGGTGGCATCCGGGGCCTCTGTCAGGGTCAGCGGTTCATCGAGGATCTGGAACATCATGCCGACGCCGACCATGCCGGCTTCCAGGCTGACGCGCATCTGGGCCAGCCGCCGCGCCGGCTCATAGGCCATCAAAAGCGCGGTGACGAAGGACATCAACTGCCCCGGGCCGGTCAGCGCCGTGCCGAACAGGCTGACGGTGCTCAAGCCGACCACGGCGGCAATGGCAAAGCCGGACAGGGTCTCTACCAGCGGATTGGTGGCTGCTTCCAGCCGTGACAGGCTGTTGGCGCGCTGTTCGACCTGGGCCACGGCCCGGTTCATCCGCGCCGCCATGCGGTCTTCGAGGGCGAAGGCCTTGACCACGCGGATGCCGGTGGAGGTTTCCTGCACCACCTTGATGATCTCGGCCAATGAGGCCAGTTCCTGGTTCAGGATGCCGCGCACCTGTTTCAGGATCAGCCGCACACCGAGGATCGCCACCGGGCCGAACAGCAGCGACAGCAGCGACAGGGTCGGTTGCTGGTAGATCATCACCGCGACCAGCCCGATCAGGGTCAGAAGATCGCGCACGAAGCCGGTGACCAGCGTGTCGATCACCGCGCGGGCCGACTGGGCCGAATAGGTGACCCGCAACAGCAGGTCCGAGGAGGCCTGACCTTTGAAGAAGGCCACGCCGTGACGCAGAATGCGTTCGTAGATCCGGCGCTGCTGGTGCGCCACGATGCTGTTGCCGGCCCGGCTGAGAAACACCACCTGGACGTAGCTGGCCATGCCCTTGCCAAAGAAGATCAGGGCAACGGCGCCGGCCACCAGCCAGACCCGGCTGCGGTCGCCGGTGGCGGACATGGAATCGATGATGTCCTTCATGATCCAGGCGGTCAGCGCCGTGGTCGCGGCAATCACCACCATCGCAGTGATGGCAATGGCGTAGTTGAAGGCCTGCGCGCGCAGGTTTTCGCGCAAGAGCCGCCACAGCAACCTGTCTTTGAGGTCGGCGAGGAACCTTTGGAACATGCGTCTGGGGTGCTTTCGTGCGGGGGTATGGGGGGTCTACCTAGTCGCCCCGGCGTGGGCTGTAAAGCCGAAGGGGGCCGCCTGTTACGCCGGGACGGCAAAGCGGCGGCGCAGGCTCCGGCGGGCCGGTTCCTCGATCAGGCTGTAGCCGGCAGCCGCCAGCGCCGTAACGACCAGCAGCGCGGCAATGGCCAGAAGGGCAGGGTTGGCCAGTGCCGGAAGGGCCACCACCAGCCTGTCATGTTGATCCACCAGCAGCAGAAGTACCAGAACCTGAAAGGAATAGAAGCTGTAGCTGATCTTGCCCAGCCAGACCATCAGGCGGTTGCCCAGAAAGGCCGCGATCGGCCCCCGCCCGCTGGACAGCGAAAAGATGAAAAAGCCGATCACCGGCAGGGCAATCAGATTGTGCCCGACATAGAGCGGCATCGCCTGGCCAAGTCCGCCGAGATAGAGCAGAAAAAAGCCCAGCACCAGCATCTGCCGGCCCGCGCCGTGGCGATAGGCAAGCCCCTGACGCATCGCCAGCAGCAGGCAGGTGCCGATCAGGAACTCGGGCAGCCGGAAGATCGGCATCGAATAGAAGACCGGGTTGGAGGCGGCGGGAAACAGCGCCGCCGATATGCCAGGCAGCACGGCGCAGATCAGGCACAGGACCGCCGTCTGACGCAGCCGGTGCAGCGGCAAAGCCTTGAGCAGCGGCAGCAGGAAAGGCAGCAGCACATAGCAAAAGGCCTCGACCGAGATCGACCAGCTGCCGCCATTGTTCCAATGGCTGAAGAATTGCAGAAACCAGGCCTGAATCAGGAAAATGTCCGCCCCGATCAGCAACAGCCCCTGCAACAGGCCGCGGACCACATCCTCGGGCGAACCGCTGCCAAAACCGATCCCGATCCAGGGCAGCGTGACCAGCGCGGCCACCGCATAGACCGGATAGATCCGGGCGAACCGGTTCAGCAGGTAATCCTTCACCGAAACCTGTCCATCGGCATAGCGATAGGCCAGCAGAAATCCCGACAGCATGAAAAACAGGCTCATGCCGATCGCGCCCTGATCCAGGATATGGCGCAGGAACGCTGCTTCGGCCAGAGGCCAGCGGATATGGATGTGGAACAGGAAAACATAAAGGGCTGCCACGAAGCGCAGCCCGGTCAGTGCCCGGATTTCACTTTCCTGTTGCAATGCAGCCCCCTCGGCCGCCGTCTCGTTCGAGCCGGTAATCAAGATTATGTAATAACACGCCGGATCAGACCAGCTGGACAGGGCCCGGATAGCGGGCCACGACCGCGTCAGAGGTCATCAGGGTGATCGCTTCGACCTGGGCCTGGGCCACCAGCATCCGGTCGAACGGGTCGGCATGCAGGGGCGGCAAAGTGGCTGCGGCGAGGGCATGCGGCCCGAGGATCGGCAGTTCGCTGTAGCCGTTTTCCAGCAGACCCCGGCGCAGCTCGTGCGGGTCGGCCCGGAAATCAGCCCGGAAATCAGAGCGGCCAAGACTGTGTTTGATTGCCACTTCCCAAAGACTGGCCACCGAAAAAACCGGCTCTGTTGCAGTATCTTCAAGGGCGGCGCGGGCGGCTTTCGGCAAGCGGTCGGGCAGTCCGGCGGCCCAGAGCAGCAGATGCGTGTCAAAGAGCAGCCTCATGCCTTGCCCTGAAACAGGCCGGCAATCTGATCCGCACCGATCCGGTCGAAATCATCGGGCACCGCAATGCGCCCGGCCAGAAAACCCAGACGGCGCGGGGTGGCGGCAGCGGGCAAGGCGCTGACCAGAACGCGCGGGGTGCCGGCCTTGGCGATGATGAAGGGCGCGCCGCCGGTCGCCTCCTCGATCAGGCGCGACAGGTGCGTCTTGGCCTCATGGATATTGACGGTCTTCACGGCAGCACTCCAAACTTAGTTTTCAGCACTCCCAACTTAGTTTTATGAACTTAGTTTATCCCGGATCAGAAAACAACCGCCTTGCATCCGCCCGGCATCCGGGCTTGCATCCATGCCGGAGCCTCGGCGATGGTGGGCCCATGACCAAGGCCCCTGCCCGCTCTTTCCGCCTGCTGCGCCCGCCCGCCGTGGTCGTGGGGCTGATGCTTTTGACCTGTCTGCCCGAGATCGTGCTGTTTCTGGCGGACCGGGGTCTGATCGGGTCGGCCCGCTGGCGGCCGCTGGCCTATCAGTATGGCGGCTTCTGGGCCGGGCTGCTGCAGGGCTGGCGGCCGAACTATCCGGGCCAGCCGCTGACCATGTTCGCAAGCTATGCGCTGCTGCATGCCGGTCTGGCGCATCTTGCGGGCAACATGGCGGCGCTCTGGGGTCTGGGGTCGGTGGCGGTGGAGCGGCTTGGGGCCGGGCGGTTCCTGATGCTGTATCTGATCGCGGCACTGGGGGGCGGGGTCGGTTTCGGCCTTTTGACCGCCAGCCCGGCCCCCATGGTCGGTGCCTCTGGCGCCCTGTTCGGGCTGGCCGGGGCCTGGACCGGCTGGGAGCTGGCCGAACGCGGACGCAGCGGCCGGCAGCTGTGGCCGGTGCTGGGGCTGGTGGCCGGGCTGGTTGCGCTGAACGGTCTGTTCTGGCTGGCGGCCCACGGCCTCCTGGCCTGGGAAACGCATCTGGGCGGCTATCTGGCCGGGGCACTGGCCACGCGGCTGCCGCTGTTTTCCGGCCGTGCCGCCCCACCGGTCGCTACAGCCCGCCGTGCAGCTTCCTGAATATCCGGTTGTAGGCCGCCAGCAGTTGCGGCACCGAATGGTTCCACGACAGGTCTTGCAACACCCGGGCCCGGCCCAGCTTGCCCATCCGCGCCCGCGCCTGCGGATCGTCGATCAGCTGCGCCAGTTTGGCGGCGAAATCGGCGGGGTCATTCGCCTTGGCATAAAGCGCTGCCTCCCCCGCCGACGCCCGGCCCTCGGTCAGGTCGAACTGTACCAAAGGCTTTTCCAGCGTCATGTATTCCATGACCTTGTTCATGGTGGAAATGTCGTTCATCGCATTCTTCGGATCCGGGCTGACGCCGATATCGGCTGCGTTCAGCACCGCCAGCAGATCCTCGTCATAGAGCGCACCGGTAAAGGTGAAATAAGGCTCTAGTCCGCGGGATTTCACGTCCTGTTCGACCTCGGGCAGCTGCGGCCCGAACCCGACGATGGCGAAATGCACATCCGTATGGCCCAGCTTGCGGATCAGCTGGTCGGCGGCCTCGACCAGAAGGTCCATGCCTTCCTGCTGACCGATCACCCCGACATAGCCCATCAGGATCGCCGCGCCGTGTCTGTGCGCCGGATCGGCGGGGCGGATTTCGAACTTTTCCACGCGCGGTGCAGAGCGGACGACAAAGACATCCTCATCGTTCATCCTGCCGCGCCGCAGGGCGATGGCGCGGAAACTTTCATTGGTGGCGATCGAGACGGAAGCGGTGGCAAAGGTCAGCCGCTCCCAGATCAGCATGATCCGGTACAGAAGGCCCTTCTTGCCGAACTTGGCCTCGAACAGCTCCGGGCAGACATCGTGGTGATCGAACAGATAGCGCACGCCCCAGAGCCGGTACCACAGCGCCAGCACAAAGATCAGATCGGGCGGATTGCAGCCCTGGATCACCTGAAACCGCCGCTCGCGCCAGACCCGGCGGGCCAGGGCAAACCAGTACCAGAGCGAGTGCAGATATTCGCGGGCATAGGCCACGGCCCCGGAATGCGCCTCGGGCGGTTCGGGGTAGCGGTAGATATGCACATCCTCGATCAGCTCGTAAGGCTTGTCCCAGCCGCGCCCGGTCGGGCAGATCACCGAAACCTCGTAGCCATGCGCCACCAGCGTCGTCGCTTCGGCCCAGACCCTGCGGTCCAGCGGCACCGGCAGGTTCTGCACCACGATCAGCACGCGGCGTGGGGTCAAGCTCATCGGATCATCCAGGGTTGCAGCCTTTGCCAAGCCCCATAGCGAAGAAGCGGCAGGCAGGCAAAGCAAAACCGGGCCCCTGCCGCAGCCCCCTGCCCTTCAGGGTCCGTGGCCGATTTTCCACAACCGGACCCCGCCGACCGCAAGTCGTTCGCAAGTCGCCCGATCCTTGCGGATATTGCCGGAGCAGCAGCAAACTTCCGCCATAATTCAGGAGTCACATGGCAGTCAGGGGGGACTGTTGACCGGCCCGGTCGCGGGCGGAGGCGGAGGGAGAAGGTGATGTTCTTGGGCTTTCTGATGATCGGCATGGCGGGCGGGCTTGTGGCCGGCAGCACCGCGCTGATGATGGGACAGACGATCTGGCTGGCGATGCTGGTCTATGCGCTGACCGGGGTGGCGGGCACCTTCCTTGGCGCGCTGACCCTGCTCAGCCCCCGCATCGCCGAACCCGACTTCCCTGACAACGGTCATCTGGCCGTCGAAGGCTGAACCGGCGCGAATTCCGGCGCAGGCGTGCGGCCCGCAGGTCCGGGCCGCGATAGCGGTTCGCTCATCCCGCCGAAATGTTCTAAGACTTTGCCTGCATCCAGTGGCGGGAGGCCTTGATGGCAGTGTTGCGGCGGCTTCTGTCCGGCCTCGCTCCGGCGGCGGTGCCGCCCTCCCTGCCCCGGCTGTTGGCACCGGTCTGCGTGATCGGCGATGTTCACGGGCGACTGGATCTGCTGGAGCGGCTTCTGGCGTTGATCGCGGCCGAGACTGCTGGTGGGGCGGTGCAGCTGATCCTTGCCGGCGACTACATCGACCGGGGCCCGGACAGCGCCGGGGTGCTGGTGCGGCTGATGGCGCTGTGCCGGGCTGGCGCGGCCATCTGCCTGATGGGCAATCACGAACGGATGCTGCTGGATTTCCTCGACCGGCCGGCAGAGGCGGGGGAGCGGTGGCTGCGCAATGGCGGCGGGGAGACGGTGGCGAGCCTGGGGATTGTAGGCCGGCTGCCGGGGGCAACCGGGGCTGCGCGGATGCAGGGGCTCGCGCTCAGGGTCAAGGAGCGGCTGCCGGAGGGCACCGAGGCCTGGTTGCGGGGCCTGCCCTTGTGGTGGCAGGAGGCGGGGCTGGGGGTGGTGCATGCCGGGGCGGATCCGGGCCTGCCGCTGGCCGAGCAGAAGGCGGAGGTGCTCTTGTGGGGGCACCGGGATTTCGGCAAGCCCCGGCCAGACGGGCTGTGGATCGGGCATGGGCATGTGATCGTGACCGAGCCCCGGGCCGAGGCGGGGCGCATTTCGGTCGATACCGGGGCCTGGGCAACCGGGCGGCTGACGGCGGCCTGGATCGAGGGCGGGGAGGTGCGGTTTTTGCAGACCTGAGGCAATGTCCCACGGTGGGACACCTGCCTAACCTATTGTTTTTCCGAGATACGGCGATCTTTCTTAAGGTTTCGTTCACCGATTTCCCCGCCCTCCCGCCCCTGCCCCGTTTCGCACGCGAAACAAGATCGGCCTGTTTCGCACGCGAAACAAAACCAGCCCTGTTTCGCACGCGAAACAAAACCAGCCCAGTTTCGCACGCGAAACAAAACCAGCCCAGTTTCGCACGCGAAACAAAACCAGCCCAGTTTCGCACGCGAAACATCAGGGCGGCGGGCCGGCCTGCAACTGCGCCTTCAGCCGCCCGGCGAAGCCTGCATCGACCGCCGGCCCCGAGAGGGTGAGGCGCAGGCCCCCTGCCCCGTGCGCAACCCTCAGCCAGAGGCCGGGGGCGATCTCATCGCCAGCCTCCGGCAAGGGCGCCGCCGCGGCAGAAGCCTCGGACCGGGCAGGCTGCAGGGCGCGGGTCAGGAGGGCCAGTTCCTGCGCCTCGGTCGCGGGCGGCGTGGCCTGCAGGGTGGCGGTCAGGCGGGAGGCCAGCGTGGCATCGCGTTCCAAGGCATGGCTGAGGGCAAGGCCGAGCCGTTCCGGGATGGCATGGGCAAAGCGCAAGACGCCATCCAGCGCGTCATGAATCGCCATGAAAGAGCCGATTTTCGAGCGTTTGGCCCGGCTGGCGGTGGGAAACAGGGCGCGGAGTGCTGCCTGTGGCGTCGGATGGACGCCAAGGGCGGCGGCGCGGGCGGCGATGCGGGCGCGTTCGTAATAGCCGAGGCCGACCCTGATCTCGTTTTCCTCGACCATCGCCAGATAGGCATCGGCGGCGGCCCGCGGATGGCGCAAAAGCGCAAGAACAGTGTCGAATTTCGGCTTGGAAAGGCCAGCCTGGTCTGTAAGGTTCGAGCCGGGCTCGGCGGCAAGGCGCTGCAACGCGCGCACCCGGCGCAAGCCGGAAATCAGGCCATAGCGAAGCGGGCCAGGGTGATGCGGACCCTGATCCACCACCTCGATCGGGGTTTGCTGGCCGCGCGCCCGGATGCTTTCGCAGAGCGCCGCCATCTCCGGCTCGTCAAAGGCGATGCGGTCGCGCACCAGATGCGCGGTATCGATGGCCGACAGCGCCAGTCGCTGCAGCAGACGACCCTCGGCCCGGGCCGAGGCCAGTTCGCGCGACACTTCGCGCAGCGCGGCCGAGGTTGCGGCGTCGCCGGCCACCTGCGCAATCGGGGCGGCGGGCAGCGGCGGGAAGGCGGATTTGACCTCTGGCGCTGCAGGGCCCGTCGTGGCGTGTCCGGCGGCATCCGGGGCCGGATAATCGGGTTGCAGATAGTTTGGCTGCAGATAATCTGGCTGGGGCGGGGTCAGCCGTTTGCGCTTTGCCATGCCGTCCTCCTGAAAAAGGGTCTATTCTGCTGCAACAGGGTCTATTCCGCCGGTTTGTCGCGCCGCCAGTTCGTCGCGCCGCCAGACGCCCAGCAGCAGGCGTTTGAAGGCGGCATAGGTTTCATCGAAGGTTTCGCGGCCACGGGCATAGGTATCGCGGTTGAAATCGCGGTAATCCGCCTCGTAGATGCCGGAAACCCGCTCGCCGGCCTGGCCGATCAGCGCGGTAAATTCCTGCCGGGCCGGGCTGAGGGTGCGCCCCAAGTAGGCCTGCATCAGGCCCGACAGTTCGGCCTGCTGACTGCCATCATAGCGAGTGATGACGGTGCGCACTGCATCCCATTCAAAGGCCAGTTCGTTGCGCCCCAGGGCGCGGGCGGCCATGTTCTCGCCGTCCTCGATGGAACGAAAGGTGGAATGCAGCATGTCGAAGAAGCGGCCCGTGGAGTCGAATTCGAGGAACGAGGCGCCGAGCGGGACCAGCAGGATATCGGCGGCGGCCAGACCGTTGATGGTCAGGTAGCCAAGCGCCGGCGGGGTATCGAGAAAGATGATGTCGTAGCGCTGCATCAGCCCGTCGGCGGCAAAGATGTCGGTCAGCGCATCCCAGAGCTTCCAGCCGCGGCCCTGCATGCGCCAGACCGGGATCTGGAACTCGGCCCAATAGAGATTCAGCTGCGCCCCGATCAGGTCGATGTTCGGCCAGTGCGTCGGCTGGATCAGGTCGGATGCTGTGACCTTCAGCGCTTCGTCGAGCGTGTCGTCGAGCGGTAATAGCGGCTCGCCCCGGGTGGCGCGGATCTGGTTTTCGCTGCGCAAATGGCTGGCATAGTGTCTTGCCAGCAGCGGAAACACGGTTTGCCATTCGTCGGCGACCGTGCCGCCGAAGATCGAGGTCATCGAGCCCTGGCTGTCGAGATCGACGACCAGCACCTTGTAGCCATCGAGCGCGGCGGACATCGCCAGATGGGCGCAGGTCGAGGTTTTGCCGACGCCGCCCTTGAAATTGGCGACGGCGACGATCTTGGCGGGCAGGTCTTTCGGCCGGTAGGGCAGGTAGTTCTTGGCTTTCGAGCCTTCGGCGGCGAAATGGCCGCGCAGGCGCAAGACTTCATCGAGGCTGAACCATTTGGCGCCGGTATCACTTTCGGCGCGGCCCTGCGGCAGGGCCGGGTTGGCCTTCAGCACGCGGCGGAAATGCGCGGGCGCGACCGGGATCAGGTATTTGGTGATTTCCCAGGTGGAGAACAGTCGCAGGTGCTTGCGGCCCTGGGCATCGAGCCCGCGCGAGGCCAGATCATCGCGGCCCCTGGTACAGGCGGCAGCAATGGCGGCAAAATCGGCAGTGCCAAGGGCGGGGCCAAGCTCGGCCAGCGCCGCATCAGGGTTGATGTTGAAATAGGGCGGCTGCTCGGCCTGTCCTGCGCGTGGTTCCCTGGGCATTCTGCCTCATATGCTCTGTTTTTGGCAATATACTGCAAAACAGCGCATATGGAAGGATTCAGCGCATGTGGCGGGGATTTTCCGGGGCTTCATGGCATCTTTGCCGGGGCAGGGGCCCGGTGTGCAAAAAGGCACCCGTGTTATTTATGTGTTATATAGAGAGTTAAGGCCAGCGCTGTTTTGGGTAAGCGTCTGGGGAGACAGCAGGAAAGGCGGCTGTTTGGGGGCGGGGTGACTCCGAACCCACGTTCGGGCGACTCCGGACCCCCGATCAGGCGACTCTGATCCCACGCTGGACCAGGCTGGACGGGCTGGACCGGGGCTGTGGATAACTCTAGGCTGGTGTCACTGAAACCACGAAACCGAAGGGCCTCGAGTCGGGGTTGACCTGACAGGGCCGCAATCGGGCAAATTGGCGGGCAAATTGGCGGGCAGGCGGGCAGATGCGGACAGGGCTATCGAAGGCACCGGCGGGGTTGCTGCCAGCGCGGCATGCGGGGGATTTCTTCCTGTGCGACGTGCTGGAGGCAATCCCCAAGGACGATATGGCGACGATGGAGCATCCGGTGTTCTCGCTGAGCACGCGGCCCGATCTGCGGGTGCTGGAGTATGCCCACAACGGCGTGGAAATCCGGGTGACGCCGTCGGTGCGCGGGCTGGCGACCATCCATGACAAGGATATCCTGATCTATTGCATCAGCCAGCTGATGGCGGCGGCAAACGCCGGGCGGGAGCTGGCGCGGGTGGTGCAGCTGCGGGCGCATGATCTGCTGGTGGCGACCAACCGCGAGACGAGCGGAGATGGCTACACCCGGCTGGTGCAGGCGTTCGAGCGGCTGGCGGGGACGCGGATCACCACCAACATGGTCAGTGGCGCGCTGGCGGTGACGCGCGGCTTCGGGCTGATCGAGGGCTGGGAGATCGTGCGCCAGACCCGGGGCGGGCGGATGGTGGCGGTGTCGGTGACGCTGTCGGACTGGCTGTATCAGGCGGTGCTGGCGCGGTCGGTGCTGACGCTGAGCCGCGACTATTTCCGGCTGCGCAAACCCCTGGAGCGGCGGATCTACGAGTTGGCGCGCAAACATTGCGGGCGGCAGGAGCAATGGCGGGTGTCGGTCGAGGTGCTGTTGAAGAAATCCGGCTCGGCCAGCCCGCGCCGGGTGTTCCGCGCCATGCTGCGCGAGATGATCGCCGCCGATCATTTGCCCGACTATGCGCTGGCCGAGGAGCCGGGCGATATCATCCGGTTCAGCACGCGGGCGGGGCTGATCGACGCACGCCAGGCGCCACCGCTGGCGGCCGGGGTGCTGGCGGCGGCCAGGGCGCTGGCCCCGGGCTGGGATGTGCATGCGCTGGAGGCCGACTGGCGCGCCTATTGGGCGGGGTCGGGGCGGCCCCGGCTGCGTTCGGCCGAGGCGGCGTTTCTGGGCTATGTCAGGGTCCGGGCCGGCAGGGGGTGAGGCGGCGGGCTCCAGGATGTCCGGATGCGGACATTTTGGCCGTGCGTCGACAGGGCAATGGCCTGCCTGTTAAAGCAGAATGAACATTGATGGAATCGCCTTTGCCTTCGCCCATTGCCTTGCCGGTTGACCTGAAGACCCGGGCCGATCAGGTGGCCGTCCAGTGGACGGACGCCCGGCCCGTTGCCCGGGAGCGCAAGCGAAGGGCAAGGGGGATTGGGCCGGGTGCCGAGTCTGGGAAATCGTGGCGCGCCTGGCTGGGCGGGCGCGCACTATAGCGCCTGCCCAG
>JANNRR010000165.1:0-6535 GCA_031401675.1 Paracoccaceae bacterium
CTGCACAACGCAAAGCCGAAGCCCTTTGTCTGGAGCAAGACCGCCGATGACATCATCGCCCGCGAACGCCGTGCGCTTGATGCCCTCGATGAAATCAGGGGAAATCGGTAACAAGTGTCAGACTCGGAACACTAGCAGCGAAAGGATGTCCGTGAGCAAATATCACCTGCCACCTCTGGACCTGTTTCACACCTTCGAGGCGGTTGCCCGCCATCGCAGCTTCACGCTTGCGGCCGGAGAACTGAGTCTGACCCAAAGCGCGGTCAGCCGGCAGGTAAAGGCGCTTGAAGACACGCTGGGTCTGCAGCTGTTTCGCCGCCTGCATCGCGCCATCGAGCTGACGGGCGAAGGGCAGCGGCTTTTCGAGTCGGTGACACGCGGGTTGGACGATGTCAGTGCCTGCCTTGCAGCACTTGGCGCGGCGGCAAAGGCACCGCAGATCACGGTCTGCGCCTCGGTGGCCTTTGCGTGGTTCTGGCTGATGCCTCGGCTGGAGCGCTTTGGTGCGCTGCAACCGGACGTTGACCTGCGGGTGCTGGCAACCGACCAGCCGGTTCTGCCCGGTGTGGGCGAAGTGGATGTGGCGATCCTGTTCGGGTCTGGCCGATGGGAGAAGCTCGAAGCACAGCTTCTGTTCGGTGAACGGGTCTATCCGGTGTGCAGTCATGCCTATCAGCGCGACCATCCGGCGCTGCGGCGCCCCGAGGATCTGCTGGACCAGACGCTGTTGCACCTCGAATACGGCAAGCAATCCTTCGGTGGGGAGGACTGGCGGACCTGGCTGTTGCGGGAGGGCGTCAACGGGCAGCCGGTGCGGCGCGGGCTGCGGTTCAATTCCTACCCCATGGTTTTGCAGGCGGCCGAGGCGGGTCATGGTGTGGCCCTGGGTTGGAGCTACATCACTGATCCGCTCTTGGCCGAGGGGCGGCTGGTCTGCCCGGTGGATCGCACCTTGGAAACCCTTGACGGCTATTACCTCTGCACATCCAAAGAGGCCGGTCAAACGCCGGGGATCGCGGTTTTTCGTGAGTGGATCAACTCAGAAGCTGCAGGGCAAGACGGCATTGGCATGATCAGCAGGAATGCAAAACATTCGAACTGATCGTTTGAACGATGTGGGATTGTGGTGCTAACTGAGGTCAAGGCGAGCTTTGGGGTCCTCCATGTCCGAACGATTACTGACCGAACTTTCACCGCGCCGCGCTGGAAGGCGTAGCCGTGTCGAAGCCGCCCTGCCACCGTCGCCGGTGCCGGCCGGGATGGTCGGAGGCCGCTATAAACCCCTGACCGATTCCGAGATCCTGCAGATCCACGATCTGGTGCTGCGACTGCTCGAAGACCTTGGACTGTCGCAACTGACCCCGAGCCTTGAGGCACGGGCAGTGGCGGCAGGGTGCCGAGTGGACGGCGACGGTCGGTTGCGCTTTCCCCGCGCGCTGGTCGAGGACGTGATCGCCCGCACCCGCCGCAAGTTCACACTGCACGGCATTGACCCTGCGCATGATATCGAGATCGGCGGGCGGCGGGTGCACACCGGCACCGGCGGGGCGGCCCCCACGATCATGGACTTTAAGACCGGACGCTACCGCGAAAGCACGGTGGCTGATCTTTACGACGTTGCTCGGCTGGTCGACCGGTTGGACAATATCCACTGGTATCACCGCTCGCTGGTGGCGCGCGATGCCAAGACCATCCTCGACCTCGACATGAACACCACTTACGCCTGCCTGTCGGGCACGACAAAGTCCATCGCCGTCAGCTATACCGACAGCGCCTCGGTCCGCGCGGTGCAGCCGATGCTTGACGCCGTGGCGGGCGGCGAAGGCAAGCATCGCGAACGCCCGTTCTGCACTGCGGTGTGCTGCCATGTCGTGCCGCCGATGCGCTTTGCCACCGAAAGTTGCGAAGCGCTGGAGGCCGCCGTTCTGGCCGGCATGCCGATCCTTCTGGTATCCGCCGGTCAGGCCGGGGCGACGGCGCCCGCCGCCTTGGCCGGGGCGGTGGCGCAGGCCTGCGCCGAGGTGCTGGCGGGGTTGATCCTGTGCCACATCATCGACCCCGAGTGCCGCGGCATCTTTGCCGCCTGGCCCTTTGTGTCCGACCTGCGCACCGGGGCGATGTCGGGCGGGTCTGGCGAACAGGCGCTGTTGTCCGCCGCCTGCGCCCAGATGGCGAATTTCTACGACCTGCCCAACTCCGTTCCTGCGGGCATGACCGACAGCAAGCTGCCGGATGCTCAAAGCGGCGGCGAGAAGGGCTATACCGTGTCTCTTGCCGCGCAGGCAGGTGCCACAATGATCCACGAATGCGCGGGCATGCAGGGTTCGCTCATGGGAACGACGTTCGAAGGCTATGTCATCGACAACGACCTTCTGGGGGCGATCCTGCGCACTGTGAAGGGAATCGAAGTCAGCGAAGACACTTTGAACTTCGAGGTGATCCGCGACACGGTGATGGGCGTGGGCCATTACCTTGGCCATGCCCAGACTTTCGCACGGATGAAGACCGACTACGTCTATCCCGAAATCGCCGACCGCCGCAGCATCAGCGAATGGCAGGACGCCGGGGCTCGGGACACGCGCGATGTGGCGCGCGACCGGGTGCGCAAGATTCTGGCCGAGCATTACCCGCGCCATATCGGCGAGGATGTCGATGCGGCGATCCGGGCCAGTTACAACATCATCCTGCCGCGCGAACGGATGCAGGCGGGCAACGGCGCTTGGTAGGGGGGACGGCCATGCAAAGCCAGGCCAAGGTGGTGATCATCGGCGGTGGCATGATGGGGGTGGGTCTGGCCTATCACCTTCCCGAAGCGGGCTGGACGGACGTGCTGCTGATCGAGAAGGCCGAGTTGACCAGCGGTTCGACCTGGCATGCCGCCGGACAATGCCCCTCGTTCATCGGCAATTACAATATGGCCAAGATCCACCACTACAGCAATACGCTCTACCCGAGGTTGGAGAAGCTGACCGGCCATCCGACCGGCTGGCACGGCTGCGGCGGTATCCGTATCGCGACCACACCCGAGGAGGTGGACTGGTTCCGCCATGTGCAGGGCTTTGCCGCCAACGTCGGATTTGCTATGGAGATCATCGGCCCCGACCGCATCCGCGAATTGAACCCCTGGCTTCAGGTTGATGGCATCCTTGCCGGGGCTCATACCACAATGGACGGCCATGTTGACCCGTCCAGCGCCTGCAATTCCATGGCCGCCGGCGCGCGGCAACTGGGTGCAACCATTGTCCGCCACACGCGCGTGACCGGCATCACCCGGCTGCCTTCGGGCGAGTTTCGCGTTGAAACCGAACAGGGCGCGGTCATTTGCGAACATGTCGTCAACGCCGCTGGCTGCTATGCGCGCGAGGTCGGCAAATGGCTGGGCGTGGACACTCCGATCACCAACATGGAACATCAGTATCTGGTGACCGAGCCTTTGGCCGAATTCAAGGACAGCCTGATCGAACTGCCGGTCATGCGCGACCCGCAGACCGCAGGCTATTACCGGCAAGAGCAGAAGGCGGGTCTTGTCGGTATCTATGAACATACCGGCGCAAAAGAGGCCTGGGCGGCGCGAGGCGGCTGGCCGGAATGGTCGAGCGAGAACGAGTTGTTTGAGGGCGACCTTGACCGCATCGCCCCCTGGCTGGAAAAGGCGCTGGACCGGATGCCGATCTTCGCCAATGCGGGCATCAAGCGCATCATCAACGGCGCCATCCCGCACACGCCCGACGGCAACCCGCTGGTCGGGCCGATGCCGGGGGTGCCGAACGCCTGGCAATGCTGCGGGTCCCCCATCGGCATTGCCCAAGGCGCGGGCTGCGGCAAGTATCTGGCGCAATGGATGATCCACGGCGATGCCGATATCAACATGGGCTCGGTCGATCCCCGCCGGTTCGGTGCCTATGCCGATCAGAACTACACTCGCGCCAAAAGCTTTGACGACTACGAAAACATGTTCGAAACCCCCTTGCCGGGGCGCGAGGTTCAGGCCGGTCGCCCCCGTCGCGTGACCCCGCTTTACCAGATGCTGAAATCCAAGGGCGCGGTGATGACCGAAGTTTATGGTTGGGAGCGGCCGAAATACTTTGCCCCCGCAGGTTTTGTCGAAAAGCTGCAATTCCGCCGCACCAACACATTCGATCTGGTCGCCGCCGAATGCCGCGCCGTGCGCGAGCGGGTGGGGATCATGGACCTGACGAGTTTTGCAAAGTTCGATGTGACCGGACCGGGCGCCGAGGCGCTTCTGGATCGGCTGACCGCCAACCGCCTGCCGAAAAGGCTGGGCGGCATCGGGCTGACACAGGTGCTGTCGGACAAGGGCCGGATCCTTGGTGAATGGACTATCACCCGCTTTAGTCCCGACCACTTTTACGTTCTGACCGGCGCAGGCTCCGAGGAGCAAGCGCGCGACGATCTGACCTTCGCGGCTGGGTCGGATGTGACGATCACCAATGTCACTGACGCCTTCGGCATGCTTGTCGTCGCCGGTCCGAAATCGCGCGAGGTTTTGTCCGGGCTGACCGACACCGACATGTCGAACGCTGCCTTCCGCTGGCTGTCGGCGCAGGAAATCAGCATTGCGGGTATTCGCGTCCGCGCTCTGCGGGTCACCTATGTCGGCGAACTTGGCTGGGAAATCCATGCGCCGATGGCCGATCTCGCGCGGCTTTACGCGGCGATCTGGGGTGCAGGCCAGCCCCACAGCATCGCCGATTTCGGCGTCCTGTCGGTCAATTCGCTGCGCATGGAAAAGGGATATCGCGGATACGGGTCAGAATTGACCAACGAGATCACCCTGATCGAGGCCGACTGCACCCGCTTTTATGTCCCCGACAAGGGCGATTTCCGGGGTCGCACTGCGACCGAGGCCGTGCGGGCTGCGGGCGTCACAACCTCGCTGGTCTATGGCGAGATCGCCGCCACCGACTGCGACATCCATGGCGGCGAGGCGGTGATGCAGGGCGACCGCGTGGTCGGCGTCTGCACCTCCGGCGGCTATGGCCACGGCACCGGCAAGAGCCTGACTTTTGCCTACATCCAGCCCGGCATGACCGAGAGGCTGGACGTGGTCGTTTTGGGCGAACGCCGCAAGTTGACCCTGCTGGCTGAACCCGCCTGGGACCCGGACAATGCGCGACAAAGAGCCTGAGGCCAGACCAGCGGACAACTAACCCATTCGGGAGATTGCGATGAGCGACGCAGCACTGGGCCGTCTCAGGCCCTTGAACGGCCAACCGACCATGAAAGCTGTCGTGACTATGGGAAACGGCGGCTACGAGCAACTCGTCTATTGCGATGTCGCGCGCCCTACCCCCGGGCAGACCGAAGTGCTTGTTCAAGTGCGCGCCGCAGGCATGAACAATACCGAGATCAACACGCGTCTGGGATGGTATTCATCCTCTGTCAAGAAAAGCACGGAAGAGGCCGCAGAGACCGAGCAAATCGAACCGACCCCAAAGGCGGATGGCGGCTGGAATGCGGCAACTCCCTTTCCGTTCATCCAGGGCACGGATTGTTGCGGGACCGTTGCCGAGGTCGGCAACGTAACAAACCGGCACCTTCTTGGGCAGCGTGTCCTTGTCCGCGCTTGTATGCGGCCGGACGGGTTCTCCTCTCCCGAAAACATCTGGATGGGGTCAGACTTCGATGGTGCCTTTGCCCAGTTCGTCAAGGTTCCGGCATCCGAAGCCTTCCTGGTGAACTGCGATTGGAACGATGCCGAACTCGCCACCTTTCCCTGCGCCTATGGCACCGCTGAAAACATGATCCAACGCGCGGGTGTTCGGAAAGGTATGTGCGTACTTGTGGCTGGAGCCTCCGGTGGCGTCGGCTCTGCCGCCGTTCAGCTGGCAAAGAGGCGCGGCGCACATGTGATCGGCATAACCACACCTGCGAAGATGGATGATGTGCGGGCAGCAGGAGCGGATGATGTCATCGAACGTGGCACCAATCCGGTCGAGGCGTTGGGCAGTGATTCCGTGGACGTTGTGGTCGACAACGTCGCCGGGGCTAGGTTCGGCGCGATGCTGAAGGTCCTTCGGCGCAACGGAACATATGTCTCGTCCGGTGCGATAAGCGGGCCAATCGTCGAACTCGACATGCGGGTGTTCTACCTGAAGGACTTGACCCTTATCGGCTGCACGGGATGGGACGAGCCGGTGTTCCCCAACCTGATTTCCTACATCGAGCGCGGCGAAATCCGCCCGCTTCTAGCCGGGACCTATCCGCTTGAAAAGATCGCCACCGCGCAGCAGGAATTCCTGAAGAAATCGCATGTTGGCAGTTTTGTTCTGATCCCGCCTCGGATCTGAGGGGCGTTGTTGCGTACCTGACGTTTGATGCGTGACCTCCCCTTTCCCCACGGCTCTCAGGCCATGCGGACGATCTCGGTTGGGCCGAGTGCGTTGAAGCGGTTGATGAGGGCGACGCGGATCTGGATTTCGGCGGTTTGGCTGTCGGGGTGTCTTGCCGCGATGCGTTCTCCGAAGGATTTGAGGCAGCGCATCCAATCGCCGGGAAAACGATCCCCCGGATC
>JANNRR010000166.1:0-87963 GCA_031401675.1 Paracoccaceae bacterium
GCCCGCTCTCGTCGCCATCCGCTTCAACCCGCCCCTGAAAGCAAAATACGATGCTCTCAGAGCCGCCGGAAAACCCGCCAAACTCGCCATAACCGCCGTCATGCGACGCATCATCACAACCGCAAACGCGCTGATCCGGGACAACCGGAAATGGACCGAAACCATGGCTTGACCAAGACGGATACTCTAGACATCGGTACGGGCGACCGATGTCCCGCCGAAGTTCTGGCAGTGACCGCAAGCTGCTGGTTGCGGTGGTCAAGCCGGACCGGCCTTTCGTCTGGCTTAATCGGCTTCGCGCCCGGCACCTTGCGCAGTCGCTGAACTCGCCCAGGACCGACGAGACCGACGCTCGCATGCTGGCCCGGTTCGGTGCCGAACGTCGGCCGGCGCCGCATCTGCCCCGGGAACTGGTCCTGGCCGACCCGATCGAGCTTGTCGATCTTAGAGATCAGCTCAAGCGTATGGAAACGCAGGGGAAGAACGACGTGCCAGAGCAGAGTACCCGATGGGCCGCGCGCGGGTATCCGCGCCTCACTCAAGGCACCTGTCACCCGGATCAAGTGGGTTGAGACGGCCATCGCCGGCCCTTTGGCCCGCCACCCGACCGCGCCCCCGGCGCGGTCCTGCTGCGCCCGGTGCCGAGGATCGGTCAGGTCACCCCCGGCAGGGCGCATGGGTGCGTCGGCCGGGCCGGGAGATGATGGCTCAGGCCAGCCGCACGCCTTTGCCCCACAATGCAAAGTGACCGTCGCGCTGCACCTGCACCTCGGCGAAGCCGGCGCGCGACAGATGTTGCGCCAGCGTGGTCGCGGTAAAGCCGGTGCGGTGGCCCATGAAGCCGTTGCCCGCCGCAATCGCCGGGCGAAAGCCGTACAGCATGTCAAGCGGTGCCACCGGGCCGAGACCGGACAGATAGGCGGGATCCTCCAACTGCCCTTGTGCAACAAGCTCGGCCACTTGCTGCAGGTCGGGCATGGTCACCAGCGCGAAGCCGCCCGGGCGCAGCACACGGTGGAATTCGCCCAGGGCCAGCGGCACTTCGTGTGCGGCCAGATGTTCCAGATTGTGCGCCGACCACACCGCATCCACCGAAGCGTCGGCGACCATGGCCATGTCGGTGATGCTGGCCAGAATGTCCGGCGCGACGGCGGGATCGATGTCCAGCCGCACTTCGCGCCAGAGCGTCGCGGGGAAATAGGCATCCGGCAGCTTGTCGGGATTGGCCAGACCGCAGCCGACGTGCAGCACAAGCCGGTTTGCGGTCGGCGCGACAATTTCGGCGTGTTCGGTGGACAGCGGGGCGGCAAGGGTCATATCGGGGTTCCTTCTGGATGGGGGTCAGGGTTCACGCAGCGACTCGTTCAGCCCGCGCAGCAGCGGATCGAGGAAATAGTCCAGAACCGAACGCGATCCGGTCCTGATCTCGGCGCTCAGCGTCATTCCGGGCACTAGCACGACCCCGTCCGGCAGGTCGCGGAGCGAACCCTGGGGCGCAATCCGGCCGCTGTGCAGCGCCGAAACCGCGCCCTCGGGCGTATGCGACGCCCGGCTGACATCGGTCAGCCGCCCCGACAGGATGCCGTGCCGCCGCCAGGGAAAGGCGTCGATCTTGATCGCCACCGGATCGCCGGTCGCCAGATTGCCGATGTCGGACGACCGGATGCCCACTTCGGCCACCAGCGGCACATCCGTCGGCACCAGCACCACCACCGGCTCGCCTTCGCGCATCATCGAACCGGGGCCGCCGCTGGCAACCGACAGCACCACCGCCGCCACCGGCGCCCGCAGCTCCGACAGCGCCGACAGCCGGTCGGCCTTGGCCAGCTGTTCGTCCAGTTGCGCCAGCCGGGGCGTCAGCAGGGCCACGGCCTCCAGCACCTGCCGCCGCAGATCAAGGTCAAACGCCCGGACGCTAGCACGGGCGGCGGCAAGCCGGTGGGTCAGATCGGCCAACCGGGCCCGGTGCAGGCGCACTGCTGCCTCGGCATCCAGCGTGGCCGCCCGCGCCTCCAGCGTCGCAAGATGCGAGCCGCTTTGTCGCAGCGCCAGTTGATCGCGCATCGCCGCCACTTCGCGGGCAATAGCCAGCCGCTCCGCCAGCCCCGGGCCAGACGCGGCTTCCGACGTCAGCGCGTCGCCCAGCGCGGTGACTTCGGCCTGCAACGCCGCCCGTCGCGCATCTGCCAGGTCGGCACGTTGCGCCTGCACCCCGGCCTGCAGCGCCGCCTCGGGTCCGTCTACCACGACGGGCCGACCCGCCAGTTCGGCCTGCAGCCGCGCCGCCTCGGCCTGCAACGCCCGCTGTTCCACCGCCAGGGCGGCGCGGTCAGCCTCGGGAAAGGTCGGGTCCAGCCGGGCCAGCACCTGACCTGCGGCCACCACATCGCCGGGATGCACCAGAAGGTCGCGTAGGACCGCGCGGTTCATCGGCTGCAACAGGATCGGCGGCACATCGGCAGCCAGGCGGCCGCTTGCCACCACCACGATGTCAACCCGCAACAAAGCCGCCGCCGCGACCAGCGCCAGCAGAAACCCGGCCCCGATCATCGGCCACAGCCGCAGGATCAACGGCGCGGGTTCGGCCACCAGCCGGTCCAGATCATCCTGAAAGTCGATGGCCGGAGGCGCAACCGGCGGCGGGCGCAGTAGCGCTGTCATGTGATATGCTCGATCTGCTGCAACCACAGGTGCCGGTAGATCTCGCAGCGCGCCAGCAGCAGCGAATGCGGGGCCACATCGACGATCCGGCCCTGATCCAGCACCACGATGGCGTCGGCACGCACCAGCGACGACAGCCTGTGCGTGACCAGAATGACCGTGCGCCCCTTGGCCAGAGCCGCCAGATTGCGATTGACCACCGCCTCTGATTCCGGATCAAGCGCCGACGTCGCCTCGTCGAACACCAGAATGCGCGGTGCGGTCATCAGGGCGCGCGCAATCGCCAGCCGCTGGCGCTGACCGCCCGACAGGTTGGCCCCGCCCTCTTCCACCCGGGTATCATAGCTTTGCGGCAGTTGCGCGATGAACTCCTCGGCACCGGCCAGCCTGGCGGCCATCGCCACTTCGTCCAGGCTCGCCTCGGGGCGGGCGGTGGCGATATTGTCGCGGATGCTGCCGCGAAACAGCAGGTTTTCCTGCAGCACAACCCCCAGGTTGCGGCGCAGATGATCCAGATCGATGTGGCGGATATCGACGCCGTCAATCTGGATCAGGCCGGCCTGCGGCGTTTCGATGCCCTGAATCAGCCGGGTCAGCGTCGTCTTGCCCGAACCGGAACGGCCGACCACGCCGATCACCTGACCCGGCGTGATATCAAGGCTGATGCGGTCCAGCGCCGGCGTTGCCGCCGCGGGATAGGTGAAACTGACCTGATCCAGCGTCAACCGCCCGGTGATCTGATGCCGGGCGGGCCGGGCCTGGGTGCCGCGTTCGGGTTTCTGATCCATGACGCTGGCCAGCATCCGGACCGAAAGCGCCGCTTCCTGATATTCGGAAATCAGGCCGACGATCTGCACCAGCGGCCCGGTCACCCGGCCCGCCAGCATCAGAAAGGCGACAAGGGCACCAACGCTCAGCTGCCCCTGCAGCACCAGCGCAGCCCCGTAGCCGATGATCGACACCTGCATCAGCTTTTCCAGAAACGCCGTCACCGATCCGGCAAGCGCGCCGATGGCCCCGACATCCCATTGCCGCCGCAGCGTGGCGGCCAGACTGTCCTCCCAGACCTTGCGCCGCGCCGGTTCCAGCACCAGCGCCTTGACTGCGCGCATGTTGTGCAGGGTTTCCACCAGATGCGCCTGGCGTTCGGCTTCGGCCACATACAGCGCCGACAGCCGGGCCCGGAACAACGGCAGCAGGCCGCCGATGCAGCCGGCGATGGCCAGCGCGAAGCCGAACACCACCAGTGTCAGCGGCGCACACAGCAGCGCCAGTATGGTCAGCAGCATCGGCAAGAAGGCGGCGTCCAGCAGCGTCTGAAACAGCCGGCCGGTCAGGAAGGCCCGGATTTTCTCGGTTTGCTGGATGTGCCGCGCCAGCACCCCGGATGCCGTGGTCTCGAACACCGACAACGGCAGCGACATCAGATGCGCAAAGGTGCGCGCCCCGACCCCGGCATCGATCTTGCCACCGGCGATCAGCATAAGGCGTTGGCGTACATAGGAAAAGCTGGCGTCGAACAGTGACAACAGCACAAAGATGGCGACGACGGCCATCAGGGTGTTCCAGGCATGATGCGCGATGACCCGGTCGATCAGCACCTGAAACAGCAGCGGCAGCGTAAAGCCGATCAGATTGCCGACGATCACCGCTACGGCCACGCCAGCCAGCAGCCCGCGCTGTGCTCGCATGGCCGGCAGGAACCATGCCAGCCCAAAGGGCCGCAATTCGGCAACGCGGGCCGGCGACGGGCGGACCAGAATAACCCGGCCCGACCATTCCGCCAGAAACCGCTGCTTCGGGATCAGCTGTATCCCCTCCGCCTCGCGGTCGGGGTCAAGAACCGCCGCCCGCGAACCGTCGTGCGTATCGACCACATGCACCAGGATGACCCAGCGCCCGTCCCGCATCGGGATCAGCGCCGGGTAGGCGCTGCCAAGCCGCGACACCGTCGACCAGGTGGCGCGCAGCAGCGTCCGAGTGCGAAAGGCGGCGCGGTGCAGCGCCGCGATGACCGACGGCGTCAGATCACCGTCGATCAGCCGGGGCAGATCTTCCGGGCCAAGCGTCACCCCATGGTGCAGGGCCACCAGAAAGGTTGCCCGCAACGCCGTCAGGTGCGGGGCGCGCAGTGCCAGTTCCTGAGCGAGGCGAGGGTCCGAAACGGTCATGCCGGACCCTAGTCGCAACGGGATTAAAGCGGCGTGAACTGGCATGGGGTTGATTGCCGGCGGCGGCTGTGCCGGTACGCCAGACCCGGGCTATTCAAGCGGGGGCGATGTCGGCAGAATTATCCTCTGGTCACTTCAATCACCCTGAACCCACCTGCAGGCGTCCCGGCATGGCCCGCCAACCCGGGGCGATTGCCTGTGGCCACGAAGCCCTTCCGAACCAGCGGCCCCACCGTCCCGTGCACCCGACTCCTGCCAAGTCCTTAATAATCCGTTAATCGAACACCATTAAATATCTGATATTAAACACAAAAAAAATGTCCCACGGCGAGACATTCCCGCCCAAACGCTCAACACGCCTGCGCGGCAGGGCGGTACCGAGTCAAAAAGCAACATTGGTGGGCGACCCTGGAATCGAACCAGGCGCGGGTCGCCCCGGGAGAGTTACAGTCTCCTGCCGCACCTTGCAGCGCGTCGCCCACTTGGCTCGCTGGATATCCAAGCCCCGCTGGTGCGTCAAGGACCAAAACCCCTGCAGATGCAAAGCTGCGTTGCCCCTTGCGCCGTTTGTCCTGCCGCCGCATTGTCGCAGCCGGTCAGCCAAGGTGCCACATGTGAAGAAGCCGGATTGGGTCGTCGAAAAGGAACGTGGAAAACGCGCCGCCGCAGCGGACACCGTCTGGCTGTTTGGCCTGCACGCGGTCCGCGACGCGCTGTTGAACCCGGTACGCCAGCGGCTGCGGCTGGTCCTGACCCGGAACGCGTTCGACAAACTGCAGGCGGCTGTCGCCACCAGCGGGATGGAACCCGAAATCGTCGACCCGAGGCGGTTCGACGTGCCTATCGATCCGGACTCGGTGCATCAGGGTGCAGCTTTGGAGGTCAGACCACTGAACTGGGGCAGCCTGGAGGACCGCTGCATCAGCGGTGCCGGCCTGCCGCTGCTGGTGCTACTGGATCAGGTCACCGACCCGCACAATGTCGGGGCCGTCCTGCGGTCGGCGGAAGTGTTTGGCGCCCGCGCCGTGATTGCCACGATCAGGAACTCGGCCCCCGAAACCGGGGCGTTGGCGAAAACCGCCAGCGGCGCGCTGGAGCGGCAGCCCTATCTGCGGGTGCGCAACCTGGCCGACGCCATGGTCGACTTGCGCGGGATGGGCTATACGCTCATCGGACTGGACGGGAAAGCCGAGCGCACGCTGGCCGAGGTGGTTGCGGGGCTGCAGGGCCGGCCCCTTGCACTGGTGCTGGGCGCCGAAGGGCCGGGGTTGCGCGAAAAAACCCGCGAAACCTGCGACCATCTGGTCCGGATCGCCCCGGCCGGTACCTTTGGTTCGCTGAACGTGTCAAACGTGGCGGCGGTAGCGCTTTATGAAGCGACAATCCGATGACGATAACACGGGCGCACCGAAGTATGTCAGCCACACGGGCCGTCACCACGCTTCACTGTTGCGGGAGGTGGCTTTTCATGACGGCATTCCTGCGTCATGAGTAGGCAACCGTCTACTGGGATAACCGCGATGATCTGTTCCCGCCGAATCCTGTTGGCATGGTCGTTGGCCCTGCCGGTGATCATGGGTCAGCCTGCCCTTGCGGAAATCGCACATGTCTACGCCCCCGGCGGCGTGGCCATCGCCGGCTATGACCCGGTCGCCTATTTCACCGACGGTCGCGCCGTTCCGGGCTCAGCCGAATTCATGCTGAAATGGCGCGGTGCAATCTGGATGTTCAGCAGTCCGAGCCATATGGAAGCGTTCGAAATGGACCCCTTGGCCTACGCGCCGCAATATGGCGGTTACTGCTCGGTGGCGATTGCCGACAGACAGGTTGCCGGGTCCGATCCGCAGGCTTTCGCCATTTTCGATGGAAGACTGTATCTGAACTACAATCAGAACGTGCTGCGGCTCTTTCAGTCAAATCGCAGTGGTTTTGTCGCGCGGGCCGATCTGGCCTGGCACGACCTTTCTGGCCGATGACTGCGCACATAATTCCAAATTTGAACCGGGTGCCGTCATCCGGTGTGAGTAACAGTTTGTTCACACCTTTGCGACAGGCTCTTACATGACACCGGGTGCGGATTATCTGTTGTCAGGAGCACGGGGTCGGAACCCTCGTGCTTTGCGTCACTGTCCCTCGTTCCGTGACTTGCGCCCGGTCAAACGATCCGGGCGCTTTTTTCTGATTTCCCGACCGGGGATGGAATGGAGACCAGCCGCATGCCGGTAACGGACGACCTGATCCGGAAAGTGCTGACGGATACCCAGGTGATCGCCCTGGTCGGGGCATCGCCGAATCCGGATCGCCCCAGCTTTCGCGTGGCGCGATTCCTGCAAAGCCGGGGATACCGCGTGGTTCCGGTCAACCCCGGGCAATCCGGTGCGATGCTGCACGGCGAGCAGGTCTATCCTGACCTTGCGGCGATCCCTTCGGGAATCGCGGTCGACATGATCGATATCTTTCGCCGGCCGGATGCCGTGCCCGGGATTGTGGACCAGGCGCTTGTACGGTTTCCGGACCTGAAGGCCATCTGGATGCAGCTTGGGGTGCAACACCCTGACGCCGCCATGACAGCCGAGGCGCGCGGCGTGACGGTGATACAGAACCGCTGCCCGGCCATCGAGTACCCGCGCCTGATCGGTGCATCGCCGTTGGCAGTTGCTGCCGGGCAACCCTGACGGCTTATGCAAGGGCGGACAGACCGGTGGACCCGTCGGCCCGCTCTTGCTACCGTGTGGGCGCGTCGCGCAACCGTGTTGGGCATTCAAGGGGTGGGAAATCATGCCGGAAGGAAAGGTTCTGATCCCGTGGCTGCTCAGCATTGCCGCCATTTGTGCGGGCCTTTGGCAGTATGTCGACAAGACAGCGCAATCCAACCGAGAGCCGTTCCTGCGTGCGCAGCTGGCGTTGGTCATCGAGACCAGTGAAGTCGTCAGTACTCTGGCGACGGCGACCGACAGCGATAAATGGAACGTTGCCCGCGCCCGGTTCTGGGTGCTGTATTACGGCCCGTTGGCCATCTTCGAGGACAAGGCGATACTGGATAGCATGGTGGAGATTGGCAAGCTGTTGCCGCGTCCGGGAACACCGGTGCCAGCTTTGCCCTATTCTGTCCTGAGAACGAAGGTCTTGCGACTGGATCAAGACGCGCGCGACCTCATTCTTCGGGCATGGCGGCTCAAACCGTCCGATCTTGGACTGGAAACGAAGCTCGCCAACTGACAAGTGAATGTTGGTTGCCTGGAAGACCCAATGCCGCGCAGGGAGGGTTGCTTCTGGCCTTGACGCCGGTGACCGCACGATCCGGGGTCAACCTCGCCCGGCTTTTTCAACAATGCCGGAAATCCCTTCGCGCCGTTCCAGTTCGGCAAGGACATCGGCAAGCGGCACGTCCCGGGCCGCGAGCATCACCAGCAGGTGGTATAGCACATCCGCAGCTTCGGCCGTCAGCCGATCACGGTCACCCTTGACCGCTTCGATGATCGCCTCTACCGCCTCCTCGCCGAACTTTTCGGCGCATTTTTCCGGGCCGCGTGCCAACAGCTTTGCGGTCCATGAGCTGTCCGGGTCAGCCGACTTGCGGGCCGCAATTGCACGTTCCAGTCGGTCCAGGACATTCATGCCGGCCGCACCGGAATCCCGGCAGCAGCCATATGGGCCTTGGCGGCGGCAATGGTGAAGTCACCGAAATGAAAGACCGATGCCGCGAGCACGGCGCTGGCACCGCCGATCAGGACACCCTCGACCAGATGATCCAGGGTCCCGACCCCACCCGAGGCGATCACGGGAACACCAACCGCATCGACGATGGCGCGGGTCAGGGCCAGGTTGAACCCGGCCCGGGTACCGTCACGGTCCATGCTGGTCAGAAGGATCTCGCCCGCGCCCTTGGCCGCCACGGTTCTGGCAAACGCCACGGCATCGATCCCAGCAGCCCGCCGACCGCCATGGGTAAAGACCTGCCATTGCCCCGGCGCTACCGTCTTGGCATCGATGGCCACGACGATGCACTGGCTGCCGAAGCGGTCCGCCGCCTCGGCCACCACATCGGGATTGGCGACCGCCGCAGAGTTGAACGACACTTTGTCAGCCCCGGCGCGCAGAAGTGCGCGCACGTCGGAATGTGATCGCACACCGCCGCCGACGGTCAACGGCATGAAACATTGTTCGGCCGTCCGGGTGACCAGATCGAACATCGTGCCCCGGTTTTCCTCGGTGGCCATTATGTCGAGAAAACACAACTCATCCGCCCCGGCCGCATCATAAGCCCGCGCGGCTTCCACCGGATCGCCCGCATCAACCAGATCGACGAAGTTGACGCCCTTGACCACGCGGCCATTTGCAACGTCGAGACACGGGATGATGCGAGTTTTCAACATTCGGGCTCCTGATGCGACACTTAGCCCGCCGCGAACGGCGACGAAAGGGGGGGTGTCCGCCCTCCTGACCCCGCGTGGATACTTGCGACGGAATGAAGCTGGTACGCAGGTTTGGGGGCAAGGACTCCGCGAACGTCAGCGGCGCAGGATGCCCGGTACAACAAACCAGAGGAAAAATCAGAACATTCCCAAACCGACCACGGCCGTAGCAGTCCAGCCAAGATCATAGGCAAGACGCGAATGGTCAGTACGGAACTATGTGTAACCTAAAGCCGAACCCGCATTTACCCGGCATCAGGGGACGAAGTGGGTCCAGACGGATATTGGCGCCTTCAGGACAAGTCCCATCGCTATGGGTGCATGACCGATCAGGAAGTATGTGCACCTAAGGCTTCGGTACTTTCAGAGCGGCGATTGCCGCCGCCAGATCGATCACCCCATCATAGAGAGCGCGGCCCGAAATGGCCCCGGCCACCGCCCCGGTGTCGCGCAACGCCAAGAGATCGGTAAGTGACGACACCCCGCCCGACGCGATCACCGGGATCGAGACGGCATTGGCCAGTGCCACAGTGGCGGCGATGTTCGGGCCGGCCATCGCCCCGTCGCGGTCGATGTCGGTGTAAATGAGTGCCGCGACACCGGCATCCTCGAAGCTGCGGGCAAGGTCCGTGGCCTGCACACCGGTTTCATTGGCCCAGCCCTTGGTCGCCACCAACCCTTTGCGCGCGTCGATCCCGACCGCGATCCTGCCGGGAAAGGCGCGCGCTGCCTGCCGCACCAGACCCGGGTTGTCCACTGCGACCGTGCCAAGGATAACCCGGGCGACGCCGCGGCCGAGCCACATTTCAATGGTCGCCAAGTCACGGATGCCACCGCCCAACTGAATTGGCACGGCGATGGCCGCCAGAATCGCCTGCACCGCCGCGCCGTTGACCGGTTGACCGGCAAAGGCACCGTTCAGATCGACCAAATGCAGCCAAGTGCAGCCCGCCGCTGCAAAAGCCTGTGCCTGCGCCGGCGGATCAGTGCCGAACACCCTGGCACTTTCCATATTGCCGTGCAACAGCCGCACGCAGGCCCCGTCTTTCAGATCGATGGCTGGAAAAAGGATCATCAAGGCCCCACTTCGGTCAAGAACGCTACTTGCCATGCAGGCGTAGAATTGCCAAGCTGCGTACCGGTCGGGTGGCGACCCCACGTCAAGCTTGCCTGAATCGACACTTCGAGGTGAAGTCCTCCCACATTTGGGAGAATAAAAATGCAGAAACTGGCTTTGATCGCAGCGCTGATGCTGTACGCGTCACCAGCTTTGGCCGACCCGGCCGAGGGGGTATGGAAAACCAAACCCGATGACAACGGCAAATTCGGCCATGTCAGCATTGCGCCTTGTGGCGTGAAAATCTGTGGCGTGCTGGTCAAGGCCTTTGACGGCAGTGGCACCGAGATCGAAAGTCCGAATATCGGAAAGCAGATCATCTGGGACATGGTTGCCGAGGGCGACGGCTATTACGCTTCTGGCAAGGTCTGGTCGCCCGACCGCGACAAGACCTACAAATCCAACATGCAACTGACCGGCGACAGTCTGGCCGTCAAAGGCTGTGTGTTGGGCATTTGCCGCGATGGCGGGACCTGGACAAGGGTCAACTGAACCCGACCGGCAGTCGCGCCAGGCGATGAAGTCTTGGCAGAATCTTGCTGCAGGACTTTTGACGTATGTCCCCGGCATTTTGGTTTCAAGGTGACCATGACAGGAAATTCGCGATCAGCCGGAGCCCGGTCTGTTGGCTTTTCTCTGGGTGAAACTGGGTGCCGATCATGGTGTCGCGCCCGATGATCGCGGTGACGGGCCCACCATAGTCGACATGTGCCAGCACCGTGCGCGGGTCAGTGGCGTTGAACCGGTAGGAATGCACGAAATAGGCGTGATCTCCGGTCGCTATTCCAGAAAGAACCGGATGGGGTTGATCGATCACCAAATCGTTCCAGCCCATATGAGGAACCTTCTGGACCCGCTTGGTCGGCGCAATCCTGACCACATCCCCTGCGACCCAATCGAACCCTCTTGTGTCGCGATACTCCCGACCCCAAGTCGCCATCATCTGCATTCCAACGCAAATCCCCAAGAACGGACGCCCGCGTCGGGTAACCGCCTCATCAATTGCCTCAAACAGCCCGTCAACGGCGGCGAGGGCCTGGCGGCAAGCAGGAAAGGCACCGTCTCCCGGTACCACGATCCGGTCTGCCGCGGCCACTAAATCGGGATCAGCCGTCACACGGACCCGACCGCCACCGCTCTCGATCGCCATCCGCTCGAACGCTTTGGCCGCCGAATGCAGGTTGCCACTGTCGTAATCGACAAGGACGGTCAGCATTGTCAGAGAATGCCCTTTGTCGAAGGAATGGTTTCCTTGCGCCGCTGATCCGGCTCGACAGCCTGACGCAGGGCCCGCGCCACGGCTTTGAAGGCTGCTTCGGCGATATGGTGGCTGTTGAAACCATGCAAAGCGTCGACATGCAGGGTTATCCCGCCATGTGTACTAAAAGCTTGAAAGAATTCCCGCACCAGTTGGCTGTCGAAGGTCCCGATGCGTGGCGTTGGCATCGCAACATTCCAGATGAGGTATGGTCGCCCGGAAAGGTCCAGAGTTGCCCGCACCAGAGCATCATCCATCGGCAAAAGGCAGGCACCGTATCGCTGGATGCCGCGTTTGTCGCCCATAGCCTGTGTCAGGGCCTGGCCCAAGGCGATCCCGGCATCCTCGACCGTATGGTGGTCGTCGATGTGCCGATCTCCTTTGGCCGTCAAAGCGATGTCGACCATCGAATGGCGGGCAAGCTGGTCCAGCATGTGATCGAAAAAACCGACACCGCTATGACAGTCTGATTGCCCGGACCCGTCGAGATCGAGGCGGACCGTAATTTCGGTCTCGGTCGTCTTGCGGGCGAGGCTGGCAGTGCGCATCGCGGTGATCCTCCCATGGGCAAGAGCGCTTATAGGAGCGCGCGGCAGGCATGGAAAGGGGCGCGCGGGTCTGTGGCACCTTCCGAAGCGATTCGGATTGATTTCGATGCCTCCGAAGCGGTTCGGATTGACAGAATGTTCCTGTTAGCGTTTCGATATGTGGACAACATTGCAAAGGCCAGCCGTGGCAACGCTCAAGGATATCAGTCGGGCCCTGAACCTGTCGGTGACCCAGGTCAGCCGCGCGCTGAATGACCATTCCGATGTGAATGAGGACACGAGGCGGCGCGTCAAGGAAGCAGCGAACTTATTGAAATACCAACCAAATATTACCGCACGCAAGCTTGCGTCGGGCCGTTCCGGCATGGTTGGGCTGGTGGTTGCATTCAATCCGCACATGGTTTCGGATGGAATGTGGATCGAGGTGGTGTCGGGGCTTTCGGCGCAATTCTCGGGCCGCGGCATGCAGTTCGTGCTGCACATTGCGCCGGAAGCGGACGCGGTTCTGCCAACTTATCAGAAGTTGATCAGCGCCGGTTCGCTGGATGGATTCGTGGTTGTGGAACCCTGGGCGACCGATCCGCGGATGGATTTTCTGTCCGGTCTGGGCGTGCCATTCGTGGTGCATGGCCGCACGATCGGCATGACGGACTACCCGTTCTACGACATAGACAACCAAGGGTTGGCTTACGAATCAGCGCACCGGCTGATTGCGTCGGGCCACCGCCGGATCGCCCTGATCAACGGGGTGGAACATCGAAGCTACGTGCAGGCCCGAACCGATGGTTACAAGAAGGCACTTTCTGAAGCACGGTTGCCATTCGACCCGTTTCTGCTGCGCCATGGCGTGATGGATGCAGCCTGCGGCCTGACCCAGGGTGTGCGCCTGTTCAGCGGTGACGGGCCACCGCCCACAGCGGTAATCTGCGCCAACTTATTGATTGCAAAGGGCGTTTATCAGTCTCTTGATGCGTTGGGCCTGTCGGTTCCCTCTGATGTGTCCGTAATTGCTCATGATGACGTGCTGACCGGGCCGCTTGCCGCAGCCTTCTATCCGGCGCTGACCGTGACGCGTTCGCCATTGGGCGACGCCTGGGCACCGTTGGCCCGCTTTCTGTCCGGCAGGATCGAAGGCAAACCTCTGGCAGAACTGCAGGAAGTGGCGCAGTATGAGTTTATTGAACGCGCGTCGGTCGGAAAAGCCAAAGACTGAAGATGTGATGAATCCCTCGCGCGTTTTTGTTTGACAGACTCGTTACAGGGATGTTATCAAATCCGAAGCGTTTCGGATTATTGGAGGTGCGCTGCGGCGCGGTCCGGACGTCTTTGGGGGCACCGCTTCCGCCCCCCAATTTTTCATGGGAGGAATGCACATGACTGCTCTGTTCAAGTCGTGGTCGTTGCGGACGGTGGCTCTTGCCGCTCTGGCAACCACTGCGTTCGGGTCGGCCGTTCAGGCTGACAACGTCACCTATGTTTCCGGCGCTGTCGGGAATGCGATCGAAAACTTTGCAGCGATAGTGGCCCCGTGGGAAGCCGCAACCGGCCATACTGTGACGATGGTGCCGATGCCTGCTTCAACCACGGACCAGTTCGGGCAGTATCGCCTTTGGCTGGCCGCCGGCACCACCGATGTCGACGTTTACGCGACGGATGTTATCTGGGCGCCGCAACTAGCTGACCACTTGCTGGATCTGACCGAACTGGCCAAGGATCTGGCACCGCAGCACTTCCCGTCGATCATCGAATCGCAGACCGTCAACGGCAAGCTGGTGGCCCTGCCGTTCTTCACCGATGCACCGGCGCTGTATTACCGCAAGGACCTGCTGGAAAAGTATGGCGTCGCGGTACCGAAGACCTGGGCAGAACTGACCGTTGCCGCACAAACCATACAGGATGGCGAGCGCGCCGCGGGAATGGCCGATTTCCACGGTTTCGTCTGGCAGGGCAATGCCTATGAGGGCCTGACCTGCGACGCGCTGGAATGGGTGAAGTCGTTCGGCGGCGGGCAGATCGTCGAACCCGACGGCGCGATCTCGATCAACAACCCAAAGGCCATTGCTGCGCTGGAGCAGGCGAAGGCCTGGGTTGGCACCATCTCGCCGGAAGGTGTTCTGGCCTATCAGGAAGAAGAAGCCCGCGGCGTCTGGCAGACCGGCAATGCCGCGTTCATGCGCAACTGGCCCTATGCCTACGGTTTGGGCAATGGCGACGACTCGGCCGTGAAAGGCCTGTTCGACGTGACCACGCTGCCGACCGGCGGTGACAATCCGACTTCAGCCGCCACGCTTGGTGGCTGGAACGTGGCTGTGTCGAAGTATTCGACTCATCAGGAAGCGGCGATCTCGCTGGTGCTGTATCTGGGCGGACCCGAAGCACAGAAAATCCATGCGCTGCGGGCAGGAAACTTGCCTACGATTGTTTCGCTCTACGATGATGCGGATATCGCTGCCCAACAGCCGATCATACCGCGCTGGAAGGACGTGTTCCTGCAGGCGGTTCCGCGCCCGTCGGCACCGACGTTGAGCAAATACAACGAGGTGTCGTCGCTGTTCTGGTCGGCCGTGCACGAGACGTTGTCGGGCAACGGCTCTGCCGCCGATAACCTGGCCGGGCTGGAAGCTGATCTGACCGATCTGAAGGGCGAAGCCTGGTAAGGCCGAACTGACTTCTGAGACAACCGGATGGGCGGAGAAGCGCCGCCCTTCCGACTTTCCGACCCGGGGTTGGGGGACAACCCGTGGAGGAACAATCATGGCATCCATTCCCGCTTCCAGCGTGCAAGACGCCGGCATGAGCCTGCTGCAACAGCGCCAGCGCGCGGCTTTCTGGTTCCTGGCACCCATGCTGCTTGCCCTGTTCTGCGTGGCGGCGTGGCCGCTGCTGCGAACCATCTGGTTTTCATTGACCGACACCACGCTGGACGACCTGTACGGCGGAAAGTGGATCGGCATTGACAATTATCTGAAAGTGCAGACGCTTTCGAACGGGGCAGTGCGGTACCGGGGTACTCTGGTCGATCCGGCCTGGTGGAATGCGGTCTGGAACACAGTCAGATTCTCGGTTGTCTCGGTGACTTTGGAAACCGTGCTGGGCATGGTGGTGGCGCTGGTCCTGAATGCCGAGTTTAAGGGGCGCGGGTTTGTGCGCGCCGCCATCCTGATCCCCTGGGCGATCCCGACCATCGTTTCGGCCAAGATGTGGGCGTGGATGCTGAACGATCAATACGGCATCATCAACGACATGATGCTGAATCTGGGGCTGATCAGTCAAAAGATTGCCTGGACGGCGAACACCGATACCGCAATGTTTGCGGTGCTGGTGGTCGATGTCTGGAAAACCACTCCGTTCATGGCCCTGTTGTGCCTTGCTGGCCTGCAGATGATCCCGCGCGACATCTACGAGGCGGCAAAAATCGATGGTGTGCATCCGGTCCGGGTATTTTTCAAGATTACCCTGCCCCTGGTCCGACCGGCGCTGATGGTGGCGGTGATATTCCGGATGCTGGACGCCCTGCGGGTGTTCGACCTGATCTACGTGCTGACGCCAAACTCGGCCGCCACTAAGACCATGTCGATCATCAGCCGTGAAAATCTGATCGATTTCAACAAGTTCGGCTATGGATCGGCGCAATCGACGCTGTTGTTCGCCATCATTGCCGTGTTTGTGTCGCTGTATATCTGGCTGGGTCGGGTCGATCTGTCCGGGGAGGGCGGCAAATGAGCGGAAGTGACATGCTGAAAACCGGGGCGTTCTATGCCTTGGTAGTGGTGATCGTGCTGTTCGCGGTGTTTCCGTTTTATTATGCGGTGGTCACAAGTTTTGCCACCGGCACCGCGCTGTTCGAGGTAAACTATATCCCCCGGCATTTCGATCTGGCCAACTACCAGACCGTTCTGGGCGGGCGGACCTTCCCACGCAACATCCTGAACTCGGTGTTCATCGCCACCACGACGGTCGTGTTTGCCCTGTTCCTCGCGGTGACCGCATCCTATGCACTGGCGCGGGTCCGGTTTCGCGGTCGCGGGTTGTTACTGATGGCGATCCTGGCGGTGTCGATGTTCCCGCAGATTGCGGTGCTGGCCGGATTGATTGAACTGATCTCGTTCCTTGGGCTGTTCAATACGCCCTGGGCGATGATCCTGTCCTACACGATCTTTACGCTGCCGTTCACGGTATGGGTGCTTACCACTTTCATGCGAGATCTGCCGGTCGAGATCGAGGAGGCGGCGATTGTCGATGGCGCGACGCCCTGGATCATCATTACCAAGGTGTTCATGCCGTTGCTGTGGCCCGCCCTGGTGACCACCGGTCTGTTGGCCTTTATCGGGGCCTGGAACGAGTTTCTGTTTGCGCTGACCTTTACCCTGTCGGAAACGCAACGGACGACGCCGGTGGCGATTGCGATGCTGTCCGGGGCGTCGGTGCAGGAAATCCCGTGGGGTCCGATCATGGCGGCATCGGTCATCGTGACCATCCCGCTGATCATCCTCGTTCTCATCTTCCAACGCAAGATCGTGGCAGGTCTGACCGCCGGCGGCGTGAAGGGTTAAGATCATGGCAAGAATTGAACTGAAGAACGTCAAGAAATCCTACGGCACCGTCGATGTGATCAAGGGGATCGACCTTGAAATCATCAAGGGCGAGTTCATGGTGTTCGTCGGACCATCCGGCTGCGGCAAATCGACGTTGCTGCGGTTGATCTCGGGCCTTGAACAGATCACGTCTGGTGATTTGTTGTTTGATGGCCAAATGGTGAACAACCTAATCCCGTCGAAACGCGGGATCGCCATGGTGTTCCAGTCCTACGCGCTGTATCCGCACATGAACGTTTACGACAACATGGCGTTCGGGATGAAGCTGGCCAAATCCAGCCCCGAAGAGATTCGGGTGCGGGTCGAAAAGGCGGCAGAACTGTTGCAGATCAAGCATCTGCTGGACCGGCTGCCCAAGCAGCTTTCCGGCGGCCAGCGGCAGCGGGTGGCGATCGGACGGGCTATCGTACGCGACCCGCGCGTGTTCCTTTTCGACGAGCCCTTGTCCAACCTTGATGCCGCACTTCGGGTGCAGACCCGGCTGGAGATTGCCAAGCTGCATCACTCGATGTCCGACGTGACCATGATCTATGTGACCCATGATCAGGTCGAGGCGATGACATTGGCCGATCGCATCTGTGTGTTGCGCGACGGCGTGGTGATGCAGGTCGGCACTCCGGCCGAGTTGTATGAGCGGCCGAACTCGATCTTTGTCGCGGGCTTCATCGGTTCGCCCAAGATGAATTTCATGACCGGTGCTGCCGCGCGCGCCTACCATTGCCACACGCTTGGCGTCCGGTCCGAGCATATCCAGCTGGTTGACAGCAATCCGGTCTGGACTGGCAAGGTCGTTCATGCCGAAGATTTGGGGTCCGACAATTACCTGTTTGTCGAGGCGGGCACCGATGAGCCGCTGTTGGTCCGCCGATCCGGCAAGTTGACGGTGCCCTTGGGCGCAACGCTCGGCCTCAGCCCGATGGAAGGTCAGGTGCACCGCTTTGACGAAAAAGGTGCGCCAATCCGCTGATCCTTGCAGACTGGACATTCCACATATTGCCGTTGCAATAGCACTTGACCCAGCCGGCCCGTCCCTCCACCGGTCTGTCAGTGAACAACGACCAAAACACCGCCGACCCAACAGTTCGCGGCAATTCAGGAGCATGACATGACCATCAGAACCGTCGTCTGGGGCGAAAACATCCATGAACAGAAAAACAAGACTGTCGCGGGAATCTACCCCAAGGGCATGCACCAGTGTATCGCCGACGCGCTGAACGCTGACACGGGGATCAACGCCACCACCGCCACCTTGCAGCAGCCTGAACATGGTCTGCCTGAGTCGCGGTTGGCCGAAACAGATGTCCTGGTCTGGTGGGGTCACGCCGCGCATGGCGAGGTGCAAGACAAGGTGGTGGAGCGGGTGGCAGATGCCGTCTGGTCCGGGATGGGCCTGATCCTCCTGCATTCGGCGCATTTTTCCAAGATTTTCAAACGCCTGATGGGCGCGCCTTGCAACCTGACCTGGCGTGAGGCCGGCGAACGCGAACGGCTGTGGGTCACATCCCGCAACCATCCGATCACCAAAGGGATCGGCCTGAGCTTCGAGTTGGAGAATGAGGAAATGTACGGCGAACCTTTCGGCGTGCCCGAGCCGCTGGAAACCGTGTTCGTCAGTTGGTTTCAGGGTGGCGAAGTGTTCCGGTCCGGCCTGACCTACAAGCGCGGCGCGGGATCGGTGTTCTATTTCCGACCAGGGCACGAAACATATCCGACCTATCACGACGCAAACGTGCAAACCGTTCTGCGCAACGCGGTGAACTGGGCTCATAACCCGATGGCGCGGCTGGCCAACCCCAACGCAGCACCCAATGTTCCGGTCGACGCAGCGCCGGAAAAAATCGTGGAACGCGGCCCCAAACTGCATTCCCATGGTGAAGAGGGGATGCGCTGATCATGGCTGCAAAGACCGCAAAGCCCATTCGAGTGCTGGTGCTGGGCACCGGCGGAATGGCACGTCATCATGTCGAGCATCTGACTGCGATCCCCGGCGTGACCATCGTGGCCGGAGTAGACAACCGCCCCGAGCAATTGGCCAAGTTCTGCGATACCCACCACATCGGCAATCGCTTTACCGCCCTGGATGAAGCGATCAAATGGGGCGGGTTCGACGCCGCAACCAATGTGACCCCCGACCCCGTTCACTATGCCACCACGATGCAACTGCTGGCGGCGGGCAAGCATGTACTGTGCGAAAAACCGTTGTCGACCGATCAGCACAAGGCCCGCGAAATGGCTGAAGCTGGGGCCAAGGCCGGTGTGGTCAACATGGTCAATCTGACCTACCGCAATGGCCCGGCCATGCAAAAAGCGGCAATGATGGTGGCGGAGGGCGACATCGGACCTGTCCGGCATTTCGAGGCTTCTTATCTGCAAAGCTGGCTGACCCAACCGGCCTGGGGCGACTGGAAATCGGAATCGCAATGGCTGTGGCGGTTATCATCCAGGCACGGCTCCAAAGGTGCTTTGGGCGATGTCGGCATTCACATTGTCGATTTTGCGACCTTTGTCGCTGGCAGTTTTCCCAGCGAAGTCTCTTGCCGGCTGAAGACCTTTCACAAAGCTCCGGGCGACAAGATCGGCGAGTATGTGCTGGATGCAAACGACAGTTTCGTGATGCATCTGGCATTGCAGAATGGCGCAATTGGTACGGTGACCGCGACCCGCTTTGCCAGTGGTCATCTCAACGACCTGTTTCTGCGCATCTTTGGCGACAAGGGCGGGCTGGAAGTCAGTCTGGAAAACAATGTCAGTCGCCTGCGCGCCTGTCTGGGCGACGCGATAACCAAGCCGGTATGGTCGGATGTGCCGGCCGATGCTGTACCGATGGTGTATGACCGGTTCATTGCCGCGATCCGGGGTCAAGGCGAGCCGATCCCCGATTTCAATCGTGGCGCGGATTTGCAGCGCGTCCTCGACCGGGCCGAAGAGTCGGATGGCAAAGGCGGGCTGTCACTGTCGGTGTAGGGCCGCAAACCTACTAGTCGCAATGTCGGGGCGGGATTGCTGCCGCGCCGAACTTCGTGTCACGGCAATCGGCCCTGGAGGATCGGCACTTTACCGGTGCTGCATCTTGGGCAACATCATAACGGAGTCAGCAGTGGCCAATCGATCCACCCGGTTTACCCATGCAATTACCCGGGCACCCGGCAACAGCATCGTCAGCGGCTTGCGCGCTGTTGACACGGGCGCGCCGGACCTGGGGCTAATGCGCGCACATCATGCACTTTACATCTCGGTTTTGCGCGAAACCGGGGCGACGGTGATCGAATTGCCGGCCCTTGAAGCCTATCCCGACTCGATCTTTGTCGAGGATACAGCACTTTGCCTGCCGCAGGGTGCCGTGGTGATGCGCCCCGGCGCGGCCTCGCGGCTGGGCGAGGAGGCGGAAATGGCCCCGCATCTTGAAGCGCTGTACCCCGAGGTCCTTAGGATCGCCGGCCCGGGATTCATCGAGGCCGGTGACATCCTGACCACCGAGCGCGAGATTCTGGTGGGGCGCTCGGCGCGCACGGACAGGGCCGGGATAGCGGAACTGACAGTGCTTGTGGCGCGATGGGGCTACAAGGTCCGTGAGGTCATGACCCCGGCGGGAGTTCTGCATTTCAAGACCGACTGTTCGCTGCTGGACCCTGAAACTGTGCTTTCAACGCCACGGCTGGACGCTTCGGGGTGTTTCGCCGGATACAAGGTGATCCACACTGCGGCTGGCGAAGAAGCCGCCGCCAATGCCATTCGATTCAACGATTTCGTCCTGATGGCGGCGGATTTTCCACGGACAGCCGAGCGGCTTCTGGCCGCCGGCTATGCGCTTCGGCAGATCGGCAACAGCGAATGCGCCAAACTGGATGGCGGAATGTCCTGTCTCAGCCTGCGGTTTTCACCGCCGGCCCGGTGAACCGGCCGTTTCATCGATCAGCCGGTGCGGGCAGGTCACGGGGTCAGCACCGACTTTCGCTGATAGGTTTCCGCCTCGCTTGATCCGTCGTCGAACAGAACTGCAACCGTCACTTTCTCGACCGAGGCAAGCGGCAGGGTGACATACGGCAATATCCCCTCCATCAGCAGGGCATTGGGCTGCGCGGTATCTTCGTGACAGGGCTCCATTTCCAACTGCACCGGCTCGCCGCCATTGACGCTGTACAGCACTTCGGACACGCCGCAGCGCCAGGCCAGCAGGTTGGTGAAATACAACAGGTCACGCCCGTCAAACTCCCGCACCGCGATCCAGGCGGGCTTGGTGGCCAAGAGGATCGGCTTGACTTCGGCTGCAGTCGTAAAGGTTTGCGCGGCAAGAGGGGTAGCCAGCAGCAGCAGCGACAGCCCGACCCGATGCTTCATTGCAAAATCTCCGTCATCCCTGCGGCCAATCTTTTGATCCGCAGCGTTCGCAGCTATGCTGGTGCAAACGGGCGGATAGGGGCATCATGACGGCCACGCAGGGCAAAGCGCAAGCGTTCAATATCCTGATCATCGGCCAGAACGGGCGACTGCAGTACGAGGCTGCGTTGTTCGCGGCATCGTTGCGCCATTCGGACCCGGGCTTTTCAGGACGGCTGTTCGTGGGCGAGCCTCAGCCGGGCCCGCTCTGGCGGCACGACCCGCGAATCGCCGATCGCGATACCCACAAGCTATTGGCTGACCTTGGTGCAGAGATACTGCCCTTCGACAGCAATGTATTCGGCGAATCCTATCCCTATGGCAACAAGATAGAGGCCCTGCTGGCATTGCCGCAGGGCGAGCCGTTTGTGTTCTTCGACAGCGACACGCTGATAACCGGGCCGCTCTCCGGTGTTCCGTTCGATTTCGAACGCCCAAGTGCCTCGTTGCGGCGCGAGGGAACGTGGCCGCTGATCGAACTGTACGGCCCGGGCTACGAAGAAATCTGGAAATCGCTTTATGACAGGTTCGGGCTGGACTTTGCGTCCAGCCTTGATCCGGCTCAACCTGACGAATACTGGCAACGCTTTCTGTATTTCAACGCCGGCTGGTTCTTCTATCGTTGCCCGCAGGTGTTCGGGACCCGGTTTCTGGCTTATGCCCGCGAGATTCGCGACAACCCGCCGGCGGAACTGGTGTGCCAGCCCTTGGATCCGTGGCTGGATCAGGTGGCGCTGCCCCTGGTGATTCATTCACTGGGTGGCGGGCGCCAGACCCTGCCCGCAGGACTTCTGGACGGATCGGTCAGCTGCCACTATCGGGTGATGCCGCTGCTTTATGCCCGCGAAAGCGATGCGGTCGTGGCGGTACTGGAGGCCATTGCCGGTCAGCAGTCGGTCAAGAAGGTGTTGAAGAGCTACGAGCCCTTCAAGCGGATGATCTATCAGCAACGGGGTGCCGAGGTTCGGGCACTGTTTGATCGTGGCGATCTGCCACGGCGGGAGCATGTGATCCGCAATACCATCAAGCGCGAGAATCTGTGGGTCCGGTGAGGCCCGGGCGATGCCTCCGGTTCGGGCCCGGACGCGACGTGCAACCCGGTTAGTGCATCTTTGCCAGTACGGTTGAATGGGCCGGGCCTTTCCCCTAACGTCCAAGGCACATTCTCAACGGGAGGGGACAGGATGTCCGAACCACGCAAACTTGGCTTTGACACTTTGCAGATTCACGCGGGTGCCAAACCCGACCCTGCGACCGGTGCCCGGCAGGTGCCGATCTACCAGACCACGGCCTATGTGTTCCGCGATGCGGATCATGCCGCCAAGCTGTTCAATTTGCAGGAGGTAGGCTACATCTATTCGCGGTTGACCAATCCGACCGTGTCGGCACTTGCCGACCGGGTTGCGGCGCTGGAAGGCGGAATGGGGGCGGTTTGCTGTTCATCGGGACATGCGGCCCAGATCATGGCGTTATTCCCGCTGATGCAGCCCGGCTGCAACGTCGTGGCTTCGACCCGGCTATATGGCGGAACGGTCCAGCAGTTTACCAACACCATCCGAAAGTTCGGATGGTCGGCCAAGTTCGTCGACACCGAGGATATGGCGGCTCTGGCAGCCGCATGCGACGCAAACACCCGCGCGATCTTCTGTGAAAGCATCGCCAACCCCGGCGGCTACATCACGGACCTGCGCGCCGTGGCAGATGTGGCCGACAAGGCGGGGGTGCCGCTGATCGTGGACAATACCTCGGCCACCCCCTACCTGTGCCGCCCGATCGAGCATGGCGCGACCCTGGTTGTGCATTCGGCAACCAAGTATCTGACCGGCAATGGCACTGTTACCGGAGGTGTGGTCGTGGACAGTGGCAAATTCGACTGGTCGGTCGGGGGCAAATTCCCAAGCCTTGCCGCCCCTGAACCCGCCTATCACGGGCTGAATTTCCATGCGGCTCTGGGTGGCATGGCCTTTACCTTTCATTCGATTGCCGTCGGACTGCGCGATCTGGGCATGACGATGAACCCGCAAGGCGCGCACTACACGCTGATGGGGATCGAAACGCTGAGCCTTCGGATGGACCGGCACGTGTCCAACGCGCAAAAGATTGCGCAATGGCTGGAAAAGGACAGCCGCGTCGCGTCGGTTACCTATGCCGGGTTGGCCTCGTCACCCTACAAGCATCGGATCGCCAAGGTCTGCCCCAAGGGCGCCGGAGCGATCTTCACTTTTGCACTGAAGGATGGCTACGAGGCCTGCATCAAGCTGATCGACAATCTGAAGCTTTTCAGCCATGTCGCCAATCTGGGAGATACGCGGTCGCTGGTGATCCATTCAGCGTCAACTACACACCGGCAGTTGTCACAAGAGCAGCGGGCTGCGGCCGGGGCGGCGGACAATATGGTGCGACTGTCGATCGGGATCGAGGATGCAGACGACCTGATTGCCGATCTGGATCAGGCGTTGGCGGCGGCGGTCGTCTGAAATCCTGCAAGCAGGGAGGGCCAGCGCGGCCCTCCCTGGAACTTGGAGCGGTGGTGTGCGCTACGGGCTGAGTTCAAACTCTATTGTAACCATAGCCGACACGCCAAGTTCGCCGGAAGCCACCGGCACCGCCCCTGCCGACATTGCAGCATCAGCCCGGAACATCGGCATCGGTTCGGAATAGCCCGATGACTCCGCAATCGTCAGCACCGGTCCGAGCAACAGACCTGCAGCCGTGGCATAAAGCTCTGCCTTGCGGCGCGCCTCCTGTACTGCGAGCTTGCGGGCTTCGTCCAGTATCGGTTCGGGCGCGGTCAGTCCGAAGGTCAATCCGTTCAGCGTGTTGGCACCGTTCTTGACCACCGTGTCCAGCACCGATCCAAGCCCGTCAAGAACCCGAACCCGCACGGTCACGTTGTTGGAAGCGATGAAGCCGAGGATGTCGGGGCTCGCGTCACTGCCCGAACTGTCGTAGCTGAATTGCGGGTTCAGGGACAGACCCGAGGTCTGCACATCCCGATCCGCGATCCCTGCCTCCTTCAATCGCGCCATGATTTCAGCCACGCGCGCGGAATTGTCGGACAGGGCGGCGTCGGCGGTGTCGGCCTGTGAGGTAACACCCAGCATGATCGTTGCCATATCCGGGGCGGCGGCCACTCGCCCTTCACCAGTCACCGTGATTTTTCCGGCAGCTTCGCCAGCATCTGCGAAACCCATGGCCAGCGACAAGGCCAGCACCAAAGCCGCCGCCATTCCCTTGAACTCAAAGATACTCATTGTGCGCATTTGGTCAGCCCCTTCGTTGTTTTGACCAGACATTCCCTCATAAGACGCTGCTGGCAACCGCTTCCTTGGGGCTTTTTCTTTCTTTCGGCAGATTCCTGCTGTAGAGGTGTCGCAACCGCCATGGGGACTCCCTGTGGCTTGCATCCTTTGCTAGATCGACGGCATGAAACCAAGCTTTGCACTGAACTTTACGCAGGACGGTATCGGCCTTCTGCACCGCACCGCACGCGGCTGGTTGCTGCTTGGGGAAGCCGCGATCAACGATCCGGCGCTGAGTGACTCGCTGGGCTACCTGCGTGCGACCGCCCTGGGGCTGGAACCGCGCGGCATCGCGACAAAGCTGATCATTCCGAATAGTGAGATACTTTACACCAACATCGAAGCCCCTGGCCCCGAGGCTGCCAAACGGCGGACGCAGATTCAGCGCGGACTGGAAGGGCTGACGCCCTATCCGACTGAGGATTTGGTGTTTGACTGGAGCGGTAGCGGGCCGGTCGTTCAAGTGGCGGTAGTTGCCCGCGAAACCTTGGCCGAAGCCGAAGCCTTTGCACGTGAAAACCGGTTCAACCCGCTGTCGTTCGTGGCGATCCCGGGAGCAGGGGCGTTCGACGGCGAGCCGTTCTTTGGCCCGACCTCACAGGCTGCCGCCAGTCTGCCGCACGGGGAAAAGCTTGAACGTGACCGGACGCCGGTCCGGATCATAGGTGGCGGCGATTCAGCAGCGGTGCCTGCAAGTTTTGGTCCGAGCGTCCATGCACCGGACCTGCTTCCCGAAACGGTGGCCCCGGATGATGCAGTCGAAACTCCCTTTGCAATATCTGCCGCTTCAGTGGTCGCTGATGCCGATCTGATGGAAGAGGTCGTGCAATCCGATGCTGGAAAAGCGCAAATCGGTAGCGATCATGCTGATGACGCCGATCCTATTGTACTACCTCTCGGTGACCCGGTGCTTGACTTGGACAATATCCAAGCAGAGCAGCTTACGGTTACCACAAGTGACCCAGCGGCACCGGATAGCAGCGCGCCTTCGGTTCTGGCGGCGGAACTAGCGACCGATGCCTACAGCGATTCTGCGGCAGGATCCGTTGCTTCCGAAACGGCAGCGAACCGCGCGGCTCGGCGCAAAGCGCGACATTTGACGCCGCACGCTGCGGCCCGCCCGACAATAGCGGCCTTTGTTGACCTGATGCCGGAAGCCCCGGCCATGTTCGACGTTCCGCAGGACGAACCCGAACGCGTTCCTTCGCTCGCCAACGGCGATAATGCCCCTGCCCCGACTTTTATCACGCATCGCGACGCCTTTGCCAGAATGGCCGAGCAACCGCTTTTCGGGTCCGTTGCCGCAAGGATGACAGTCAACGCCGCTGCCGACCCGTCGCACGAAGCAGACGCCGGGATTCGCGACGCAGCTTCGTTGTCTGGGGTTACGGCGGCAGATCTGCCGCTAAACGGCGAAGCCGACCCGGTGATCGGTTTCTCTGCCCCGGTGCGGTCGCCGGGCCGAGCTAATGGACCAGCTCGGGTTGCGGACCCCAGAGCCAAGCTGGTCACCCCGGCAAAGTCCGGGAACCAAACCGGACAAGCCGCCAGATTTGTGCCACTGAAGGCCAAGACGGTAAGTCTGAAACTTGACAGCGGTTCGCCCAAGGTAACTGCCAAACAGACCGCTCCTCGCAGCGAAACCGCCGCAGAAATCAGTCGCCGGGATCTAGGCTCGAAACCGGCGCAGCGTGGCAAGCCACGGTATCTGGGCCTGATTCTGACCCTGCTGCTTCTGGCGTTTCTGGCCGCCGTTGCTATCTGGTCAACGTATTTCCTGTCAGACCGGCTTGGATCCCTGTTCGGATCGCCTGACCGCGCCGTGGCATTGTCCGGGGCAGAATTACGCGCCGGAACTGAAGGCGCGTCAAGCGCCGAGCCAGCGGGCCAATCTTCCGGGCTGGCCGAGGTGTCTGCACCGGTCTTGCTTGCGCCGACCAGGCCTGATCCAGCGCGGGATGATTCCGGTACCCTTCCCGACGACGGTGTGATCATTTCGGGCGGCGTTGACCCTGAACCGACAGGGTTGGCAGTGGCTGACACTCAGGCCGATGTCGCGACATTGTCATCCTCCTCTGACCCCGCTGCCGAAGCAGAGGCCGAAGATTCGACCGCGTTGGCGACCGAACAGTTCGCTATTCTTGAGCATGTGATCGCCGAACCCTCCCCTGCCCGCCTTTCAGACAATGTCGAGGCGCTGCCCGCAGAAACCGACAACTCAACTGCGACGATGACGGGCCAACCCGCTCCTCTGCCGGAACCGGAGCCTGCACCAGAGCTTGACCCGACGACGCTCGTTGAAACCAGCGTGCCGTCGGCTGAGTTGACGACCGCAACCGCCGTTTCAACGCCGGAGCCAGGTCGGAACATCGGTGTCGATGCACCGGTTGCTTTGAACGCAGGGTGGGAGTCCGCATCCAGCGGCCCGCAAGCCTTGCCTCAGCAATCTGCCTTTTCGGGCGATGTACGCCCGCTGACGCCAGTACCACCCGCGCCGTTCGGCACATTCTTTGAACGCGACGCCCAGGGATTTGTCGTCGCTTCGCCCGAAGGTGCCCTGACGCCGGAAGGGGCGCTGGTCTTCGCGGGACGGCCATCGGTTTCGGCTCCGCCGCGATCTGCTGCCGTGTCTGGCACGACCGATCCCGCGATATCAACAGTAACTGCCGAAGCTGGTTCCATATCGCCGGTAGAAGGCCAAGGCGCTTTGTCAATTGATCGCGCATCGGCTGTCGCCGCCGCCGCCGTTACTCCTGCTGATCCGGGCACTTCGGCAGCAGACGCAGATACCGGGGCCGACGCCGCCGTTGCATCTGATCCGGCCCTTGCCGACTTTCGGCCGCGGGCTCGCCCGGCGAATCTGATCGGCCCGCAGGATGATACGGCGCTGCGCCGGGAACCACAGATCGCAACGACTTCGACCATGCGACCGAAGCCAAGATTCACAGTATTTTCGCAGGGCACAGCTTCTGCAGCGCCATTGCTGGAGCAAGTGGTGGCCGGCAAAGCCGATTTCGCCACGGCCAGCCTGCAGGCGGTCGCCGTGTCTAGCAGGCCCAGCCTGCGACCCAGAACCCTGTCTGCCAGCATCGAAGCGGCGCTGGCCGAAACCTCGCCGTCCCCTGCCGAGCCAGCGCTGACTGCTTCCGCCACACCGCAGGCTCGCCCGCAGCCGCTGCCCGAACCGGAGGCCGAGCGGGTTGCCGCGCCGCAAGAAGACCCGGGCCTGCAGGAAGATGATCAGGAACCCGAACTTGCATCCGCAGCGCCTGCGGTCCCGACCAAGGCATCGGTGGCCAAGCAGGCAACGTTCGCGAACGCGATCAACCTGAGCAAGGTCAATCTGATCGGTGTCTACGGTACGCCGTCAATGCGATACGCGCTGGTGCGGCTGGGCACCGGCCGGGTGGTCCGGGTCAAGGTCGGCGACCGAGTCGACGGCGGCAAGGTTGCCGCCATCGGCGATCAGGAACTGCGCTATGTGAAAAACGGGCGAAACGTCGTATTGGCTATGCCCCGCAACGGCTGATTCCGGACCGGCAATGGACGGTTTTCAATTGCGTCACGGTAGTGTGTTGCTTCGGGCCACAACTTCCTAACGCCGGCCGACCTTTTCCTGCCCCGGTTGAACTTGCCATCCGTCGTGGCATGTGGCCAAATTGAATTATCCTCGGAATCCCGGGAACATCCATGGAAAGCATCTTGTTTCAGGCCAGCATTTATCTGGCCGCCGCGCTGATTGTGGTGCCGATTGCCGCACGGCTTGGCCTTGGGTCGGTATTTGGCTATCTGGCAGCGGGCATCTTGATCGGCCCGGTCCTGCATCTGGTCGGCAGCGAAACCGCTGATCTTCAGCATTTTGCCGAGTTCGGCGTGGTGCTGATGCTGTTCCTGATCGGGCTGGAACTGGAGCCCAAGGCGCTTTGGTCGATGCGCCATCGGCTGATCGGGCTGGGTGGGCTGCAGGTCGGTCTGACAATGGTCGCCGTCACCGTCGCGTCGATCCAGCTTGGCCTGGCCTGGCAGACCGGGCTGGTGCTGGGCATGCTGTTTGCCCTGTCCTCGACCGCCATCGTCCTACAGTCGCTGAATGAAAAAAACCTCCTGGAGACAACGGGCGGCAGGTCAACGTTTGCGGTGCTTCTGACTCAGGACATTGCCGTAATCCCGATGCTTGCGGTCATCCCGCTACTGGCATTGGACGGCCTGGCCCCGCCAGTGACAACCGAGCCGCACGGGCCAGTGGGTACGACGGGCGCAATTCTGGCATTTGTCGAAAGCCTGCCCGGTTGGGGCTATACGCTGCTGACGCTGGCGATCGTAGCGGCGATCATTCTGGGCGGACATTATCTGACCCGCCCTGTGTTTCGCTACATCCACGCGGCTCGCCTTCGCGAACTGTCGCTGTTCGTCGGGCTGCTGATTGTGATGGGCATCGCGTTTGCGATGATCCTCGTCGGATTGTCGCCCGCCCTTGGCACATTTCTGGCGGGCGTCGTGCTCGCCAACTCGGAATTCCGGCACCAGTTGGAGGCAGACATCGAGCCCTTCAAGGGAATTCTGCTGGGCCTTTTCTTCATCACCGTTGGGGCCGGCATCGATTTAAGAGTCTTTCTGGCGCAGCCGTTCATGATTCTCGGGCTGACCCTAGGCCTGATCGCCTTGAAGGGAGCCACTCTTTACGGACTGGCGCGGCTTTTCAGCATGCAGGGGCGAGACCGCTGGCTGTTCACTTTCAGCCTGGCTCAGGCGGGCGAATTTGGGTTTGTGGTGGTCAGCTTTGCGGTACAGCAGGCCGTTATGCCGCTGCCGGTTTCGCAAGTGGCATTGTTGATCATCAGCCTCTCTATGTTGCTGACACCACTTCTTTTCATCGCTTTTGACCGGATAGCCCGCCGGCTATCGGCGGCACGTCGCGGTGAACGCCACCCCGATGTCATCGACGAGCATGGCAATGTGATAATCGTGGGCATCGGCCGATTCGGTCAGGTGGTCAACCGGCTGGTGCGCAATTCCGGTGTCAGCACGACGGTGCTGGACAGCAACATGACGACGATCGACTTGCTGCGCCGTTTTGGCGTCAAGGGCTTCTATGGCGACCCGACCCGGCCCGAGCTTCTGGAATCGGCCGGGCTGTCCAAAGCCAAAGTTCTGGTCGTTGCCGTGGATGACAAGGATGCTGCGCTCAAGATCGTCGCCTATGCGCGGAAATCTCGACCGGACCTGCACATTGTGGCGCGGGCCCATGACCGGGTGCATGTGTTCGAGCTTTTTCGGGCAGGGGCAAATGACATCGTCCGCGAGATGTTCGACAGCTCCATCAGAGCCGGTCGTTATGTCTTAGAAAACACAGGATTTACAGAGTTTGAAGCCTCCGAATTATCCAAGGCATTCTATATCCATGATCGCACCTCTGTCCGCGATTTGGCGGCACTTTGGGTGCCGGGCCAGCCCATCGAACAGAACGAAGCCTATGTCAAACGTGCGCGGGAATTGAACCGCGACCTTGAAACCGCGCTGATCGCACGACTGGACCAGGGGTCGGTCACGCTAACCGAAACAGCAGCGGATCAATTGAACGAGACCGGCACATGATGCCGGTCTCGGGCCAATTGCCGGGCAAGCTTTGCCCTGTTTCGAGAAATCCCAAGCAATGACTTCAGAAGACGTGGCGGCGTAGGCAGCGCGCCTCAGCCCGCCGACACTCCCGCTTCGGCAAACGTCGCCATCCTGCTGTGGCAAGCGACGGCACCCTGCAGAATGCCGATTGCCAATGCCGCACCAGACCCTTCGCCAAGGCGGAGGTCAAGCGACAGCAACGGCGGTTTGCCCAGCAGACCGAGCAGTCGCCCATGCGCCCCTTCGGCGGACAGGTGCCCGGCTACGGCATGGTCAAGCGATCCCGGGTTACAGCATTCCAGCACGGCTGCGGCTGCGGTACAGATGAACCCGTCAAGAATCACCGGAACACGCTCGGCATGAGCGCGGGCGATGGCCCCGGCCATGCCCGCAAGCTCAAACCCGCCAAGGCAACGCAGAACTTGCAGCGGGTCGGAAACGGCGTGGGAATGCAGTTTCAGCCCGGCGTTGACCACGTCGGTCTTCCGCGAAAGGGTGCCGTCGTCGACGCCGGTTCCCCGGCCGACCCAGTGGGTAGCGTCACCGCCAAAAAGCCCGGCCGCAACCGCCGCCGCCACCGTGGTATTGCCGATGCCCATTTCGCCCACAACCAACAGATCGGTGGCTGCATCAACTGCATCCCATCCTTGCGCCAGCGCAGACACCACTTGGTCTTCGGTCATCGCCGGTTGCATGGTGAAATCGGCGGTCGGATGGTCGAGGTCAAACGCCTCTACATCCAGCTTTGCGCCGAACGTCCTGGCCAATTGATTGATCGCCGCCCCCCCAGCCCGGAAATTGGCGACCATCTGTGCGGTCACAGACGCCGGAAAGGCCGAAATTCCTTGCGCAGCCACCCCATGATTGCCGGCAAAAACTATGATCTGCGGCTGTTCGATAGCCGGGCGGTCGATTCCGCGCCATCCGGCGTACCAGATTGCAAGCTCCTCCAGCCGACCCAATGCGCCCGGCGGCTTGGTCAATTGGCTGTTGCGAAATCCGGCGGCGGCGGCAGCCGCCGCATCAGGGCAAGGCAAATCGCGAAGGACGGTGCGAAATTCGCTTAGGCTGGCAAAGGGGGCATTGATCATCTTGTTCTCGTTGCGTGTCGGGTCCGGCTTGTCTATCGAGAAGGCCAACCGGGAAACAGACAGAATGACCCTCTGAATGCCACAAACCGACACGCGCCTGATGGCACTCGAGGATCTGGCTGCGGCACTCGGGCTGTTGACCCGTCTGCCAGTGCTGGCATCGCCGAGCCGCGGCGCGGCATCGGCTTGGGCGTGGCCGTTGGCGGGGGCAGTGGTAGCCATCATCGCAGCATTCTGCGGCAGTGCAGCGCTGTCCGCCGGATTGTCGCCGGAACTGGCGGCCGGGATTGCCCTGCTGACGCTGGTGATTCTGACCGGTGCCATGCATGAGGACGGCCTTGCGGATTCAGCCGATGGCCTTTGGGGTAGTTGGGACAAGGCGCGGCGGTTGGAAATCATGGCCGACAGCCGGATCGGCACTTATGGCGTGCTGGCACTGCTGTTGGTGACCGGGATGCGCTGGCAGGCCCTGTCCGGCATGTTCTCGGCCGGGTCGGTATGGGTGCCTCTGGTTGTTGCGGCCCTTCTGTCGCGCGCGCTGATGGTGACGGTAATGGCTGCCTTGGCAAATGCCAAAGGCACCGGGTTGTCACAATCGGTTGGCAGGCCATCGGCATCTACCGCCGCTATCGCCGCTGCCATTGCGTTTGGACCAGCGATGCTATTGACAGGCCCGGTCACGATCCTCGCGACCCTGATTGCCGGGTTGGCGGTCCTGACGGTCGCGCTGCTGGCGCGGGGGAAGATCGGCGGGCAGACCGGTGACATCCTGGGTGCAGCGCAACAAGCCGCAGAGGTGACGGTGCTGGCGGTGCTTTCTGTCGCACTTGCATAGGAGCCAAGCCGACAATAGAAACCGCGCCCAAACAGGGGCGCGGTCGGGTCAGCAGGCAAACTCGTTCAGGCCGCGCGCGACAACAGAACTTGATCGACCGATTTCTGCGCGCTCAACTCATCGGTTCCGCCGACAGCGGCAACTTCGCGAGTCAACCGTTCCAGTGCAGCTTCGTACAGCTGACGTTCGGAATAGCTTTGTTCGCGCTGATCGTCGGTGCGATAGAGATCGCGAACCACTTCGGCAATCGACAACAAATCGCCAGAGTTGATCTTTTGCTCATACTCTTGCGCCCGACGCGACCACATAGCCCGCTTGACCCGGGCCTTGCCTTTGAGCGTGTCCATCGCCTTGGTCACCACATCCGGCGACGACAAAGACCGCATCCCGATTTCGGTCGCCTTGTGGGTAGGCACCCGAAGCGTCATCTTGTCCTTTTCGAACGAAATCACGAACAATTCAAGCCGAAGGCCAGCAATTTCCTGTTCCTCGATCGAAATGATGCGCCCGACTCCATGCGCCGGATACACCACGAACTCATCGGGGCGGAAATCAGATCTCTTTGACTTGTTCATTCAGGTGTTTCCTCAATCGGGTCATGGGCGCAAATTCACAGAAACACCCTCCGGGATAGAGAAGTATCCCGGTGGCAGTCAATTTCCGCGTTTCATTGTCGGTCCGGCAAACCAGCAAATTTGCCGACGGACCAGTGATCCCAGTGCATTTGTGAAACATACATAACAGAAAAAAGGCACGAATCAAAGCCTTGCGACGCAGCGAAACCGTGCGGCAATGTCGCAATCACGCCTTTTTGCCGACGCATTGCCGATAAGGCACCAGAATTGACGATGCCGACCTGCACCAGGTCCGTCCGATTCGATCCGGGTCTCAGCCTCCGGACCCTGCGGATTCGGAAAAGTACTTCGCCAGCTTGCCGATTTCGCCGTCATGGGCATCGGCGTCCGGCAGCGGGTCCTTTTTAGTGATGATCACCGGCCAGGCCTCGGAATATTTCCGGTTGAACTCGACCCACTTGTCCATATCCGGTTCGGTGTCCGGCTTGATCGCGTCAACCGGGCACTCCGGCTCACACACGCCGCAGTCGATGCATTCGTCCGGATGGATGACGAGCATGTTCTCGCCCTCATAGAAGCAGTCGACCGGGCAAACCTCGACGCAGTCGGTGTATTTGCAGGCGATGCAGCTTTCGATGACGACATAGGTCATGGGTCGGAACTTTCCTGAGCGGCGCAGGCTTCTGCAACCGCGAATTTAGGTAGACCAGTCGCCGGGATCATTCAAGCGGCGGTCGGCGCGAAAGGTCGTAGGTCCGGCGATCTTTCTTGGTCGGTCGACCGCCCCTGTGGCCACTGCCGTCAAATCCCGGGGCCGGGCCGGCCAGCGAATTATCCGGCAAAGAAGAAGCCACCGGCTGAGGGTCCATATCCATGTAGAGCAACTGTGCCTCGGCTGCCGGGCCGCGCCGTTCACCAATCACCTCGACCTGGATCAGGCGAACCCGGTCACCGGCCGCAAAGGTCAGGGTATCGCCGGCCCCGATCAAGGTCGCCGCCTTGGTTACGCGGGCTGCATTCACTCGAACATGACCAGCCTGCACTTCACGCGTGGCAAGACTGCGGGTTTTGAAGAACCGTGCCTGCCAAAGCCATTTGTCCAGCCTGGTTGTCAGACGCGGCGCTTGCGGCTCGGCAGGCAAGCGCTATTTCCGGTCCTTCAGAGTCAACAGCACGGCAAAAGGATTGTCGGGGTCGATCTTGTCGACTTTTGCTGGACGGGCCTCGAACCGCTTCGGCCCTTCGTCCCGCGGCTTGCCGGACGTTCCTCCGTGGGGTTTGCTGCCTTGGTAAGGCTGGTATGGCTTGGCTTCGCGTACCCCGGCATCGTTCCCCGCCCCGCGTCCGTGGTGTTTCCCTTTGGATTTGCCATGTCCGCCCTCGGGTTTGCCCTCTGTCTGCGGGCCGGCGTCATTCTGGCCCGCCCCGCCATAGTTAACCTTGCCGTTGCCACCAGCGCGGCGTCCTCCGTCACGGCGGTCGCCGCGCGGATTGTCGCGACGGTTCGGCGGGGCGTTAACTTCTCCAACCGGCGTACCGGAAGCGTCCGGAACTGCCGCCTCGGCACCGGTTGCCGGCGTGGATTGAACTTCGTGCGTTACACCGGGTTTTGGCTGGGCAGAACGTTGCTCCGGTCGATTGGAGCGCTGTTCGGCACGCGGGCGGCTGTTCCGCTCAGGTCCACCCCGCTCCGCCCTTGCCTGTACCTCACGTCGCGGACGCGGCGCCCAGGTAAAGGTATAGAAGACTTCCATTTCGAGTGCCATGGATTCGACGGTTTCCACTGCTACCACAGGTTCCGGTATCAGCGGCACCGCACTTTCGCCTTCGGGGATCGGCGCCGTGCTGATCGGTTCCGTCGGAATTGCCGCAACCGCCGCCCTTACCTTGGCCCGCTCTGCCCGTTCGCCCTTGTAGCCAAGGCCGGCCATCAAATCGACGAACTGTTCCAGTGTCATGCCGGTGATCGACAGCATCTCGGGCGTTGCCTCGAACCCGGTCCGGCTGTCCTTGGCCCGCAAGAGATCGGCAAGCCGCTCCAGCATATCGATGCGAATCGCACGGGCGCCGGCAGCGTGGTATCCGGCCAGAGTGTAATGCGATTTGGGGACAACAGGCAGATTGGGAATGGTCACGAGGCCGGGCGGCGGGCTTTCGGGAAACTCCAGCAGTCCTTGCGACAGCGACCATAACACCAGACGCAGGCGCGTGGCAGCCGGTTTGAGTAGCAAAGGCTGAAACACCGTGAACTGGCCAAACCGCAGCCCATGTTTGCGCAGCGCTCCGCGTGCGTCCTGGTCCAACGCCTTGACTTCGTCGGCAACCCCGTCGCGCGACAGGATGCCCAGCGCCTCGACCATCCGGAAGGCAAAGCCTTTGGCAAGACCAGTCAGCGTTTCATCACGACCAAGGATCAGCAGCGGCTCGAACAGTGCGGCAACCTTTCGGTCGATGAAATGCTGCAACCGGCGGCGCACCTTGTCAACGACATCAGGTCCGGCCTCCTCATCGACAAAAGCCTCGACCAGCGGTTTCATCGTTTCCGGCCCGGCGATCAGCTTGCCCACGGCCTGGGTGCCCCACATCAGGCCGCCCTGCTCGGTGTAGTCGATCTCGGTGTCTGAGGCGTTGTAGAAACGATCCGCACGTAAGTGAAATTCGGGCCGCAAGGCGGCAAGGCTCGCCTGTCGCAAGGTGCGCGCTTCATCCGGGCCGGCGCTGGCATCCTGGCGAAAGCGGAACCCTTCCAGCCGGCCCAGCACTTCGCTCTCGACTGTCACTTCGCCTTTGTCATTCACCTCGGCCACAAGGGTCTCCTTCTGCTTCAACCGGCGCATTAGCACACTTGTGCGCCGGTCAACAAATCGCTGGGTCAGTCGCGCATGCAACGCATCCGACAAGCGGTCTTCTACAGCGCGAGTTGCTTCTCGCCAATGACTTTCATCCTGCACCCAGCCCTTGCGTTGCGCCACATAGGTCCAGGTTCGAATATAGGCCAAACGCTTCGAAATTGCGTCAATATCGCCATCTTGCCGATCGATGCGCTGAATGTTGCGCGCCAGCCAGTCATCCGGCACATTGCCGCTTTCCTGCAGAAATCCGAAGATCCGGGCCAGAAGCCCAGCATGTTCGGTTGGCGAAATGCTGCGAAAATCCGGGATTCGGCAGACCTCCCACAACTGGTGCACCGCAGGTGCCGTGCGGCAGGAGTCGCGCACCTCGGGTAGGTCAGAGAGCGCCTTCAGGGCAAGAAGATCATCAGAATCGCGAACCCGCGTAAGCCACTCGTCGCTGGTCCGGCGTTCAAGCGACCCGATCAGACGGTCGATGCTCCCGAACTCCAAATCGTCACTGCGCCATTGCAGCTTTCGAACAGGCTCAAATCGATGATTCTCGATGGCTGCCACCGTTTCATCGTCCAGTTCGTGCGCTTCGCCGGTCACGCCAAAGGTGCCGGGCGCGAAATGGCGCCCGGCACGTCCAGCAATCTGCGCAAGTTCGGTCGGATACAGCGGGCGCATCCGGTGGCCGTCAAACTTGGCCAGCGCCGAAAACGCAACGTGGGTGATGTCGAGATTGAGCCCCATGCCGATTGCGTCCGTGGCGACAAGAAAATCAACATCGCCGTTCTGATACAACTGGACCTGTGCGTTGCGCGTGCGCGGCGACAGCGCACCCATGACGACCGCACAGCCACCTCTTGTTCGCCGGATCAACTCGGCAATTGCATACACATTTTCGACAGAAAATCCGACAATCGCCGATCTTTCCGGCAATCTGCTTATCTTTTTCGAACCTGAGTGCGTCAACGTCGAAAACCGCTCGCGCCGCAGGAACTGAACCCCGGGTGCCAGTTCCGCGATGGCGTTCCGCATGGTGTCAGAGCCCATGAACATGGTTTCAAGCAATCCGCGCGCATGCAACAATCGATCGGTGAACACGTGGCCGCGGTCCAGATCAGCACAAAGCTGAATCTCGTCCACGGCCAGGAAATCTGCGCCGATATCCGTTGGCATCGCCTCGACCGTGCAGATCCAGTATTTCGCGCGATCGGGGACGATCCGTTCTTCGCCGGTAACCAGCGCCACCACCGATGGTCCGCGCGCCTTCACGCAGCGGTCATAAACCTCTCGTGCCAGCAGGCGCAACGGCAGACCCATGACTCCCGTGCGGTGCCCGAGCATCCGTTCGATTGCGTAATGGGTTTTGCCGGTATTGGTCGGACCGAGGACTGCCGTGATCCTCGCAGGTTCGCGCATGAAGGTGCCGCCCAGATAGGTGAAAGAATTGTCTGCTACAGCGTTTGCCCGTCAAGCTTGGCCTGCAGCCGCTCGATGGCGTCCAATACCCCGGGTTGGCGGGGATGTATAGCGCGCGCAGCCTCGTAGGCTCGCAGCGCATCCTGCGAATAGTCCAATTCCTCCAGCATCATTCCCAGCCCGGACAGCGCCCCGAAATGTCGCGGATTCAGCGCCAGCACATGCCGAACATCGTCGATGGACGGACCGAAGAGCCCGGCAGAATAGTAGGCCGTGGCGCGGGCGTTCCAGCCCTCGGCAAATTCCGGGGCGTGATCGATCAGCGCGGTCAGGTGTTCGATCGCCACCTCCAACTCGCCTGCCTCCATCGCTTGCCGGCCACGCTGCAACAGCAGGTCCATCGCGGGCGATCCGGATTTAGACCAGTAGATCCAGATGTTCTGTTCCGTCATCTGCCAATTCTGGTTTGCCGGGTCCGCCAGCTCGGCGAACAGCCTGTCGAGAACCTCAAGCTGACTTTCCGGTTTTGCTGTCGGCGCCTGCTCCTGAGCATATCCGATCGCCACGACATGCGGCGACAGGATCACAAATACTGCCGCGACGATAGGATTGAGAAATTTGGCAAGAACACTCATAAGGAAATTGTAGCGCAGCCGACGGAAAATGGAACACCCGGGGCGGTAACTTTTGGAGGATTTGGGATGAGCAATGTCATTGTGGCCGCTGTCGCGGCGCTGTCGGCGCGGTTGGTTGGCGGGTTCGACGGCTCGGCAAAGTTCGTGATTCCCGGCGAGGGCGCAATCATGATCGATGCCGAGGGCGTCAGGGCGGGGGATGAGGCGGCGGATGTGACTCTGACGGCGGAAACCGATGTGTTTCAGGCGATACTGGCGGGCGAGTTGAACCCGACGACAGCCTTCATGACCGGCAAACTGGGCGTGGAGGGCAACATGGGGTTGGCGATGCAGCTGAGTTCGGTCCTCGGCTGACCATGCTTTCGGTTGCGGAAGCCCCGTTCTACGCTGACGTTGCCGACGGCCCGGCCGGGGCGGCCGCGTTCTGGTTGCGGGCGGCGGACGGGGTGCGGATCCGGATCGGGATCTGGCGAGACGGGGCTCGGGGCAGCGTGTTGCTGTTTCCGGGCCGAACCGAGTATGTCGAGAAATATGGGCGACTGGCGGACGAGCTGGCGGCGCGTGGCTATGCGACGCTGGCGATTGATTGGCGCGGCCAAGGGCTGGCGGATCGGCTTGGGCCGGATCGGGATGTCGGTCATGTGCGGCGGTTCGCGGATTTTCAACTGGATGTCGATGCGGTCATTGCAGCCGCTAGGCAGCTTCATCTGCCGGAACCGCTGTATCTGATGGCGCATTCCATGGGCGGCTGCATCGGGTTGCGGGCGTTGATGCGAGGGTTGCCGGTGCAGGCTGCGGCGTTTTCTGCGCCAATGTGGGGCATAGGGATCAGGCCCGCGATGCGACCGGCGGCCTGGGGACTGTCGACGGCGGCCAGGTTGACCGGTTTCGCCACCCGCTACGCTCCGGGTACCGGCCCGGGCACTTATGTGCGCGACGCGGGCTTTGCCGACAATACGCTGACCACCGATCCGGACATGTTCGCCTACATGAAGGCCCAGGTCACCGCACATCCGGACCTGGCACTTGGCGGGCCCAGCATGACCTGGCTGAACGAGGCTCTGCGCGAGATGCGGCGGCTGCGGGCTGCGCCGCTGCCGGATCACCCGACGCTGGTCGCTTTGGGTTCGCGCGAGCGGGTGGTGGACGGAGCAGCGGTGCGGGCCGTGATGCAGCGATGGAAAAGCGCGACTTTCATGATCATCGAAGGGTCGGAACATGAAATCATCATGGAAACCCCGGCGATCCGGACCCGGTTCCTGCAAGCCGCAACCGACCTGTTTCAGAGGAGCTTGGGGAGCGTCTCACGGTGAGACGCTTGGTCAAGCCATTGTTATTGAATGATTACGTGTTTTTTCTTAACCAGATTCTTACCTTGGTTAACGCCGCATGCGGCCAAGCGTGCCCTGTGACCCGAACCCTTGGCAAACATATCCTGTCGAGAAGCCGGCGAAACGCCGCGCCCGTCAGACCTTGATCCGGCTGAAACCGTCGCGCAGCGCTTGTGACCAGGCGTCGCTCATCACGGCAAAATCGGGATCGCCAGCCTCGATCCGGCGGCGCAGGCCAACCCGGCAGCTGTCGCGTTCGACGATCAGCAGGTCCAGAGGCATGCCGACCGACAGGTTGGAACGCAGCGTGCTGTCCATCGACAACAGCACCGCCTTTTGCGCATCGATCAGCGACGTATCGGGGCGCACAACCCGGTCCAGAATCGGCTTGCCGTATTTGTGTTCGCCGATCTGCAGAAACGGGGTATCCTCGGTCGCCTCGATGAAATTTCCTTCCGGGTAGATCAGGAACATCCGCATGGCACCACCGGCCCGCTGGCCAGCGACGATCATGCTGGCACTGGCAGACTGTTTCATCCGGCTCATCTTCTCGGTCACGTTCTGACTGACATCAGACAGCACGTTTCCAATGATTTCCGCCACCTTGAGCATGGTCGGTGCCAGAAGGATCGAGGTCGACTCGTCCGCGTCCGGGCTTTCGGCGGCATCACGCAGCCGGGCAAGAGTGGTTTGGGTTACCGACAGGCTGCCGGCCGTCAGAATGGCAATCACCCGTTCGCCCGGATTTTCAAAGACGAACATCTTGCGATAGGTTGCGATATTGTCGAAGCCCGCATTGGTGCGGGTGTCAGACAGCATTACCATTCCCGCGCGCAACAGCAGGCCCACGCAATAGGTCATCGTCCCCCCGGAGCTTCGGCCCGCTGCTTCAGGCACCCCCATCCGGGCTTACGCCCGGAATACGTCGCCATTGTGATGGCAGAGCCTATTGAAACACCAGCCGGACCGCAATCGCCCGCGCTGCTTTTCATGGGCACAGTTGGCTGTATGCTGACCATTCCGCCACATATTGTGCGCAGCACCATGGCGCAAGCCGGATATGGTGGCAATCAGCATGCAGGCGGCCGCCAGCCACGCTGCAACATGACCTATTGCCCTAGCAGCGACCGCGCCACCGCCACCAGATCGATCACCACCCGGCTGCCGTACTGGGCACCGCCGCCGAACATGTCATCGCGGGAAACCACAAATATTGCAGCCCCGGTATTGGTCGGCAACCGGGTCGTCCGATGCTGCTCGTAAAGCGCCAGGTCGCGGACGAACAAGCCGTAGATCTGGTGTTCGGCGACCAGTGTGCCGTCTTCGGGCCGGGCATCCGCCAGCGGTTTGATCCGGTAATTGATCACCTGGCCGTCGGGCTTTGGAAATTCGGAATAATACCACCAGACCAACGGCGCACCATAGAACCGTTCCTCTGCCGACTGGCTGTCGAAGCCGATGGGGAACAGCCGTTCCAGAAGTTCGTGGGCGGTGTCGATGGCGACGGGGTTGAAGCCGCGGAACCGGTCACCGGGCGCGCGGTCGGCCGATTCAAATCTGGGGCCGGACGTTTCCAGATGCTGGCCGATCTGGCGATCAAACGTGTGCATCTTCATTTCAGCCGGCCAGGCCAGCCAAAGTGAAGCGGCGATCCCGGCCGCCACCACCGGTCGCATGACGGTCCGAATGCGCGGGTCGGCCAGCAGGTCCGAACGCCAGAATACCGCGACCGGCACCAGCATGATCGGGGCAAAGTGGTGCAGCAGGACGCGGTAGCCCTGCAGATAGAAGAACAGAAAGAACAATGCGGTGGCCAAGGTCAGCAGCCGTGCCAGACTGTCCTGCCGGCGCCAGGTCAGCAGCGCGAAGACCGGAACGATGCCGCAGGGCACCATCACGAACAGGAACCGCTGCCAATCGAGCAGTGCCACGTAGCGCAGCCGGTTCACGATTGCCCGGGGCCCGAACTCGCCATCGGCGGGATAGTTCAGGCCAAGCGCCTGGATCAGCATCGGGACAAAGATCGAGACGCACAGGGCAAAGGCCGTGACCGCAAAAGCCGCCCGCGTGCGCCGCCAGTCGTGCGGGCGCCAGATCAGCGTTCCGGAGACGGCGACCATGCCCAGCCACAGCCCGCCGGTCGGGATGGTGACAGCGCCCATCAGCCCGACCACGATCATCATGTGGATCCGGTTGTGCGCGTAGGCCAGCGCAAAACCCAGGAACATCGCGATCGACAGTGTTTCCCGGGCAGCGGGCATCGGGCTGTCGCCGAAGTAGGGATTGTACCCACCCGAATAGATGATCGACAGCGTATAGACCGCCAGGGCCCCGACGATCAGCAGATGATCGATGCCCGCAATGGTCTGCTGGCGTCCCCAGCGGATCAGCCCAAGTAGCACCGGATAGACCATCGCCAGATGCATCAGATAGGGTGCGCGTACGGAGAACTCGGTTTCACCCCACAACCGCACCAGCCAGCTTTCGGGTATCACGAACAGCACCATTGACAGGCCGGGGGCCTTGGCGATGGTACCGGCCTCGGGCATCCAGAACGGCCAGAGCATTTCGATGAAGACCCGCGCAAACTTCAGCGATCCGTGCCCGTCGCCGGTAAAGTTCTCCCAATAGAATTTCGGCGAAAGCAAGATCAGGCAGGCCAGGTAAATCGCCATGGCGACGAACAGATCAACCCGGTCCTCGGCCAGACGGACGCGCAAGGGGTGGCCAAGGGAAAGACGCCAAAGCAGCAGTAAGAGGGACACCAGACCGACAACGGCAACTACCAGCCAGAAAGTCTCACCCTTGGGAACATGCCCGGTCAGCGATTGCAGCAGGGTTACCGCCGCCGTTATCGTCAGCACGCTCCAGCCAAAGGCGGAAAGAATCCAGAAGGCTGCGGTCTTCAGATGGCCGAAGGTTGCGGCGAGCATCAGCCCCGGGGCCAGCAGGAACAAGGCGGTGGCCAGGCTGGCCAGCGGCGTCAGCACATACAGCAGCAGGGCCCGCTCGGGAATGAAATAGGGATTGGCGCGATCGGCGAAGCCGTAAAGAGCGACGGTTTCGCGGACCGGGCCAATGCCGAAAAATGCAGCTGCCGCGACTGCCACGAATGCCAGGACCGACCAAAGCATGTAACTGCGCCGCAATCCGGCCAGTCGAGCTTCGGTGGTGACATTCAATACAGCCAAGACCACGCCTACTTCCAATGGCCAGTGTTGCAGAGCCCGACAATCTCTGGCCCCGAGTTGTCGCTGTACGCGACTTCTGGCGCAATGTCCGGATTGGCGAACACCGGTCCGCGAACCAGACTGTTGCCGTTTCGCCAACATGGCGGCCGGCACCGGAATAGGCGGCGCGTGGCGCTACTGCTGAACCATTTGGATCGCAACCGTCACGTCCAGCGTTTCGCCGCCGGCACCACGGGAAATCCCGCGGATCGGGGCAGCGTCCTGCGCGTCATAACCCGAGCCAATTCTGATGTAGCGATCGTCCGGGCAGCAGCGGTTGGCTGGATCAAAGCCGATCCAGCCAAGGCCGGGCACCCAGATTTCGACCCATGCGTGCGCCGCCTCCTGCTCGGGGCTTTCCGTTTGCAGGTAGCCCGTCACATAGCGGGCAGGCCTCAGCAAGCAGCGGGCGACGGCAATCAGGGCGTGGGCCTGATCCTGACAAACCCCTTGACCCTGCGCCAATGCCTCGGCTGCCGTGGTCCGAGCGCCGGTGGTGCCGGGGCGGTATTCGATGGCGTCCGAAATGGCGGCGGCCAGGCGGTGCGCTGCATCCAGCGGGTCGGCGTCGGCAGCTGCGCCTGACGGCACGGCACCATGCGCCAGATCGGTCAGCGCTGCATCGGCGCGGGTCGGGGCGGTTTCGCGCAGATATGCCTCTGGCGGCACCGTCTCGCGGTGGCCTTTCAGCACACCCATCGTATCGCGGGTTTCAACCTGACCCTGAACCGAAACCGTGACGCTGTCGACCGGTCCGGGCACCGACCAGCCCTGCAGCCAGTCGCCGGCACCATCGCGAAATCCGCCGCCCTTTATCCCGTCAGACACCAGAACCTGCCAGGCGATCAGCTTTTGCCCGTCAAATGTCGAAGGTCGCAGCCGATGGCTTTGCACGATGCGGCGCGCCGGCCGGGCATATCGGTACGTCGTCACATGCTGCACCGACAGGATCATCTTGTATCCCCGCTCAGATAGGCCGCCTGCACATGCGCTGCCAGTTCTGCCACCTTGCGAATGAAGCGGGTCAGGAACTCGTGCAAGCCCTCTTCAAAAACCGCCGGCACCGACAATTCCGCCAACTCGCCAAGCACTTCGCGGGCGTGGCTTTGCGCGCCTGTCGAACCGCCATAAAGCCGTGCCAGCCGTTCGAGATGCGTCGTGACACCTTCGATCGAGGTCAGAAGCGACCGCGGGCATTGCGGATTCAGGATCAGGAAATGCGCGATCTTCGCGGCCGTCACTTCGCCGCCGTAGGCCCAGTGAAAGGCCCGGTGTGCCGACATGGCCCGCAGCAAGGTGGTCCACTGATAGTTGTCGCGCCCCGAACCCACGAAATCCGCACTGGGCAGCAGGACGTAATACTTCACGTCCATCAGACGAGCGGTGTTATCGGCGCGCTCCAGATAATAGCCGAGGTTCAGGAAGTCATAACCATCGTTGCGCAACAGGGTGGCGTCGATTGCACCCCGCATCATGGCGGTATGGCGCATCGTCCATTCGGTCAGCCGACCCAGTTCCAGCTCGCCGCGCGGCGTGCGCAGCATCGAGCGCAGTTCCTGAAAGGCGGTGTTCAGCGCATCCCAGACCTGCGTGGTCAGGGCGGTTCGGACAATCCGCCCATTCTCGCGGGCGGCCGTGATGCAGGCGGCCACCGACGAGACATTGTCCAGATCGAAGAACAGGTAGCTTTCGATATTGCGCTGCACCGGCTCGCCGTATTTCCGGGCAAAACCGTTTGCGGTACCGCTGGCCTGCAAAAGCGATTCCCATTCTGACCGGAAACCGTCACCGGTCGACGGCAGCAACGATATCCGCGACCCCACTTCCAGCAAACGTGCCATGGTTTCGGCCCGCTCCATGTAGCGGGCGATCCAATAAAGGTTGTCGGCGGTCCTGCTCAGCATCCGGTCACTCCGCCAACACCCAGGTATCCTTGACGCCGCCGCCCTGACTGGAGTTCACAACCAGCGATCCTTCGGTCAGCGCAACCCGCGTCAGCCCGCCGGGCACCAGATCGACACGCTCGCCGACCAGACAATAGGGCCGCAGATCGACATGGCGCGGGGCGATGCCTTCGGCCACGAAGGTCGGGCTGGTCGACAGGGCCAGCGTCGGCTGCGCGATATAGTTGCCGGGGTCGGCGCGAATGCGCTCGGCAAAGGCAGCCACCTGATCATTGGTGGATTTCGGTCCGACCAGCATGCCGTAGCCGCCAGAGCCATGAACCTCCTTGACCACCAGTTCGGCCAGATGTTCCTGAACGTACTTCAAATCGTCAGCCTTGCCGCACTGCCAGGTCGGGACATTCTGCAGAATCGGCTCCTCGCCCAGATAGAAGCGGATCATTTCGGGCACAAAAGTATAGACGGCCTTGTCATCGGCAACACCGGTACCCGGGGCCGACGCGATGCTGACCCCGCCAGAACGGTAGACATCCATCAGGCCCGGAATCCCGAGCATCGAATCCGGGCGGAAGCACAACGGGTCGATGTATGCATCATCGATCCGTCGGTAAATGACATCGACCCGCTTCGGGCCCTCGGTCGTGCGCATCCAGACATATTCACCCTCGACAAACAGATCCTGGCCTTCGACAAGCTCGATCCCCATCAGGTCTGCCAGAAAGGAATGCTCGTAATAGGCCGAGTTGAAATGGCCGGGCGTCAGGATGACAATCACCGGGTCGCGGTCGCATTTCTGCGGCGCGACCGAGGCAAGGGTGCGCCGCAGAAGCGCCGGGTAGTTGTCCACGGGTTCGATGCGGTTTTCGCGGAACAAGGTCGGGAACATCCGCATCATGATTTCACGGTTCTCAAGCATGTAGCTGACGCCGGACGGTGTCCGGCAGTTGTCCTCCAGCACGAAAAAGTCATCGGCACCGGTCCGCACGATATCGATCCCGACAATGTGGGAATAGACGCCGCGCGGGGGCGTGAAGCCCGCCACCGCCTTTTCATAGGCGGCATTTTGATAGATCAGCCGGGCTGGAACCCGCCCTGCCCGGATAATCTCGCCACGGCCATAGATATCCACCAGAAACGCGTTCAGCGCCTGCGCCCGTTGCTTGACGCCACGGTCCAGCCGACGCCATTCGTCCTGGGAAAACACCCGGGGAAACATGTCGAACGGGATCAGCCGGTCCGGATCGCCGCCCTCGCCATAGACGGCAAAGGTGATGCCGATCCGGCGGAACAGCGCCTCGGCCTCGGCCTGTTTCAGGCTGCGGAAGGCGTCGGGCATCGCCCGCATCCAGTCTTCCAACCGCAGATAGGGGGCGCGGACCAGGTTGCCATCATACATTTCGTTAAAGAATGTCGTCACCCTGGCCCCGTCCGGTCACCGCGCTGCGGAATGTGTTGCAGCAAACCATAGGCAGTGGCCGCGTCAAGGGAAAGCCGCGCCTTCGGCCTGCCGCCCAAACCACCCCCAAGCGCCCAAGAAACGCGCGGATGCTCACAAAACAGGCATCTCTTGCGTCGATCGAGGTCAGCAATGCTGCACCACATTCTTTTGGAAAGCCGTCCCGGATGCCACAATTCCGTAACACGGCCTTTACTGTCGCCCTGCGCGGTGGCAGATAGGTCAGGCGCGGAAAAGACGGCTTGACAAGGCTTGGCCCGCCGCGCTCCAGTTCCTTTGACAAGTTTGGGAGGCCCCCGTGGCAACTGTTTTTTCGAACGTTCCGTTCAATACCAGCACGCTGAATTTGAACACGTATTTCCAGTTCGCGTTCGACAAGCAATTTGTCGACAACACGCCGTTTTCCTATCAGGGCGTCGCGTATCAGGATCAATTACTGGTCCTGTACGATACCGGCGCCGGAGAAGTGGCCACGATATTCGCCGGCGACGATCTGGTGTATTCGACCACGACGCAACTGTTGACCGGCGGGACGGTCACCGGCCTGTTCTCGCTTGATGTGTCAAACCCGCAATTCGGGGTTGATTGGGGCCTGCAGGGGGTCAGCATGTCCGCAACAGCGCTGATGGCGGCGGGGGCGACGGTGTCGACCGCCGACGACTTAGTCATCATTCGCGCTGCATTTTCCAAGGCCGATGTCTTCACGCTGTCCAGCGGCGACGATGTCGCCCGCGGGTATGCCGGCAACGACGTGATGTACGGCCTGGACGGCAACGATAAACTCTACGGTGGCGGCGGTGGCGATACCCTTTCCGGATTGACCGGCGACGATCAACTGTTTGGCGGCGTTGGCGCAGATAAATTCTACGGCGGTCTGGGCAGGGATGTGCTGTATGCCGGGGTGGACAGCAACGCTGATCTGTTCATTTTCAATTCAGTGGCGCACAGCGTGGTCGGCATCAATCGCGACCGGATCTATCAGTTCGATGTCAACACCGACGATATCGACCTGCAGTTGATCGATGCGGATACGGTGCTGGCCGGCGACCAAGCCTTTGCTTTTTCAGGATCTGTTTCAGCAGCGCATTCGATCTGGGTTCTGGTTTCCGGCAGCAATCTGGTGATTCGCGGCGATGTGAACGGCGACCGGACCGCCGACTTCGAGATCCAGCTGGTCAGCGTCGCCGCTGTGGCTGCCGCGAATTTCCTGCTTTGAGCACTGACTGACCGGGCTGCACGTCGCGGACTGGCGATCAGGGCTGTGCGTGGTAAGGTCCGGCCATGCCGGTCCTAAGCTTCACCGATAGAGGCATCTATTGTCCGGCGGGCGATTTCTACATCGACCCGCAGCGCCCGGTGCCACGCGCCTTGATCACGCACGGTCATTCCGATCATGCGCGAACCGGGCACGGATCGTATCTGTGCACCACGTCAGCTGCTCCGGCGATCCGGCACCGGCTGCGGGTTGCGCCGCAGACCGTCGATTATGGCGCGGTGCTGCAGATCGGCGGCGCCCGGGTTTCGTTTCACCCGGCCGGACACGTGCCGGGATCGGCGCAGATCAGGGTAGAGGTGGCGGGCGAAGTCTGGGTGGTTTCCGGCGACTTCAAGATCGAACCCGACGGCGTGTCCGAGCCGTTTGAACCGCTGCGCTGTCATGCGTTCATTTCCGAATGCACCTTTGGTCTGCCGATCTTTCACTGGGCACCGCAAAGCGCCGTGATGGCCGAAATCAACCAGTGGTGGGTTGCGAACCGGGCAGCGGGGCGGTTTTCGATGATGGCGGCCTATTCCTTAGGCAAGGCGCAACGCATTCTGGCGCATCTTGACCGCGATATCGGGCCGATCCTGACCCATGAATCGATCGAGGCCATGACAGATGTGCTGCGCCAACAGGGCTGGCGGTTCCCTGCCACCGTGCCGGTGACGCCAACGACTGATCTGAAGTCACTGGCGGGCGGGTTTGTTCTGGCCCCGCCAAATGCCATTGCCGGTGCCTGGATGGCCCGGTTTGGTGCAGTTGAAATCGCCAACGCGTCGGGTTGGATGGCACTGCGGCGGCGGCGCGGTGGCGGTCGCGGCTTTGTGCTGTCGGATCACGCCGACTGGTGCGGCCTCAATCTTGCAATCAGCCAGACCGGGGCCGAGCGTGTGTTCGTCACGCACGGTTACACCACCGAATTCCGGCGGTGGCTGCAGCATAAGGGTTATGATGCGGCTGTCGTCGAACCGGACGCAGGCGACCAGCGGGCCCTTCCGCCCGAAGTGGCATGAAGCGCTTTGCGGCACTGATCGCGGCGCTGGACCAGACGGCAAACGCCGATGACCGGGTTGCGGAACTCGCCACCTATTTCCTTGCCGTCACCGAACAGGACCGGCTTTGGGCCATTGCCCTGCTGACTGGCCGGCGGCCAAGACGCATTGCCCGGCTGAATGACCTGCGGGATTGGGCACTGGCGGCAGCAGATGTTCCGCTGTGGCTTTTCGAAGCGGCGAGACGCGAAACCGGTGATCTGGCAGAGGCAACGGCCTTGCTGCTGCCCCCTGCCCGGACCCAAAGCGCGTACGAGAACGATGAAAGCCTGGCGGATTGGATCACACGCCTTGATGCCATGGCCAGGATGGACGCGGACAGTCTGCGGCTCGCGGTCTTGGCTGCCTGGCAGCAGCTTCGGCCAGACCAGCGGCTGCTGTTCAACAAACTGATGACCGGTGAGTTCCGGACAGGGGTCAGCCTGGCCGAGATGGCCCAGTCATTGTCACAGGTTACGGGTCTGGGCCAGCACGGCCTGTTTTGCCGACTTGCGCAGCATTGGTTTCCGCAAGGCACGACCTTTGCTGAATTTGTATCGACCGAAGATGCAGTAAATCGCGCCGGATACCCCTACCCGTTCGGCGGCGCCACATCAATGACGGGTGCTGCTGCCTATCTTGGGCAACCTGCAGATTGGACCGCTGACTGGGCTTGGGACGGGATTCGGGTGCAACTGGTTCTGCGCGACCGGGCGCGGTTTCTGTGGTCTGCCAACGGATTGTTGACCGACAGATTTCCCGAACTGGTGGTGGCACAGGATTTTCTGCCTCAAGGTACGGTGATCGAAGGGGAAATCGTTGGCTGGCACGATGGGGTGCTGCCCGTGACGTCGCTGGCACGGCGCATCGCGGCCAAGCGCCCGTCGCGCCGCGAATTGGCCGCGCATCCGGTGATGCTGATCGCCGATGACCTGCTGGAATGGCAAGGTCAGGACATCCGCGACCGGCCATGGCGCGACCGCCGCGCGCTCTTGGCCGAAGCCATGGCCGCGTTGCCGGTTCGCGCCCCCATGCGGCTGGCGGAGCCGCTGCCCTTTGCAGGCTGGCAACAGCTTCAGCTACGGCACGGCCGTGCGCGGGAGATCGGGGCCAGTGGAATGACGCTGCGCCGCCGGTCCGCAGACGTTGACGCAGGGTCTGCGGGGGAACGGCTGATCTGGCCGGCTGATCCGTTGCGGGTGGCGGCGGTGTTGGTCAGCGCCCTTTTCGGGCGCGACCAGCGCGCGACCTACGCGTTTGCGGTTTGGGATGGCGACGTGCTGGTCCCGATCACGAAAACCGACGCCGATCTGACCGGGGCAGCGTCAGAGATTTCGACCTGGGTCAGCCGGAACACCATTGGCCGTTACGGTCCGGCACGGCAGGTTACCCCGGAACTGGTGTTCGACCTGGCCTTTGACGGGGTCGAGGTCAGCCCACGACACAAGGCCGGGCTTGCGCTTCGGGCAGCCCGCGCCGTTGCCTGGCACCGCGACCTGACGGCACGGGAAGCGGGCCGCCTGCAGGACTTGCGGGCAATGCTGGATTACCAGACTTTGCAACCGGGCGAATTGTAGTAATAATTCAGCATGCGTACCGTTTTCATTCTTGTCCTGATCCTGATGATGGTCCCTGCCTGGGCCCGCGCCGACCGGATTGCGCTGGTGATCGGCAATGGCGGCTACCTGCATGCCAAGCCGCTGCCGAATGCGGTGAATGACGCGACCGACATGGCCGAAAGCCTGCAACGGATCGGTTTTCAGGTTTTTTCCGGTAACGATCTGACCGGCGCGGAAACGCTGGCGCTGGTTCAGGATTTTTCGGCGGCGCTGCAACCCGATGATCTGGCGCTGTTCTATTATGCCGGGCATGGCGCACAGTTCGGGACCGAGAATTTCCTGATCCCGGTCGACATCCTGGCCGACGATGAAGCCGCGTTGACCAAGGCCTCGGTCCGGCTGCAATCGATCCTGCGCAGCATGGAGTTGCGGGCCGGCACCCGGATCGTGATCCTGGACGCGTGCCGCAACAATCCGTTTGTGACGCAAGTGGCAAGCCGGTCCGGGGGTGAGGTGTCGCGCGGACTGGCCAAGGTGGAAGCCGGGGTTGGCAGCTACATCGCCTTTTCCACGCAGCCGGGCAATGTGGCGCTGGACGGGACCGACCGCAACAGCCCGTTCACGGCCGCGCTCTTGCGCCATATCGGGCAGCAAGGCGCGGATATCCACGCCGTGATGCGTCAGGTGCGGGCCGATGTGGTGAATGCCACCGATGAAACGCAGGTGCCGTGGGAAAACTCCTCGCTGGTGCACGAGGTTTTTCTGGCCGCTGCCGAGCCTGCGCTTTTGCCGCAGGCTGTTGTGGTCGAGCCCGCCGTGATCGAGACGCCACAACCGCCCACCACTGAATTTTCCTATGTCGGAGGCCTGGACACGGGGGGCGACGGCTTTCTGGCGCTGCGGGCACAACCCTCGCTTCTTGCCGGGCTTGTGACGCGGCTTCCGGCAGACACACTGCTGGAAGTACTGGCAAGCGAAGGGTCATGGCGCAAGGTCAGGTCGCAGACCGGCGAGGTTGGCTGGGCTTTCGCCAAATGGATCAAGTGTTGCCGGACGGTCGCCCCGGTGGTGCCCGACGCACGGACGGTGGCGCAGAACTGCGAGGCGCTCTGGTATAAACGCAACCGGATCTGGCACCTGAACGGCTACTGCTTCACGTCTGACCGCGCCATCACCGCCTTTGGCAATGCCGGCTGCAGCCGTGGCCAGGCCGGGGCGCTGAACGCGATGAGTGCTGCGGATCGCAGCGCCGTGGAAACGCTGGCCCGACAGGCTGTCGAAGCGGGCTGCAAATAGACGCGATCCGCCGTGGCCACCCTTGAACCGCATGGCCCTTCCGACCTAGATGTGGTCAGGAACAATCCCGAGGTTGCCATGCGTTTCCCCCCCCCTGCCCTTTCAGCCGACCCGTGCGCTTGATGCCCATTCCGGGCGCAATGATGCGCTCGGGGACCTGCCCGAATGGGACCTGAGCGACCTTTACACAGCCCCGGACGCACCGGAATTGGCGCGCGACATGGGGTGGCTGGATCAGGCCTGCAAGGGATTCGCGGCGGATTTCGAGGGGAAGCTGGCGACGCTGAATGCGGGCGCAATGCTGGACTGTGTGCTGCGCTATGAACGGATCGACGTGGTCGCTGGGCGTCTGATGTCCTATGCCGGCCTGCGGTATTATCAGAATACCCTTGATAGTGACCGGGCCAAGTTCATAGCCGACACGCAGGACAAGGTGACCGAGTTCACCACGCCGTTGGTGTTTTTCTCGCTGGAAATCAACCGTATCGATGATGCGGCCATCGGGTTGCTGTTTGACGCCGATCCGGCGCTGGCCCGCTACCGGCCGGTATTTGAACGCTTGCGCGCCATGCGGCCCTATCAGTTGTCGGACGAATTGGAAAAATTCCTGCATGATCAGTCGACGGTCGGTGCCGCCGCGTGGAACCGGCTGTTCGACGAGACGATGGCCGGTTTGAGTTTCGCCGTGGACGGCGAGGACATGAGTCTGGAGGCGACGCTCAACCTGCTTACGGACCCGGTTCGCAGCAAACGCGAAGCAGCGGCGCGGGCGCTTGCGGCGGTGTTCGGCCGCCAGGTGAAACTGTTCGCCCGGGTCCACAACACGCTGGCCAAGGAAAAGGAAATTCAGGATCGCTGGCGCAAGATGCCGACCCCGCAAACCGGCCGGCATCTGTCAAATCATGTCGAGCCCGAAGTGGTCGAGGCGTTGCGCAATGCCGTCGTGGCAGCCTATCCCAAACTGTCACATCGCTATTACGCCCTGAAGGCCCGGTGGATGGGGCTGGAGCGGCTGCAGGTCTGGGACCGCAATGCGCCGCTGCCGATTGATGTGCCGCGACTGGTGGACTGGCCGACCGCGAAGGCCATGGTGCTGGACGCCTACCATGACTTTTCCCCCCGGATGGCCGAACTGGCCGCGCCGTTTTTCGAAAAGAACTGGATCGATGCCGCCGTCAAGCCGGGCAAGGCTCCCGGTGCATTTGCCCATCCGACGGTGACCGAGGTACATCCCTATGTGATGCTGAACTATCTGGGAAAACCACGCGATGTCATGACCCTTGCCCACGAGCTTGGGCATGGCGTGCATCAGGTGCTGGCCGCCGGGCAAGGCGAGCTGTTGTCCTCGACCCCGCTGACGCTGGCCGAAACCGCGTCGGTGTTTGGCGAAATGCTGACCTTTCGCAAGCTTCTGGACAACGCCAGGACCCCAACCGAGCGCAAGACGCTGCTGGCGGGCAAGGTCGAGGACATGATCAACACCGTGGTGCGCCAGATCGCCTTTTACGACTTCGAGTGCAAGCTTCATGCCGCCCGGGCCGAGGGGGAACAGACGCCCGAGGACATCAACGCGCTGTGGATGTCTGTTCAGGCGCAGAGCCTTGGGCCGGTGTTCGATTTCATGGACGGCTACGAGACGTTCTGGGGCTATATCCCGCACTTTGTCCACTCGCCGTTCTATGTCTATGCCTATGCATTCGGCGACGGTCTGGTGAATGCACTTTATGCGGTTTACGCGGAAGGCGATCCGGGCTTTCAGGACAAGTACTTTGAGATGCTCAAGGCAGGCGGGTCAAAACACCACAAGGAGTTGCTGGCCCCGTTCGGACTTGATGCCAGCGATCCGAAGTTCTGGGACAAGGGATTGAGCATGATCGCGGGCTTCATCGACGAATTGGAAGCGATGGCGGACTGACCGGTCTGGAGCGGCCTACTTGCCCCAGGTCGACCAGGGAAACGGCTTGTCGTCGGACGTTCCCGCTTCAAACCGTGCCGCCTTGGCCAGCCACAAACCCAGCCCTTCGCCGAATTCCGCCAGCGGCTGGTTCTTCTTGGATGTCAGCAGCATCCACAGAAACTGGATCAGCGCCGCCGCCGCAAGGATCGATTGCGCCAGACCGAACAGGATCAGGATCAGCAGCATCGTCAGGCCGCGGCCCCAGATGCCCTTGTTGGCCAGCGGTTCCTGCGGAGCGGGATCAGGGTCTTTTTGTGTCATCGGATCCTCCGTTGCGGAATGCGTCACGGCCCCATCACGTCGGCAAAATGTGTTGGCAATTCGGCGATCGGGGTTTTCAGCAGGTCCTTGTGCAGGTCAGCATAGAGCGCCGCGCGCAGGTCGGGTGTCAAGGCGTCCCGCAACGCCCCCAGCATCTTGGCCGGTGCCGCGATAATCAGACGTTCATAGGGACCGGCCTTCCACGCCGCCTCGATCACGCCAACCACTTGAACCGCAAACCGGTCCCGGGACTTACGGCCGTCGGAGGAATGATCCGGTACGGGACCCGATCCGGCACCATGCCCGAAATGGTCGTCGGTGCCGTGACCGGCAAGATCTACCAGCCGGTTGGCCGGGCCGTGATTGTGCAGCAGTCGCACCTCATGTTCGTTGGCGAGGGCGACAAGCGTCGGCACGGGTTTCATCTGCGACTCGCTTTGTTTAGGACGTTCCGCCCCCTGAGTAGCGCGAAGAAAGCATGCTATCCTTGATCTGGAGCAACCGGCGCCGCTTTGCGTGCAACAGCCGGCCCGTCAGGTGGTCAGGATCCGGCTCCCGCATAGATCATGTCGATCATCACCTGATTGCCGCGTGAAAACTCCAGTGTGCACGGATAGGGCGCGCCGGTCTGCACGGTGGCGTTGAAGGCGTTGGCCTGTTCGGTATAGTGATCAACCAGCGGAAACCGTTCGAAGCGGACGGCGCCGCTGGTATCGCGGATTTCCAGCGCATCGTCGCCGTAAAGCTTGGCATTGAACGGCGACAGCACCTTGATCCAGCCGGCGGTGCCGTGGAAATGCATCTGCTGATAGCCGTGCATCCGCATCGAGACGTAGAAATCCATGGTGAAACCGGGAAATTCGGCCCAGACCCGTGCCGTGCTGTCGATGCCGCGATCCCATTCGATCTGGCTGCGGATCCTGGTCGGTTCCTGCCCGGTGACGAACCGGGTGGTGACCGACGGATAGACCCCGATATCGCGCAGGGCGCCGCCGCCCTGTGCCGGATCGTTGCGGATGTTGCCGTAGTCCAGCAGATGAAAAGTGAAACCGCCCTGGACATGCCGCAACTGGCCGATAGCACCGTCGGCGATCAGTTGCCGCACGCGCCGCCACTGCGGATGGTGGGTCACCATGAACGCCTCGGCTGCATGCCGCCCGGTCTGATCCCTCAGAGCGATCAGCTGATCGATCTCGGCGGCCTTCAGCGCAATCGGCTTTTCGGTCAGCACATGCTTGCCCGCCTGCAGAACCTTGAGGGTCCATTCGACATGGGCGCTGTTCGGCAGCGGAATGTAGATGGCATCGATCCCGGGGTCAGCCAACAGCGCCTCGTAGCTGCTGTGCACCCGCGCATCATAGGGTGCCGCCAAAGCCTCGGCCTTGCCCGGCGTCAGGCTGGCAATCGCCGCCACAACCCCGTGGTCCGAGTTGTGGATGCCCGGGCAGACCCATTCCCTGGCGATCTTTGCCGCACCCAGAATTCCCCAACGCACCTTGGCCATAGCGTCCTCCCATGTTCCGGGCGGACGGTAGAAACCGCGGGCAGGAAAGTAAACTGCCTCGATGCAAATTGATCAGCGTCAAGGTCGGGCGGGCAAGTCCATGGCAGTCGTTGTTCCGAACTGTGCGTGGAGGTGGAAATGAATCGCAGGCAGGTGCTTTGGGGCGGCGCGGCAACGCTTCTGGCGATCGGTGCAGCCGCTGGCACAGTGAAATATCGGGGCGATATCGTTGCTGCCAAACAGGCCCTCGCCACCGGCAGCCAGATCATTGCGACCGGTTCCGGCACCATGGAATATGCCGAGGCTGGCAATGGCCCGCCGGTTCTGATGATCCACGGAACCGGCGGCGGCTTCGATCAGGGGCTGGCTTTCGCGGCACCACTGGTGGCCGCTGGCTGGCGTGTCATCGCGCCGTCGCGCTTTGGCTATCTGCGGTCCGACTATCCGGCTGACCCTTCGTCGCAAGCGCAGGCCGATGCCTTTGCCGACCTGCTGGACGCCCTGAAGATCGACCGCCTGCCGGTGATTGGCGGCTCGGCCGGCGCGCTGTCGGCGCTCGAGTTCGCCATCCGCCATCCCGGCCTGTGCACTGCGCTGGTGCCGCTGGTCCCGGCGACCTATGTTCCCGGCCGGCCGCCGGTACGCCCCTCGCCGCTTGGCGCGGCCATCGTGCGCTATGCCCTGCAGTCGGACCTGCTGTTCTGGGCCGGCATGGCTCTGGCCGAAGACCGGATGATCGCCACCCTGCTGGCAACCGACCCGGCCCTTGTCCATGCCGCTTCCCCGTCGGAACAGGCCAGAGTGCGCGCCATCCTGCGCGGCATCCTGCCGGTCAGCGCCAAGACCCGCGGCTTGCTGAACGACGGGGCATTGGCCGGAACTCCCGAACCGATGGCGTTGGACCGGATCACCGCCCCGACCCTGACAATTTCGCTTGAGGATGACCGCTTCGGCACCTTCGCGGCCGCCCGCCACATCGCAGACACTGTCAAGGGGGCGCGGCTGTTCAGCTTTCCGACCGGCGGCCATGTCTGGGTCGGCCATGACGCCGAGATATTCGCCGCCGTCGACGATTTCCTGCGCAGCGTATAGGCCCGGATCACGCCGGAATCAGCATGCCCTTGTCGCGTGCCAGTTCGCGCATGCGGCCTTGCAGCTTTTCAAAGGCCCGAACCTCGATCTGGCGAATCCGTTCGCGGCTGACATCATAGCGCGACGACAGTTCTTCCAGCGTCACAGGCTCATCCTCCAGCCGGCGCCGGATCAGGATGTCGCGTTCGCGCTCGTTCAGCACGTCCATCGCGCGGTTCAGCAGGTTGCGGCGGGTGTCCAACTCTTCACGCTCGGCATAGTCGCCGGCCTGGTCGGCATCCTCATCCTCCAGCCAGTCCTGCCATTGCGTGACGGAATCACCGTCCATGCCCACCGTGGCGTTCAGCGACGAATCCCCGCCCGACAGGCGGCGGTTCATCGAGATCACTTCGGCCTCGGTCACACTCAGATCCTTGGCGATCTGAGCGACATTTTCGGGGCGCAGGTCCCCCTCTTCCAGCGCGCCGACCTTGGCCTTGGCCTTGCGCAGATTGAAGAACAGCTTTTTCTGCGCCGAAGTGGTGCCAAGCTTCACCAGGCTCCACGACCGCAGGATGTATTCCTGGATCGAGGCGCGGATCCACCACATGGCATAGGTGGCAAGGCGAAAGCCCTTTTCCGGATCGAAACGCTTGACCGCCTGCATCAGGCCGACATTGGCCTCCGAGATCACCTCGGCCTGCGGCAGACCGTAGCCGCGATAGCCCATCGCGATCTTTGCCGCCAAGCGCAGATGGCTGGTCACCAATTTGTGGGCCGCACTGCTGTCCTGATGATCCACCCAGCGCTTGGCCAGCATGTACTCCTGCTCCGGTTCCAGCATCGGGAACTTGCGGATGTCCTGCAGGTAGCGGTTCAGACCCTGTTCAGGCGACGGGACGGGAAGGTTGGCGTAGCTCGACATTATGACCCCCTCTCCTCGGCGGAGGAGATGTCTACCTATGGTACGGTCGCCAGCGCTTCAAGCTCTGGCTGCATACAAGCAAGCAATGAACGAAAGATGAATGCGGTTCCGTTGAAGGTCCACGATTATGTCAGTGACCTCACACAGGTGTCATTGTGCGGGGCGCAAACGGCGCATTTTCAGGCAGATAGACCATCTGAACGAAACCCGGATCCCAGTGACGGACCGATTGCAGGGCCAGGTTGATCCCGCCGGTTGACTGAAACAACGGCAGACCACCGCCCAGCAGCACCGGGGCCACCGTTACCGTTACCTGCGTCAGAAGCCCTTCGCGCAGCAGGGCAGAAATGATCTGGCCGCCATCCACATAAATGCGCCGCCGCCCCAACGCCGCCTGTTCGGCCAGCACCACCCGCAACGGCGCTGCGGTTATCGACAGCTTTTCGGACGCCGACGGGCGCTGGCGGCGGCTGGCGACGATGACCGGCAAGGCATAGGGCCAAGGCTGGAACGTCAGGACCTTTTCATACGTACCCCGTCCCATCAATATGGCGTCCATCCCGGCGATGAAGGCAGTGTAACCGCCAACCTCGCCCTTCGGCACCGGGATCGACGTCAGCCAATCGGTATCGCCGTCAGCTCGGGCGATATAGCCATCCAGCGAGCAGGCGATAAAGGCATGGCATTCCGGCATGTCTGCCATCTGGCTTCCCGTCCTCACACTGCCGCGCCCGGCGCACGCAATACGGTGATCAGCGCCACCATGTCCTGCGGCATCGGGGCCTCGAACGCCATTTCCACGCCGGTAAGCGGATGCACGAACCCAAGCGAGGCCGCGTGCAGCGCCTGCCGGGGAAAGGCCGCGACGGCGGCAGCAGCAGCCTCGGTAAAGGACCTGGCTGGCAGTTTGCGCCGCCCGCCATAGGTCTGGTCGCCCACCAGTCCGTGCCCGGCATGCGCCAGATGCACCCGTATCTGGTGGGTGCGTCCGGTTTCAAGCCAGCACTCAAGCAACGACAAAGTTGGCGGCACGCCAAACGCCTCCATGATCCGCGCCCGCGTCACGGCATGGCGACCACCCTGGAACAGCACGGCCTGCCGTTGCCGATCGGTCTTGTGTCGCGCCAGCTGGGTGGTGATCTTCAGGATATTCGCCGCCTCGAAACTGACGCCGCGCGTGCCGCGCAACCTGGGGTCGCCCGCATCCGGTACGCCGTAGACCAACGCCAGATAGCGCCTCCGGGCCGTATGTTTCTCGAACTGCGCCGCCAGCCCGTGGTGCGCCGCATCTGATTTCGCTACCACCAGCAGCCCGGTGGTATCCTTGTCGATCCGGTGCACGATGCCGGGGCGCCTTTCGCCGCCGATGCCCGAAAGCGTCGCGCCGCAGTGATGCAGCAGCGCATTGACCAGCGTTCCTGAATGCGACCCCGGTGCCGGATGCACCACCATGCCCACCGGCTTGTTGATGACAATCAGATCGGCATCTTCATGGATCACGTCCAGCGCGATGTTCTCGGCCCCGGTACTGACCTCGACCGCCGGATCAAGCCGAATTGCCAGAACTTCGCCCGCCGAAACCCGCGCCTTGGCGTCGGTCACCACTTCGTCACCCCGGCTGACCGCGCCCTCGGCGATCAATCTGGACAGACGCGACCGCGACAGGGCGGCTTCCTCTGGCACGTCGCGGGCAAGCGCCTTATCAAGCCGATCTGGAGGGGCGGCGGCAATCGTCACCTGCAGAATACGCGAAGGGTTGGGCTGCATGACAAGCACTCCGCTGCCGGACGGACCACCGCCCGACCTCAAGTTCCTGAAACTGCTGGTCACGATCCTGACCGCGACGATGATTGCCGGGCTTGTAGCCGTGATCTGGCTGCTTGTCATCCGCTTGCCGGCCGTCCTGCGAACGACGGTGAAGCTACCCGATACCGTCGTGCTGCCGGACGGCGCTGACGCCCTTGCCATCACCGCCGGTCCAGGATGGTACGCGGTTGTAACCACGGACAACGACATTCTGATCTTCGATGCGAAAACCGGCCTGTTGCGCCAGACGGTTCAGATCCGGCCCTGAAGCATGGGACCGACACCCCGGCCCGAACGGGAATCCCCAGATCAACATTCTGGTGTCCGAGCCTTTGATTGTGAAACACTGCGTTACTAAAAATATAGTTCTTGTTCGTAGTTTTGCTTGGACTGCAATCATGTTGTAAGCGGTCGCGAGTGCTGACGGACGGCGAAGTGGCGACCTGGACCTGTCCCGGTTTCGTTCCGGTTTTTGAGAGCAATACTCGCCATCAAGGATCGGACCATGCGTCCGACGGATATGGCAGCGATACACGAGCGACGCGTTCAAGCGGGATGCGGTTCGCATCGCGCAGAGTTCGAAGGATCAGAAAGCGATCGGGAGGGGGGGCGTTTTCCCGGCGAATGCGGGAACTGCTGAAAAGGGGTAGGACCATTTTTACCATTGATGGGGTGGATGGCTCCTGCTCCCGGCGTCGCGATGCGCCAAAATGGGGTTGTCGTCGGAACCCAAGCAAAGGAGCCGCCCACCCCATCAATGGCGTTCCAATGCTTCATCACTTCCCGGTCCACGGCTTGAGCTTTCGCGACAAGAAATCTTTGGCGACAGCCAGTTCCCCGATCTTGGCATGCAGGTCACGAACTGTTTCCACGGCAATCTCGGCGGCGGCCGTTGCCCTGCCTCCCCGATCAAACATACCAGCGGCACCTTCCAGCAGCGACTCCTTCCACTGATGGATCATCGTCGGATGGACCTCACAGGCGGTCGCCGGTTCCGACACGGTGTGCTCGCCCTTCAGCGCTTCCAACGCCACACGCGCCTTGAACGCAGCGTCATGATTCCCACGTTTCGGCATGTTCTGTTCTCCTCGTTCCTGAAGACCAGCGGACGTCAGATCGCAGCTTTCGTCACTGTCCGATTTTCAGGTGGCAGCTCACCGCTGGGCGGTGTGGTGTAATTTGCCTGGCAGTGCCCGGCAAGTACTCGGCTGATCCGTGCGCCGGCCAGTTCGATCCGCCCTCCGCGACTGGCGCGCCAGCCTGATCAATGCGGTGTTGCGCCGCTCACCGGCGCTGCCTCGTCGCCCGGGGGGGGAAGGATCGAATTGCCGGGGAGGAACGTCATGGGCCAGATGATACTCCTCTCATGCGCCGTTGCCGACTCGCCCCGCAACAGATCGACAACCATTCCGGCCAGCGCCTGCCCAAGTTCAGGCAAGTCCGCCTGGAAACAGGCGGGGGTTGGCTGAAGGAAGCGAATCTGAGGATTCTCTCTGAATACAACGATGGAAACATCGTGACCCGGATGCAACCCGGCATTCCTCAATGCCCCGTAGAATCCCACGGTCGCGATTCCCGAGCTGATCAGGACCGCTGTCGGGCGCGGCTGCATGGCAGCGATTTTCCGGCCGAACTCAAACCCCCCCGCCTCGCTGCTCTCCATACAAAGGACAAGAAGATCATCGCGCGGGATCCCTGCGGCCTCCAGACCTTCGAGGTAGCCGCGCTTGAAATGCGCCCCAAAGGCGGCATCCGTATTTGGCAAAGCAACAGCAATGCGTCGGTGGCCCACTTCTGACAAGGCGGCGACCGACCGACGCGCCACGCCTTCAAAATCAAAGTCGATCCACGGATAAGTCCCCGGCGTTTCTGATCGACCGAACGCTACGAATGGCACGCCCGACTCTGCCAGCAGTGCGATCCGGCGGTCCTGTTGGCGTGTAGCGGTGATCACGAGCGCATCCACCGTGCCTCGCGCAATGGCGCGTTGCAGGAACTCGACTGGATCATCGGCAGAGTGGCAGGGCAAAATCACCAAATCATAGCCCTTTTCCGCCAGGACCCCGTTCATTGCATCGACGACGATGAAAAAGAAGTTGTCTCCGGATGTGGTCGCCGGCTCACCGGTTTCAATCACGAAACCAATCGTGTTAGTTGCCCCGCGACGCAAGCTGCGGCCCGACTGGTTTGCGACGTAGCCGAGGGTCATTGCGGCGTCCAGAACGCGCTTGCGCGTGGATGGGTTCACACCAACCCGGTTGTTCAGGGCCCGTGAGACCGTGCCGATCGAGATGTTCAGGTGGTTGGCAAGGGCTCTTATATCCACCAGTTCAACTTCCAGGCATATCCGCAAACGTTTACGAGTCTTTTTGGCACGGATTATGGAATCATGTAACCCTTCGTAAACGTTTGCGGCAGTGAGCGTAGCCCCATTGGGTGATTCCCGACTTCACGCAGGTGGTTCAGTCTGTTCGACCTTTCCCGACCGCAGGCCGCGACAACATTCTGTCTTCTGCCATGGTTTCAGCCGCAATCCACAGCGCCAGCACAAGAACCAAGTAACCCGTTTCAATTTCCGGAAAGGACCAATAATGACGAACTCCGCCAAGTCCATCCGCACGGGTAAGATGATTTCCGTCACAGAAGGGGAGGCCATTGCCCCCCATCCCGCCTGCTGGCTGACACGAGCTGTGATGCCAACAGTCTGCAGGCGCGTCTGACTGCAAGCAAGACTGAGGCCGTGATCCCCTAAACCCGCTCGCGCAAACATCCTGTCCCACATGACGGCGCCGACTATGTCAGCCGCAACCTGATTGGACACGCCTTCTGCCGCATCAAGGATTGGCGACTTCTCGCAACCCGTTATGACATGATGGCAATCACCTTCGTTTCCACGCCGCAATCGACGCCATGATCCTTTGGTGAGCTTGATCGAGTCTCACCCCCATGGGCCGCACAAGGGCGGGCAAGGCGGCGGTTCCAGATCAGCGCGACCCTTTAGCGATACCTTATCTGGTTCCAGCGGTGGCCGATCAGGGACAAGATGATGATCAGCCCGTTGAAGAACTGGACATAGAACCCGTCCAGCCCGGCCGACACGATGCCGACCTGGATGAAGGACACGATGACGGCCCCGATGGTGCCGCCGACGACGGTGCCGATGCCGCCCCAGGTTGGGGTGCCGCCGACAAAGACGGCGGCGAGGGTCGGCAGCAGATAGGAATCGCCCGTGGTCGGCCACCAGGTGAAGTTGATCATGGTCGAGAATATGCCCGCAAGTCCCGCCCCAAAGCCCATGAAGACGAAGGTAAGGACCCGCACCCTTCTGGTATCTATGCCCATCTGTTCGGCGCTGTCGGGGTTGTCGCCCACACAGTGAACCCGCGCGCCGAATTTGTGGCGGTTGTATAGAAGGACGGACAACACGACGAACAGGGCGGCCCAAAGCATCTGCACCGGAAAGCCGTAGATGGTGCCCGACAGGATCTTGTAGGCCACCGTATCTTTCAGGGACAGCATGGCGATCGACTTGCCACCGGTCGCGATCAGGATGCCGCCGCGTATCAGAAAGCTGAGGCCAAGAGTGGCGACCAACGACGACAACCCGCCGTAGACCACGATCAGCCCGATTGCCGCCCCCATCAGGACCCCGACGCCAAGCCCCAGGAACAGGCTGACAAACGGGTCGATCCCGGCTTGCACGCAGAGCGCAAAGATCCATGCAGCCAGCGCCATGACGGCGGGGAAGGAAAGGTCAATCTCGCCCACGGTCACCAGAAACACCATGGGCACCACGACAAATATCGCGACAGGCAGGGTGGTCAGGACCGAGTAATAGATGCGGTAATCGGAAAAGACCGCGGGGTTGCCGATGAAGAACAGCACCATCATGACCACGAAGACGGCCATGGTGCCGATTGAGGCGCGGTTGGCCAGCACGAAGCGGCGGGACCAGCTTTGCTCGATCGACCGGTTGTTGGGCTCGGGGGTGTCGGTCATCTGGCGGCTCCGTTCTGGGCTGCGGCATCGGTCAGAGGGTTTGCCCCGGTGGGGTGGGCCACATGCTCCATGAAGCCGATCAGACGTTCGGCGCTGCCCACCTCGGGCTTGGTGATTTCAAGGGCGACGCGGCCACGGTCCAGCACAACGAACCGTTCGGCGATGTCAAAGACGTGGTGAATGTTGTGGCCGATGAACAGGATCGACCGCCCGCTTTCGCGCACATTGCGCACGAAGCGAAAGACCTTTTCGGTCTCGGTCAGGGAAAGCGCGGTTGTGGGTTCGTCAAGGATGATCAGGTCGGCCTTATTGTAGATGGCGCGGGCGATGGCCACGCCCTGGCGTTCGCCCCCGGACAATTGGCCGACGATGCTGTCGGGCGAAAAGACCTTGGAGGTGAAGCCGATCTCGCGCATCAGGCGTTCCGCCTCGGACCGCTGTTTCTGGACGTCGAGCATGCCGAAGGTGGTGGTGATTTCGCGGCCCATGAAGATGTTGCGCACGATGGTTTGTTGCACGGCGAGGGCGCGGTCCTGAAACACCGTCTCGATCCCCGCGTCGCGCGATTTGCCGGCGTTCCAACCGTGAACAGGGGTGCCGCGCACCAGAATCACGCCCGAGGTCGGGCGTACGACGCCAGACAAAATCTTGATCAGCGTCGATTTGCCGGCGCCGTTGTCCCCCAGGAGACCGACGACCTCGCCCCGGTCGACATGCATGTTGACGCCTCCGACAGCAAAGACATTGCCGTAGGATTTCTTGACCTCTTTCAGTTCGATCAGCCGTTCGCCCAAGGGTCGCCCTTTCTGCCGGATAGGTGGGGACGAGGCAGTCGGGGCCGCCTCGTCCATTGTGGTCAGCAGGGGATCAGCGCAAACCCTCGATGGCGAGGTCGGCCACGGTTCCGATGTTTTCGGCATTCACAAAGCCCGCGCCTGTATCAACGCTCATCGCGCCCAGACCGTAGACCTTTTGCTGGCAAAGGCTGAGGATGGGCAGATAGCCCTGCAGGAATGGCTGCTGGTCAGATGTCAGCTGGACCCAGCCGTTCTTGAACGCCTCGACGATCTGAGGGCTGGTGTCGAAGCCAATGTTGAAAATCTCGCCCGGTTTCTTGCCCGCCGCCTCCATATAGGTCGGCGCGTTGCCCAGCATCTGGCCGCCGGGATAGGCGATCAGCTTGACATCGGGGTTGGCCAGCAGGCCTGCCGTGATGATCGGGATGGCAAGGTTCGGATCACCGGCCATTTCGGGCGAGGTGGTCAGCTTGATCACGGTCATTCCGGCATCCTCCAGCGCCTTGACGGTGCCAAGTTCGCGGATCACGCGGTTTTCCTGGCTCCAGTCGGCAATCACGATGGCCTGTTCGCCCGCGCCAAGGCCGGACATACGGACGGCCTCGGCCCCCAGAGCGATGCCCTGCGGCGTCAGGTTGGCACCGACATAGCCGCCGCCGAACTTGGCGCGCACTGTCGGCACATCGACATTCTGATACATCATCAGAATGCCCGCCTTGGAGGCCTCTTCGGCCAGCGGTTCAATCGAATCCGGTCCTGGATGGCCCATCATGGCAATGCCGTCAGGCCCCGAGGCCACGGCTTCGCGCAGTTGCTGGACCATCTTTTCGGACGACCAGCCAGAGAAGATGAAGTCAACCTGCGCGCCGGTGTCAAGCTGCGCCTGTTTGGCACCGTTGTAGACAATGGAGCCAAAGCCGTCGCCCTCGGCCCCGCCGACGAAGAAGCGGATCTTGACGTCGGCGCACCAGTTGTCGCGCAGAACCTCGGACTGTGCGGCGGTCGCGCCGCCAATTACGAAGAGCGCAGCGCTGGCCATCAGGAAACGCCTGGAAATTGCAGTCATCTCAGTTCTCCCATTGCGCCGGGTATGCCGGCGGTTGCAGTTCATAGTCTTCACGGCCGTCCTTTTTTCGGATCTTGCCGCCTCTGTCAGACCGGGTTTGCGGTAAAATCACCTCCCCGGGCAGCTTTGAGATGGGCAAGTGCAGCGACTTGTCCCGTCATTTCAAGGGCATCGCGGTAGACCGGATCATGCCAGCCCTCGATGTCGATCGAGCCTGACCAACCGGCCAGGCGCAGTTCAGAGATGATGTCGGTCCAGTTGCTGTCGCCAAATCCGGGGGTGCGCATGAAGACGAACTTTTCGCGACCGAAAACTCCGTGTTCGCGGATCACCTCCCAGCGGATGGTCGCGTCCTTGCCGTGGACGTGGAAGAATTTGTGCGCCCATTTGCGGATTTGTGGCATGGGGTCGATCAGATAGACCATCTGGTGGCAGGGTTCCCATTCAAGGCCGATGTTGTCGTCGGGGGTTTCGTTGAAGATCAACTCCCACGCGTCGGGGTTATGGGCAATGTTCCAGTCGCCGCTGGCCCAGTTGCCATCCATCGCACAGTTTTCGAAGGCTATCCTGATGCCCTTGTCAGCGGCGCGTTTGGCAAGGTCGGTCCAGATCTGACGATAGCGCGGCAGGCTGTCGGTCAGCGGTTTGCCCCGGATGCGACCGGTAAAACCTGCAACGCAGGTTGCTCCGAAGTGATGGGCGTTGTCGATGCAGTCCCGCCAGCCCTGCAGGGTTTGCAAGTCCATCGGCTGTTCTTCCAGCGGGTTGCCGAACATGCCAAGGGTCGAGACGGTGATGTCGCGATCGCCGATGGCGTCGCGGCAGCGTTTGCCAAGGTCGGCAAGGTTCTGGCCGTTAGTGGTTTGCCAGAAGAACGGCTCGAAGCTTTCAAACCCGTGGTCGGCGATGGCGGCGATGCTTTCGGCAGCGCGGCCTTCGCTGGCGCGGATCATGGTGCCGATGCGAATGGATTTGGCTGGATTCATCGGGTGAGTTCTATCCGGGTGCGGGAGGCGGCGCTTTGGATGGCACCAAAGACCATGGCAAGGCTTTTGATGTTGTCGTGGCCGACGGTTTCGGGTGTGTGGCCCGCTTCCAGCGCCGTCAGGAAGGCGCCAATCACGCTGGCATGGCCAAGGGTCTGGCCGATGTCGTCGGGCGGGGGTACGTCCAGCGGTTCAAGGGGCCGCAGAAAGCCTTCGTCGCCGGCGACAATGTGCGCGTCAAACTGGTCGGCGCCGTCCCACAGCAGGGTGCCTTTGGTGCCGATGATGCGCCACGAAGCGTCCCAGTTGGTTGGCGCGCCTTCGGCGACCCAGGACCCGCGATAGGTGAAAGTGACGCCGTCCGACATTTCGAAAATCGCGTTGGCGGCGGCGCCGTGGGTGTTCCACGATCCGATGGGATTGGTTTCATGGGCATAGACGGCGACGGGGATTTTGCCGGACATGAATCGGGCGGCGTCAAAGGTGTGGATGGCCATATCCACCAGCAGGACGTTTTGCATCTGCTCGCGGAAGCCACCGAAATGGGCGCCGATGAAGAAATCGGCATGGACGGCAGTCAGGGTGCCCATCACCCCATTGTCGATCAGGCGGCGAATGCGGCGGACGCCGGGGTTGTAGCGGCGGTTCTGCATGATGGCGTGGGTCTTGGCCGTTTGCGCCGACAGGGCGACCAGATCGCGGGCGTCCTGCATCGATACTGCCATCGGCTTTTCCGACAGGACGTGGCAGCCCATCCGCAGCCCGGTTGCCACGACATCCCGTCGCGCAGCCGGGATCACCACGTCAAACAGCAGGTCGGGTCTGGTCGCGGCCAGGACAGCGGCAAGATCAGTTCCGGTGGTGATGCCGGTCAGGCTGAATTCATCGCGCATCGCCTCGGCAGCGGGCAGGTGCACATCGACAAGGCCGACCAGGTCGACGCGACCAACAAGATCGGGCTGCTCGGCCAGGGCTTTGACCCAACCGCGCGCCATGGAACCGCATCCCGCCAAGACCGCGCGAAAGGCCACCTGCGTCCCCCTCCCGATGCAGATCAGCCAACATGGATCGATACTGCCGGAAACGTTTACGAGGATGTCCCGAAAGCGGAATTGAGTCAACTGTCATGACTGCCGGTTTTCAACCGGAAAGGTGCGGCCATAAAAGCTCACGGGTCCCAAGGTTGGCATCCGGCGTCTGGCAAATCAATTGACCAGGTCGATAGGGACGGTTTCACGCGCCTTGAGTGGTGCCCGGACTTGAACGAGGGCACGCACGCCCGTGTGCTGAAGGCGGACCATAAGTTGAACTATGCCGCCAACAAGTCGGGCCGCAGTTTGCGGCGGGGTGTGTCAGCGGTGATCCCTGGTCGAAGACAGCGCCGAAGACTTCGTCGACCATCCGCACCGAGACCGAAGCGCGGTTCGGCAGGGACGCGATGTAAAGCGACACCACCAGGCCTGTCGCGACGGCGAAATTCGCCATCGCGACGGTCAGCGTCGGCGCACCGGTGACGTTGTACGCAACCAGTTGCCAGACTGTGGGACAGATAGACTCCGAACGGAAAGAACCCCGATGCCAGGATGAAGCCGCCCTTCGTGTTGCTGAGGCCCAGCAGGCTCATCTCCACAAAGATCGGCAGGGCATGAACAGGACCACGTTGCCGAGCGCGCGCGGTATCCGGAAATCGTCGAACACGAAGGCGTAGTTGGTGAATCCCCGGAATACCCCCTCGATCGTATCGAAGAAGCTGAGGCCGAAGGCATAGGTTACCGGGAACACCCCAAACCTGGTACTGTACCCGGTAGCCGTTCAGTTTCGCGAGGTTCACCAGTTCCTCCGGCAAGGCCGAAAGGGCCGCCTCAATCGTGCCGCCACCGGCGACTGAGGCGGCCAGTGTCTTGGCGATGGCATCGCCTACGCCGAAGCGCAGTCTGACATGGCCTGGATGGCTGTTGGCGGCAGCCCAGATCAGCAGTTTGAGCGTTTCGGCCGGGTGGGGGCTGTCTTTCCGGCAGCCGAAAGTGCCGCCGCCCCAGCTCCAGATCAATGGTTTGTCCTGATCGGACCAGCGCGGCGGTGTAGCGGCGGCGAGTGTGCCGGCACGAAAGGCGAAGGACGGTTTGATCACGTATCCGCCGAACCATGTCGGCCCGATCATCAGCGGGACCTTGTCGGCGGTGGCCAGCGCCGTGAACGCAGGGTCGAACGGGCCGACCTTGGACAGACCGCCGTTGGCGATCATCCGGTCCACCATCTGCGCCGCGCGGATGCAGACTTCGGCAGTCAGATCGATGATCACGGTATCTTCGGTACCATCGACCGGCATCGCATTCGGACATCCGCCCGAGACGAGGAAGTTCAAGAGCAGAAACGGCTCAACCCCGGACCCCAGAACCAAGCCCTTCGGCGCAAGATCGGTGCCAAGCTGTTCGAACTCTTCCCAGGTCGTCGGCACCGCCTTGCCCAGTTCGGCCAGTTGCGGCGCGCTACATCAGATCACGAAATTGGCGATGACGTTGCGTAGGCACATGAGCTTGCCGTTGATCAGGCAGGGCGGGTTGGCGTTGGCATAGAACTCGGCCGGCAGGTCGGGCGAAACCTGTTCGGTGAGGTTCATCAGGGAGTTCGAGGTCCGGGTCATCAGTTGCGAGCCGTAGCCGATATCGGACATGAAGATCATGTCGGGAATGTCCGCCCCGGACTGCAGCGCCAGTTGCAGCTTGGCGACCAGGTCGGTCAGCGCAACCGTCAGGATGTCCAGCGCAAAATCCTGGTGCTGCGCATCATTGGCCTCGAAACTGGCCAGACGCGGTGTGTCGGATCAGACGTTCAGCGTCACCGGATCCTGTGCCCTGGCGGCGGCGGCGAAGGGCAGTGCGGTCTTTCCTTGGGCAGTCATCACGATCTTCGCCTCTCGTTGGTCAATGTCGGGGGTCGCTCGCCGTTGCATGGCGCAGGGCGGTTCCGTTCGGATCAAGAACATGCAGACTTGCGTGCGGCAGTCCCAGGCGCACCGCTTCGCCGATCTGCGGCGCCAGATCGCCGAAGATCTGGACCGTGACCGGATCGGCGCCGCCGATATCGAGAAAAGCGAACATCATGTTGCCCAGCCGTTCGACCGTCTCGATCCGCGCGGGCCAGGCCATCATGCCGAGCGGAACCATATCGGCCGCAGCCAGCACCACAACTGCCTCGGGTCGGATTCACAGCGTCACTGAATTGCCGGCCACGGCCTGCGGCAAGGCCAGCGTGAAGCGGGTCGCGGGATCAATCTCAGGCTGAAGCTCGGCATTGGCCCCGGCCATGAGAACGCGCGCAGGAATGAATTTCATCATCAGCGATCCGATGAAGCCCGCGACGAACCCGTTCTCCGGCCGGTTGCAGAGTTCCAGCGGCGCACCGACCTGGCTGATCTGCCCACCGTCCAGCGCCACGATGCGGTCGGCCAGGGTCATCGCCTCGACCTGGTCATGGGTCTCCCAGATCATCGTGGCATCGAGGTTGCGGTGCAGCCGCTCGATCTCCAGCCGCATCTGCATCCGCAGCGCCGCGTCAAGATTGCTGAGCGGTTCGTCGAACAGGAACACCTTGGGGTGCCGGAAGATGGCGCGCCCGAACGCCACCCGTTGCCGTTGCCCGCCCGTCAGTTGCGCGGGGTTCCGGTCAAGCAGGCTCCCCGGCCGCAGGATCGCCGCCGCTTTACGGACACGGGCGTCGATCCCCTCCCCTGTCGATCCTCGCCAGCGTTAGATTGAAGGAAATGTTCTCGAGGACATTCATGTGCGGTTAGAGCGCGCAGGACTGGAACACCATCGCGATGCCGCGCTCGGCGGGCTCGGCGCCGGTGACGTCGATTCCGTCGAAATGGACCGATCCGCCGCTGACCGTTTCCAGCCCCGCGATCATGCGCAAGGGAGTCGATTTGCCCGATCCTGACGGGCCGACGAACGCCACGAACTCACCCGGCAGCATCGTCAGACTGATGTGATCGATGACCCTGACGGCCCCGAAGGATTTGGTTGCGTCCGGCAATTCAACTAAGGCCACAGCCCTGCTCCCTACTGAAAGCGCTCGGTCACGGTGATCTTTGCCACCGCTGCCCGATCAAGTGCTGCCCAGTCGAAATCATAGCCGAGGCCGGGTGCGGTGCTGACGTTCAGAAATCCGTCCCTGATGGCGAGCGGTCCCAGCGTCGGCAGCGCCGCGATCTGATCTTCGGTCATCACCAGTTGTTCGTAGTAGTCGTTGTTGGGGATGGCTGCGCAGAGCTGCGCGTTTTCCAGGCTCATGCCATGCACTTGCGACCGCATCCCGAAGCTTTCCGACAGATGGGCGATCTTGATAGCGCCGGTCAGCCCGCCCTTGTAGAACGACGAGGTCCGCGTCATGTCGAGAGCACCCGCCTCGATCCAACTCGCCATGTTCCAATGCACACCGTCCGAAGTTTCGGCTGCCAGGATCGGCAGGGTCAGCTTGTCGCAAAGCTTGGCATAGGAACCCAGGTGGAACTCGCGCATCGGCTCTTCGTACCAAAGGAACCCCTCGTCCTGCAGCGCCAGACCAACCTTCAGCGCATCGACGTAGTCCCAGCCGGCCGACCCGTCGAACATCAGGTCTGCGTCCGGCCCGACCCAGCGCCGCAACGCGCGGGACAATTCGATGTCGCGTTTCACATCACCCCAGGCGTGCAGCTTGAATGCGGTGAAGCCCACGTCCCGGCACAGCTTGATATGGCGTTCATAGTCGGCCAGTGTCGGCCAGGTGACGGTCGAGGCATAGGCGGGCACTCGCGTCGCGTGACCGCCCAGAAGCTGGAACAGCGGCAGACCCGCCAGTTTCGATTTCACCTCCCAGGCCAGGATGTCGAGCATCCCGAGCGTGCGCATCGGCAGTTCCTCGATGCGGTCGATCTCCCACATCAGATGCCAGAGCCGCTCGGTCATCAACGGGTCCTCGCCGATGAAGCTGTGATATCGGCGGCGCACGATGTCGAGGATCGCATCCCCCCGGGTCATCTCGATCACGCCTGAAACACCGGCGTCGGTCTCCATCCGCAACACCGCGTTGCGCGGCCGGGTGCCGGGCGGAATGTCGCCATGCGGACCCGAAAGCCCGTCGCGCCAGATGAATCGCGGCCCGGGATCGACCTCATGCAGCCACAGCGTGAAACCCGTGATTCTCATGATATCTCCAAACCGGCTTTATGATATTCTATATCCGATCTGTAGTGTATCAAGTCAATCAATTTGCATCAATGCAAGTGCCTCTTGACCTTCCCTGCGGGACCATGTGACGGAAGCAGGCCGTCCGCAGGGCACGAGGCCGCAGGCAGGGATGGGGAGCGGAGCCATGGACAGCGCAAACAGCGACGGCTACCGCCGTTTTCGGCAGGCGATGCAGGATGGACGCCTTGAGGCCGGCAAAATCGTCACCCAGAACGAACTTTGCGACCTTTTGGGACTTTCGATGTCGCCCCTGCGGGAAACGCTTGTCCTGCTGGAGGAATTCGGGCTGGTCGAGATCAAGCCCCGGATGGGCATCCGGATCGTCTATCCCGAGATCGCCTTCATCCGCGAGAACCAGCAATTCCGCAGCCTGATCGAAGTCGCGGCACTGCGGGTGTTCGCCGATTCTGTGACCGGCGACTGGCTTGAGGGCATGCGCGCCCGCCACGAACAACAGCGCCGCATCCTGAAGGACTCGGCGCTGACCGACGACATCCGGCTGTCCATCGAGGCGCTAGATGGCCAGATTCATCATGATTTCGTGCAAAGCCTTGGCAACCGGACGATCCTTGCAACGCACTCAAGGCTTCAGGAAAATCTGCGAATGGCCAAGCGGGTGCACCGCGGCACGGTCTATCGCACCCAGTTGCTGGACACGATCGACGAACACATGGCGGTCATCGACAGTCTGCAGGCCCGCGATACAGACGGCGCGATTGCGCATCTGGAAGCCCATTTCCGCGGAGCCTCACACCGAACGCTGGCGATGTGACTGCAAGCATCCGCGTGTCTTGGCGACTGCCGGGCGGGGATCAAAGCGGCTGGAAAACAATCAACAGGGTGCCGTCAAGGCTTTCGCCCGGGGCAAGCCGGCGCAACCCGTTTGCGTTGGGCGGTACGTCTGACGCTCGAGTGATCCCGCTGGTGTGGCTTTGCGGCGCTAACGCGAAGCGCAGTGCGCCCGGCGGAGTAAAGAGCATCAGTTCGGACAGGCTGGACGATGCCGTAAGCGTCAAGCGGTAGCCGAGGTCGGGTTGCAAAATATCGGCCTGCCCCGACCAGCCGGAATAGACATTGTTGCTCCACGTGTCCGGCAGCCCGGCACCTGGCGCGAAATCCAGTTCGGGCGGGATCGAGACCGGCGTGATTGTAAGGTGATCCGGCCCTTCCAGCCAGAACCGCTTCGCGGCAAAGCGCAAACGCGTCGTCGCCGTGCGCGGAAAGTAGGGATGAAAGCCAATGCCTGCCGGAATTGCGCCGGCATCGGTGTTCGTTACGCGGCACCCCAGCCGGACCCCGTTGCCCGACAGGCAAAGGTCAGGACGGCGCTGAAGGCAAAGGGATAGGAGGCGCGCCCGACTTTCAGGCCCAACCGCAGGGCCTGCGCCGACCTGTCCAACACCTGCCAGGGATGCTCCCAACCTGTGCCGTGCAGCGCCAATGGCTCGGGCGTGTTGGGTGGCAGAAGGTGCGTTTGGTCGGCGCTGACCAGCCGGTTCCGGGACGCCCGGTTGGCGAAGGGCAGCATGGCAAGAAGCCCCGACGCGAGCGCTGCGGGGCCCACGTCGGACTCTTCGGCGCCCAGCAGGATCGGCTGCCATGTCCCGCGCGCGGCGCAGTGCAACGCTGTGATGCAGCCCCCGTCCTTCGGGCTGACGCTGATCTTCATCCGCTCGCACGCAAGGTCAATCATCGGTCGAAACTGCGGTCGGCCCCGCCTTTCCCCGCGCTGCCCGACCGTTGGCGATGATCAGCGCCAGATCATGGGTGGCGATATTCAGGAGCCCGGTCATCAGCACGCGCGCGTCCTCGGGGCGACGCATCCGGATCGCCTCGAGCACCGCGCCGTGCATGTCGAGGGTCGCTGCGTAGTTGGCGGAGGCCGAGGTGGTCAGCCGGAAGGCGTTGCGCAGCACCGAACCGATCATCGCGCCGAATGTGATGAACAGCGGATTGTGGCTGGCCCTCAGAACGCCCAGATGAAAAGCCTCGTCTGCCTCGATAATCCCGACCGATGCGCGGCACATGGCATCGTAGCTTTCCACAATCCTGCCCAGATCCTGACCCGTGGCCCGTTCGGCGGCAAAGGCGGCTGCGGCTGGTTCCACCACTTGACGGGCCTCGGTCAGGCCACGCACGAAATCCAGATCAGGTTCCAATTCCTCGCGCCAGGCAAGAAGGTCGGGGTCAAGATGGTTCCACTGGCGGAAGGCTGCACCACGGTCCCGGCCCGTGTTCGGCTTTCGATCAACCCCTTGCCCGCCAGATTGCGGATTGACTCGCGCAGCGCCGTGCGGCTGACGCCCAGCGTCGCGCCCAATTCCGACTCTGTGGGCAGCCTGATGCGGGGCGCCCATTTGCCCGAAAGGATCTGCTTGGCCAGTGTCGAGGTCACGTGGTTGCGTGGCCTGCTACGGGCGGGGTCCTTGGTCAGAGATTTGGCCATCGGTCAACTCCGGTTCGGGCGGTATTCGGCGAGGAACACCGACAGGATCAGCGAACGCCCATCGCGAGCATCTGATGGAAGTTTGGCACCCCGTCATAATCATTCCGTTTTTTTGGGACCTCTTATCACTTCAACCGCCAGAAGCGCGCCGATGACAGTGCCGTCGCCGCCAGCCATCGCGCAACCGCCTTGGATTGCAGCGGTGGTCGTCTTCAGTTCCAGCCCTTGCAAACCTGGCATGGGCTGACCGGACCCGCTGCGCGTCGCCACCGGTATGCCGCCGATTCCGACCGCGACGTCCATCAGCACATACATGCCAATCCGATAGCGGTAGAGATTCATCCCGATAGGCGTGCCACCACCGGACTGCCGCCGATCGCGTGGAGATTCCGTCCGGCAATGCTCTTGTTCAGGAACACACAGAGCGCCAGCGCCACGAGGATAAGGACACAGATCGGCACGGGAAGTCCAAGCACCCGCCGAATTCCGATCCAGCGGAAGCTGTCATCAAAAGTCGAGATCGACTGTCCGTCGGACAGGATGAAGGCGATCCCCCGAACAATCGCCATCGTGCCCAGCGTCACGATCACGGCATTTACGCATCCGTAGGTCACCTGCTGCCGGTTCACGAGCCCTGCCATAGCGCCAAGTCACAGACCCGCAGCCAGACCGATCACCGCTTTGCCAGTGACCTGAATCGCAATCGCAGCGGCAACCGTGGTCAGCCCGACTATGGAACCGACTGCGATAACGAGCCCGCCTGACACGATCACGGTCGTCTGTGCAAACGCCAGACCACCAAGGATCGCCACGCTCATCCCGATCCTCAGGAAGATTCGCGAAGAGAAGAACACGCCGGGGCCGGTGCTGCCGAATATCGCAACGAGGACCAGAAGGGCCAGGATCAGGCTGAGGTTGTACAGGAGGATCCGTTCGGCCAGCCCCTTTACGCGACCGAACCAGACCGTGAAAGCAAGTGTCGGTATCATACGAGAGCCTCCTCCGCTGGTCGGCTGGCGCGACTTTCGGATGGCAGCACTCCGGCCAACAAGATGGCCTCCTCGCTGGTCGACGCACCCGAAAGCTCCCGGGAATTACGGCCACGGGAACAGACGTGATAATGTCGGGCAGGCCGATCAGTTCCGGCATTTCCGAAAAGATCACGAAAGCGTCGACGCTGGCGCGGGTCAGTCTGCGGATCAGCGCATGATTTTCGGATCTCGCGTTCACATCTATGCTACGGGTCGGCTCGTCGAGGATAAGAACCATGGGCGCGCGGGCAAGCCAGCCTGCTCATCTGCCCCAGCTATCATGCTGGATTCACGAGGTTTAACCTCTCAGGTTATTTGCGCAAAGCGGCTTCGGCGATCACAAAGGGAAGAAGCTCAGTGACGGTAGGATGGATGTAGGTCACGTTAGTGATGTCACGGACTTTCACGCCGGAATAGAGCGGCGCCAGCAGGGCCTGCACTGCTTCGTCGCCGCGATAGCCAAGCACGGCGACGCCAAGCAGGGCTTGGCTATCGGCATCGATCACGACTTTCATCATTCCACGGGTCTCGCCGCTTTCCACGGCCCTGCCAACCCTGCTCATCGGCCTTTTGCCCACCAGAATAGACAGCCCTTTTGCGCAGGCCTCTGCCTCGGTCATGCCGATACGGCCAAGCGGGGGGTCGATGAACAGCGCGTAGACGGTATGGCGGTCGGTAATCTTGCGATTGCCACCATCAAGAAGATTGGCGGCAACGATTTCAAAGTCGTTATAGGCCGTGTGGGTAAAGGCTCCGCGCCCGTTGACCTCACCCAACGCCCAGATATGCGGCTGAGAGGTCCGGCACATGTCATCCACGATGATGCAGCCGCGCTTGTCAACATCGACCCCGGCCGCGTCCAGGCCAAGTTCGTCGGTATTGGGCCTACGGCCAGTGGCGACCAGCACTCTATCGACGGAAAGCTGCTGGGCCTGGCTGGATGCGTCGCGGAAACGGGCCACCGTGATCGCGTCGTGCTGTTCAAGCGCCAGTTCGGATGCACCCGCTTCCAAACGAATACTCTCGCCCGAGAGGATTTCAGCGATAGCGGCAGACACGTCGGCATCCTCGCGCGGCAGCAGGGTGGCTGCCTGTTCGACTACCGTCACCTGCGCGCCCAATCGCCGAAAGATTTGTGCGAATTCAAGGCCGATGTAGCTGCCGCCGATAATCAACAGGTGCTGCGGAACCTCGGCTAGGTCCATCACGTCGATGTTGGTCAGAACCGGGACACCTTCGATACCTGGAATCGGCGGAACGACCGCGCGCGCGCCGGTATTGATAAAGATGTGCGGCGCTGTCAGTTGTGCGTCACCGATGTCGACTGTGTTCGGTCCGGAAAACCGGGCATGGCCGCGGACCAATGCGATGCCCGGCGTTGTTTCCATCCAGCGGGTCACATTGCCCCGTGCTGTCTGAACCACGGTCTCTTTCCGTTCGCGGACTTTCAGCATATCGACGGTGACTGGCCCCGTTCCGACCCCGAACCGATGCGCCTCGCGGGCAAGCCAGGCCGCATAGGCCGACGCAACCATGGTCTTGGTCGGCATGCAGCCGTTGTTCACGCAAGTGCCGCCCATGTGCTTGCGTTCGATGATGGCGACACGCTTGCCAGCCCCGGCAAGACGCGCGGCAAGAGGCGGCCCGGCCTGCCCGGCACCGATCACGATTGCATCGAACTCTTGTCTTGCCATCTCTGCCATCTCAGGTTCCTCATTCGCTTGGGGCGCTACCGTCCCAAGACCCTGCGATATCTGAGCGGACTTGCCAACCTGCAAGGCGACGGGCAGCCCCTAGCGGTCAAGGCTGCGGGCGAAAATGATTGCCACGACGAGTGACGCGCCAATGCCCCCCACCGTGGCCTGCCACCCGAAATACACATTGATCTGGCCAAGCAAAAGCGCGCCCATAAGCCCGCCAAGATAATAGCTTGTCAGATACAGCCCGTTGGCCTGCGCTCTGTCGGACGTAACCGTGGCGGAAACAAATCCTGTCGCCGCCGCCTGTGCGGCAAACGTCGATGCCCCGATCAGCGCAAGCCCCAGCAAGACAACCCACAATTGCCCGGACAGGGTCAGCATCAGGCCGCCAAGGGCCACGACAAGCGACATCGTCAGCGCGCTCCGCGGGCCGACAGCGCGAACCAACCGGCTGGCCATCGGGGTCGTGATGATCGCCGGGGCGAACACCAGATACACGAGACCCAGAGACATCGGCGAAAGACCGAGCCCGTTCACCAGATACAGGTTCACGTAGGTAAAGACCCCGACAAAGACGAAAAGGATGAGAAAGCCGATGGCAAACGCAGATCGCAATGAAGGTGTCGCGAAATGCCGCTTCCAGGCGTCAAGTGCCGACCCGCCGCGGATGGGGGGCAGGTCGTCCCGTGAACCGATCAACACGAACGCCAACACCGCCCCCGCCAGATTGAGCGCGGCAAAGAACAGAAAGCATGCGGAAAGGGACGTGGCGTCGGTCAGGCTGACGGCCAAAAGACGACCGATCAGATTGGACGCAACGTTGCCGGTGATGAACGCAGCAAGTGCGCCGCCGCGGGCCATCACATCGCATTTTTCGGACAGATAGGTCATCGTCAGCGTGAACGCCGCCGCCATGAGCGCCCCCTGCACAATGCGAAGCCCCATGAAGACCCAGATCGAGTCTGCAACCGACAGCAGCGCCGTCGGGATCGCAAGTACGGCAAGGCAGATCCAGATGCCGCGTTTGCGGTCGATCCGATCAGCGAACCAAGCGACCGTCAGTCCCGAAACGGCCATGCCCAGCGTCGCGGCGTTGACCGCAAACCCGGCGGTTGCGGCATCAGTGTCAAAGGCCACGATGATCTGCGGCAGCAGTGCTTGCGCGCCGAACAGGTCGACGAGCGTCAGGAAACTGATGATCGCGAGAACGGTCGATCGCCGCAAGATATCCCGGGGTCGATCGCCCCCCAACACTCCTTTGATCACTGCGGGCATGGCTTTATCCTTTGATGCGTGGTCAGAACGCGATAGCCGCGATTGATCCGTTATTGTGGCAGACAAAGGCCGGGCCATTGCTGCGGGCAGATGTCCGGGGTCCGGCGGCGCCGCCGTTTTTGCCCTGGTCCAAGATCAATCGACCTCTGCTGCAACACTTCGCACCGGCATCAGGATGACCCGCGCCCCCCGTTGCCAGGTCAGATAGGACCAGATCCAGTTCGAGGCGACTGAAGCCCGGTTCGCGAACCCGTCGAGAAACGCCACATGGGTAAGCGACCATGCAATCCAGGCGGGAAAGCCGGACAGTTTCAGCCAGCCGAAATCGGCGATCGCCTTGTTTCTACCGATCGTCGCCATTGTGCCCCAGTTCCGGTAGCGAAAAGGCGCGGGCAATGGCCTGCGGCGCAGGTCTGTCTTGATGATGCTGCCAACATGCTTTCCCATCTGCTTGGCGACCGGCGCCAGACCCGGAAGCGGCTGCGCTGCCCCGTCCGGCGTATGCGATGCGGTGTCCCCGATGACAAAGATGCTGTCATCCCCGGCAATCCTGAGGTGGCCGTCGACAATGGCGCGACCAACGCGATCCGCCGGACAGTCAAGCCACCTTGCTGCGGGCGAGGCCTGCACCCCGGCCGCCCAGGTCACCGTCTCGGTTGCGTGGGGTTGACCGTCAAGCCAGACAGTTCCAGGACGGATGTCGGTAACACGGGTACCGGTCAGCACCTCCACTCCGATCGCATCCAGCGCGCTGCGCGCCTTTGCGGCGAGCCGGGTGTCGAAAGACGGCAGGATGCGAGGGCCGGCCTCGACCAGCTTGATCTTGGCGCAATGTGGGGTGACGGACCGGAAGTCGCGCGCCAGCGAGTGCCGCGCCAGTTCCGCAATCGCTCCGGCCATTTCGACGCCGGTCGGACCGCCGCCCACGATCACGAATTCCAATAGCGCAGCGCGCCGCTCTCCCATCGGTTCCATCTCGGCCCGTTCAAAAGCCCCGAGGATGCGCAGTTGCAGTTCGTTCGCATCCTCGATGGATTTGAGACCGGGCGCGCAGGCCGCCCAGTCGTCGCGTCCGAAATAGCTGTGCGTCGCACCCGTCGCGATCACAAGATAGTCGAAGGGCAGGGCGCGGCCCGATGCGGTCTTCACGAGCCGGGCCCCGCGGTCGATCCCGGTCACCTCGTCCCAGTGAACACGCAGGTTGCGCAGATGCCGAAGCAGATGCCGGATCGGCTGCGCGATATCTTCCGCCGCCAGCGCCGAGGTCGCGACCTGATACAGCAACGGCTGGAACAGATGGTGGTTCCTTCGGTCGATCAGCAGCACCTCAACGGGCGCACCGGCAAGTTCACGTGCCACCGCAAGGCCCGCAAACCCGCCGCCGACAATGATGACCTTGGGAAGCGTGTTTGGGGTCTTGGCCATCACGCTGCCGTCCAGCCGCCGTCGACCGGCAAAGAGACGCCGGTGATGTTCTCGGCGGCATCCGAGCACAGAAACAGTGCCACACCCGCCAACTGTTCGACCGTTACAAACTTTTTAGTCCATTGGGCCGCAAGCAAGACATCCCGCTTGACGGCCTCTTCGGAAATGCCGCGCGCCGCCGCAGTTTCGGGGATTTGCTTTTCAACCAGCGGCGTAAGCACATAACCCGGGCAGATCGCGTTGACCGTCACGCCATGCTGTGCGGCTTCCAGCGCCACCACTTTGGTGAAGCCGGTGATGCCGTGCTTGGCCGTGACATACGCTGACTTGAACGGCGATGCGACCAACCCGTGCGCCGACGAGATATTGATGATCCGGCCCCAGCCCCGGCGCTTCATCCCGGGAAGGGCCGCGCGCGTCGTGTGGAAGGCGGAATTCATGTTGATGGCCACAATGAGGTCCCAGCGTTCCGGCGGAAAAGTCTCCACAGGCTCGACGGTCTGGATGCCGGCATTGTTGACGACGACATCCACCGTGCCATAACGCGCCTCGGCGGCCACGATCATGGCCACGATCTGATCCGGCTTTGACATGTCGGCGGGGTCGTAGCTGATGGACCCTGTGCCCAGTCCCTCCAGCGCCGCGACCTCGCGTTCGATTTCTGCCGCGTCGCCAAAGCCGTTCACGACCACATTCGCGTTCACGGCAGCAAAGCCCCGTGCAATTCCCAGACCGATGCCGGATGTCGATCCGGTCACCACCACGGTCTTTCCGTTCATGTCCATTTGAAATCTCCTGAGTTGCGCGCCGTCTGTCGACGGTTCATGTGCTTGCGGGCGTATTAACCATCTCGCCGCCCAAAGCCTCGTGCAGAATGAAGCCTTCGACCGGATCGTGGGGGTCGCGCCAGGGGGCCTTGTCCAGCGTTTCCTTGGTGTGAAGATATCCGGCCTCGCGCCGCTGACGTATGCCGTCACGGCTGAAATCTATGTCCTTGAGGTGATCCTCGCCCGCCAGCGAGGGCGCAAGAAGCCTGACGACATGCATCCGCGTCAGGCAGCCATACCCGAGCATTTCACGTACCGCCGCGTCCTTTCGCGCTTCCTCGGGCACCAGCTTGCCAAGTTCGGCTACCACATGGCGCAACCGGTGCAACTGACGCTGGCGTTTGATATGCGACACGGCGCGGCTGGAATACTGGATGTCCTTCTGCCGGTTGGACACTTCCCAGACGGACTTGGGTTCGTCGCCTTGCGGATTCCACAGATGCACGGTGAAAACCAGCGAATCCCGGCGCGGTTTGTCGTCAAAGACCGCTTCGACCGGCGTGTTTGATAAAATGCCGCCGTCCCAGTACAATTCCCCGTCGATACGAACTGCCGGAAACGATGGCGGCAGTGCGCCCGATGCGATCACATGTTCCAGCCCCAGCGTCGAGTCGCGGCTATCGAAATACCGCATTTCGGCGGTGCGGACGGATGAGGCACCCACCGTCAGCCGCGTTCCGGATTTTGCGAGGTGATCGAAATCTATCAGGTCAGAAAGCGTTTTGCGCAGCGGATCGACAGAGTAATACGCCGCCGACGTTGCCCCGAGTGCAGAATGCGGGCTGAACAGTGCCGCAGGGCGCGGTAAAAAGAACCCCGGCAGGCCCATCGAGACCATCTGCAGGCTGCGCGACATCGCACCGAGCCAATAGTCGGGCAAGCCGAATTGCGGCTTGTATTCCACCCGCGACCAGAATTCGGTCAGCCGGTCCAGTCGGTCTGCCACCGGATTGCCGGCGATGATCGCGGCATTGATCGCGCCGATCGAGGTGCCGATCACCCAGTCCGGCTCGATCCCTGCCTCGTGCAGCGCCTCGAACACCCCAACCTGATAGGCCCCCAGCGCGCCACCGCCCTGCAAGACCAGCACGATCTGGCCCAGTTTCTTGATTTCCTTGTCAATCGCACTCATTTCATGTGCCTCCAGGCAATCTTTGGGGCAATTGCCGCAGGCTGATCACCTGCGACATTTGCAGTTTGTCGTTGTCGTCGGACGTCGGCCCGATTCGGCCACGCACCACTTATTCCGTGCAGTCGGTGACAACCGTGCAATCGGCGACCGAGGATACGATCGAGGTGACCACTTCGGTCGCCTTCGCAAATTCCGCCATGCGGTCGGTGATGCCATAGCGCTGCGCAACCCAGTCCCAATCCTGATAGACGGCCCAGACGGTGCCGGTGCTGTCCTTGTGAACCAGCATCCGCACTGGCCAATCCATGCCGCTTTCCGGGTTTGAAGTCAGGAACAGCACACCAAGTGGCGGATTGCCGAACATCAGCAATTGCGAATCCGGCAGGTCGATCCCGGCACCCTCGCCAAGCGCCGACTGGTCGATCGCTGTAAAGAACAGGATCCCTTTCGCCTCCACATCGGCGCGAATCCGCTGCGCGGTTTCCGCGACAGAATGGGCGCTGCGGGTGCGCAGCAGGCCGTCCCCTTGCAGGGTGACGCCTTCCGCCATGTCCTGCGCATAAGATGCCATTGGCAAGGCCGCACCCAGAAGCAAGGCAAGCAGTGCGGTTTTCAGCCCTTGAGATTTGAACATGTCATTCTCTTTCACGTTGATGAAGGGGACGGCGCCGGGTGTCTGCGCCGTCCTGTTACCTTGGGCCGCCCCGATGCGACGGGTTGCCCCTTGATGTTACTTCATATCGTCGGCAGGCATCGCCGGCGGCAGCAGATCGCCAGAGATGATGACAACCGGCACGGTACCTTCATTCTTCCACCAATGTGCGACATCGGCACCGAATTCTGCCACCACGTCGCCGGGCACATGGGTGATCCCCACTTTGCAGGTGCTGTTGTATTCAACGATCTCGCCTTCAAGGATCAGGATGTTGGCAGCGCGCACATCGTGCATGTGCCACGGCACCACACCACCGGGCTGGATCTCCAGCCGACGCATGCGCAGCATATACCCGTCGAACGCTTCGCCTTTGGCGGACAAATCGACCGAAGAGATCACCTCGTCGGTGACGCCCATCGCCTCGGTTTCGCCAGAGGTCCGCGCACCTTCCATCATCTGGTCGGCCGGGCATTCGCCCGCTAAGGCAGGGGCGGAAACAAGCACGAATGCCCCGAGTGTTGCGGCGGCGAGTTGGCCCAGGAATTGCCCGGAAATGGTTGAAGTCATGGTGTGTTCCTTTTTTGATGGATGAAAAGCGTCAGTAAGTCGGCGAGCGAAAGGCATCTAGGATGCCTCCGTTTCCCCGTGGTCAGGGTCTTCAGTTCTGCCGAACGCCTTGGACCCCAGGGCTTGTACGGCTTGAACATTGCGTGTCGCGCAGACCATCCCATGATGAAGGCTGGTCTGAAACGCGCGGTGAGGCAGCGACAGCAGGGCAACCGGATCCTGCGCGGATGCAGCATCGGCTGACATTGCAGTTATCTCCTGTTGAGCCTGAACCGCCGCCTCGACACACGCGATGGCACTTTCGGCGGCTCCTTCGACAAGGATCTGGCGTATCCCGGCCACGCGGTTCATCGTGGCCACGACCAGTGCGACCCAGTCGAACGATTGCTGGATCATGACGGCGCCGGCCATTGACTCGGCTTCATCCAATTTATCGTTCGATGCCACGATCCGGGGTCCTCACTCTGCGTCGGCGGGCCTTCACAGAAATCTGCAAAGGCCGACCGGTGTTTGGTGAGGGCTAATTACAGGGGCAAAACGATGTTGAGAACCCTGAGCGGCGTATGGGTTCTATGCGCAAACTCTATGTTGCAAAGATCGCGAAATGTTGAATTGCGAAAGGGGCGGACCCGACGTTATACTGTTGTGTCTGTTTGCGGCAGATAACCTTGGTTCGCCGACTATTTGTAACGTCAGGATGACAGAATGTCTCGGGTAATTCAGGGTCGGGGTTGCGTGCTCAGGCTGTTTTCTTTTGTTGGTCGCGATGGAATTCCATGCACAGTCGCGTAAATAGGTCAATTGCCGGGGTATGTCGGCGCCCACGCATTGTCGCCACTGATATCGTCCGCTTGATCACCGGATCGACAAGCGGCCTTTTCATGATTTGCGGGAAAAGCGACATGTATTCTGGCATACAAGCGCATCCCATCCCGGCAATGACCATGGCCTGAATCCAGTCTTCATGCTCGCTTCTGTAGCGCACTTCCGGATCGAATTGCAATAACCCCCCAATGTCATCATAGTGGGACATGTATTCGCAATTGAGGCGTTCCAGATAAGGTTCTTCATGCAATTCCGAAACCTGTACGGAATCCATTTTTTCGAAACGATGCCCGGCTGGAAATGCGATAACATAGTGCTCGTCATATATTGGACTGATTGAAACGATTTCTGGGTATTTTGGAAGTCCGACCAGAGCCACGTCGATACTTCCCTCGACTAGCTTTTCGATAATACGCTCGCCCGAAGCCTCGAGCAATTCAAGATTCAACTGAGGCACCCGCATCGTCAGATGCGAGATGATCGGAATAAGCCGCGCCGGCCCGATCGTGCACATGATGCCAAGTTTCAGAGTGGCCTTCGTCATCGTTGAAAAATCGACGGCTTCCGAGTGAACGGAATCCATCAACGCAAGCGCCTTTTCCAGCCCCGGCTTTATGATGCGGCCCAGTTCGGTAAGGTGGGTATGACCCCGCTCGCGTCGCACCAGTTCCGCACCAAACTCCTGCTCCAGCAGCTTGATCCCGCGCGACATGGTGGGCTGGGTCACGCCACACTGTTCTGCCGCCTTGGTGAAGCTCAGAGTCTCGGCCAAAGCGAGGAAATATCTAACCTGGTTCAGTTCCATTCAGCTTCTACCCGCCGTCCGATTTTCCGCGAACCTGACTGCATCCTATACACTGAGTAACTAGCCCTAGCACAAGACAAATCTTTTGGGCCGAATACCACATCGAGCGCATTTTTCCTCGGCGTGATTGGCCTTCGGCTTGCGGATCGGATGGTGTCAAAAGAAGATCAGGTGTTATTTTCCCACCGCCTTCAAACGCGGCTTCAGCATCTCCCCCATAGCGTTCACCCCTGGCCTACGCGCCGCAATGGTCGGCACTGGCGTCGGCAATTGGGGCGGGTGCTATCCTGCAAGTGATTGTCGAGGTCACATCCTACATGATGCGCCAGAACCCTGACCGGCAGGCAGCGCTGTTGTCGCCTGCCGTGATGGGCGGTTTGGGGATCATCTGCGAAGGATGACATCGGCAAAAGCGTAGCGCGCGCTTCAAAGCAGGCAGCAACTTCGGTGGCGGGCCTTGCACTGGTCACAACCGGACCTGTGGCAGTCGCGCGGAACTGGTCGGGGTCGGCGACGCCTGCTTCGGGGGCAGGTGCGCAGGCGGCAAGCCCCGCAGCGATCGTGAGAGCCGGGATGATTTGACGGAGGCGAGACCTGGTTTGGTTCCTTGAGGTTGGGAGGGTCGAGGCATGACGATGCCTTCGCCGGAACGGTCCGGCGCAAAAGGCAACGGCAGGTCCTTGAGTTGACGGTATGTTTTGATCCATCAGGCCAGCCGGATCAGGCCGGTTGGCCGGACGTGGAAAGAGTCTGTTGCTTGTCGCGCAAGACGACGACGCCCAGCAAAAGCGTCCACAGTGCCCAGAGCGTATAGCTGATGGAGTTGATCAAGCCCGTCATCGGGACACCGTAGGGCTCCAGCATCCCGGAAATCACGCCCAAGGCGATGACAAAGCCGCTGATCGCGATGATTCGGTTGGTCCGCAAGACGAGGCCCGAGACCAAAGCCGTCCAGATTGCCGTAAAGAAATAGCCGAAGTGTTCGCCGACACCCATGCCAAGATAGTGGTTGGCGGCATCGAACAGGGCGACAGCCATCGCCTGTTCCGTCTCGGTCGCGCCCGGTGCCACATAGGTTGCGGCCAGGAACGGCACCAGCATAACCCAGCGCAAGAGACCCAGCGCCTGCACCAGACCGGCCAGAACCCCCGCCCCAATCGACAGGGCGGCGAGCAGGTTGTCGCGCTTCCAGAAGTGCAGGCCCGCCGCAATCGCGCCGCCAGTCATCATCAAGGCCGCGAACATCATCGCATACCAATAGGCATGCAAGTCAGCGCCTGAACCGGCAAAGCGGGTCAGCACGTCGCCTGCGGGTTGGCGCAGAATGTCCGGGTATTCAAAAGTCATCTGCAGACCGGTGAAGCCAGCCGTAAAGATCAGGGGGACGGCGACCAGAAGGGCGCCAGCGGTGCGAGAGGCGGTCATTTCATGTCTCCATTGAGATGAGGGGTGAGAAGGCGGTGGAACAGGCGAATACCCTGATCCGTGTCTGCGGGGCTGAAGTCCGCCCCGCCGGTGTCTTTGAAAACCAGCCAGAAATCGCCCACCAGCCACAGCATCTGGGCAAGATCATCCAGTACTTCCGTTTCGGCGAAGGGCTTGAGCACACCCGCTTCGGCGAAGAGGTTCAGAAGGAATTTCGTGTTTGCCAGACCGGCCTCGCGGTTCTGACGATAGGCAGCGGCCAGTGCGGGGTCGGCATTGAGCAACAGCGTCAGGTCACGGAAGAAAAAGCGGTAGCGCGCCTGGATCTGGAAGTTACCTGCCACCATGGACTCCGTCATCTGAATACTCGGCATGGTGCCGGGCGGCACGGCGTAGTTCGTGGCCCATTCACCGACGATGCGGGCAAAGAGGCCCCGCACGATTTCGGCCTTGTTGCGATAGTGGTAGTAGAGGTTGCCGGGGCTTATCCCCATCGCCTCGGCGATATGGTTGGTGGAGACATTGGACGTGCCGCGTTCATTGAACAGCGTCAGTGCAGCGTCGAGTATGCGTGTCTTGGTATCAGGGCTCATTGATTCGCCTGTTAGAGTTATTGCTCTAACGACGAAGTAGAGCCAATACTCTAATGTGTCAATGGAGATGCTAAGATTTCTCTCGAAGCTCGGCTAAAGGCTCGGGTGCCATGGCCTTGGGGCACGACGAGACCGGGTTGATGTCGAAAGCCTGCAAACCGGCGATGTCGCCCGCCTCGGCCAAGGCCACGATCTGGGCCAGCTTGGCGCGAAAGCGGGCGTGGGTCGGCTTGGAGAAATCCGGCGGCTGCGGCAAGGCACCAGTCTGCGCCTGATCGCGGATGGCTTGGCGCTTGCCAATGGCAGGGGCACTCGCTGCTGCCGGTTCTTTGGCGACCGCCGGGCACGCCTCAGGTGCCGGATCGGTGTTGCCGTATTTCAAGACCAAGATCAGCCGGGCCTCGGCCTGATCAAAGGTGTCGGCCGACATGATCGAGGTGAAAGTAGAGGCGGCGCGCTCCTCGCCGATCGCCGCGACCAAAAGCTGCGCCAGGCGAACCATGGCGTTTAGCCCGCCGCCTATCCGGTTGTGCAGTTCGATGTTGCCGCCGTGCGCCTGAATGATGGTCTTGGCGATGGCCAAACCCAAACCAACACCCCCGGTATCGCGGTTGCGGGAGACTTCTAGCCGCACGAAGGGTTCAAACACCGCCTCCAGTTGATCCTCGGGCAGGCCTGGACCCTTGTCCGCCACCGTGATCGCCGCCAATCCCGGTTCCTGCATCAGGCTGACCTCTGCGGTGCCGCCATAGCGCACCGCGTTGTCGATCAGGTTGCGCAACGCTCGGTTCAGCGCATGGGGGCGGTCCGTGGCGGGCACGGGCGATGAAGGGGCAAGGGTCGCGGGGTCGCCGCCCACGTCGGCCACAAGATCACTCAGCATGGCGGAAAGATCAACGGTGGCTGCGGGTTCCGTTTTGGCAACGCCCCTCGCAAACTCCTGCGTTGCTTCGACCATGACCTGCATTTCCTCGACCAAGGCTTTCAGGCGGACGCTGTCTTCGGTTTCGTCCAGCATCTCGATCCGAAGCCGCATCGCGGTCAGAGGTGAGCGCAGATCACGGCTGAGGGCCGCAAGCATGGCCTTTGTGGCGTAGATGATGTTCCGGCAAGCACGCAGTCCCGAAGTACCGCCCACGCTGAGCCCGTATCGGCAACGTGCTCTGGAGCCATCGCAGAACGGACTTAGTACGCCGGGTTACTTTTTAAGTCGGACACGCAGTCATGGATCGCCCGGCTTCTCGGACGCACATTTACGCCGCTATGCAGGCCAACAACGTATCCGTCATCGCGTCTGCTGCACTCCACGGATAGTCGGCAACCGTGATAAGGCAGAGAGCAATGCCGATCATTCCGGAGACAAGCGTATCCGCGCGCGTCTTGGTGTCCGCCGCATCCGGCGCCACGGCCTTGACCAGATCAGAGATCAGTTTGAAGTGCTGGTGCGTTTGGGGATCCTTCATGAAGGTGGCCACGTACGCGCGGCTGACGTCACCAGACATGAAAACCAACCGGAAGTGATCGGTGTTGTTCAGCCAATAGCGGACAAAGGTTTTCGCCGCCGCCCCGAGACGATCCCGCGGCGCTTCAGTCTTGTCCAGTTCGGTTTGAATTTTTTCGAACGCCTCGTTCAGCACATCCGCCCACAGGTACTGCAGGATGTCGGTCTTTCCTTCGAAATGCGCATAGATCGTCATCGGGGCGCATCCGACCTCCTTGGCAAGCCTGCGGATTGAAACCGACGAAAAGCCCTCTTGGCGGAACAGGGTCAGGGCGTGGCCCGCGATCTTGTCCCGGGCGGCTTCCATCTGTGTTGCATTGCGTGCAGGGCGGCCTGGTTTCGGGAGCATTGTCTCTTCCTGCTGATTTATTGTAACACGTCACAAATAATGCTTGCTTTGTCAAGCGCGCCAATAGATAGAACGCGTACCACTTAATGAGGGCGCTCGTCGGGGCCGACCAGGGAACACAAAAATGAAGAAGATACTGATGTTGAATTCCGTCGTGGCTCTGACTGGAGCCGCGATTGTTTTTCTGGGTCTGAATGTCGGCTTGGGCGGGATCAGAACGCTTGGCTGGCAAGGACCGCAAGACTTTGTCAGCGTTTCCGATCTGGCGGCTTTCATGACGCAGGACAGTCATGTCAGGTTCATTGGCGGGGTGTGGTTCGGCGTTGGCGCCTTGTTCCTCGCAGGGGCCTTTGCTTTGGAAAAGCTCCGCCCGACGCTTATCGCACTTTGCCTGGTGATCGCGGTTGCAGGCCTGTTCCGGTTCAGCGCGCTGGATGCGGGGGCGATACTGAACGTGGCGATAGCGCCCTCCATGATTTTTGAGCTGTTGGGGTTTCCAATGCTCGCGATCTGGCTGGCACGGACAGGCGCTGTCACTCCCCGGAATTAACGAAACCGAACGGGCAAGAAGCACGCTTGGGCTTGGAGGCGTCATTGGGCAGACCAAAGACCTACTGGCCAGTCCGACTCACCCGTCCCCGGTCAGTGGCGCTGGTCGATGCAACGTTGACCGCCTCTTCTGATCCGAGCGTCCTGATCTAAGAACCGATTTGTGGCTCGGGCACTCAATTGGTCGCCAAGGAATACGCCGGACGACGCTGCTTGGCAACGGTGCTGGACCCGATCTAATGCGACATTGCCATGGGGCGATGGCAGATGGCGACGGGTTAAGCGGCGGCGAAGGCCACCGCTTAACCCTCTGACGTAAGGACAGAACCACCCAAGATGGAAGACGAAGGAAGCCCTCGATCAGCGCCCGTTCAAGAACAGGAGTCCCGAGCCCCAAAGGCTTCCTTGGCTACGGAGATTGCGTTCAGTGCCGCAGGAAAGCCCGCATACACGGCCATTTGCATGAGGACTTCGGTAATCTCCTCCTGCGTCAGCCCCATATTCAGCCCCGCCTCGAAATGAACCTTGAGTTGTGGTTGGGCGGTGTCCATTGCGGCTAGCGCTGCAATGGTGGCGATTTCCCGGTCGCGAAGCTTAGGCTCAAGTTTCAAGTGCAACACCCGGAGCCCGAAGGGCGTAGGATGTTGCGATGGACAGACGAAGCAAGCACCTCAGCAGCGAGGAACGTGGCGTGATCTTTGCCGAGCAAGATCGGGGCAATAGCCAGCAGGC
>JANNRR010000167.1:0-25111 GCA_031401675.1 Paracoccaceae bacterium
GTGTATTCGTGGCGCATCAAGGCAATTGTCAGCATCTTCGGCAGGCTTGCCCGACTGCTGCGCTTTGCAGATCTTGACGATCAGGTTGAGGCGTGCCGCAGAGTGTTTGCCAGCCAGACCAGTTGGACCGTCGTACGCGGCAGCGACCTTGAGGAAGGACCAAGTCAGGGCCTGCCGGTTTGGAGTCGGCATGTCGGTGACCCGATCCTTGCCAGCAACCTGACGCGCCGGGTGGATTTTGCGCTGTTTATGGTCGCCGCACTCGAAGACGACAGCCTGATTCAGGAAGCCCCCGCCATCGTTGGGTTCCAGACCACCTCAGCAATCCAGGCGCGCATAGCATGACGGACGCTGGCGTGCTCGGATGCCAGATGACCTGCTCCCCGAGGAAAGGGCCATGACAGACTCAAAACGAATGGCAGGATTGGTCGGCCCAACTATGATCGCAATTGGGGTCACTGAAGCCATCAACATGGACGTGTTTGCGACCCAGTTCGCACCCGTTGTCTATCTTAACGGCGCCATTCTCTTCGTTGCTGGCCTTGCAATCCAATCATTCGCGCGCACAATCGCTGGACTTGGCGATGGCCTGTCCTCATAACGATGACTGGCTGGGTCGGATTGATCGGAGGTCTGTGGCGTATGGCTGTGCCCGATGCGCCGCAAGCAGCTGAAAACGTCCTTACTTACATGGTATTGGCCGCCATTTGCGCAATCGGCGCTGTTCTGAGCGTCATGGCCTATGGTGCGAAAGTATCCTAGGCTCGGGACCAGGGGAATCGCGTTTGGTATTTGACCTGATCCGACGGGTCTTGCGGTTTTCGGGAGGATGGATTCTTGGGCGGGGATCGCCCTTTTGGAGCCCTTTCCCCGCATGGACATCTTCCTCTCCGCCTTCGATGACATCCCCGATCCCCGCGCCGACAACGCGCGGCAGGACCTTTGCGAACTGCTGGTCGTGGGCTTTGTCGCAGTGCTCTGCGGGGCGACCAGCTGTGCCGAGATGGCAGACTTCGGTCGGGCAAAAGAGCATGTTTTCAGGGACTTCCTGAAGCTCAGGCATTCCATCCCCTCACCGCCCGCAGCCGCAAGCCCTCCGGAGAAGACTGGCTGTGGAAGATGCTCCAGCGCAAGCCGGTGAAGCTGACTGCCATCGCCCTCGCCGCCCGCAGTTTTTGAGGGTCTGGTGCCAGCGCTCGATTTTGCCTTGGGTCTGGGGATGCATCGGCGCGCCTTGGCCCGATTTCGCAGACATTCCCATCAGAGGCGACTGTACCTGAACTTTGCCGGGCAGGATGATGACAGTGCCGCTCTGACCAAGAAACGCCGTCGGGCGCACCTACGACCGACTGGCCTCTTTAGAAATCCGGTCTGACCCGACCAACCTGTCCCGCTTCGACCAGAACGTGCCGCCTGCTGAGTATGGTGGGCGTGGCACACTCAAGCAAATCTGACTTGAACCGGTGGAATAACGGGCCTTGATCCTATACCAAAGGTCACCCGCAGCGAAGATGCATACCGGGTAACGGGCGTGGCCAGGGCGCTCCGATCGAGCGGTTCGAGGTGCAGATCGCTGATGGTCCCGGGTTGCCTACCACCATCGACCACACCGAGGAGGCCGAATTCGCCTGCAGGATATGGTATCTTGATTGGCCAAATCCGACGCAAGGCGATTGCAGGGTCACCTCCCGGGCGAATGACAAGGTCGGCCACGTCCAGCCCGCCATGGATGGCCCGATCATTGCGGGAACCAAGGCTGGATCGCATGTGTCTGATTTCAACCGTTCACATCCTCATTGCCGTGCGCCCCCGAAAATCCTCGCGCAAAGACCGCATGTCCGACAGGGAAAGGCGCTGCGCTGCGATCCATTCATGATGGTTCGACGACCGTAGCACGGCATATTCATTGCTGCGGACGGCGTGAAAAGCGGGGTCGATCGCCTCGATCTCGCCGGGCGCGGTGGGATGAATGGCGAGGAAGGACAGACCGGGCAGAAGGCCTTCGAACATGCCGCGACACCGCTTTACCGGATCGTCGGCAATGGTCCACTCGGTCTCGACGATCCGGTCGAAGATCGTAAACCCCGCCGCCCGAGCCGCCGCAACTCCGGGGGCGAATGCTTCTTCGGTGATGCCGATCATGTTGTGCGGTCCGCCATAGGTCGCGAGTGTCGGGCACATCAGAAGCGGCAAGCGGTAGTCGCGGGCGACGCGGACATAGACGGCGACGAATTCGGGTGCAAGAACCGCCCCCATGTGGTCGTCGAGATGCGTGACGTCGATCCCCGCCTCCGTCGCCATCTCGATCTGTGCGCGCAATTCTGCTTCGACCGCTTCCGGTTGCGCCTGGGCGCGGAGTGTCGGAATATCGGGATGGAAGAACCCGAGCGCATCGGTGAGCCCCGCCGAGGCCGGCGGTCTGGTCAACGGGCGCCAGCGGTAGCCTGCCGCCTCGCTGGTCAGCGTCAGATGGACGCCCACGTCAAGGCTCGTATCTGCCCGGGCCATTGCCGCGAGTTCGGGAAACCACGGGCAGGGCACCATGACCGACCCCGAGGTCACCGTCCCAAGGGCCGACAGTTCGACAAAGGCCCGGTTCGCGCCGTGGCTCATCCCCAAGTCATCGACATGGACGACGACGCGGCGTGTCATCGGACCCGGGCCAGCAGATCGGCGATCTCGCGTTCCACGACCGCCATATCCTCTCCGCCCGACATGATCCGAACCACCTCGTCGCGGCTGATGTCGGACTTGCGGAAGGTGCCCTTCGACGTGCCGCGGTTCAGCAGCGTGAACACGTCGGCCACCGGATAGGCATGGTTGATGTTATGGGTGATCAAGATGACGGCGAGGCCCCTCAGCCGCGCCTCGATCACGAACTTCAGGACCATCGCCGCCTGATGCACGCCCAGCGCCGAAGTCGGCTCGTCCAGGATCAACACCTTTGCCCCGAAATGGATAGCCCGCGCGATGGCGACCGACTGCCGTTCTCCCCCCGAAAGGGTTCCTACCGCCTGGGTCGGATCGCGGACCTGAATGCCGACGTCGATCAGTGCCTGCTTGGCGACGGCGTTGGCATGAACCTTGTCAAAGCGGCGGAAAGGAAAGACACCCTTCACCGGTTCACGCCCAAGGAAGAAGTTCCGCGAAATCGACATCAGCGGGATCAGCCCAAGGTCCTGGAACACGGTTGCCACTCCGGCCTCGGCGGCGTCACGGGGGGAGCGGAAATCAGCCGCGCGGTTTTCGAGCAGAATTTCACCTTCGCTCGGTCGGTAAACGCCGGACAGAACCTTGATCAATGTCGATTTGCCTGCGCCGTTGTCGCCCAGCAGACAGTGCACCTCGCCGGGGTTAACAGCGATCGACACGTCGTTCAGCGCGATGACCGACCCGAATCGCTTGGACACATGGCGCAGTTCGATTGCGGGCGCGGTCATGATCCGGACCTCTCGCCCAGCGCTCGGGCGCGGGTGAAATTATTGACCAGTACGGCGACCAGAATGACGATGCCGAGGAACACTTTGAACCAGTCGGTGTCGATTCCGGTGAAGAAGATGCCCATCTGTACCAGCCCGAATATCAGCGCGCCGAAGGCCGCGCCGAGGACAGTGCCGTAGCCACCGGTCAGAAGCACACCCCCGATGACGGCGGCGATGATCGCCTCGAACTCCTTCAGGTTGCCGCGCACAGTGTCGGCACTGCCGGCTTCCATCACTTGGATTGTGGCCAACAGCGTCGCGGCGACGGCGGTCAGGATGAACAAGATGATCTTCACCCGCGCGACCGGCACGCCCACATTGCGCGCCACCACCGGGTCGCCGCCTGCGGCGTAGATCCAGTTGCCGAACTTCGTTTGCGTAAGGACCCAGCCCGCCAGCGCGGTTACCAAGAGCCACCAGACGATGGACATCGGGATACCGGCCACGAAAGGCATCCCGTCGCCCTTTACCCCGATCCAGCCCTGGCGGCCCATCCACTGAAACAGGCCGGTGAATACATGGCCGTTGAACGCCGCCGCCGTCCAGGGATCGGGCGGGTTGTCGAGAATGTAGGGAATCTGCGTGCGCCCTGTCACGGCACGGGTGATGCCGATCGAGAGGCCCCGCAATATGAACAGCGACGCGAGTGTGACGATGAAAGACGGCAGACGCGTCTTTACCGTAATAAGACCGTTCAGATAGCCGACCAGAACCGCAACGGCGAAGGCCGACCCGATCGCTGCCCAGAGAGGCCAGCCAAGGCGCGTGACGAGAAGGCCCATCACGATACCGGCGAAGCCGATCATCGAACCGATGGACAGATCGAACTCTCCTGCAATGATCAGCAACGCCACTGCGGCAGCGAGGATGCCAAGCTCCGCCGACAGCGTGAGGAACGTCATCGCGCCCTGCAACGAGTAGAGTGACTTCGCCCCCGGCAGCAGCGCAAAGATGACGAACGTGGCGACGAGGCCAACCAGAACGCCCGCCTCGGGCCGCCGCATCAGGCGCGTGAAGCGACCGGTCTGCGCGACGCGCTCATCCCCTGCCGTCAACGACTTGCGCGCGACCCTCGGGGCAGTTGGCGGCTCCGGCGGGCCGGAAGTTCCGTCTGTCATCCATTGCACCTCATTGCAAAGCGCGGCCCTGGGTCGGAGCGGAAAACCGGCCCCAGGGCCGTGCGGGGGCGCGCCGTCAGCGCGTCCCTTCCTTTGACAGTTGCTCCACCGCCTGCGCTTTTTCGGGCGTGTCGACGAACAGTGGCCCGGTGTAGATGTTGTTCTGCACCATCAGTCCGTGGGTCGCGTTCTGGACCAGAAGGGTGACCGGCAGATAGCCCATCAAGTACTGTTGGCCGTCGATCCCGAAGCCCATCTTGCCATTGGCGACCGACTGAAGGATCTCGGGGCCAAGGTCGTAGGTGTAGAGCTCGTATTTCGACCACAGGTCCTGTTCGTCGAAGTACTTGATCAATGGGTTGGCAGAGGCCGTGCCCGTTGCAAAGACCGCCTGAATGTCGGCACGCGAAGCAAGAAAAGCCTCGACCCTGCGAGTCACGTCAGCGGGGTCTTGTGACACGGCAACCACTTCGGATGCGCCACCCGACTTGGCAAGACCATCATTGATGCCTTGACAGCGCTGATCAAGACTAATGTTGCCGACCTCGTGGTTGATGCAGGCGACCTTGAGGATGCCTGCCGCACCAAGACGTTCGCCAGCCTTGATGCCGGCTTCATATTCCGATGTCGTCCCCACATAGAGCGGCACGCCAAGCTCGGCACCCTGAGGTTCGCCCGAGTCGATGTTGATCACGGCAATACCGGCGTCGACCGCAGCCTTGACGGCCGTCGCCAGAGCATCCTTGTCGGGGATCGAGATCACGATGCCGTCGGGTGCGGTCGCCACGGCGGCCATGATCAGGCGGGCCTGTTCGATGCTGTCGAACACCTGCGGCGCGATGTACTGAACCTGCGCGCCGGTGTCGCGGGCGGCATCGTCCACCCCCCGTTTCACCACGGACCAGTAGGCATCCGACGAGTTGCCGTGGACAACTACGGCGATCTTCACGTCGGCGGCGGCTTTCAGACCTTCTGCCTCGGCGGCCCCGGCAATCACGCCAAGTGCCGCGATGGCGGCGGGTACAAATCTAAGGCATTCGAACATTTCGCTTATCTCCTTGCATATTGAGACCCCGTTTCGCGGGTCCGTGCTTGCGCTACAGAACGGTTTCGCCCGAATGGTGCTTCAACTCGTGACCGTGAACCCCGCCTCTTTCACAATGCGTACGAGGTTCCGGAACCCCATCGTCGCATAGGTCAGCGGTTGGGCCTTCTTCGGGTCCTGTTCCGCTTCTACCACCAGCCATCCGGCATAACCTGAATCGTGCAGGGCCTTCAGGATGGCGAAGTAGTCGATGCTGCCGTTGCCGAGCACCGTGAAGACACCCTCCATGACGGCAGCCATGAAGCTCATGTCTGCCACCCGCGCCTTGGCCACCATGCCCCGGGCGCGTGTTTTTGCTGTGGACGTGGACCACGCGGGCGAGATGCGCCTTCAGCATCGCCAGTGGATCGCCGCCGGACATGGCCGAATGCCCTGTGTCATAGAGAAGGCCGACGGCTTCGCCGGAATGGCGCATCAGATGTCCGACCTCTGCGTCAGTCTCGACAATCGTTTCCATGTGATGGTGAAACGCCATTCCCATGCCGAAGTCGGCCCTCCGTTCCGCCAGCATCGCCAGCTTGCGCCCGTAATCCGCCCACTCGCCCGCCAGAAGGGAGGGGCGTTCCGAGATTGGCCGCCAGATTGCCCCGTGCCGCCCGCGCGACGTGTCGGCGTGCACGACATGCGTGCAGCCCATGTCTTTCAGAAGCTTAAGGTGCGGCCCGATCGCCGCCATCTCGGCGTCTATATCACCTTCGGCGCAGCGGCCGTCGTACCAGCCGGAAATGACGGCAAGCCCGTAGCGCTCCATGATCGGGCGTAGCACGGCGGACTGGCGGGGAAACTTGCACCCAAGCTCGATCCCGGCGTAGTCCGCCTGTTTCGCTTCGGTCAGGCAGACGTCCAGCGGTATGTCGCCGCCAAGGTCCGGCACGTCATCGTCGGTCCAGGTGATCGGATTGATCCCGATTCGGACGTTCATGCCGCCGCTCCCTTGTGCAGTTGGGAATGACTGGCGTGCCAGGTTGCAAGGCCGGACAGAAGTTTCATGTCGCGTCCCGCCGCCTCGGCCGTGTTGCGCACGGGCTCGCCCGCCGTCACGGCGCGGTGGAAGCCCTTCAGTTCCTCGACGAAGGCCTCGGCGTAACTGGTTCGGATATCGCGTGTCTCAAGTGCGCCGTCGCGCCCACGGCGTTCCGTCAGGCGCGTCGGCGCGTGATTCAGCCAGGGCGAAGGAAATTCCAGTTCGAGCGAGGAGCATTCGAAGGTCAGCGTGATGCGTTCGCAATAGTGGGGCAGGTCCGGCACGGTCAGGTGCGACATTGTCCAAAGTGCTGACCCCTCCAAAAGCGAGACCGCGCCCTGACCGCCCTGACCGCCTGCAAAGAAGGCCGCACCAACGATCTGGCCGTCGCCAATTCCCAAAGCGTCAAGAATGCCGTGAACGGCGTTCACGTCATGGACGATGGACGACGCATAGGCGGCGCAGAAGCCACGGACGCCGATGTCGTCAAGGACGGCGGGCACCGCGCGCCCAACCTGTTCAGACCGCAATTGTCGCAGCCGCAGCCCCGCGTCGGCTGCAAGGTCATGCCCCGCCCGCCAGTCGTGATGCTTCACGAACGGGCCCGCATCGGGATCGGTCACCTCTACCGAGATCTGGCGAAGCGCGCCGCGCTGCAATGGCAGCATCGCCAAAAGCGCCTCGTAGCTGGGATCGAACCGCTTCATATACCCTGTCTGAAGCACCTTGCCCACCTTGTCGCGCTGCGCGGCCAGCCGGGCGATGTCGGACGTGGCATAGGTCAGTGGCTTTTCGCAGAACACATGCAGGCCGGCCCCAAGCGCTGCAGCGACATGTTCAAGGTGCAGAGCATCGGGCGAAGCAACGACCACGGCATCGAGCGGCTGGGCCAAGAGCGCAACGGCATCGGGAAAAACCGCAAGACCGTGGCGTTCCGCGACCGAGGCGCGCACCATCGCCGAGGGATCGGCGACCCCGCGCAGGTCGAAAAGGCCGGGCAGCCGAAGCAGATTGGGGATATGCTCGATCTGGGCAACACCCCCCGCGCCGATCACGCCAATCCGCACCCGCTCTGCCACCTATCGCTCCTCGTCCGGTTCCGTCATTGCGTCAACTCGTCGGCTGGCTGGGGTGGCCGCCCCGGGCTTCGGCCCGGTCGCGGCTGATCGAGTCGAACTTCTGCACGTCGATGGGAAGCAGATTGCGCAGATCCGCTTTCTCAGGGGACAAGCCGGCAAGCGCCACGCGGCTGGCCACACCGATGTTGTGGATCATGTCGTCGATCTGAGCATCGCTGTGGTCGGGGTTCGTCGGCACCATTACGGTTCGGTCGAGGATCTCGAGCGAGCGCGCACACTGGTCCTTGGTGTATGTCAGGCGGCACTTGGCGTTGGCCGCCATCAGATAGGGATTCATCGCCGGATGGGCCGCACCCGCGCCGATCAGCACTTGGTCCCATTCGGTGTAGGTGTGCCGCCCGGTCTTTCCTGCGATCACGCTGGGGAATACCTCCACGAAGCGGCGCGCCGCAACGGCAGAGGGCAGACTGTACATCACATGGGTGGCGCAGTCATGGTCGGCGCTGTTCATCGGCGAGGGAAGTAGTCCGAGGTTGCCAAAAGCTGCGGTGCCGGCAAGGATCTTTCGCTTTTCCGCCCGCATCGCCCCGATCATGCTGTCGATGCGGTCGAGTTGCACATTGAGCATCGCGCCCATAAATTCTGACGCGCGCGCGCCGTTGCCGGCGAAAGGTTTCTCATCGTCGTCGCGGCCGTTCCAGTAAAAGTGGCAGGGGTCGATGGCACCGCGCACCCGTTTGGCAAGCCGGTCGTCGTTGACGGCCACGCCGCCGCCTTCGCCGCAGGTCATGTTCTTGTAGAAATTGAACGAGAAGGCCCCGATGTGGCCGATGGAGCCGAACTTTCGGCCTTCATAGCCGCCACCGACACCCTGGCAGGAGTCCTCGATGACGATCAGGTTGCGCCGTTTGGCGATTCTCATGATCGCATCCATGTTACAAGCCGCGCCCCACATGTGGACCGGGATAACCGCACGAGTGCTGGGGCCGATGGCGGCCTCTATGGCCGCAGGATCAATCGTGATGCTTTCGTCCACATCGACGATCACCGGGATCGCCCCGCAAGCCAGTACCGACGTCGCGCTCGCCATGTAGGTATGGGCCGGAATCAGCACCTCGTCGCCGGGACCAAGGCCTGCCGCCGTCATCGCGGCGCACAGCGCGTTGCTGCCGCTGGCTGCGAGCGCAAAATGCTTCACCCCGAGGTGGGCCGCATATCGCTGCTCGAAACGGTCGCATTCCTTGCCGACGCCATAGCGGAACAGCGCCTTGCTCCGGATCACCCGGCTTACCGCTTCGACTTCCTCTTCGCCGACGGTGTACACGGGCTGCCCTCCGGTTTTGGTATTGCCGAGCTTGAATGCTATACGCAATGTGGTCTCGCGATCAGAGCCAGATCGTCGCAATTTTCAGGAACCAGTTATGGGCACCCGATTTCCGATTGAGTCCGTCACTCTCGATCCTGACAGCAGCGTGAATCTGCATCTCCAGATCTACAGCCAGCTTCGCGGCCTGATCGAGCGGCGTGCGCTGGCCAGCGGCGGCGCGCTGCCCTCGACGCGCGAACTGTCACGCGACCTGGGCGTCGGGCGAAACAGCGTGATTACCGCCTATGATCAGCTTGCGCTTGAAGGGTATCTCAGGATGCGCAAGGGGGCCACACCGCTGGTCGTTGATCTTCCGGCGCTTGGCAGCAACACAAAGGCTACGCAACCCGATGGTGGTCGCGCACTGTCGGCCCGGGGCCGTCTGATGCAGGCCCAGAGGTATCACGGCGGGCAGCCCGGCGTGAATGCTTTTCATCCCGGAATGCCGGACCCCGACAGCTTTCCCTTCAACACCTGGTCCAAACTGCTCGGGCACCGTGCCAAGTTGGCGCGCCAAGATCTGTTTGGCACCTACCATCTGCAGGGCTACCCGCCGCTTCGCGACGCCATCGCGCGCTATCTTGCGGTATCTCGCGGCGTGAATTGCAGCCCTGAACAGATCGTTGTGACCAACGGCGCCCAGTCGGCCTTCGACCTGCTCGCGCGCATTCTCCTCGATCCGGGTGACACCGTCTGGATGGAGGAACCCGGCTACCTCGGAGCTCGAGCGGCCTTTCTTTCGGCGGGAGCGATCCTGACCCCGTTGTCGGTCGATGGCACGGGCTGGCTGCTGAAGCCACCGCCCGTGCCGCCACGGGTGATCTTCGTGACGCCCTCGTGCCACTATCCGCTCGGTGTCACCATGCCGACGGAGCAACGTCTGAACCTCTTGCGCATCGCGGAGCATGCGAACGCCTGGATCATCGAGGACGATTATGACAGCGAGTACCGTTTTCAGGGGCAGCCTGTCCCCGCGCTGCAAGGGCGCGATGTATCGAACCGCGTGATCTTTGTCGGCACCTTCGCGAAGATCCTTTTTCCAGCCATGCGGCTCGGCTTCATGGTTGTGCCCCCGACCGTCAGCGACCGCATCGAGGCGGTCTTGGCGACCACGGGGCAGTTTGCGCCGCTTGTGACACAGGCCGCGCTGGCCGATTTCATGAACGAAGGGCATCTGACGCGGCACCTTCGGCGGACGCGCCGATTGTATGCACAGCGGCGAGAAGTCTTTGCCGCCGAGTTCGACAATCACCTTCGAACCTGGATGAGACTTGAACTGACCGGCACCGGTATTCAGGTGGTGGCGCAGTTTCTTGACCCGACCGACGACCGTGCCTTTGCGGCGGCGGCGCTCCGCAGCGGCGTGAATGTCTCGCCACTATCGATGCAGTTCTCTTGCACGGCTCCGCAGTCTGGCCTTGTCATGGGGTTTGCAGCGTCGGATTCCCGGCACCAGACCAATGGATTTCGGCGTATGCGGGACGTATTCTCAGAGTTCTCCGGCACAGACAGAGCAACTTTGGACTGACCTTGACCGGGCGACCGATCGACAGGAAGTCAATTGCAGGAAGTGGCCTTCGATGCCTGCACTGCAACATCGCCTACGAGGGTGCGTTCACCACCGCGATCACCACTGAATGCCTGCCCATCACTTCGGTCGGCACCGTGTCCACCCCAACGCTCGCCGCGACGAACCTGGCCGCCAGCATGTCGCGCTGGCGCCCGACATCCGCGGCGGTAGGGGATTCGGCAGCCGACCAGCGTTCTGCCGGTTGGGCTTGTCGGCGCGGCAAGCCGGGCGATTTCATCAATGGCAGCAGCGGCAGCGGCACAGCCCATGATCAGCGCCTGGAAGATCTCATCAACACCTTTGACGGCCGCGCCGCCATAGCCTTCAAAGCGACGGATCGCGGCGGCACTGTTGACCGCCATCTCGAAAGTGCCATTGACAAATCCGGCCGGATCGAAAGGGTCACCGCCGACCGGCAAATAGGCGATTTCCCCGGCGGCACCACGTCCGCCGCGCAGAAACTTGGCATCGGCGACAATGCCCATGCCGACCCCACTGCCGATGCCGAAATAGGCGAAATTGCGGGCTCCACTTGCCGCGCCTTGCCAGAGTTCACCCAAAGCAGCCAGCTTCACGCCGTTTTCGATGGACAGCGGAAAGTTCAGTTCACTGCGCATTTCGGCAACCACGTTGATGTCGCTGAGATGGGGGATAGACGGGGCAATCTCGATACTGCCGGACTTGGGTTCGACGACACCCAGGGTGCCCATTACGCTGAACTTCACGCCCTCCCGCTTGATATGGGCTGAATCGATCAGGGCCCGGAACATTCCCCCGACTTGATGCACGACCTCACTTCCGCCACGCGGATCGGTAGGTTCCGAGGTTTCCGTCACCACTTCGCCGCAGATATCAGCTACCGCCATCTGCAACACCGCACCCTCCAGCCGGATGCCAAGCACATATGCCGAGGCCGGGTTCAACTCATACGTCGGAGCGCTGCGGCCCAATGGTTCCGGCATGCGACCGCTGACTTGCAGCCATCCGTCGCGTTCCAGTTCCAGCACCACTTGGGTGGTCGTCTGTCGCGACAGGCCTGTCAGCTTGGCCAATTCGGCGCGCGAGGCCGCTCCTTGCCGCAGGATCGTCTCGATAGCAGCGCGCACCGAAAGCTGGCGGGCAACGGGGAGCGGTTGTGTCTTGGTCAAATGGGATACCTCACCGCGCCCGATCAAGCCGAGCTCACCGCTGCAACCTCGCCAGCAGGCTGGAGGTGTCCCAGCGTTTGCCGCCCATGCCCTGCACCTCTGCATAGAATTGGTCCACCAGCGCGGTCAGCGGCAGCTTGGAGCCGTTCTTACGCGCCTCGTCCAGAACGATTGACAGATCCTTGCGCATCCAGTCGACCGCAAAGCCGAAGTCGAACTTGCCGACATTCATGGTCTTGTAGCGATTTTCCATCTGCCAGCTTTGCGCGGCGCCTTTCGAGATCACCTCGATCACCGCTTCGACGTCCATACCGCTGTTCTTGCCGAAGTGAATCGCCTCGGCCAGCCCTTGCACCACGCCGGCAATGCAGATCTGATTCATCATCTTTGCAATCTGACCGGAACCCGAAGCGCCGAGCAGACGGCAAGCCTTGGCAAAGCTCATGATCACCGGTTGGGCGCGGTCAAACGGTGCCTTGTCACCGCCAACCATGACGGTCAGTTGACCGTTTTCGGCACCAGCTTGGCCACCCGATACGGGGGCATCCAGAAATTCGAAACCGCGCCGGGCAGCCTCGACATGCAGTTCGCGGGCGATTCCCGCCGAAGCTGTAGTGTGATCGACAAACATAGCACCTTGCGCCACGCCGAGAAAGGCACCGTCGGGGCCGAGCGTCACCTCGCGCAGGTCATCGTCATTGCCGACACAGGCAAAGATGATATCCTGCCCCTGAGCAGCTTCCTTGGGCGTCAGCTTGAGTGCGCCGCCGTTTTCGCTGACCCATTTTTCCGCCTTGGCAGTGGTGCGGTTGTAGACAGTTACATCATGGCCCTTGGCCTTCAGGTGCCGGGCCATTGGATAGCCCATGACGCCAAGCCCGAGGAATGCTGCTTTGATCATTGAGGTGCCTTCTTTGGTAAGGTTTCGGAATAGTGGGTGCGCTGGTTCATCCGCGGTGTCCTTGGATCGAGATAGGGCGCCGCGGAAATCAGCGCCTTGGTATAAAGATGGTTAGGCGAAGTGCAGATGGTTTCTGCATCGCCGATCTCGACAACTTCGCCCTGGCGCATCTCGGCAACGCGGTCGCAGAAATAGCGCATAACGCCGATGTCGTGGCTGATAAAGATAAGACTGAGCCGCAGGCCCTGTTGCAGGTTCAAAAGCAAATCAAGCACCTGGCTCCGGATGGACACGTCAAGCCCGGACGTGGCTTCATCGGCAATCAGGATTTTCGGATCAAGTGCCAATGCCCGGGCGATGCCGATGCGCTGCCGCTGGCCGCCGGAAACCGCATGCGGGTAGCGTTCCATCGAGGCTGGGTCCAGGCCGACCATTTCGAGCAACTCGCCGACGCGCGAGGCAAGTGCCTTGCCCGATGCGATGCCATTGATCCGCATCGGTTCGCCCACGATTTGCCGCACGCACATCCGCGGGTTCAGTGAGGAAAACGGGTCCTGAAAGACGAAGCGGATTTGGCGATAGATGTCGCGCAGGCCGGCCTTGTTCAGGGCGCGGATGTCGACGGAATTCCCCGCTTGCGGTGAATACTCGATGCTACGCTCGGTCGGTTCGATGATCCGTGGTATCAGGCGGCCAAGCGTGGTCTTGCCCGAACCGCTTTCCCCGACGATGCCAAGGCTTTCGCCGGCCATCAGATCGAAGCTGACATTATTGACTGCCTTCACCCCGCCGGTTGTGCGCGCGCCAAAGGCGTTACTGCCGGCACCGAAGCTCTTGCCAATCTGGCGGACCCTCAGGATTGGCCAGGAGGCAATTGTTGCAGCGGTTTGCTGTTTCAAGTCGGCCACACGTTCCAGTTTCAGGACGGACGATATCCAGGGCTTGAGCTTTCGTGACAAAAAATCGTTGGCGACGGCCAGTTCTCCGATCTTGGCATGCAGATCACGAACCGTCTCCTCGGCAATTTCAGCCGTGGCTGCCGCCTGACCGCCACGCTCAAAGATGCCAGCGGCCCCTTCCAGCAGCGCCTTCTTCCATTGGTGGATCATCGTCGGATGCACCTCATAGGCGGTCGCCAATTCCGACACCGTGCGCTCGCCCTTCAGCGCCTCTAACGCAACGCGGGCCTTGAAGGCCGCATCATGGTTCCTGCGTTTCGACATCTCTGTTCTCCTCGTGACTGGAGACCAGCAGACTTCAGATCGTAGCTTCCGTCACTGTCCGATTTTTGGGGGGTAGCTCAACCTGTACCCGACAATCATTGAGTTGAGCTGCTGGTGGATTGCATCGGGCTGACAGCGTTCCGAAGTGTCCGCTCAGCACCAGAACTCTTGAGGGGGATAAAAAGCTGTGTACCAAACGCCGCCCGCCGGGCAAGCGTTTGGTATAACGACAAAAGTTTGAACGATATGGTGCCGCTGAAGAGACTCGAACTCCCGACCCCATCATTACGAATGACGTGCTCTACCAACTGAGCTACAGCGGCTCCGAGCCGGGTCTTTAGCAAGCTTTTCCCAGGCTGGATAGTCCGATTATGTTCCGGTCGGGCGCGTTTCGGCGTCGATCACTTCGGCGTCCGCGATCACCGGACCGTTGTGGTGACCCGGCTCGGCGGGGGTGCCGACGATCAGCGGCAACAGCTCGGTGCCGGTCGCCGACGGCCCGGGCTGTGACAGCGGTTCGCGCCAGCTCAGCGTGTCGAACCCGCCGCAATTGTCGCAGACCGGCCCCCAGCTGCTGTGAACCGTATGGCATTTGTCGCAGGTCCATTGCGGCCCGCGAGATGCGGTCAGCGCCCGCGTCAGCCAGCCGCGCACCACCGAATCGGGCGAGCCCTCGCCGCGTTCGATCGCGGCCATGATCGTGAACAGCCGCTGTGTCGGGTGCCGGTCCAACAGATCGGCCACGGCCTTGCGGGCAGACGTGAAGTTTTCGGCCCCGATGTGCAACTCGGCCAGCAGCAGTCTGGTTTCCGCATGCTCCGGTCGCAGCCGGGTCAGCGTTGCAAAGCGTTTCAGCCGTTCAGCGGCCGACTCCTGCGGTGCGATCTCGGCAAACGCCGCCGCCAGATCGGGATGCGGCTGCGCCTCCCAGGCGGTTCTCAGCACGCGGGTGGCGTTCTTGGCATTGCCTTGCGCTATGTAGCTGCGCGCCGCCATCGCGGCCGCAGGGATCAGGTCGGGCGACTGCCGGTTGGCGGCAATCGCCGCCTCGCGCGCCTCGATGGTGTTGCCCTCATCCAGCACACCCTTGGCTTGCTGCAGCGCCAGAACGGCGTCCCTGCGGCGGGCAACGTCGCGCGGCAGGCTGCCGCCCTTCAGTTTGGCCGCCAGCGTGGTGCGCGCGCCCTTCCAGTCGGATTGCCCGGCCTGCAAGCTCAGAAGGATGTCCTGGGTTTCCTCGTGCTTCGGCTTCAGAGCAAACGCCCGTTGCGCCAGCGCCAGTGCCGTGACGGTGTCGCCCGACGCCAGCTTCTGTTTCATGATGCCGCGCAGGGCCACGAACCGGCTGCGGTCATCCTCCAGGAGCCGCCGATACACCGCCTCGGCCTTCTTGCCGTCGCCCGCCATTTCGGCCGCCTGCGCCGTCAACAGGTTGGTCAGGTGCGGCAACTGCAATTGCCGTTCCGCCTTGCCGGCCTTCTGCATCGCCAGCCGCCCCTCGCCAGAGGCCAGCGCCATCATGCCCTCGGCCAGCGCCTCGAAACCCTTGCGCTCGCGGTTGCGGTCGAAGTAGCGCGAGATTGCGGTTTCATCGCCATTCAGGAACCGCAGGCTTGCCACCAGCAACCCGATCAGCCGCAAGAACAGCCAGACCAGCACCAGCAGCGCCAGAGCCGCCACCACCAGTTGCAGCGGCCCCAGCGTGAATTCGGTGTTGGCCACCACCACCCGCACGCCGCCACCGGTTTCCAGCAGGATGCCGGCACCCACGGCCAGCATCGCCACCACCGCCACGAACATCACGATCTTGACCAGCGACCACAGCATTTGCGTTCCCTATCTGCCAAGGTCGGCGGCAAGCACCGCCAGATCGGCAAGCGCGGTTTGCCGGCCTCGCGCCTGCGCCATCCAGTCCGCCAGTGCGGCGCGCCCGGCTTCGGGCAGGGCGTCGATTTCGCCCAGCGCGGTAGCCAGATCGCCCGTCGCCAGCGCCGCCTCGGCGCGTGACAGGATCGCATCGGGGTCCGGACCATCGCGCGCTGCCAGCGACCGCGCGCCGACCTGATTGCGCAGAAATGCCGCGAACCGGTCCAGCGCCGTCGTGCCGACCGTTGCTTTCAACGACGCGCTTAGCGCCGCCCGCGCCGGTTCGGCAAAGCCCGCTTGCAGGTCGCGCAACGTTGGCACTCCGCCGGCCCCTGCGGTCAACCCGTCCGGAATGGCCACCCCCGCCGCAGCAATCTCGTCCAGCGCACTGCCAAAGGCGCCGCCAGCCTCCAGCGCCGCCACCACCCGTTGCAATGCCGCCCCGGCGGTGGCGGTCTGCGCCGTCTGTTCCGCCCGTTCCTGCAACGCGGCGGCCCTGGCTTCGGCTGCCTGCAACTGCAACGTCGCCTCGGCTGCAATCGCCGCGATGTCTTCCCCGACCGTGGCGCTTTGTGCCTGTTGCGCCTCGACCATCGCCCTGAGCGCCTTGATCTCATCCTCATAGGCCGACAGCGCGGTGTCAGAAGCGGCGCCGCCCTGAACCGGCCGCCGTTCCAGCGTGTTGACCCGCGCATCCAGCGCCGCCGCCGCATTCGCGATTTCCGACAGGCGCAGCTCGGTCGTCGCCGCCTGCTCGACTGCGGCAGTCTCCAGCTTCGATATCCGGGAGGCAAGGTCGGCCAGTGCCGCCGCCGACGGCACCTCGGCCAGGCTGCGGGCCAGACTGCGCCCCTGCGCCGCAATCTCGGCCGCCAGCGCCTCGGCCCGCGCTGTCGCCGCCGCCTGCCCATCCTGCAACGCCAGCAACTCGGCCCGGTCGATGGCGACCGGCCAGCCATCCGGCACCACCTGCGCGACGCCGTACCCCAGACCTGCCGCCACCACGCCGCCCAGCAGCACCGGCACGAATCCGCCCCCCCGGCGTTGTACCGGCTCCGACACCGGCTGCGGCACCGGCTGCGGCACCGGCTGCAGCGATGGTTCCGGCTCGGTCTCGTCAGCCCGTCCCCACGGCTCCGTGCGCGGCTTCGGCCGTTGCGGGTCAGCCAGAATCAGCGGCTCGGCGGAGGCAAGGCGATCCGGCTCGGGCACCGTCGGGTCATCGGCTGCCGTCGATTTGGCTGCGGCGGCAAGGGTCTGACCCGCCGCCGCGCCCGTATCCCCGGTTCCGCCCGCCGCGTCTTCGGAACTAGCCATGACCGCGCGTCTCCCGATTCTCAGATCTGCTCATGGCACCGGCCGGCCATTGTGCCAACCTTATCCCGCCCTATCCGCCCGCTCAAGCTGCTGCACCAACCTCGATCAGTTTGCCAAGCGCGTCCAGCATGGCGGGCCCATCCGGACGCGTTGCCACTTCACAAGCCAGTCGCGGCAGAGTCACCACGTCGGCAACCGCCTGGCTCAGGGCCGCAATCAGCAGCGGACAGACCGGCCCGGTGATCCCGGTCTGAAACAGCGCCGCCGTTCGCGGTGAAAACAGCGGCACCAGTACCGGCTTCCGGCCTTGCAAAAGCGCCCGGGCGTCCGGCGACAGCGCCAGCGCATCCTGGGCATAGATCGGGGCGGAAAACGTCTCTATTCCAGCGGAATTCAACGCATCCGCCAGATCGCCGACCGTATGCTCGCCGCACAGATGCAGCAGCGGCACCGGCGGCGCTGTCTGTCTCAACAGCGCCAGCAGCGTAGCGGCGTCGCCGTCGGCGCTGGTCGCTGCGAACCCCGCAGACCGGGCCCGCGACGTGGTTCGCGCGCCGACGCACCACACCGGCCAATGCCGGTCCGCAACCTGTGCCGCAAACGCCGTAACCCCGTTTTCCGAGGTGAACAGCAATCCGGCATAACGATCGGGCCGCACCGCAAGGGGAAGATGCCGCACCCGGATCAGGGGCGAAATCACCACCTGCGTCTGCCTGCCGAACCGCGCGGCAAAATCGGCGGCAAACCGCTCGGCCTGGACCTGTGGCCGGGTCAGAAGCAGCGGCGCTGCGGCACTGCGCGGCAAGTTGGGCGTCACCGCAATCCCTCGGGCTGGTCCGGGCGGCAGGATTGTCCGCCCCGTCACATGGTGTTACGCCGCACGCAGGAGCGGCGCAACCGGCGGCACATGAACACAACTCTTACCCTCCTGGGGCTGGAAAGCAGCTGCGATGATACCGCCGCCGCCGTGGTCCGGCATGTGCCGGGGAAATCGGCCGTGATCCTTGGCTCTGTCCTTTATGGCCAGACCGACCTGCACGCGGCCTTTGGCGGAATCGTGCCCGAAATCGCCGCCCGCGCCCATGTCGAAAAACTGGATATCTGCGTGGAACAGGCTCTGGTGCAGTCCGGCCTGGCCCTGGCCGATCTGGACGCAGTGGCGGTCACCGCCGGGCCGGGTCTGATCGGCGGGGTCCTGGCGGGGGTGATGTGCGCCAAGGGCATCGCCACCGCCACCGGCCTGCCGCTGATCGGGGTGAACCACCTGGCCGGGCACGCCCTGACGCCGCGCCTGACCGACAATCTGGCGTTCCCCTACCTGATGCTGCTGGTCTCGGGCGGTCATTGCCAGTTCCTCATGGTCCGCAGCGCCACCGACTATGGCCGCCTTGGCGGCACCATCGACGATGCCCCGGGCGAGGCGTTTGACAAGGTGGCAAAACTGCTCGGCCTGCCGCAACCCGGCGGGCCGGCGGTCGAAGCGGCGGCGCTGTCCGGTGATCCCACCCGCTTTGCCTTTCCGCGCCCGCTTCTGGACCGGCCCGGCTGCGATCTGTCGTTCTCGGGCCTGAAAACCGCGCTGCTACGGGCCCGCGATACGTTGATAGCCGCGCAGGGCGGGCTGACCCGGGCCGACCGTGCCGACCTGTGCGCCGGATTTCAGGCGGCGGTTGCCGATGTCCTGGCCGAGAAATCGCTGCGCGCCATTGCCGCCTATCTGGCGCTGTCGCCGCCCGATCCTGCCTTTGCCGTGGCCGGTGGCGTCGCAGCCAACCGGCACATCCGGGCCGGGCTGATGGCGGTCTGCGCCGAACGCGCCCTGCGTTTTGTGGCACCACCGTTGGCACTTTGCACCGACAATGCCGCGATGATCGCCTGGGCCGGGATCGAGCGCTACCGGCTTGGCCTGTTCGACGACATGACGTTGTCGGCACGACCGCGCTGGCCGCTGGATACCGTCAGCCCACCCCTGATCGGTTCCGGCAAACGCGGGGCCAAGGCATGACCGATCTGGCCGTGCTCGGGTCCGGCGCGTTCGGCACCGCACTGGCTGTGGCGCTGGCTCAGGGTGGTGCCCGGGTGACGCTGTGGGGCCGCAATCCGGCGTTGGTGGCCGACATGCAGCGCAGCCGGACCACGCCCCGCCTTCCCGGCATCATGCTGCCGGAATCCGTGTCTGTTTCAGCCGATATCGATGACATCCGAACCGGCAGCGGGGCCCTGATCGCGGTTCCGATGCAGCAACTGGCCGGCTTTCTGGCCGCCCATGCCGGAACCCTGCGCAGCATCCCCCTGATTGCCTGCGCCAAGGGCATCGACCTTGCCACCGGCCTTGGCCCGACCGCCCTGCTGGCCGCCGCCTGCCCCGGCATCGCTCCCGCCTTGCTGACCGGCCCGGGCTTTGCCGCCGACATCGCGGCGGGCTTGCCCACCGCCCTGACGCTCGCCTGCCGCGACCCCGACCTTGGGGCCCGGCTGCAACACCTGCTGTCGACCTCCACGCTTCGTCTCTATCGCAGCACCGATGTCACCGGGGCCGAACTGGGTGGCGCGCTGAAGAATGTCATGGCCATCGCCGCCGGCATGGTGATCGGTGCCGGCCTGGGTGACAGTGCCCGGGCCGCGCTCATGACCCGGGGCTATGCGGAAATGCTGCGGCTGGCGCTGAACTTTGGCGCGCGGCCCGAAACCCTCGCGGGACTGTCCGGGCTGGGCGATCTGATCCTGACCTGCACCTCGGCTCACAGCCGCAACTTCCGCCACGGCCTTGCCATCGGCGCCGGTCAGCCACCGGATGCCGGCGTGACGGTCGAGGGTGTGGCGACGGCCCATGCCGCCGCAGCGCTGGCCCAACGCCGTGGCATCGACATGCCGATCACCACTATGGTCGCGGCGGTTCTGGATGGTAGGATGCCGCTTGCCGATGCCACCGGGGCCCTGTTGTCGCGCCCCCTGAAACAGGAATGAGCCATGCGCTACGCCGTGATCTGCCACGACAAACCGGGTGCTCTGCAAACCCGCACCGACAACCGCGCCGCCCATCTGGCGCATATCGCGGCAACCGGGGTGGTCGAACTGGCCGGCCCATTCCTCGACGAAGCCGGCGACATGTGCGGCTCGCTTCTGATCCTCGACGTGCCGGACCTAGCCGCCGCCCGCGCCTGGGCCGATGCCGACCCCTATGCCCGGGCCGGCCTGTTCGCCAGCGTCAGCATCACCGCCTGGAAACGGGCGATCGGCTGATGCGCACCTGGCTGGTCAAATCCGAACCCGATGTCTGGAGCTTTGCCGATCAGATGGAGCGCGGCGCAGCGGGCGAACAATGGCACGGCATCCGCAACTATCAGGCCCGCAACAACATGCGCCAGATGATGCTGGGCGACCGCGCCTTCTTCTACCACTCCAACATCGGCAAGGAGATTGTCGGGGTGGTCGAAATCATCGCGCTGTCGCACCCCGACAGCACCACCGACGATCCGCGCTGGGATTGCGTCGATATCCGCGCCCTGTTCGCGCTGCCGCGCCCGGTCACGCTGCAGATGTGCAAGGCAGAGCCGCGACTGGCCGACATGGCGCTGGTGAAAAACACCCGCCTGTCGGTGCAACCGGTGACGGCTGCAGAATGGGCAGTTGTCTGCGCGCTTGGCGGTTTGTAAGCTGAACCCACAGGGGCAGATCATAGCCCCGCAATGGGGGGACCATGGCTTACATCGCCGTCATCGTGGCCGCACTCGCGGCCTATGCGTTCGGAGCGTTCTGGTACATCACCATGTCGAAGCCCTGGATCAGGGCCGCCGGCATCCCGGTCGACGCCAGCGGCAAGCCGCAGGGCAGCGGCAACCCCATGCCGTTCATCGTCGGCTTTGTCTGCGTGCTGGTGGTGGCCGGAATGATGCGGCACGTCTTTGCCATGGCATCGCTGGATACGGTGCTGGACGGCCTGATGGGCGGTTTCGGCATCGGCGCGTTCTTCATCACGCCCTGGGTGGTGATGAACAACACCTACGCCGCCCGGCCGCTGGCCCTCAGCCTGATCGACGCGGTCTATTCCGTCGTCGGCTGCACCATCATCGGCGTGGTACTGGCCCTGTTCTGAAGACGGAAATGTTCTGAAAACGGGAATTGGGGGGTCCCGACCCCTCCGGACCCCCCACCACCCCACGTGCTCCCATCGCACCACACGTGATCTGTATAAGGTCCGGGCACTTCTGGCCCCGCGCCCCAGTGCTACGCCATGGGGCCGCCAATGGCAAACCGCGAGTAGGAAAAACTCGCCTCAAACTCGCCCGGCTCCTTGCAAGCCGGGAGCTTCCGGCCTCAGTCCCGCAGCAACTCGTTGATGCTGGTCTTGCTGCGGGTCTGCGCGTCCACCCTCTTCACGATCACCGCGCAATAGAGGTTGACCCCGCCCTTTGACGGCATCGAGCCTGCCACCACCACCGACCCCGCCGGCACCTCGCCGTACATCACCGCCCCGCTTTCGCGGTCGACGATCCGGGTCGACTGCCCGATGAACACGCCCATCCCCAGCACCGAGCCCTCGCGGATGATGCAGCCCTCCACCACCTCCGACCGCGCCCCGATGAAGCAGTTGTCCTCGATGATCGTCGGCCCCGCCTGCATCGGCTCGAGCACGCCGCCGATCCCGACGCCGCCCGACAGATGCACGTTCTTTCCGATCTGCGCGCAAGACCCGACCGTGGACCAGCCATCCACCATCGAGCCCTCGCCCACATAGGCCCCCACGTTCACGAAAGACGGCATCAGCACCACATTCTTCCCGATGAACGCCGACCGCCGCACGATCGACCCCGGCACCGCCCGAAACCCGGCGCGCCGCCAGTCCGCCGCCGTCCAGCCCTGGAACTTCGAGGGCACCTTGTCCCACCAGTTCGACCCGCCATTGCCGCCCGAAATCTCGGCCATGTCGTTCAGCCGGAACGACAGCAGCACCGCCTTCTTGGCCCACTGGTTCACCTGCCAGTCGCCGTTCCCGCGCTTTTCCGCCACCCGAAGCACGCCACTGTCCAGCGCCGCCAGTGTCGCCTCGATAGCCTCCCGCACCTCGCCCGTCGTCGCCAGGCTGATCCCGTCCCGCGCCTCCCAGGCCGCCTCGATCACGGTTTCCAGTGCTGCGTAGTCCATCGCCAACTCCCCCAATGTTGGCCGCGATATAGCCGCCCCCGCCACCCCATGCAACGCCGTAGGGCGGGGTTCACCCCGCCGCGTTCGCAGAGTGTACAATCCTGCGCACCAAACGCGACAAGAAGCAGCCGCCGACCCGCAACCGGCAATCCTGTCCCGCTTGGTCTACCCCCCGGTGCCCGCCGCCGGACCAGACGCGGCGCGGCGGCTGACGATGGCCGGGGCCTTGCGGATCAGGCTGTCGTCGGTCAGCGCCGCGACCATGAACAGGGCAAAATCGGTCCGCCGCGTCCGGTTCAGGGCCAGGATCGGGTCGCCGACATGTTCGGCCCAAAGCGGCAGTCCCTCGCTTTCGCCTTCTTCCAGATCGCTGCCGCGCACCACGGTCCAGTTGCGCTCCGACGCAAAGACGGTGTCACAGGCCCGCACCTGATCGTCCAGATCGGCCAGCCGGATCAGTCGGGCAATCGGGCCGAACAGCACGATCTGCAGGCGCAACAGCCATGAATAGCGATCCTTGCCGTCACGGCTGATATGCCAGCCGCAGGAAAACACCAGCCGGGCCCCGGGGGCGGCAAAATCCAGCACGGCGCGTGCCGTATTGGTCGAATAGCCGGTCAGCCCCCACGGGACCAGCACGACCAGAACACCGTCGCAGCCCTCGACCGCCTTGGCGATCACTTCGCGGTCATCGGTGCGTCCGGGGAACAGCGTGATGCGGTCGGCATAGGGGCCGAGTTTGCCGACACTTTCGGGCCGGCAGACGCCGCGGACATCGTATCCGGCGGCAAGGGCGTGCTGCAGCATGTACTGGCCGAGTTTTCCGGAAATTCCGACGATGCAGATGCGTTTCATGGCGCGCTCCCCTCCAGTCGTGAACCTTGCGTCGCAGATCTTCGCAGACGACCAATCCTCTCGCAATCCTCTTGCGGCGCAACGAACGCAGGAAAGTCCGCGGATCACCAGGCCCCGGTCCTTGCGCCCGACGCCAGGCCTTGTCCGCATCGTGGCCCGGTCCCGTGGCGTTGTCGGATCAATCCCCGCCGGGTGCCTGCAGCGAGCGCGGCTGTGAATCCGAACCGGACCTGACGGGCAGGACCCCCTTCGCCCGGACTTAAGGCGCGGCACGCGCCGCCGGGCAGTGCCCGACCGCCCCCTCGGGCGGGCGCTCCCTGCCGCCACGGCCCAGAACATCCTTCGGGGGAGGCTCAACCATAAAGCGCCTAGAACCAATGCTGCTGCGCCCACCCAGCGGTCAGGCCCTGCCCTCGTTCCAGTAGCACAGTTGAGCGACCGCTTAGAGCCCGGAACAGAAGTCCAATGAGATCGCGCACAATGGGCGTTTCTCCAGATTTCCGATCGCTCGGGAACTCAGCCGGAAAGCTTTATACCCGGCACCAAACGCCCATTTTCCAGCCAAAGTTGGCAATCGGAAGTGAGTTCCCGTTCTGCAGCAGCGTCATACATGGCGATGTCATCTTCAGCCAGAACATCCCGCCAACGTCCGTTGGTGCCTTTGTTGATGAAAGTCTGGGCTCCGCCTTTCAAGAATTTTATCGCATTCGGATCAATAACCTCGGCGTCGCGCTTCATGCTTTTGAAGGAAACCAGTTCGGCAATGGCCGAAACAGTTTCCGAAGGACATTCAATATTCAGATAATTGGCAATTCTGCCAATCTCGCCTTCAAGGTCAGCGAGAAGGTCATTGAAATGCACGAAAAGGATGTTCGGTTGTTCCTGGTCGTGCCACCAGGTCTGCATGTGGCGCAAGTTGGACCAATAGGGATAGCCCTCGGTTTCCCACTCAAACCAGCCCTTGTTGATCCACATCGTCCACAACGCGCGAATGTCGTCCGGACACGGCATCAATGGCGGTCCGACCCGGCCTGGCGCATCATTCATTTCGGCGATGGACTCAGGGGTGAGGGACGAATAATGATTCCACAAAGACATAAATACGTCACGCGGATCGCGCCCAACAACAATATACTTGGTGTCTTTCCGCAGCCTCAAACCGTCTCTGAGAAGGTGACACTTCATGCATCTGCGATGATCCTGAGCCGCAAGTTGTGCGGCGAGGTCGGCAATGGGTCGCTGGCGCATATCGACCCATGGCGAGAGGTCGTTGATAATGCGCACCCGGAGGTCCTGAAAAATAAGGTGAAGCACGATGTTTTGCGTCCACGTCGTCCCAGATTTGTAGGGTGTCGCAACGACGACATCGCCAGCCTGTTCCGGGATTTGGTCCCAGCGCGTGCTGTCCAACAAGAAATTCTGGTAAATGCGCTCGCTGCTGGTTGCAGTTTTTTTCAATGAATTTCCCCCAGACGGTTTCGTAGGACGGAAGGATTTATCGAACATATCAGGTCGAAGATACAAGTCAACCATTTCAAGTTTCAGCTCCGCCGCCGCGCTTCGCAGCACCTCACGTCAGCGGAACTTACACCTGATACTCCACAGTCGCCCTTGATTGTTAATGCGCGCAAAATCCGAGAGTTAATCGCGTCTGGCGAACGCTTTCTCTGGGTCCGCCTTGTTCGCAAAGCCGACCTTCAACAACTCGAGTGCAGGTTGACCGGTCTCCATCTCAGGTCAAGCAATGCTCACTGATACTAAATCCCTACACCCCCGCTTCCTTAAAATCCCATTAACACGACGACCCAACCCCCTGATTTCATTCACTCCAAAAAGGCTTATCCCTCTGAAGCCGGTTCCTCTACATGTTGATTTGGCCGGGCAGCCTGTGAAGCCCGCTTTTGGGACGTAGTCGGGGTGAAAATGCTGCGACTGGTCGGTGGCGGCGGGTGCGTGGAGCCGGTTTCTGGCT
>JANNRR010000168.1:0-5069 GCA_031401675.1 Paracoccaceae bacterium
GTGGAAGCTGTCGCCGATGGACCTGCAGTCGCGGGTACGCTGGGAAAGCTACACCAAGGCCAAGGAAGAGATGCTGGCCCGCACCAACATCCCCGAGGCGCACTGGTACATTGTCGAAGGCAACGACAAGAAGCGGGCGCGGCTGAACTGCATCAACCACCTGCTGAGCCTGTTCCCGTATGGCGAGGTGCCGCACGAGGAGATCACGCTGCCCGAGCGGGTGTTCAACCCGGATTACGAGCGGGCAACGTTGCCGCCGGAGCTGTATGTGCCGGCGAAATTCTAGGGCGGGCTTCCCCTTGCGCTGCGGCCAGCCTATATCGGGGCGATGTTTGGTGATCTGATCCGCCGGTTGTCGGCCCCCGCCCCGGGCCGCCTGCCCGACCCCGACGCGCGTCTGGCGATGGCGGCGCTGTTGGTGCGCATGGCCCGCGCCGACGGCCACATGGCCGAGCCGGAACTGGCGCGGATCGACCGGCTGCTGGGCGCGCGCTACGGCCTGTCGCCGTTCGAGGCCGGGGCCCTGCGAATGGCGGCGGCGGCGCTGGAAGCCGAGGCGCCCGACACCGTGCGCTTTACCAGGGCGATCAAGGAGGCGGTGCCCTATGAGGACCGCGAAGGCGTGATCGAGGCACTGTGGCAGGTGGTGCTGGCCGACGGTGTGCGCGACCACGAGGAAGACGCGGCGATGCGGCTGACGGCGAACCTGCTGGGCGTCACGGACCGGGATTCGGCGCTGGCGCGCCAACGGGTCGAGGCGCGGCGGCATTTGTAGCGGCCGGTTCTCGGGCCGGTTCTCGGGCCGGATTTCGGGCTGGATCGCGCGGCAGCCGGGCGCACCCGCGACCCCCTTGCCTGCCCGGAATGGCCCGTCTAGACTCCGGCAACCCAGTCAAAGAGCATTTCATGCTGATCGGCATCCTGCAAACCGGCCAAGCGCCCGACAGCCTGAAGGCAGAGTTGGGCGACTATCCCGACATGTTCCAGACGCTGTTGCAGGGTCACGGCTTCACCTTTCGCACCTGGCACGTCGAAAACGGCGACTTTCCCGGGGGCGTGCATGACGCCGACGGCTGGCTGATCACCGGCTCGCGGCACGGTGTCTACGAGGACCATGCCTTCATCGCGCCTCTGGAGGAGTTCATCCGCAGCGCCTACGCCGAACAGGTGCCGCTGGTCGGCGTGTGTTTCGGGCATCAGGTGATCGCGCAGGCGCTGGGCGGCAAGGTCGAGAAGTTCAGGGACGGCTGGTCGGTCGGGCCGCAGGACTACGCCTTTGACGGCGAGACGCTGACGCTGCAGGCCTGGCATCAGGATCAGGTCGTCGAAAAACCGCCGGCGGCGCAGGTCGTCGCCAGCAGTCCGTTCTGCGATTATGCGGCGCTGGTCTACGGCGACCGCGCTTACACGGTGCAGGCGCACCCGGAATATCAGGATGACTTCATCGAGGGCCTGATCCGCACCCGCGGACGCGGCAGGGTGCCCGACGCAATGCTGGATGCGGCCGAGGCCCGGCTGGGCGGTCCGCTGCACAGCGTCGATGTCGCCGGCAAGATCGCGGCGTTCTTTCATCTTCCCCGACCAAAACCCAGGCGTGGGTAAACCCGAAAGCAAGCATCATGTCCGACTGGACCGACAAACTGCCGCAAGCGGCGCGCGACTACGTGGCCGGCCGCCGCTATGACGAGGTCGAGTGCATCGTTTCCGATATTGCCGGCGTGGCGCGCGGCAAGGTGATGCCCGCATCGAAGTTCCGCAAGCAGCTGAGCTTCTTCCTGCCGAACTCGATCTTTCTGCAGACCATCACCGGCGAATGGGCCGACAATCCGACCGGGGCCTTTACCGAACCCGACATGGTGATGGTGCCCGATTTCTCGACCGCGACTGCCGCGCCGTGGACAGCGGATGTGACGCTGCAGGTGATCCACGACGCCCAGGACCAGGAGGGCAACCCGGTGCCGACCGCGCCGCGCAACGTGCTGCGCAAGGTGGTCGAATTGTACAACGCCCGGGGCTGGACCCCGGTAGTGGCCCCGGAGATGGAATTTTTCCTGACCGCCCGCAACCTTGACCCCTCGGTGCCGATCATGCCGCCGATGGGCCGGTCGGGCCGCCGGGCGGCGGCCAAGCAGGCCTATTCGCTGTCGGCGGTCGACGAATACGGCAAGGTGATCGACGACATCTATGATTTCGCCGAAGCCCAGGGGTTCGAGATCGACGGCATCCTGCAGGAAGGCGGGGCCGGGCAGATCGAGATCAACCTTGCGCATGGCGACCCGATCCAGCTGGCCGACGAAGTCTTTTTCTTCAAGCGGCTGATCCGCGAGGCGGCGTTTCGCCACGACTGCTATGCCACCTTCATGGCCAAGCCGATCGAGGGCGAGCCGGGGTCGGCCATGCACATTCACCATTCGGTGGTGGACAGCAAATCCGGCAAGACCCTGTTTTCCGACAAGAAGGGCGCCGAGACCCCGGAGTTTCTGCATTTCATCGCCGGCATGCAGAAGCACCTGCCCTCGGTCATTGCGCTGCTGGCACCCTATGTGAACAGCTACCGCCGCTATGTGCCCGACCATTCCGCGCCGATCAATCTGGAGTGGGGCCGCGACAACCGTACCACCGGCCTGCGGGTGCCGATCAGCGACCCGTCGGCGCGGCGGCTGGAAAATCGGCTGGCGGGGATGGATTGCAACCCCTACCTTGGTCTGGCGGCGTCGCTGGCGTGCGGCTATCTGGGGCTGACAGCCGGCGAGATGCCGCGCGACGAATGCAAGGGCAACGCCTATATGGGCGAGGGGCAGCTGCCCCTGAACCTGGGCGATGCGCTGGACCTGCTGGCCGAGAACACGGTGATGCAGGAGGTGCTGGGGCCGGACTTCTGGGCGGTGTACGAAGCGGTCAAGCGCAACGAGTTCGCCGAGTTCCTGCAGGTGATCAGCCCCTGGGAGCGTGAGCATCTGCTTTTGAACGTATGAACCTTCTGTACGCCAACGACCGGCCGGGCCAGTACCCGCCAAGCTGGTACGCTGCCAGCGCCGAGCCGTTGCCGGCCTTTGCCCCGGCCATGGGCGACATCCGCGCCGATGTCTGCGTGATCGGCGGCGGCTATACCGGGTTGTCGGCGGCGCTGCATCTGGCCGGGCGCGGGCTGTCGGTGGTGCTGCTGGAGGCGCAGCGCGTCGGGTTCGGCGCATCGGGGCGCAACGGCGGCCAGGTCGGCTCTGGCCAGAATCTGGGGCAGGACGAACTGGAACCGATGCTGGGGCGCGACGTGGCGCGGCGGCTGTGGGATCTGGGCGAAGAGGCCAAGGCGCTGGTGCAGGCACTGATCCGCGATCACGCCATGCCGCTGGCGTTCAAGCCCGGCATTCTTCATGCCTGCAACCGCCGCAGGCAGGTGGCACCGGCGCATGCACTGGCCGACCGGATGCGGGCCGACTATGGCTACATGGCGCTGGAAACCCTGGACCGCGACGCGACCCGGGCCATCGTCAACACGGAAGCCTATCATGGTGGCGTGCTGGACAAAGGCGCCGGTCACATTCACCCGCTGCGCTATGCCCTGGGGCTGGCGGCGGCGGCGGCCCGGGCCGGAGCGCGTATCCATGAGGCCAGCGAAGTTCTGCGCATCGATCCCGGGGTCCAAGCGGTGGTTCACACCAAACAGTGTCGAATCAGCGCGGAACATGTTATCCTTGCCTGCAACGGCTATCTGGGCGGGTTGGATCAACTGATCGCCGCACGCGTCATGCCGATCAACAACTTCATCTTGGCAACCGAGCCGCTCGGAATGCGCGCCTCGGAGGTTTTGGCGCGTGATGTCGCGGTCGCCGACAGCAAGTTCGTGGTAAACTATTTCCGGCTGTCCGAGGATGGGCGGCTGCTGTTCGGCGGCACCGAGAGCTATGGCTACCGGTTCCCGCGCGATATTGGTGCCGCTGTACGCAGGCCGATGCTGACGCTGTTCCCGCAACTGGCCGATGCAAGGATCGACTATGCCTGGGGCGGCACGCTGGCGATCACCCGCTCGCGGCTGCCGGTCTTTGCCCGGGTGGTGCCGAACGTGCTGAGCGCCTCGGGCTATTCCGGCTATGGGGTCGCGATGGCGACGCTGGCGGGCAAGGTGCTGGCCGAGGCGGTGGCGGGCCAGGCCGGGCGCTTCGATCTGCTGGCGTCGCTGCCGAACCCGGCCTTTCCCGGCGGGCCGGCGCTGCGCTGGCCTTTGCTGGTGCTGGGCATGACCTGGTTCTCACTGCGCGACCGATTGGGGTTCTGAGCGCCCGGAAATCCTCCAGCGGAGGATTTCAGCGAAGAACGCCTGCCCCATGGGCAGGCCGGGAGCGCCCGGCGCGGCCGCTCTGCCGCTGGCGCATTCATTCCGTCGAAAATATCCCACGGGGGTAGCGCCGCAGGTGCGCGGGGGCGTGAAGCCCCCGTTCTGCCGCCGCCAACCCGGCCGGCTTTCATGAATTTTTGGCAACACCCCGCCGATCGTTCACATTCACTGTAGCGAATTCCTGAACAGTCCTTTACAGCTTTCCTGAAAGAGAAATTCAGGAAAGGTGCATGAATGTCGCTCGACCACGTGACGGCCGCCCCGAACGTCTATGATGCCGAGCCGATCCCCGAAGCCGCCCGGGCCGAGATCGACCGGCTGCTGACTTCGGGCGATCTGTTCCGCTACACTGCGCCCGAAGGGGCTCCGGTGGCGCTCTTGGAGGCCGAGTTTGCCGCGCTCCTGGGCTCGCGCTACGCGCTGGCGGTGTCGTCCTGTTCTGCCGCGCTGTTTCTGGCGCTGAAGGCGCTGGACCTGCCGCGCGATGCCCGTGTGCTGATCCCGGCCTTTACCTTTGCCGCCGTGCCCTCGGCGGTGGTGCATGCCGACTGCGTGCCGGTGCTGGTGGAGGTGGGGGCGAACTACCGGGTGGACATGGCGGATTTCGCCGCCAAACTCGATGACAGCATCGGTGCCGTGCTGATTTCGCACATGCGCGGGCACACGTCGGACATGGATGCGATCATGGCCTTGTGCGATGCGCGCGGCGTGCCGGTGATCGAGGATGCGGCGC
>JANNRR010000169.1:0-56631 GCA_031401675.1 Paracoccaceae bacterium
TCTCCAGCCGGGACTTGCTCAGATCAACATGACGGCGTAGCAGATCAGCGAGGGCAGTAATCACGGGTCGGTCCATCGGGCGCTCCTTTGGCGAGGAAGAGTCCGACACAAAACCACCTCTCACTGCCCTCGCCAACCCCAGCTGTCGTGTAGTGTGGTCTTCGAGGCAGATATGGGGGTCAAGTATGGGCAAGCCGCATCCTATAGAGCTTCGGCAGCGGGTGGTGGACCATGTGGCGGAGGGGAACACGCACCGCTTTACGGCGGCGCGGTTCAAGGTTTCGGTCCGGTTCGTCAACGACATGGTCAAGTTGGTGAAGGCGACCGGGGGTCTTGCTCCGAAGGCGCAGGGCAACGGCGGCGGGCATGGCAAGCTGTCTGCGCTGAAGGGCTGGCTGGCCTGGCGGATCGGCGAGAAGCGGGACCTGACCGCCGCCGCGCTGGCCGCCGAGATCGCGGCCAAGCACGGGGTCGCGGTGCATCGCGGCACGGTCTGGCAGGCCTTGCGCGACCTTGGCCTGACACACAAAAAAAGACCTGCGCGCCGTCGAACAGAAGCGCCCCGAGGTCGCCGATGCCCGCCACATCTGGATCACCAGGCGTCAGCCGTTCATGGCCAACATGCTGACACGGATCGGCTTTATTGACGAAACCTCTGTCAAGACCAACATGGCCAAGACCACCGGCTGGGCCCCGCGCGGGCAGCGTCTGGTCGACCACGCCCCCTTCGGCCACTGGCAAACTCAGACGTTTATTGCTGCCCTGCGCCACGACCGGCTGGATGCGCCGTCGCCATTGTCGCTCGGACCAATGGCGCTCCAATGGCAACTGATCGACGGTCCGATCAACCGCGACCTGTTCGATCTCTACGTCGAGACCCAACTCGCCCCCACCCTGCAAAAGGGCGACGTGATCATTCTGGACAACCTCTCAAGCCACAAAAGCCCGAAAGCTGCGCAGATGCTCAAAGATATCGGCTGTTGGTTCCTGCCGTTGCCGCCCTACAGTCCCGACCTGAACCCGATCGAAATGGCCTTCGCCAAACTGAAAGCCCTCCTCCGAAAGGCCGCCGCACGCACCTACGACGACCTCTGGAAAGCCGTCGGAACCGTCTGCGACCTGTTCACCGAAGACGAATGCCTCAACTACTTCATCGCCGCAGGATATGAACCTGATTGGGCATGACACGCTTTAGATACGACCTGTGCGATTCGACCGGCCGAACCGAACCGAAATTCGATTCAGAACGTCAGGCCATAGTCCAGACGGGCGGTATCGATGGTCTTCTGACCCTGACCACCCGAGCGCCCGACCTCGACCGACAGCGAATCCTGTCCAAATATCGGCGTGCCGTAAGACATTGACAGGGTCCAGCTTTGCAGGCCGCTGTTCTTGCCAAAATCGGTTCGATAGTGAATGTTGGCATTCCCCGATCCCAACTTGAACAGAGCACCCAACTCCGCAGCACCGTACACCCCCTTGCTGCCATCAGCGCTGACGATGAATGCCGGTGCCGTGGGCCCGGCCGCCGTGAACGACGACGTGACCGAGCGGACGTCATCCAGCAATTCGGCATTGGCCGACAGCCCACCGAACAGTTCGATGCGGCTGTTCGGCCCCAGATAGATCGGGCGGCTGATTTCAATCCCCAAGGTGGTCAAGAGCGAATCGTAGCTTTGATGCTGGGTGGTAAGCCCCAGTCCGGCTCCGCCAGATTCCTGATAGCCGTCCACGCTGGTTCGCAAATAGTCGAGGCCCAGATACCACGTCAGTTTTACATCGGTCAGTGGCGCTCCGATCGGATCGCCGTATCGGCCAAGCACAGAGGAAAACGACAGGCGCGGAGCGACGTTAAGGTAGGTGCTGTTGAACGATGCATTGGCCATCGTATCCAAGGTGGCGCCGCTGGCAGTGAAATTGATCCGGCGTTCAGAATCGAATTGCAGGCGACCAATCGATGCGTAGCCATCCAGAACAGCGCCTGGATACAGAAAATCCTGGATCGAACCATACCCCGAAAGCTGAAAACCATTCGCTGAGAGAGCCCCGCCCCCATCAAATTGCGTCTCGGACGCCGAATAGCCAAGCGCTCCGCCAATCAGTCGACGGTCATCAAGCTGGAAATCCAAACCCACCAGCAAATTCTTAGCTTCCAGATCAAAACCTTCGTCGGTCGTGGTCGCGCCTTTCCGTCCCATCGTGAAGTCACCGGAAACGAACAGCCCGACCGTCGGTTTTATGAGCCCGGCTTCATAGGATTTGCTGCTGACAGAAGCAGGGTCCAGACCGAGGAGATTGGCGGCGACGCCGTCGATCAACCCGTTCGGCAACCGGGTACCGTCAAGGGTTACCGCAATTCCACCCAGATCGATGCCGCGCGGACCGCCTTGCCGCACCCTGTTCAATCGAGCTCGGATCCCGCCGCCCATCCCACGCGCGATCGTGTCGGCCACGTCGGCCACCGCCAAAGCCTCTTCGTTGCGCAGGGCTTTCAGGATGTCATCGATGCTGCCAACCCCACCGACGCTGGCGGTGATGTTGGCACACTGGGTCAGGAAGGATTGGGTATCCGGGCCGGCGTTCGGCAGACCAGCGGCGATGGCACAGGACTGGTCGAACGCCGTCGCCAGCAACTTCAGTCCGGGGTCAGACGTTGCTGCGGCAAGCGTTCCTGAGCCAAAGGCAAGCACATTGATCGTGATCACCGCAGAAGACTGGAACAACCCGCCGGCCCCGGGATTTGTCGCGGTATAGCCGACAAGTACCGTGCCGGTGAATCCTGGAACCGGGTCAAATTCGATGAACCGGCCCGTGGCATCGACTGTCGCGGCACCTTGCACCACTGGATCGGGTGTCGGACCCGACAGGCTGACCTGTGTGGCCGCAATAACGCCGGTATCGTTGTTCAATACGAGGATGGTCGCCTTCTTTCCAACCGGCGTGGCCGAAGAGTCATTGTTGGCAACCACACCACCGGCCGACACCACCGCGACCGTTACCGTTTCTGCCGCCGCAGACCCGGCCGCATTGGACGCGACATAGGTGAAGGTGTCGGTGCCACCCGCGAAACCCGGGCTTGGCGTATAATTCACTGTCAAGTCGCTTTGCACCACCACCGTTCCTCCCCCGGCGGACAGGGGGCCGGCGGCGACGCCTGTGGCGACACCGCCCAGCGTATCATTCGCCAGCACATCGATTATCCTTGGCGTCCCGACAGCGGTGTTGGCTGTGTCGGCCACCGTACCCGGCAGGATGGCCCGAACCGTTATGCTGATCGTGCTGCGACCGGCTTTTTCCCGAGGAAAGAAGCCCGGCGACGGGCGCGGCAGCCCGGCATCATCCAGTTGCCCTGCGTCGTTGATCGGGATCAGTTCAAAGGAATACACCCCGGGGATCAGCCGGGAAGCCACCCGCAACTGGCCCGACGCATCGACCGAGAACTGGCCGGTGCTGTCCTTGGTTGTCAGAGTGATCGCACTGGGCGTTTCGGAAGCGACCATGGCATAGGATACGATGGTGGTCGGCAGCATCTGAACCGTCAGGCCGGCTTGCGCCGTTACCGGCGCACCGATCAGGTCCCCGACTGCAGCGGTTTCGTCTATCGACAAGGCCGGAACCGGGTTGAGCCTTGGTGCAAACAGCGGCTCGGTCTGAGCCATCCGCCGCACCAGATCGGTCAGCGGCTGCTGGCCGGGATTCCGGGCCTTACAAAGCGCAAAGCCATACTCGGTGAACACGGTCTTGGTGCATTGGTTGACCGTATCGATATCGACGTTGACCTGGTTCACATTGTGGCAAGTGTGGCAACTGGCGTTGGCCTGGTTCTGGCCAAGAAAGTGGCCACCGTACCGACTGCTCAACGAATTCGCATAAGCACCCGCCACCCGCCCGACACCATTGTCCAGTCCGTCGATCTGGTATGGGATCGTCACCTGAACCGCAGGGGCGGTCCCATCCGACACGTCATAAGTGAAGGTCAGTGCGGCGGACTCATTGTTGTCGAGCGGCGCAAAAAACACCGGGTCGAACCGCAGGGTTCCGCCCACAAGCGTCGGATTGAGCGCCTGGCTGGTCAACGACGGCGGTGCCACAATCGAGAACGCGAAGTTTGAAATTGCCAACACGTCGCCGTCGGCATCAAGTACGAATTGCGCGTTCAGGAGGTCAAGCGTTTGAATGCCTTGGGTTTCGGTGATCGTTGACAGGGCTACTGTGTTCGCCACTGGCGGGTCGTTTTGCGGCGTAATAGTTACCGTGACGGTGGCGATGTCGGTGGCAATACCATCGCTCAGCACATAATCGAAGCTGTCGATGTTCGTGCCGGGTGCACCTGTCGCATCGAGATTCGGCGTATAAGTGAATTTCCCGTTCAGTTGCAGATTGACCGCCCCGAACTTTGGTGACTGCAGAACCGTCGTTCTCAGACTTGCCCCGGGATCGACGTCGCTGTCAGCTACTGTCGGGTTGGCGGCAAGAACGTTGCCGGTCAGAACCGTGTCTTCAAGAATCGTGAAACTGTCATCCTGCGCAACCGGGTCAGTGTTGGCGGCGACGCCTAGGATGGTGATGTCGACCTGCGCCACATTCGACTGCAAGCCTTCGGAATCGAAGACCGTATAGGTGAAAAAGGTTGACCGCTGACCCGGTGTGGTTGGCAGCGGCGGCACATAGACAAAGCTGCCGTCAGTATTCAGCGTCAGCGTGCCAAGCGTCACATCCTGGACCAATTGCACCTGCAACGGCGCGAGGTCATCCGGATCACTGTCGATCCCTTGCGTCAGCACGTTGGCAATCGATCCCGATGTGCCGCCAAGGGTCTGATCACCAGGGGTTGTAAAGCTGTCATTCGCCGCCGTCGGTGCAAGATTGGCAAACGCGACGGAAACTTTGCTCAGGTCCCGGTTTGCCGTCGTGGTGCCCCGGAAGCCGACGGCGTTGACCGGATCGAACTGCAGCACAAATGGCGTATTAGCCCGCCGCGCATTACCGCGTTCGATGGCCGACAGCGACACGGTGACGGTTTGCGATGTCGCGGTCGACCCGGCAAAGGAAAACCCGCTTGGCAGTGTGGCCCCCACGGATTGCAATGCCGGCGTTCCCCCGGCGAAATCCTGGCCGGACGAGAAATCCACCGGGAATTGCCCCGAAGCTCCGGGCAGTTGCACGACACCAGCGGAAGAGCCGCCGTTGACGCTGGTAAGGCGTGGTGCGAACTGAGTTTCCACCGTTTCCATTGCCGGACGGATGATCAACGCCGTCTGATTGCCGCTGCGTGGCGTAATCTGTCCAGCCAGCGCTTGTCCATAGGGGGTAAAAATCGATCTCAGCACCCCGGCAAGAACCGCTGTTTCCGTGCCGGTGATTTCTCCGACGACATTGGCAGCCGGGCTTGTGCTGCCATTGGTATGGCAGGCAATGCAGGCAACGTTGGTGGCGTATTTGGCATTGAAAACATCGTTGACACCGCTGGTACCGTTCGACGTTGCATCGGCACCGCGCCAGGGGAAAAAGACGGTGGACAGGGCGATCAGAACACCAAATGCCGTCCGCAGCAGCCTGCGCGATCCGGCCCTACTTGCCGCAAGGCCAACGAGGAGCCCGACGCCCAACAGCTGCAACTGATGGTCGTGCAACGAATTTTCGTCCGGACCACTGGGCCCAGGAGTACCGCTTTCCGTCATTTTCGTCCCCTGGTCTCGTTCGTTTTTTTCCTAATACAAATCCACTCGGAACTTGTTGGTGGTCCAGTAAATTGCCGCCAACACACTCAACCGCTCCATCCGGTCCGCCGGAATGTCACGCCCGAATTTGGTGGCCAGCCGGGCCATAGCCGCTTCGCTGGCCGGACCGAACGACCCGTCCGCCTCGATCGGCTCGCCCAGTTCGGTCATCAGGATCTGCGCCCCGGCATCAATGGCTTTGGCTGGGAGCGAATCCAGAACTGCCTGCGCCTCGTCTGCCGCCGGCGCATTGCGCAACGCCGCCGCTTTGGCCGCCCGCACTGCTGCATCGCCGGGACCAAAGCCTGCAGGGTTGCGGTTGGCGATCACCCACGCCGCATTCGCCCCGCCCCAGGCATCACCCCGCGACAGGCCCAGATCATACCAAGTGACGGCTTGGGCAAGATCGGCCCCACCGCTGACCTCGCCGTTCACATACATCCGTCCGATCGCCGTCGGCGCGGTCGGATGCCCCTGCTCAGAGGCCTTGCGGTACCATTCCAGCGCCTGCGCAGGGTCGGGCTTCAACGATCCCGCACCGCTCTGCAGGATGTAGCCCATGTTGGCATAGCCGTAGATATCATCGCGAGAGGCGCTTTCCTGCAGATAGCGGATTCCGCGTTCGGCGTCGTAGTGATCGCTGTCTTTCTCCAGGAAATAAAGGCCCAGAGCATTCATCGAGAAGGTATGCCCGAACTCCAGCGCCCGCGACAAAAGCTCAAACCCCTGTCGCCGCAAGGACGGGTCTTCAGAATGTTCCAGCAACTGCAGGCCAAGACTGTGGAACGCATAAGGATCACCGCTTTCCACACCCATGCTCAACAACGCCAGCGCCATGTCGGAGCCCGCTGCACCAGAGTCCCCTTCAACAGCCTTGGCCCTCGCGATCTCCAATAGGCCCAATGCCTGCCAGGCCCTTGTATGACCCAGGCTGCGGGCCTCGGTAAATTCGATCCCGGCCGCATCCAGATCACGCAGAGCCAGGTGCACACGGCCAAGCTGATAGTGAAAGCGACCCTCGTCCGGTGCGCGCGCCACCGCCGCCTGACACGCGGCAAGCGCCGCCTCTACGTCAATTTCGTTGGGATAGCGACCGATCCCGACCCCTTCCGGGTCAAGATAGTCCCCTGCCTGAAAATCGCACGGATCAACTTCCAACGTCAGTTTCACCAGCTGCGCTGACCCCTCCGACTGGACTTCGAACGTATCGACGATCTGCTGGCTGGCCATACGCGCGCCCGCCTGTTCCGGGGCACTGCTGGCATAGACGAGATTGGGCATATCAACCGCCGGCACTTCGGAAAGCTCCAGACCGCGGACCCGTTGGTCCTGAACCAGTTCAAAGCGCCCATTTTCGGGTATCGACGCCAAGGTCATCCCGACCGACGACGCCGACACCGCGCTTTGCAACGCCGGGCCGATCGACACCTTTGGTTCCAGTGGCATCGAAATGTCGATGGGCTCGCCTGTCGCGCCACCCTTCCCGCCTGTCGGGGCAACATAAGCCACAAGCACTTCAAGCTCGGATTGCAGGGTGATGGTCTCTACCATCGACGAGCTTTCCCAGGGCACTTGCTGCCCCCCGGTCCGCTCGTAAACCAGGCGGCGGACGTCCTGCAGCATATCTTCAAGCGGCACGCCGGGCGCAGCCGCCGCCACTTCGGCAAGCGCCTGCGTGAACGGACTGTTGTTGCCCTTGCCATCCAGAGCGACCGCACCCGGCGAAGTCGAGAACACAAGAAGCGAGTTCACCGGTGTTTCCTGTGCGGCAAAACCCGACCGAAGTTCCTGGGGAATCGCGTCAAGCCCGACAATCGCGCCCTGCTCGGGGAACGGGTTGTTGCGACAGCTGTCCAGAATCATTACCAGCGATCGGGCTCTTGCCCCGGCCACCGACAAAAGACTGCCAAGCGAAACGGATTCAAATGGCAGATCATAGATCGAGTCGATCTGAGCATCGACCGGGATCAGACGGTTGCTGTTGCCGACCTGAACGCCATGACCGGAGTAATAAAGCACAACCTCCGAACCCTTGCTGGTATCAAACAGAATGCGGCGCAGGGCTGCTTCGAAGCCGCGCTTGTCAAGGTCGATGTACTCACGCACGACATAGCCGGACTGGCGCAGGATGCCGGCCACGAGTCTGGCATCGGCCACGGCATTCGGCAGGCCGGGCGCGTGCAGGTAAGTGCCGTTGCCGATGACGACAGCATAGCGCTCGGTTGCTGCTTCATCCAGATTGATCCTGACCGGCTGCATTCCCAGAATTTCCGCGGCGCGGGTCAACATGCGCGCGTCCTCTTGTGCGTCAAGTCCTTGCGGCACAAAATCAATCAGGAAAAGCAGGACTGCACCCGCAAGTCTGGCACTCAACATCCTGCCCATGTCCGTCGCTCCAATAAATGGTATGATTTTGATCCAATCGCACCCGGAAGCCGAAACAGGCCGGCGCATCAATCCCAGATACTGCCGCCTCCGCCTCCGCCTCCGCCGCTACTCGATCCGCCGTCGCTGCTCGATCCGCCGCCGACAGCAACTGCCGGTGCCTTGGCTCGAACCACCGGGGCCGGAACGCCTGCCACCCCGGCATTTGCGCGCAAACTATCCAGCAAGGCAGGCGAGATTGCAGGGTTGGCCGGAACGCCCAGATCGCGCTTATAGGCGACCACTGCCGCTCGCGTTGTCTGGGTGATCACGCCGTCCGGCGTACCGGACAGATATTCCAGTCGCTTCAACAAGACTTCAAGCTCACGCAACTGTGCAGCAGTCATATGCTGATCGGTTGTCGGCCACTGAACCCCGGTGAAGCCAACGGCCCCAAAACCTTCAGGCGCACAACCGGCCAAAAACCCCAACAAACTGAATACGATGAATGGTGTCGAGCGCATGTTCACATCCCGAGACACAAAGTTATGGCACCAAAGTCTCACAGAAGGCGGCATCGCGCAAGAAATGCGAGGGCGCGGCCCGAGAATTTGTCGGCACCCGTCCGCGAAAACTGCTCCAACGCTGCTGCTGATCCAGGCGAAACGCCTACTGCTGCTGCGATTCCCCGAATGCGCGCCGTTCTCCGTGGCTTGCGTTGTGTCCAGTCGCGTCGCATTCTGGGTATCTGGCACCGGAGGCTAATCATGCGACACATCGCCACCAACCCGATGATCGTGCGCCAGCATGCCGAAGATGCGGCCTTTCTGTTTGTTCAGCGCGCCAAAGAGGTTCGCGGCCATGATCTTGCTGAAATTGACCTTGGTCGACGCGACCAACGGCTGGAGGCGAACATCGCCGGGCTCTTAGCCGCCGGTCAAACCGGGTGGGACATCGTCGCCGGCCAGGCTACCGAGTTCCCCGGTGCAGGCGAAGCTTTTGCGGCAGGGGCACTGGCGATCGCAAACAGTGAACATGTGGCTGATGCGATTTCGCTGTCAATGCTTTCCCCTTTCGGGGCCAAAGGCCTGTCCGGTGCGCTCGCGTGGTCCGATTTTGCCCTGTTGAAGCCGTATCTTTCGAGCTGGCACGCGGCGGCGGATCCGGCACTTCGTCAACTGGCTCTGATCGCCATGTCGCACCACCGGCACGATCCGGAGCAACGACTGCAATCCTACTTTGGTGATGCCGACCCCGGCATCCGTTCGCGTGCGGCTCGGCTTGCGTTTGAGCATGGCCGGGTTGATGCCGTTCCGCAATTGCAGGCTTTAGCGATTGACGATGGCACAGGCTTCTGGGCCCGCATGGCTTTGGCGCGGCTCGGTTACGGGGCAGAACCGCTTGAATTCCATGCAGAAAACCCGGGCGATCCAAACGCCGGACCTGCCCTTGACATGCGGCTGATCGCCCGCCCTGATGAAGCAAAGGCTTGTCTGGCTCGTTTGATGCAACGACCCGAAACCGAAGGGCTGGCGTTGTCCCGAGTCGGCCTGCTGGGCGATCGCTCAATCCTGCCCTGGCTGATCCGGCAGATGCAGGACCCGGCCAGCGCCGAATGCGCCGGGTTTGCGCTGCGTGACCTTTTCCCGATCCACGCTGACGAGTCGGGTCTGTTCACCGCATCGCCCGACCGTCTGGGTGACGCCTTTTCCGACCTCGACCCGGCAACGCTACCCGTCGCCGAAAAGGTCGCCGATTGGGCAAAGGCTGGTTGCCCGGTTCCCGAACCTTTTGTCAGCCTGCGCCGGCAAATGCTGGACGCCCTGCGGGCTGCCGTTCGAACCCCGTCCGCGCCGCTGCAAAACTGGCGGGCGCGGCGCAGGTTTCCGGCCTGGATATAGCGCCGGCCCGATCCAAGCCGATGTCGGTCCGGCCATCAGATGGTGACCGAAGCGGAGCCAGACTGTCCGTCGCCGCGCAGCACGGCCGCCGTGCGCAGCCCCCCCTCGGATGCGATTTCGGCCATAGCGATCCTGCCGGGGGCGTAGCTCTGGCCAAAGGCATCGTGCGCCACCACCAATGCCAGCGCCGCCGAAGCCGCCCCGGTGTCGCCCGCCGCCATGGCCGGATAAATGGCGGGCAGCCGTTCCCTGCGGGTGCGGTAGAATCGGGCGCGGGCCAGGATCGCCTCCAGAAACCCGTAGCGCTCGCCATTGACGTTCGACAGGATGAAATCGACTTCGGGCTCGCCTTGGCCGTTTCCTGCAGCCTCGTGCAACGCAGCCTGCAGGGCCCGGCCCTGACTGAACCGCTCGGACGTGACCGGATCAGTTTCGATGGCTGACGCAACGGTCAGGATGGTACAGGACCGTCCAGCACCACTTCGCCCCGACAGGCAAACGGCAGCCGCTCCTTCTCCCGGGATCACGCCACTGGCGTTTTCCGGTCCGTGCAACCGGTTTCCTGCAGCAAGCCGAGCAATGTCCTGATCGTTCACAAGACTATCAACACCCGCCAGGATCACGTGATCGACAGCGCCGCCGCCGATAAGGGTTGCCGCGTGCGCCAAAGCGGCAAGCCCGGCCGCAGCGCCGCCGTCAAAGGCCCGGCTTTGGCGATGCAACGGCAGGCCGGTCGTTTCGACCACCTGGCGCAGCAGATCGGCCGGTGCGACATGCGCATAACAGGGATGGTTCCGCGTGCTCTCCGGCGGCGACAGCAGCAACGCCGTCCGGGTCGGATTGGCAGTGTCTGCCAATACGCCATCCCGCATGGCCTCGCATATGGCGCGGGCGGCCATGTTGACGATCCACATCCCTTCGTCCTGCCGCAGCCGCCAGTGCGACGGAATCCGCGCCACCGTCTGTTCCGCCCCCATCGGATTTGCCAACACCATCAGCTCGAATCCGGTCAGGGAAGCCCGGAATGCGGCACAGGTCTGGGCCGCCGTCATGCCGGCCGCCGTCACCGCCCCCGACCCCACGATCCGCAACGGGCGCATCATGCCGTCCACACCGGAATGCCGGTGCGCGTGCCATCGTTGCCGGTCGGGTTGAAGTAGGCCTTGCCCCGGCGACGCGCGCCCAGAAGAATCGGCGACACATGCCCGATCAGAATCTCGCGCAGGCGCGGCGTGTTGCGGCGGGTAACAAACGCCAGCCGCGCCTTCAGAGTGATCCGCATCTGATCCGGCTCGATCAGAACGGTGTCCATGCGAAACGCCGTCTCTTCCATGTCGTTGCCGCGAAACAACCTGACCGGCGCACTGATCCGGGGCAACCGGAACGCCCATCGGCCCTCGGGCGTCATGTTGATCAGCGTCACCTCGACCCCCGGACCTACCGCCGACGACTGCTGGTCCGCCGGGGCCGACAGGTGATGGCGCGGGTCCAGATCATGTGGCGGCAGCGGCCATTGCCGGTCAAGCCAGGCCTGATCATAGGTCCCCGCCAGCGCCAGACGCGGCTGCCAGCCGCGCCCCAGACTGGCGAACCCCACCGGTTCCGGCCGATCGTCGGGCGTGCGCACCACCTGATCGGGGCGGGTTATGTTGGCGACCTCGCTGCGGGCCGCAGGATCAGCCGAGGCAGCCCCTCCATACCCGATCCCGACCGGGTTGCGGCGGTCGCTGTCGCCGCTGGCCTGCGTGCCGCCAGAGCTGCGTTCCCACATCAGCGGCATGGTCAGGAACGGGTTCGGCACGCTGTAAGCCCCGAGGTGCCGCACCCGGTCGCCGGTGACCTGCACGAGCTTGCGGATATCGGCGATCTGCAGGCCGACCATCACGGCCTCGGCCGGGCGGCCCCCGGGCGCATGCGCGCTGCCATTCACGATCACCTCGGTCAGGGGCTTGACCGGGGCGATATCGGCCTCGTACCGGGTCGAGGACAGCGCCGGATCGCCCCACGGCACATCGCCGTAGGTGACAGGCAGCGGCACCTCCGCCACGCCCACCCGCCCCTCGGCATCGGCGGTGAAACTGGCCGACAGCATGACCACCAGCACCTCCTGCCCGTCGGCATTCAGTTGCACATGCGGCTGCACATCGAACGGCGTGCGGTTGTCGATGAACGTGTCAAAGCTCATTCAGCACCAGTTCCCTTCGGCATCAAGGCCGATGGGCCAGTAGGGCATGCAGGTGAGGAGGCGGACGTAGTCGTCAAGGCCGGCATCAACGAGCCAGCCGAGAAGCACATATTCGGGCGGCACCCGGGCCTCGGGCGGCAGCGCTCGGTTGGCTTGATCTACTGCCATCCAGCTCGCGCGAATAAACCAGACGACAACCGGCAGAGAGGCAGGACCGGCCACCCTCTTCACATATGCCGCCTGTAGTGCAGCCAAGGGATCAAGGCCAAGGTCCAGCTGCGCCCCCACGCAACTCGCCCACCAGTCATCGGCCAGCTCATAGGCATCTGGTAGGTCAGCAAGAAAGCGGGCGTGGACCTCCCTAAGCGTTTGATCCGCTTCGGCGAGAGGCCGTGGTCGGCCCTGGTCTTCGGCGACCCAACCGGCAACGTCTGCAGGCGCGCCGAGGAGTTGGCGGATCCCTTTTTCCACATTGTGGACGATTTCGAAGGCCATCAGTTGGGTTCCCCGTCAGGGTCTTCGCCTACGGGAACGAAGACAAGTGCGGCCATGACCCCATAGATATCCGGAGCTACGCGTTCGAGATCGTTGACGACGATGTCGATGGGCCGAACGAAGTCGCGCGGCTTGGGCGGGGGTTCCACCCCCCACTCGGATTCTGGGTCGGAGGGCAACGGTTCGGCTGAATCTACCCGGTTCTCGGTGTTAAGGGCATCTACAAGGAGGAAGTACCGCCGGACAACTTCCAAGATGCGAGGGTGGGCGACCGGCCCGGCTGGCCAGCGTTTTTCGAAGTCGTTCGGTGCGTCAGGGTTGTCCGACGCTCCATTCGCCCACCAGTCCAGGATGTCGGGCATGAGACCCCGGAGTTCGGCAACGTAACGGTCGCGGGTCTCGGCGTAGCGCGGGTCCATCTGGGTCCTTTCCGTCATGCCCGGCGGGCAATAATCCGGTTCGCATAAGCTGTCGCCTGCGAGCCCTGGCTATTCGAGTGGTTGCGACAGTGCGGCTTGACCGCCTTGGGCGAGCCGAAGTGCTTCATGAAACCGGAGGGGTCGGCCGGAGGGGGCTTGGGCATATGACAGCCCCCGAGAGCCCAAGCCACGTTCAAAGGGGGCTGGTGGTCCGGAGTCATGGCATCGCGGTCGCGATTGACGAAACTGCCTCCACCCCGCGTCTTGTATTCCTTTTCAGTACTGAGGAAACGGCCACCCTTCGTCAAGGACGACTTCCCTTTGCTGGCTCTTAGCTCACGCGCGCACTCCCAGCACTTCTTGCCGTGCACCTTCTTGTCCTGCGCTGCGTTGATGGGCGGAGTGTGCTTGTCGCGGTCATAAGGTTCGCAAGGCTTGCCGAGGTTGCTTTTGAGCGTTGCCTTGAAATTCGTCAGCGCAGTTGGATTAATACAGTTCGGCGGCGAGTTCATATTCTGCAGCATTGCATCGCCGTGGCGGCAGACGCCTTTTCCCTCCACCTTCACGGTGAAAGACCAGATCGTGAATGCGGCCTTTCCCTTGTTCGTCGCTGTGACAAGGCCTTTGGGCGGCTGACTGCCGGGTTCGTTTCCAGAGCTTGTCGAGATCTTCGAAGCATCCTCAAGGGCCGTCGGCTCGCCATCGATCTTCACCGATGTGCTGCCACTCGTAAGGTCTGAGGCCATTGCCATGTTCACGTATGGCACTGGGATCGGACCAGCCGGGGGCGGCGGCGGAGTCATGCAGACATCGATCGGCGCAACGCCCTTGCCGCCGCTGCCCTTGTGAAAGAATCCCATGTTTTCGGCGAATACCGTACAGGGCATCAGCCGTCCCCCGGCAGGCCGTAAGCGGCAAGCGCCTGGCCGGTGGCAAAGCTCAGCTCGTGCACCTCCCAGTCGTCGCGCCACATCAGGATGGCGGCTTCGGATTCGGCAGCCTCTGGTTCGGCCATGGCCGGGGCCGGGTCGCCAAGGGCGGCAATCTCGGCCATGATGCCGCTGGCCCGCAGGTCGCCGTCACACGCCGCCTCGACAATCCGTGCCGCACCCTCGAACCAGCGGTCTGACGCGTCCGGCAGCGGGCAAAGTCGGGCGACCACAAAGGGGTAGCGGGCACCGTCAGCGTTCCGGCACAGCTGCCACACGCCCGAACATGGTTCTGCCGCGAACAGCCCGGCCCGAGCCGCGAACCGCCAGACCACCGGAATGGCATCAGCAGGCTCAGGCGCGGAAACAGCCGATGCCAAAGCGAACCAACGGTCAAAACGGTCGGTGAAGGGCTGCGGCAAGCCCTGCCCGACAAAGCCGCGTCGGCGCGGCAAGACCCCGAAATATCCGAACCGGCCCGTTTCCATGTCCCGCCGTCCTGTCCCATACGGTCCCGGGGTGCCGTCGTCCCCGTGAAATGTCTGTAGCCTTACCTTATAATCGGCAAGCCCGCATCAACGCGGGCCGCACGGGTTCCCAAATGCACCCGCCGAATGATACCGCATCTCGGCAGTCCGGGATACATGCGCCGGAAGAAAAGCACCGACCCCAGGCAGAACTACTGGCTGGCGGGCAGCACTACCAGAACGGCCCCGCCTTCCGCAACGCAGCCCAGGGTGCCTTCGCCTTGGCCGCTGCATCCTTCATGACTACCTTTTGCACATCCAGGACCGACTGCGGCAGATCGTGCCGGGCCTCGGCCTGCGCCAGATCGTTTAGCCGTCCAAGCTGGGTCTGGATCGAGGCCAACCATTCCTGAAATGGATGCACCTGACGATGGTCCCAAAGATCATCAAAAAAATCAACCAGATAGCGCAGTTTCTTGATACTCTTTCGAAATTCGTGACGCGCAGCGATATCCTGCCGGGCGAACCCGCGCCCCTGATCGCGGACTGACGTCCAGGTTATGTCGAGCGCCTGTCGGGCAAAACTGCGCACTTTGCCATTGCGCGCCTGGCGCGCTGCCTTCCCGCGTCGCTTCCATGCCCCAGTAGCGACCAGCTTGCGCAAATCCCGCCCGATCTGGTCGGCGTGACATAGTTGAATATCAAGTCGGACAGCGCTGCGGATGTCGGCTGCGCGTGCCAGCATCCCGTGCCGTTCGTCGGGTGGCAACTGCCCGCCAATCGACTCGACCAAGACATCGGCATCACGCGCGTGCCCGAGTATGCGAAACGCCGTCCTTGCGCGCTTGGCAATCCGTCCTAGTCGCTTGCCACGAAACATCGGCTCCAAAGCTTCCAGTGCCGTGCGCAATTGGCGAAGAGCCACGCGGCTGGAGTGCGGGCCTTCGGGGTCGTCGCTCTGCATCAGCCGGGTCAAGCCCAGGTCGATATCCGATGCGCATGCCATGACGATGGCCACGGCAGCCTTACCAGCCGTGAGGCCGCGTGAAAGCGTCAGGTCCGCAACGTCTCTGGGCATGGAAATCCAAAAACCGTCGTCATCTATCTGTTACGATAGCTCACAATGCGGAAAGGCAAGTGGATTGTCGAGAGCAGTACGTCAGGCACACCCGATCGCGCCGGGTTGGCAAGGTTGGCCAACACCTCCTTTGCCGGTCCCGCTCACTTCCCAGCCCCAGCGGTTTCCGATCCGCCGCGCGTCAGGCCATAAGCGATGAGAATGGGGAAAAACGTGACCACAAACACCACAATGGCAACCACATTGGTAACCGGCCGCTCGCGCGGTTTGCTCATTTCCTGCAGCATCCAGATCGGCAGCGTGCGCGACGCATCACCATTGCCCGCCGTAAAGATCGTCACGATCACCTCGTCGAACGACAAGGCAAAGGCCAGCATGCCTCCCGCCAGCAGCGCTGTGCCGAGATTGGGAAGAAGAACGTGCCAGAAAGTCTGAAAGCCGTTCGCGCCAAGGTCTGCGGACGCTTCGAGTATCCCGCCCGACAGGCGGCGAAAGCGGGCGACGGCGTTGTTGTAGACGATGACGATGCAAAAGGTGGCGTGACCAAGGATGATGGTCCAGGCGGAAAACGGGATGTCCATGATGGCAAAGGCAGACCGCAGCGACATGCCGGTGATGACGCCGGGTAAAGCGATTGGCAGGATGATCAGCAGCGAAATCTGCTCGCGGCCAAAGAACCGTGCGCGCGCCATGGCGGCGGACACCAGTGTCCCAAGCACCAGGGCGACGGCGGTCGATACGGCGGCAACCCGCAGGGAAAGATAGAGCGGTGGCCAGATGTCAACACGATTCCACGCGACCACAAACCACTCGGTGGTCAGTCCCGGCGGCGGAAAGCTGAAGATGCTGCCATCGGTGGTGAAGGCGTACAGAAAAATGATCAGAATCGGCATGTGCAGGAACAACAGCCCGGCAATTGCGGCAGCCAGAAGTCCGGACGAGGCGCGGTCAGAGGGCATCGAAAGCCCCGGCGCGTTTGGCTATCATCAGATACAGGATCATGATGACAATGGGCACGACGGCAAACGCGGCAGCCAACGGCAGATTGCCGGCGGTACCCTGAAATTGATAGACCGCCATTCCGATGAAGTTCGCCGAAGTGCCGATGATGCCGGGGATGATGTAGTCACCCAGCGTCAGCGAAAAGGTGAAGATCGAACCGGCGGCGACACCAGGCATAGCCAAAGGCAGAACCACTGTGCGAAAGGTCTGGCCACGGGTGGCACCCAGGTCGGCAGACGCCTCCAGCATCGTGGTTGGAACCCGTTCCAGTGCCGCCTGCATGGGAAGGATCATGTAGGGCAGCCAGACATAGACAAAGACCAGCCAGGTGCCGATGTAGGAGGTCGACAGCGCATTGCCGCCAATGCCCGGGATCGACAGGATAGCGTCGAGAACGGCGCTGGTATGGGTCGCCTCGGCGGCCCAGCCGATGATGCCTTCCTTGGCGAGGATCAGTTTCCAGGCGTAGACCTTGACCAGATACGACGACCAGAGCGGCAGCAGCACACCCAGATAGAACACCGCCTTCCACCGGCCCTTGGCATAGCGGGCAGCGAAATAGGCGATAGGAAAGGCGATCACAGCACATCCCGCCGTCACGGCGACCGACATCAGGACCGTGCGCAGAATGATGTCGAAGTTCGAGGGGCGCAGCAGTTCACCGTAGGTTTTCAGCGTGAATTCCTCGAGCACGACGCCCGAAAACTCGTCAATCGAGTAGAAGCTTTGCACCAACAGGGCGACAAGCGATCCCAGATAGACCACGCCCAACCACAAGAGCGGCGGCGCAATCAGCACTGCCAGCAGAACATTCGGTCGTCGCCAGAACAGCGCCGTCAGCCGGTCACCCAGCCCCCGGTCTGGCAGGGTGATGCACAGTGCAGGTGCCATCAGGCGTCGGCCATCAGATGCAACGCGCCGTCGGTCCATTCCAGCCGCACTGCGTCGCCCATTTCCGGAACAGTTTGCCCGGCACCAAGCATGGTGCCCAACTCCATGCCCCCGATGTCCACGGCGGCACGCGTTCCTGAGCCAAGATAACGAAGCGCCGTCACCCGACCCTCCACCCGGCCTTGCGGGCTGATCCGGACCGCCTCGGGTCGCAGGCTCGCCCAACGGGCCGGGCCGCCCAGGCGCAGAGTGATGTCGGGCGGCAAGACATTGGAACTGCCTACGAAATCTGCAACGAATGGTGTTGCCGGATGGTTGTAGACCTCTGCCGGGGTGCCGACCTGTGCCACTTTCCCTTCATTGAACACCGCGACCTGATCGGCCATGCTCAGCGCTTCACCCTGATCATGCGTCACAAAGACAAAAGTGATGCCAAGGCGCTGCTGCAACGCTTTCAGTTCATCCTGCATCGCCTCGCGCAGCTTCAGATCCAACGCACCAAGCGGCTCGTCCAGCAACAGCACGCGCGGCTCGTTGACCAGGGCGCGAGCCAGCGCCACGCGCTGCCTCTGGCCACCGGACAGCTGTGAAGGCCTGCGGTCGCCATACTGGCCAAGCTTGACAAGGGCCAGCATCTGTTCGGCCCTCGCATGGCGTGTGCGGCGATCAGTTCCCTTGACCATCAGGCCATAGGCCACATTGTCGCGCACATTCATGTGCGGAAACAGCGCGTAGTCCTGAAACACCGTATTCACGTTGCGCCGGTTCGGCGGTGTATTGCCGCTGTCTTCGCCGAATATCCGGATGATGCCGCCGGTCGGTTTCTCGAACCCCGAGATCAGCCGCAGGCAGGTGGTCTTGCCGGAGCCAGAGGGGCCGAGCATGGCAAAGAACGCGCCTTCCGGAATCGAGAGGTTGACCTCATCCACCGCCCGAACTGGGCCGAAGTGCCGGGAAACCTGTTGGAACTCAACGGCCAAAGTCATTGCAGGGTCATCGCTTTCTTTCACTGCAAGGGGTCGGCGTGCAAACCTGCCCCCGCCATCCCCAATCGCAGGAAACTGCCTCTGACCCAACGTTCGGGCAGTGTCGCAAACTGCGCTCACCGCGCGCCTCCCCCGGGGGCGGGGGAGGCAGGGTTGGGGTTGATATCAGATCAGCGACCGCCGATCACGCCGATATAGTCGGACACCCAGCGGTAGTAGGGCACGCAGGTGCCCTGCGCGCAGGACGACACCGGCGTGGTCCAGAACCTGATCTTGTCGAAATCGTCAAGCCCGTTGGCCGTGCAGCCTGCGGCCGTCTGCATGCCCGATCCGTCCGTACAGGCGGCCGGGACAACCGGATTGGCTCCGAACCAGACCGACAGGTCCGACTGCAGATTGGAACTGAGCGTGTGTTCCATCCACATATAGGCGCAGTTCGGGTTGGCGGCATCCACATGCATCATCGTGGTGTCGGCCCAACCCGTGGCCCCTTCCTGCGGGATGGTCGAGGCGATCGGCAACCCCTCGCCCTTCATCAGCCCGACCTGGAATGGCCAGGAGCCAGAAGCAACCACACCCTCGTTCTTGAAATCATCCATCTGGATGAAGGCGTCATGCCAGTAACGTCCGACCAGCGTGCGCTGCACCCGCAGCAGGTCCAGTGCCGCCTTGTATTGATCCTCGTTCAGCTCGTACGGCGAGGTGATCCCCAGTTCCGGCTTGTGGAACATCAGATACTGCGCGGCATCGGCGACATGGATCGGGCCGTCATAAGCCTGTACCCGGCCCTGATTGCTCTTGCCGTCCGGCAGGTCCATCGCCTCGAACACCACGTTCCAGGAGGTTGGCGGCTCCTTGAACACTTCGGTATTGTACATCAGCACGTTGGGGCCCCACTGATAGGGCACACCGTAGTGCACGCCGTCCACCGTATGCCAAGGCGCGTTCTTCAGCCGCTCGTCGATCCTTGACCAGCTTGGCACCAGATCGATGTTGATTGCCTGAACCCTGTCACCCGCCACCAGCCGCAACGACGCGTCGCCGGAAGCGGTCACCAGATCGAACCCACCTTCGTTCATCAGCGCCACCATCTCGTCCGAGGTGTTGGCGGTCTTGATGTTGACCTTGCACCCCGAGGCGGCTTCGAATTTGGTGACCCAGTCAAAGGCCTTGTCGGTTTCGCCGCGCTCGATGTAGCCCGGCCAGGCAACGATGTTCAGCGCGCCTTCACCAGCACCAACCGCAGTCATTTCAGAAAAAGCCGGCGTTATGGAAGTGGTCAGGCCAAGGACAAGCGCAAACGTCGTGGCCCCGATGTGTTTCGTGGTGGTCATGGCAGTGCTCCCTGTGAGGATCGGCCGTTCCGGCCTGTTGGTTTTGGTGGCGGTCAGCCTAGGGCCGTCGCAAGAAATCGCAACATCAAAAAGCTCCATCCAAGACGGGAAACGGCTGATTCGCTGTCTCGTGGAACCGGTTTGCCGTGATAACAGTAATTGGCAGGATTGGAGTTGTCCGGCGAAAGGGGCCGATGTGCTACCGCTGATGATCTTGGTTCTGGCCGCATTTGTCGGGCAGCCGCTCCGGGCGGCTAGATGTGTCGGGCCTGTCGATCATGCGGCACTGGCACAGTCCCTGGCGATCTGGGTCAAACAGCAGCGAGCAGAACAGGGTCTGCCCGAGCTTTCGGTTTCGAACGCGCTGGCCAAGGCCACACAGGGCCACGCCTGCGACATGGTCTGACGCACCTATTTCGGGCATCAGGGGCCAGGCGGGCCAAAGCTTGCCGGTCGTCTTGGCGCAGTTGGATACCGTTTCAGAATGGCAACCAAAAACATCGCCCGAACCCCCGATCATGATGCGGATGCCGTTGCCGGTCTTTGGCAAAACTCGCCGGGCCACTGGGCCAACATCCTGCAGACAACAGCGCGCAACATTGGCATCGGCGTCGCCGATGGTGCGCCGGATGGCGTAACCTGGGTGATGGTGTTCGGAGCAGAAAGATAGCGGACGCGCTCCGGACCATTCCGCGTCGACACCCTGCAACCTAAGGCTGACGCAGCCGGAACCTCTGGATCTTGCCGGTCTGGGTCTTTGGCAACGCCTCCAGAAACAAGACCCTGCGCGGATACTTGTACGGGGCGATTACCGCCTTCACGTGATCCTGCAACCGTCTGGCTGTCAATGCGTCAGGTGCGATCCCGGCTGCAAGCACCACATGCGCCTCGACAATCTGGCCGCGCTCGGCATCCGGCGCGCCAATCACCGCGCATTCCGCAACATGGGCATGCGCCAACAGCGCCGCCTCGACCTCTGGTCCGGCAATGTTGTAGCCCGCCGAAAGGATCATGTCGTCATTGCGGGCGGCAAAATGGAAATAGCCGACCGCGTCCTGCCAGAACGCATCTCCGGTGATGTTCCACCCGTCCTTCACGTAAGCACGCTGCCGGTCATCGGCCAGATAGCGGCAGCCGGTCGGCCCGCGCACCGCCAACCGCCCCACCTCGCCAACCGGTGCTTCCGTGCCGTCGATGGCCAGAATTCGCGCCTGATAACCAGTGACCGGCCTGCCAGTGCTGGCAGGATGACTGTCGCCAAACCGGTTCGTGATAAAAATGTGCAACATCTCTGTGGCCCCGATGCCGTCCAGCATCGGCTTGCCGGTTTTCGCCATCCACTCTTCATACACTGGTGCCGGCAGCGTTTCGCCCGCCGAAACCGCGGCCCGCAGCGACGACAGGTCGGCACCTTGCTCCATTGCCCGCAGCATCACCCGGTAGGCGGTGGGAGCAGTGAAGCAGACCGTGGCGCGATGGGTCTGGATGATTTCGATCATGTTTGCGGGCGAGGCGGACTCCAGCAGCGCCGCTGCCGCCCCGAACCGCAGCGGAAACATTGCCAACCCGCCAAGGCCGAAGGTGAATGCCAATGGCGGCGAGCCGACAAACACATCCTCGGGTGTTACCCCGAGAACTTCGCGGGCATAGCCGTCGGCAATGATCAGCAGGTCGCGGTGGAAATGCATGGTGGCCTTCGGACTGCCGGTGGTGCCGGAGGTGAACCCGAGCAGCGCCACATCGTCGCGCCCGGTGTTCACCACCCGAAACCGCACCGATTTGCGCAAGGCCACCCGGTCCAGTTCCGCATCGTGATTGGCGGTGCCGTCAAAACCGACCACGGTCTTCAGGAACGACGACCCTTTGGCGGCCGTCACCAGATCCTCCATCAGGCGGGTATCGCACAGGGCGTGGCTGATCCGGGCCTTGTCGATGATCGCGGTCAGTTCGCCCGCACGCAGCATCGGCATGGTGTTGACCACCACCGCCCCAGCCTTGGTCGCCGCCAACCAGGCCGCCACCATCGCCGGATTGTTGGCAGACCGGATCAGCACGCGATTGCCGGGGATTACACCATAATCTTCAACCAGCGCATGCGCGATGCGATTGGACCAGTCGGCCAGTTCCTTGTAGGTCCGCTGCCGGCCATTTCCGATCAGAGCCGTATGATCGCCGAACCCATTTTCCACCATTCGGTCCGTCAGTTCTGCGGCGACATTGATGTGATCTGGATAGTCGAACCCATCTAGCAGGAACTCCGGCCATTCGACGGACGGCGGCAGGTTGTCGCGGGTGAACGTATCCAGATGTGCAGAGGGACCAAGCATCGCCAACTCCCCTAAACCGGCACCACCGCCGTCGCCTCGATTTCAACCCGCGCCCGATCCTCGATCAGCGCCACCACCTGCACCATCGCCATTGCCGGGTAGTGCCGACCCAAGGTCGCGCGATAGACCTGCCCAAGCTCGGCCAATCTGGCCAGATATTCAGCCTTGTCGGTGATGAACCAGGTCAGCCGCACCAGATGCTCCGGCCCGGCCCCGGCTTCAGCCAGAACCGCCACGATGTTGCGCAAACACTGCGCCACCTGTGCCACGAAGTCGTCGCTTTCAAACTCCTGTTGTGCGTTCCAGCCGACAAGCCCGCCCAGATAGATCGTTCGCCCGCTTGCCGCCACACCGTTGGCATAGCCCACCGCCGGCTTCCAGCCGTGTGGATGCAGGAAATGGTGCGGCGTCCCCGTCATGCCTCCACCTTGGCCGGCTCGGCAGCCGGCAGAACCCGCCCGGTCAGCGAAGCCCGCAGCCCATCCGGCCAGCGCGTCGCCTTGCCCCCCAACGCGATGAACACCAGAGTGATGTCTGCGGTCATCCGCACTTGCCCCCGACAGATCGCCACCAGCTTCAGATCGACACTGGATCCGCCAACCCGCACCACCTCCAGACCGAAATCCAGAATATCGCCCAGGATCGACACCGCCCGGAAATTCGCCTCGAGCCGCACCGTCGGCACCCCGAATCCGTCCCGCAGGATCATCTCGGCAAACGGATAGTGCAGCGCCTCGGCAAAGAAGTTCTCCACGACCGAATTGGTCATCTCGAAGTAACGGGGATAGAAGACGATCCCCGCCGGGTCGCAATGGTTGAACTCGACCTGAATGTTGCGGTGATAGATCATGCGCCGCCTTCCCTCGCTGCGTCGGACAGCACGGCGCGGGCGATAATGATGCGTTGCACGTCCGAAGCCCCCTCGTATATCCGCAGCGCCCTAATTTCGCGGTACAGATGCTCGACCGCAAACCCGACGCGCACGCCGTCGCCGCCGTGCAGTTGCACCGCCGTATCGATCACCCGCTGAGCCGCCTCGGTGGCCGCCAGCTTTGCCATCGCCGCCTCGCGGCTGACTCGCGCGGCACCCATGTCCTTGGTCCAGGCAGCGCGATAGACCAGCAAGGCCGATGCGTCAATCGCCAGTGCCATGTCGGCGATATGGCCCTGCACCAGTTGCAGTTCCGACAGCGGCGCACCGCCGATCCGGCGCGACTGCACCCGGGTCAATGCTTCATCCATTGCCCGCCGCGCAAAGCCCAGAGCGGCGGCACCGACCGTGGCCCGGAACACATCCAGAACCGACATGGCGATCCGGAACCCCGCGCCCGCAGCGCCGATCAAGGCTGACGCCGGAACCATCACCCCGTTGAACCGCAGATGCGCCAGCGGATGCGGTGCCATCACCTCGATCCGCGCCACCACCTCCAGCCCCGGCAGATCGGCGGGCACCAGAAAGGCCGACAGGCCCCGCACTCCCGGCCCCTCGCCGGTCCGCGCGATCACCACATAGATGTCGGCGATACCGCCATTGGAAATATAGGTCTTTTCCCCGGTTAGCACATAGCCGCCGGGCCCCTGCACGGCTGCCATCGCGGTCGCCGCGACATCCGACCCCGCCCCCGGCTCGGTCAGCGCAAACCCGGCAATCGCCGTACCGCTTCGGGTGCGGGACAGCCAGTCGCGCTGCAGGTCCGATCCGAACAGGCTCACCGCCCCCATCCCCAGCCCCTGCATGGCAAAGGCGAAATCCGCCAGACCGTCATGGCGGGCCAGCGTCTCGCGGATCAGGCACAGCGCGCGCACATCCAGCCGTTCGCCCGATGCCGCTCCGGAATGGCGCAACCATGCCCCGGCCCCAAGCAGCGCAACCAGCCCGCGACAGGCCGCATCGACATCCCGGTGATCCACCGGCAGATGCGCCCGGCACCACGCCTCCAGCGCGCCTGCCAGGTCGCAGTGCCGCGCCTCGAAGAACGGCCATTTCAGATAGGTCCGATCAGCCAAGCCCCTGCCCTTTCGTCCTCTTTGTTCCACAAATATCCCGGGGGGCATTGCCGAAGGCGGCGGGGGGCTGCCCCCCCCGCTCCATCTCCAGCACGCACCGCCCGTCGTGTCATACCCGGCCCTCCCGGCTCACCCGCCGCAGCATGGCGGTCAGCCCATCCAGTTCAGCGGCACCAAGGCTGCCGAACAAGGCGTCAACCTGGGCTTCGTGTCCGGCGGCCAGCGCGGCAAAGCGGGACTGCCCCGAAGGGGTCAGCGCCACATGCATCAACCTCCGGTCATGCGGTTGCCGCGACCGACTGACCAGCCCGTCCGCTTCCAACCGGTCGACAACCGTGGTGGCATTGCCATTGGACACCAACAGCATCCGGCTCAGGTCCGACATCGTGACCCCGTCAGGGCAACGATACAGGGCTGCCATCACGTCGAACCTGGGCAAGGTGGTGGCGTGATTGACCCGCAGATATTCCCGCAGATGCGCCTCGGCCACCCGCGTCACCGCCAGCAGCCGAACCCACAGCTTCAACCGCCGCTTTGACAGCCCGTCCGCGCTCATCCATCGCCCCCGGAAATGGCGATGGCCTGACCGTTGATGCCTTCTGACCCCGGCCCGCACAGCCACAGCGCCGCCGCCGTCACTTCGGCGGGCTGGATCAGACGGTTCTGTGGATTGGTGCCGGTCAGGGCCGCCAGCGCCTGTTCGCGACTCATTCCGGTTTTCTGTACGATGTTGGCAATCGTTCGATCGGTCATGTCCGTATCGATGAAACCGGGGCACAGAGCGTTGATCGTGATCGGCCTGCGCGCCACCTCCAGCGCCACCGATCTGGTCAGGCCGATCACCCCGTGCTTGGTCGCGGCATAGGCCGAGGTATAGGCATGGCCCCGCAGTCCGGCGACCGAGGCGACCGGGATCAGCCGCCCCCAACCCGTCATTTGCGCCAGCCCTTCGCGCAACGTCAAAAACACCCCGGTCAGATTGACTGCGATCAGAGCATTCCATTGCGCCAGACTGGTACGCAGAAACGGCGCACTTTCGGCTGCCCCGGCATTGGCAATCACAATGTCGACCGGCCCGGCGGCAGCGAACATCGCCATCACCGACGCCTCATCCGTCACATCTGCCTGCAACGCGCGCACACCGGTTTCGGCGGCAACCCCAGTCAGTGCCTCGACCCGGCGCCCGGCAATCACTACCTCAGCCCCGGCCGTGGCAAAGCCGCGTGCCAGATCGGCCCCCACCCCCGATCCGCCGCCGGTGATCAGTACCCTGCGCCCTGCCAATGTCATGCCCGGATCGCCTCCTGTGCGCGCTGCGCCAGCCGCACCGCCTGATCACGCCCTGCCAGGTAAGGCAGCGGCCAGACCTGCGCGGTATCGCCAAGCGCCAGCCCGGCATGCAGCGTCCAGTACGGGTCGGCCAGATGCGGACGGGCCAGACAGACCAGATCGGCGCGCCCGGCCATCAGGATCGAGTTGACATGGTCGGGTTCATGGATATTGCCGACCGCCATGGTGGCAATGCCCGCCTCGTTGCGGATCCGGTCGGAAAACGGCGTCTGGAACATCCTGCCATAGACCGGTTGCGCCTCGGTGCTGGTCTGGCCGGCCGATACATCGATGATGTCAGCCCCCACGGCCCGGAACGCCCGCGCCATCGCAACGGCTTCGGCCGGGGTCACGCCCTGATCACCGACCCAGTCATGCGCCGAAAGCCGGACCGACATCGGCTTGTCGGCGGGCCAGACCGCACGCATCCCGGCAAACACCTCCAGCGGATAGCGCAGCCGGTTTTCCAGCGGTCCGCCATAGGCGTCAGTGCGGATATTGGACACCGGCGTCAGGAAGCTGGAAATCAGGTAGCCGTGCGCCGCATGCAGCTCGATCATGTCGAACCCGGCGCGGTCCGCCATTTGCGCCGCCGCCACGAATTCCCCGGTCACCCGGTCCATGTCCGCCCGGTCCAACGCGGCGGGAACCGGATTGCGCGGCGACCACGGCACCGCACTGGCCGACATCACCGGCCAGTTACCCGACGGCAACGGCGCGTCGCCCTCCTCCCAGCCCAGTTGCGTGGAGCCTTTCCGCCCGGAATGGCCGATCTGGCAGCAGATCTTCGCATTGGTTTCCGAATGAACAAACCGCACCAGCCGGGCCCATGCCGCCTCATGCCCGGGCGCATACAGACCCGGGCAGCCGAGCGAAATCCGGCCTTCGGGCGACACGCAGGTCATCTCGGTATAGACCAGCCCGGCCCCGCCCTTGGCCCGTTCGCCATAGTGCACGAAATGCCAGTCGGTCGGACAGCCATCGACAGCCTTGTACTGCGCCATCGGCGACACCACGACCCGGTTAGCCAACGCCATTCCGCGCAGCCGGAACGGCGCGAACATCGGCGCGCGCCCGGCCGCTCCGCCCGCCTGTTCCTGAAACCAGTCCTCGGCTGCACGCAGCCAGACTGGGTCACGCAGACGCAGATTCTCGTGGCTGATCCGCTGGCTGCGGGTCAGCAGCGAATAGGCGAACTGCAACGGCGGCATATCCAGGTATCGTTCAACCTGTTCGAACCATTCCAGACTGTTGCGCGCCGCCGACTGCAGCCGCAGCACTTCCACCCGCCGCTCGTCCTGATAGCGCTGAAACGCCGCCTCTAGCGTCGGTTCCGAATGCAGGTAGTCGGCCAGGGCAATGGCGCTATCGAATGCCAGTCTGGTACCCGAGCCAATGGAAAAATGCCCGGTCGCCGCCGCATCGCCCATTAAGACCACATTCTGGTGGTACCAGCGTTCGCAGATCACCCTTGGAAAATTCATCCAGACCGCCGAACCGCGCAGATGGCTGGCGTTCGACATCAGATCGTCTCCGCCGAGATGCGCCTCGAATATCTGCTGACAGGTGTCGACCGTATCCTCCTTGGACAGGTCAGCAAAGCCCCAGGCATCCCAGGTCGCCTGCGTGCATTCGACGATGAAGGTCGCGGTATCGGCGTCGAACTGGTAGACATGCGCCCAGACCCAGCCGTGCGCCGTCCGCTCGAATATGAAAGTGAAGGCGTCATCGAACTTGGCCTTGGTGCCTAACCAGACGAACTTGCACAACCGCATGTCGATATCCGGTCGGAACACCTGTTCATATTCGCGGCGCACGGCAGAATTGATGCCGTCACTGGCCACCACCACATCATAGTCGCCGCGATAGTCCTCGGCCAACCGGAACTCGGTCTCGAACTTCATCTCGACGCCCAGGGCCCGGGCCCGGGCCTGAAGCAGGATCAGCATCCGCTTTCGCCCGATCCCGGCAAAACCGTGCCCGCCGGAAACCGTTCGCACCCCGGCATGCACAACTGCGATGTCGTCCCAATAGGCGAACTGGTCGCGGATGCTTTGCGTGCTTTCGGGATCGTTCTTTTGCATCCGGCTCAGCGCGTCGTCCGACAGCACCACGCCCCAGCCAAACGTGTCATTTGCCCGGTTCCGTTCCAGCACCGTCACCTGATGCGCGGGGTCGCGCAGCTTCATCGAGATCGCGAAGTACAGCCCGGCAGGCCCGCCTCCCAGGCATAGAACCTTCATCGCTTCCTCCCCCGAACGCCGGTTCGGTCAAGCGTGCCATTTGCCCCAAACAATTTCAAGCTTGAAGTTTCTCGCTTGAGTTCCGCCGCGGTTGCCGCAAGATGGACGGAATTAGAAGGGGCGAACATGGCGCAACCTGTGATTGGCATTGTCGGACTTGGCACGATGGGCCTCGGCATCGCGCAGGTGTTCGCGCAGGCCGGATTTATGGTCGTTGCAACCGATGCCATGCCTGCCGCGCAAGCCGGCGCTCTGCTACGACTTGCCGACAGTCTGTCGAAACGGATCGCGGCGGGCAAGCTGACCCTCCACGCTGCCGACGCCGCCCGCGAACGGCTCCGCATCGTCCCGGACTTTGCAGCGCTGGCCTCCGCAGGACTGGTCATCGAAGCAGTTGCCGAAGATCTGGCCGCCAAGCAGTCGCTCTTTTCAGCCGTGGAGGCTGCGGTGGCATCAGATACTGTTCTGGCCACCAACACATCCTCGCTTTCGGTTGCGGCGATCGCTGCGCCCTTACTCCGACCGGACCGCCTGCTCGGCCTGCATTTCTTCAACCCCGCCCCGGCGATGAAACTGGTCGAACTGGTCGCACATCCCGGAGCTTCGCCGGGCGCACTGTCGGTCGCAAGGCAACTGACCGAAGCAGCCGGCAAGACGGTGATAGCCTGCGCCGACCGCCCGGGCTTCATCGTCAACCGCTGCGCCCGGCCCTATTACGGCGAAGCGCTGGCGTTGCTGGAGGAGGGGCGCGGCGCAGCCGACGTCGATGCCGCGATGTTGGCCACAGGCTACCGGCTTGGTCCCTTTGCTCTGATCGACCTGATCGGAGCCGATATCAATCTGGCGGCCACCAAGGGGCTGGCCGCGGCAATGGCCGGACACCCGCGGTACCACTTGTTCCGGGCGCTGCAAGACCAGGTGGCACGCGGCGATCTTGGCCGGAAAAGCCGGCGCGGGTTCATTGACGCCGACAATCAGATGCCTGCTCCTGTCGACACAGAAGCCATCGCCCTGCGGATAGAAGCCACGCTGGCCAACGAGGCGGCGTACCTGCTGGCCGAAGGCGGCGTGACGGAGGTGGGGATTGACACCGCAATGCGCCTTGGCCTCAATTTCCCGCATGGACCGTTCGAGGCGGCGCGGCGGTGGGGACTGCCGCGCATCCTCGCCACCTTGACGGCACTGGAGGCAGCGGCGCCACCGCATCTGGTCGGGCGGTATGTGGTCTGCCCGGCGCTGAGGGAACTGGAATGACCAACGTTTACCTTTGTGCCTTTTGCCGGACACCGATCGGCCGCTATGGCGGAGCACTGTCCACGGTTCGCCCGGACGATCTGGCCGCACATGTGATCGATGCGGTGCTAAAGGCTGCATCCGCAGCGGTGGACGAAGTGATATTCGGCTGTGCCAATCAGGCCGGCGAAGACAATCGCAATGTGGCGCGGATGGCTGTGTTGCTGTCGCGTCTGCCGGACAGCGTTCCCGCGTTGACGGTGAACCGGCTCTGCGCCTCGGGCCTTGATGCAGTAATTGCCGGGGCCCGGGCAATAGAAACCGGTGCGGCAGACGTGGTGATCGCCGGTGGCGTGGAAAGCATGAGTCGCGCGCCCTTCGTGATGCCGAAGGCCGAGGTTGCGTTTGCCCGCAATCCCCAGATCCACGATACGACCATCGGCTGGCGATTTGCGCACGCCCGGATCGCCGCTGAACATGGCATCGAGTCCATGCCCGAAACCGCTGAAAACATCGCATCAGAATTCGGGATTTCCCGGGCGGATCAGGACAGCTTTGCCTGCCGCAGTCAGGCGCGGTTCGACGCGGGCTGGCATGCCGCCGATGTGGTCCCGGTTTCGGTTCCGACCGGCAAGGGCGATCCGATGATCGTGGCCGTCGATGAACACCCGCGCCCTACCACCCTTGAGGCGCTGTCCCGCCTGTCGGCCCCCTTCCGCAAAGGCGGCAGCGTGACGGCCGGCAACGCTTCGGGGGTCAATGACGGGGCGGCGGCGGTGTTGTTGGCCTCGGAATCGGCAGTGGCGCGGCATCGGCTGACCCCGTTGGCGCGGGTCGGCGCGTCGGCTTCGGCGGGGGTGGCCCCCCGGATCATGGGCACCGGACCGATTGCCGCCCTGCAGCGGTTGACCGACCGGACCGGACTGACCGCCCGGGATTTCGACGTGATCGAACTGAACGAAGCCTTTGCGGCGCAGGTCCTGGCCTGCACCCGCGCGTGGGGGGTGCCGGACGATGCGCCGCATGTGAACCGGTACGGCGGGGCAATCGCCATGGGGCATCCGCTTGGCATGTCGGGGGCGCGGATTGCCGGAAGTGCTGCACGGCAGTTGCAGGAAACCGGCGGCAAGCTGGCGCTGGTCACGCTGTGCGTCGGGGTTGGGCAGGGTGTGGCGCTGGTGCTGCACGGGGTCTAGAGGGCGAGGAACGTGGCGGCGATGATGGACAAGGGGACCGACGCGATGACCGACGGGGCGGGCTATTTCTTGTACCACTCCATCGGCCAGTATCCGGGCAAGCCGGAGGCGCTGGCAGCCGCCATGGCCGCGTTCGGGCAGGTCTGGGGTGCGCGCGACGATGGCCAGTGGGGCTATGCGCTGCAAAGGCGGGCGGCGTTCATCGAGCGGTGGCGGGCGATCATCGGGGCGGCACCGGGTACGGTCACGACCTGTGAAAGCGTGACAGCCGGGCTGCACATGCTGGTGACGGCGCTGCCGCAAGGGATGCTCCGGGGTAGGCGCGTGCTGGTGGCGGCGGATTGCTTTCCGTCGAACCACTTCCTGCTGACCGGGCTCGCCGACCGGCTCGGCTTCACGCTTGATACCGTGCCGCTGCGGCAGGGGGCGGCGTGGGTGGAGCCCGAGGATATGCTGGCCCGCTGGGGCGGCGATGTCGGGCTGGCACTGATCACCTGGGTCAGCTCCACCAGTTCGCACCGGGTGGCGCTTGGGCCGCTGGTGGCGCGGGGGCGCGAGGTGGGGTCGGTGGTCGGGGTCGACATCACACAGGCGGCGGGGTTGCTGCCGTTCAACGTGATCGACCCGGTGGTGGATTTCACGCTGTCGACCAGCCTGAAGTGGATGTGCGGCACGCCGGGGGCCGGGATCTTGCAGGTGGCGGCGGGGCTGGTTGCGGCCTGCCAGCCGGAGTTGCGCGGCTGGTTCAGCCAGGACGATCCGTTTTCATGGGATCTCGAGCGCTTTGCCTTCGCCCCCGATATCCGACGGTTCGATCATGGCACCCCGGGGGTTATGGCAGCGGCGGCGTCTTTGCCGGCGCTCGACTGGCATGCCGGACAGGACGGGGCGGCGATGCTGGCCCACAACCGGCACTTGTCGGCGGCGATCATCGCGGGGGTGGAGGGGATCGACTTGCGGCTTGCCAGCCCGCGTGATCCGGGCTCACGGGGGGGCAGCGTGATGGTGCGGCTAGGCAGCCCGGACCAGGCGCAGGCGGTGCTGGCGGGGTTTCGCGCGGCGGGGGTTTTTGCCGATGCGCGCGGGGCGATCTTGCGGCTGTCGCCGGGGGTGATGACGACAATGGCGGGGGTGGAGCGGATGCTTGGGGCTTTGGCGGCAGGGGTCGGGCGGGGGTGAAGGGGGAGTGTCCCGACTCGGGACATTTTATATTGTGTTTTATATCAATGTGTTGACTGTCTCTGATTCATGGATTTTTAACTTTTGCGTTGGGATTTGGCGAGCTTTAGGGCCACTGAAGGAGGCGTCGGAGTCCCGAAGGCAGGGAGCTTCTTGCAGGGGAGCATCAAGACTGCTTGGCGGAACGTGCTGCAAGAATGTCCATTGAAAAGCGCAGAATCGTTGAGCAGGTGCGAATGCCGGACCGATCATGTTTCCTTTTGCTTCTTGCCCGATTTGATTTCAATCAAATCGCGGCGCGCCTGCCTGCCGCTCGGCCGGCGCGTAGTGTGCGCCCGCCCAGCCAGGCGCGCCCCGATTTCCCGATCAGTGCATCATGCCCGCCCCCGGCCCGCGCACGGCGCAGGCGTTCTTCGCTGAAATGTGTCCACCGGACCCATTTCCGGGCGCTCATCACCCCTTCGCTTGCGCTCTCGGGCAACGGGCCGGGCGTGCGCACACTGTGCGGCCACCTGATCGGCCCGGGTCCTTGAGGCCGACCGGCCGGATCCAGTTCACGAACGTAAAGATGAATGACGCCTCACGAAAACGACCGGACGGTCAGGAGCGCCCCGTCCAGCGCCGCGCCGGCCTCGTCCTGCAGCGCCGCTTCGCGCAATCGCCGGGCCCAGTCGGCGGCATCGTCGCGGTGGGCCACATGCGCAATGCCGTCCAGCACCCGGTCAAACTTCGACAGACCCCGGGCGTGCGTGTCGGAATAGCCCTTGATCAGGCGGCGGCAGCGGATCACCTCGACCGCCAGATCATAGTTGGCGGCGCGGCAGGACAGGGCGGTATCGAGCCAGCGGGCCATATGCGCCAGTTCGACCCGGTGGCGTTGGGTGCGGCGGCGGTAGCCGCGCAGGCCGCCGACCAGATAGAGCAAGAGGAAAGATCCCAGACCGTCGGTGCGCAACCGGCGGCCCTTGTTGAACCAGCGGTCGAGCCGGGCCATCCACTTCGGGTCGGCCTCGATCCGCGCGCCAAGGTTTGCAGGCAACATGCCCGCGATCTCCTCGGCGCGGGGGTGCATGAATTCGGTCAGGTGCAACAGATGCGCGTCGGTCGCGCCCATTTCGGCGCGGATGCGGGTGAACCGCTCGCCCCGGGTTTTCAGGTCAGCCACCCGGATCACGTCGTCGTAGGCCATGGCATTGGCGATATATTTCGCGGCCTCGCGCGAAAGGATGTGGCCCTTGGCGGGGTCGTCAAGACGCAGGATGGTGTCGAGCCGGTCGAGATATTCGGCGCCGTAGGCAGCATCCTGAAATTCGACTACCTTGCGCAGGCCCGGCAGCGCCAGTTCGGCCACCGGCGGCGGCAGGGCTGCGGCGCGGTCCCTTAGGACCTGCCAGCCGTGGAGCAGGACAGCCGGACCATTGGCGGTGGCGGCAGCCCGGGCGGGCGCGGTAACCGGCGCGGCAACGCCCGTCTGCGCGCCCTTATAGCCGGCGGCAAAAGCGCGCAGGCTCGGTTCGATGCCCTTGCCCCCGGCCCTGATCGCGGCCTCGAACGCTTCGCGCGGGAACGGCAGCACGCCGGAGCCTGCCAGCGCGCCGAACAGGCTGGCCGAAATCACCGAACCGGCAGCTGTCGCCATCGCCTCCATATCCATCAGGATCAGCCGTTGCGCGGCAATTCCGGCGGCGGCGCGCACTTCATCGGCGTTGGCGATGCCGTCACCGGGCACAGTCTTTTCCGACACCGCCAAGGCGCGGTGGGTGGAGGCGATCAGGGTGGTGCGGTCGGGGGTGACAAAACCACGGATGATCGCCCGCCCGGCCTCCATCATTTCGGCGGCAATCAGGATATCGACATCACCGGCGGCGGGCAGCAGGGAAAACACCGGAGTGCGGTCGGTTTTCGGGGCCATTTCAAGGTAATAGATGGTGGCCCCGGTGCGCTGTGCCACCCCGGCGACCGAGGTGGCCTGTACCGCATAGCCGTTTGCACGGGCCACATCCTCGATCCACCCGGCCAGCACACCGCCGCCCTGCCCGCCGACGGCCATCACAGCCAGCTTGGTGATCTGATCCGGCTTCGGATCGCGCGGTTGCGGGTCAAGGGCGGCGGCGGCGGCGGCGTCAAGCGTCATGGCTGGACGAAGGTCAGCCGCCGGGCGGCGCGGCGCGCTTGCAGGAGGGTGATCAGGCGGCTGCGGATGCCGGCCCACCACAGCTCGGCCCGTGTCGGGTTGTGCACGACATCGGCGCGGTAGAAGCTGGGGCACAGGATGGCGGCATCCGCCACCTCGCCGCAATTGCCGCAGCCGACGCAGGATGGGTCGATCGAGGCGACCGGATCGTCGCGCAGCGGATCGTCGAGGCGTTTGAGGCTGAGCGAGGGGCAGCCCGACAGGCGGATGCAGGCGTGATCGCCGGTGCAGATGGCCTCATCGACGCCAAAGCGCGGGGCTTCGACGCGGCGGCCGTCCTTGATGGCCTTGGCGCGCAGCGGCTTTTCGCGGCGCTGCTTGTTCAGCATGCATTCGGACGAGGCGACGATGACCTTTGGCCCCTGGTGATTGGTGGTCAGCGCCTCGGTCAGCACGGCACGGACCTTTGCCACATCATAAGTATTGTCGATCTGGCGGACCCAGGTGACGCCGATGCCCTTCAGGGCCTTCGAGATCGGGTTTTTCGTCGCCTTGGTGGTGTTGTCGGCGCGCGAGGACATCACGTCCTGGCCGCCGGTGGCCGCCGAATAGTAGTTGTCGACGACCATCGCCACGCCGTCGGATTTGTTGAACACCATGTTGGTGAAGGACGAGGACAGGCCGTTGTGCCAGAAGCCGCCGTCGCCGATGATGGCGATGGGGCGCTTTTCGCCGCCGCCGTCAAAGGCGCCGTTGGCGGCGGGGCCGAGGCCGTAGCCCATGGTCGCGCCGCCGATTTCAAAGGGCGGCAGGCTGGCGAACAGGTGGCAGCCGATGTCGGCGCTGATCTGGTGCTTGCCAAGGTCACGCTCGACCAGTTTCATCGCGGCAAAGATCGGGCGTTCCGGGCAGCCGGTGCAGAAGCCGGGCGGGCGGATCGGCACGGTTTTGGTGAGGTCAGGGATTTTCGGGGCGTCGGTGTTGGGGGCGCGGACGGTTGCGGGCAGCATGTGCGGCGCGGCGGCCTTTATGAAGGCGGCGACGCCTTGTTGCAGCACCACGCCGGTATATTCGCCGGCCATCGGCAAGAGGCCCTTGCCGTGCAGTCTGACGCTTGAGCCGGCGCGGTAGAGGTAGGTGGAGAGCTGCTGTTCGATGAACTCGGGCTGGCCTTCCTCGACGATCAGGATGTGATCCTTGCCGGTGGCAAAGGCGAGAAACTCGGGGGCGATCAGCGGGTAGGTGACGTTGAGCACGTAAAGCGGCACCTGCGTGTCGCCCCAGATGTCGGCGAGGCCCAGGCGTTGCAGGGCGCGGATCACGCCGTTGTACATGCCGCCCTGCAGAACGATGCCGATGGGGGCATCGGCGGGGCCGAAACGTTCGTTGAGCCGGTGCTCGGTGATGAACTTTTCGGCGGCGGGCCAGCGGTTCTTCACCTTGTCCTGTTCGTGCACATAGGACATCGGCGGCAGCACCACGCGGTTGAAATCGCTGCGCGGGTTGGACAGGGCGTCGCGAACAGAAAGTCTGGGGCGCTGGTTGTCGCTTGTGGCGAAGCTGCCGGTGACGTGGCAGGAGCGGATGCGGACCATCAGCATCACCGGCGAGTTCGAGGCTTCGGACAGCGCGAATCCGTCACCGACCGCCTTGACGATCGAGGGCAGGTTGGGGCGCGGGTCCATGAGCCAGAACTGCGATTTCATCGCGAAGGCGTGGCTGCGTTCCTGCATGATCGAGGAGCCTTCGCCGTAATCCTCGCCCAATATCACCAAGGCACCGCCGGTGACGCCGGAGGAGGCGAGGTTGGCAAGGGCATCCGAGGCGACGTTGACGCCGACCGGGCCCTTGAAGGTGACGGCGCCGCGGATCGGGTAGTGGACCGATGCGGCCAGCATGGCGGCGGCGGCGGCTTCGTTGGCGTTGGCTTCGAAGCGGACGCCCAGTTCGGCCAACAGGTCCTGGGCGTCGGCCAGCACGTCCATCAAATGCGAAATCGGCGCGCCCTGATAGCCGCCGACATAGCCGACGCCGTTTTCAAGCAGCGCCTTGGTGATGGCAAGGATACCCTCGCCGGTGAAGGTTTCGCCTGCCCCGAGCCGCAGGTGTTCCACTTCTGCCTTGAATGAGCGTTCGGCCATGGCTGCCCCTATCGCCGCCGGGCCGGGGCCGTCGGTCGGCGCATCCGGACGAGGCAAGCCGGGGGTTTCACACCCCCGTGCGCCTGCGGCGCCTCCCGTGGGATATTTGTGGAACAAAGAAAGCCGGGACGGCTGGTTCGGGGGGTGGCGGACGGACATTGCATCTGGGTGGCTCCGATCTAGATTTCATGTCTGCGGATATTGGCCAGCATCTTGTGCAGGGTACCGACAAAGGCCCGCTGTTCCTCGGGTGTGATGCCGCGAAACAGGCCCGCGGTGCTGGCAGCCATGTGCGGCCAGATCAGGTCGAACGCCGCCCGGCCTTCACCGGTGATGAACACCCGGGTGGCGCGGTTGTCGCCGCTGTCGGTTTCGCGCCGCACTAGCCCTTCGGCAGCCAGTGCGTCCAGTGTGCGGCTGAGGGTGGATTGCTCGACCACCGAATAGACCGCCAGTTCACTGATCAGCGGCCCGTCGATCACTGACAGCACGGCGAGTGCCCGCATCTTGGCCGTGGTCAGCCCCTGTGCCGCCATTTCTTCGCGCAGGCTGGCATTGTAGCGGCCCATGATGCGGTTGATCAGATAGGGCGCGTAGTTCTGCAATCCGATCTCGCCGAGACGCGGCAGCTTCGGCGCTGGTTCCGGTTTGGGCACTTGTGTGGTCTGGTCGTTCATGCGCCCAGCCTTTTCGCCGCAAGGTAGCCCGAGCCGCCGCCGAGACCGGGGCCGGGATGGGTGGAGGCCCCGATGTGGATCAGGCCGCGGACCAGCCCCACGCGGCCGGTGGAGTGGGCATGGGGACGCCAGAGAAAGAACTGATCGATCCGGCAATCGCCGCCGTAGGGATCGCCGCCGACCAGATTGATATTCATTCGCTCAAGGTCAGTCGGCGAATGGGCGCAGCGTTTCAGGATGATCTTGTCGAAACCGCTGATGTGGCGGGCCAGAATCCGCTCGATCCGGTCGGCGAACGCTTCGCGGGTCGCCTCGGTCCAGTCGACCGTCGTCGCAATCTCGCCCGCTGCATCGCCCTTGATCTCCCGTGGCGAATCCGGCACCTGCACCCACAGCACCGCCTTGCCGGGCGGGCAGCGCGTCGGGTCCAGCCGGTGCGGCTGGCCGACGCAGAGGGTGGGTATGGCGGGCAGCAGGCCGCGTTCGGCCTCGTTGGCGGATCTGGAGACCGAGTCGATGCCTTCGGCCAGATGGATCAGCGCCACGTCTTCCAGCCCGGGGGAAAGCCACTGCGGGGCTGCATCCAGCGCATAGTGCACCTGGAAATTGCCACGGCCGTGGCGGAACGTTGCCGCCGCCGCCCGGTCCTGCGGCAGGTTCACCTGGCGCAGAAGCCGGGTCTGCAACTGGCCGGGGGCGACCGAGGCCAGCACCGATGTGGCTTTGATCACTTCGCCTGTGGCTGTCAGGACGCCGGTGATGCGGCCGCCAGCCATCGATATCCGGTCGACATCAACGCCGGTCCTGATCTGGCCGCCGTGTTCCTCGATCAGGGCGCGCAAGGCGGCGACGGCCTGCCCGGCCCCGCCCTTGATCACCGGCGCTCCTGCCGCCTCGAGCGTAAAGGCGATCACCTGCCCCATTTTGGCGGAATAGCTGCTTTCGGGGGTCAGGCCGGTGTGCAGCACCCACGGCGCCCACAGCGCCTGCAGCAGCGGGCTTTGGTAGCCGCCCTCCAGCCAGCCGCGCGCCGGGGCGAGCGCGGTGCCGAACCAAGCGGCCAGCCCGCGCAAGCCGCGTTTGCGGGCCTGAGCGAACAGCAGCCTGAAAGTGGGCCAGGACCACAGATTGCCACCCAAGAGCGCGAACAGAAACGGCGCTTCGGATTCGATTGCACCGACATCAGCGGCATGGCGGTCGCCGTCGCCGGCGGCCAGGGAATTGAACCGTTCAATATTTGCTGCCCGGTCGATGGTCAGCACCAGCGACGACAGGTCGGGGCGCAGCACGGCGGTGGGGTGCGGCGTCTGGCAGAACTCCAGCCCATGCCGTTTCAGGTCAGCCCCGAGGGCGGCATGGGCGGGCGAGGTCAGGAACAGCACGAAGGTGGTGGCCATGATATCATGGCTGAAACCGGGCAAAGTCGCCGTTTCGGTGCGCATGCAGCCGCCGATTTCCGCTTCGCGTTCCAGCACCAGCACGTCGTCGCCCTTGCGGGCCAGCATCGCCGCCGCCACCAGGGCGTTGATCCCCGAACCGATGATGACGTGACCGGCGGCCACCTGTCAGGCCTTTGGTACCAGCGCCAGCGCCCGGATCGGGCTGCCGGTGCCCTTGACGATCTTCAGGGGGGCGGCGATCAGGATCGCGCCCTTTGCCGGCAGCTTGTCGAGATTGGCCAGACTGGCGAGGCCGTAGCGGTTGGCCTTGTGCAGAAGGTTGTGCGCCGGATAGGGCGGGGTCATGCCGCCGGCCTGGCCGGCGTCGGTGCCGATACATTGATTGCCCCAGCCGACGATGCCCCGTGACAAGAGGTACTCGATGCAGTCGACGGTCGGGCCGGGGCTGTGCGGCCCGGTTTCGTCAGCGTTCAGATAGAGGGCCGCGTCATGGCTGCGCCGGTCCCAGTCGGATCGCAGCACCACCCATTCGCCGGCGTTGATGGCGCCGTGCTTTGCCTCCCACGCCTTGACGTGGGTGGCGCTCAGCAGGAAATCGGGGTCCTTCGCCACCTCGGCTGACACGTCGATCACGTTGACCGGGGCGACGAGGCGCTGCACCGGCAGGGTATCGGTGTAGCCGTCGGCATAGTCGCGGCCGGTGATCCAGTGGTGCGGCGCATCGAAGTGGGTGCCGGAATGCTCACCCAGTTTCAGCCAGTTCCAGGCCCAGAACGGCCCGTCCTGATCGTATTCGCTGATCCGGTGGATCTCGATCGCCGGGGTGTCCCTGGCGAAATCGGGCGGCAATTTCAGCAGCGGCGTGTCGGGGCCAAGGCTGCCCGAGCAGTCGACGACGTCGATCCCGCCCGACAGCAGCAGCGCGCCGAGGCTTTCCAGAACGGTTGCAGAAGTCATGCGGCTCTCCCTTTTCCTGTGCGGGGTCGCGGCCCGCATTCCTGATTTATCATGCTAGACAGATTTGAATGCATTTGCAAATATCCTGGCGGTGGCGAAAGGGGTTCCGGGGTGGCCGAGGCGGTGGATGCGATCCTGATCGGGGCCGGGCACAATGCCCTGGCCGCGGCGGCGCATCTGGCGGCCAAGGGCTGGTCGGTGGCGGTGTTCGAGCAGGCCCCGGTGGCGGGCGGGGCGGTCAGGACCGGCGAATACACGCTGCCGGGGTTTCGGCACGACTGGGGGGCGATGAACCTGTCGCTGTTCGCAGGGTCAGCTTTTGCAAAGACTTACGGCAAGGAGCTGATGCTATACGGGCTGGAGTATGCGCCTGCAACCGATTGCTTTGCCAGCGCGTTCCCGGATGGCAGCTGGGTCGGCGTGTCCAGCGATGTTGCGGCGACCACGGCGCGGATCGCGGCCTTCAGCGCCCGCGATGCCGCGACCTGGGCGCGGTTGCTGGCGGCGTTTCCGGGCGAGGCGGGCCCGGTCTTCGGCCTGCTGGGGTCGGCGATGCGGAAACGTGCGCTTGCATATTTCATGTTCAAACTAATTCGGCAGAAGGGTTTGCGCGGCACCGCCGATCTGAGCCGCTTCCTGATGATGAGCCCGCGCCGGTGGCTGGGTGAAACCTTCGACTCCCCGAAAGTGCAGGCGATGCTGGCGGCCTGGGGGATGCATCTGGATTTCGCCCCCGATGTGGCGGGCGGCGCGCTGTTTCCGTGGCTTGAGGGAATGGCGGGGCAAAGCTTCGGCATGGTGCTGGGCAAGGGCGGTGCCGATGTGATGATCCGGGCGCTGGTGGGCATGATTGAGGCCCGGGGCGGCACTGTCACCTGCGATGCGCCAGTGGTGCGCATTCTGCAGGCGGCGGGACGGGCCAGCGGTGTTGAACTGGCGGATGGGCGCAGGGTCATGGCCCGGCGGGCGGTGATTGCCGGTGTGGCCCCCGGCGCGCTGGCCGGGCTGACCGACGGCAGTGGCGACGAAAGGTTTGACGACAGCATGCGCGGGTTCGCGCATGCGCCGGGCACCATGATGATCCATCTGGCGTTAGACGGACTGCCCGACTGGGCGGCCGGGGCCGGGTTGCAGCGCTTTGCCTATGTGCATCTGGCCCCGAGCCTGGACCAGATGGCGCGGACCTATATGCAGGCGCTTGCCGGACTGCTGCCGGACGAGCCGGTGATCGTCGTCGGCCAGCCGACGGCAATCGATCCGTTGCGTGCACCGGCAGGCAGGCATGTGCTGTGGCTGCAGGTGCGGATGCTGCCGGCGGTGATCCGGGGAGATGCGGCGGGCGCGATTGCCGCGACCGACTGGCCAGACGTTGCCGCGCCCTATGCCGCCCGGGTGCTGGACATCGTCGAGCGTTACGCGCCGGGCTTGCGCGCCCGCATTCTGGGGCAGCGGATCGTCACGCCGCTGGACCTGCAGGCCGAAAACCCCAATCTGGTCGGCGGCGACCAGTTGTGCGGCAGCCACCATCTGGCCCAGCATTTCCTGAACCGGCCTGCCCCCGGCTTTGCCGATGGCAGCACACCGATCAAGGGCCTGCATCTGACCGGGGCCGGGGTCTGGCCGGGGGCCGGGGTCGGTGCCGGGTCGGGATTCCTGCTTGGCCAAAGACTGGCCGGCGCGTAAGACTGTCAGAAAAACCAACCAACGGGGATAAGACCATGCACCTGAACCGCCGCTCGCTTCTGCAACTGTCTGCCGCCAGCATCACCGTGGCCGCCACCGGGTTCCCGGGCTTTGCCCAGGCCATCGAGGAGCTGGTGATTGCCTACAACGTCAACCTGCCGTCGTGGGACCCGACCACCGGCCCCTCGGCGGTGAACCCGACGATTCAGGGCATCTATCAGTCGGTGTTCGACCAGTTCATCCTGCAGATGCCTGATCTGTCGGCTGCACCCGGCCTGTTGACCGAATGGGGCTGGAACGACGACCGCACCAAGGTGATGATGACGGTGCGAGAAGGCGTCACCTGGCACGACGGTTCGGCCTTCACCGCCGAGGATGTCGCCTGGTCGCTGGCGCGCGCCGCCAACCCCGACACCGGCAACCCCATCAATTTCGTCTGGGGCACGCTGGGCAATTTCACGGTCGAGGGCAACAAGGTGACGGCGGACGTGAAATCGTTCGATCCGACCATCTTCAAGTGGATGTATTTCCTGACCGGCTACGTGCTGCCGAAAGCCTACTATGAAAAGGTCGGCGCTGCGGGGTTCGAGGCCGCCCCGATCGGCACCGGCCCCTACATGGTCGAGAAGTTCGAGCAGAACGCCTTTGTCCGGCTGAAAGCCAACGCGAACTACTGGGGCGGCAAGCCCGAGTTCGAGACGGTGACCATCAAATTCGTCACCGACGCCACCGCCAGGGTCGCCGAAGTGGAATCCGGCAATTCGCATGTCACGCTGGAAGTGCCGTATGAAGAGTTCGACCGGCTGAAGGCAACGCTGACCGGCACCGCCGCCCCCATCTCTGATATCGGCATGATCTTTCTGAACGACATCGAGGTGATGACCGACCCGAACGTCCGCAAGGCCGCCGCCCATGCCATCGACAAGCAGACCATCATCGACCGGCTGCTGTCGGGCTACGGCGTCGCCATCGATACGCTGGAGACGCCGCAATATGCGGCGTTCGATGCCTCGATCAAGGTGCCCTATGATGAGGCCAAGGCCATTGAACTGCTGGCCGCCAGCGGCTACGGCCCCGACAATCCGGTGAAGTTCAAGATCCAGACCACCAAGGGCTTCAAGCCCAAGGACTACGAGATGGTGCAGGCCATCGTCGGGCTGTGGCGCAAGGTCGGGATCGAGGCCGAGATCGAGGTGTATGAAATTGCCAAGCATTACGAGTTGCGTGCCGCCGACCAGCTTGCCCCCGCCGCTTTCTACAACTGGGGAAATTCGGTCGGTGATCCCACAACCTCGACCGGCTTCGCGATGTTCGGGCCTTCGCCCCACTCAGTCTGGGATGGCGAGGACCTGATCGGGATGATCGGGCCGCTGTGGGGCGAGGCCGACGAGGCCAAGCGCATCGCCGGCTGGAAAGCGGTCGATGCCTATGTGGCGGAAAACGCGCTGGTGATCCCGCTGTTGCAGTATGTGCAGCCGATCTTGTCGGCCAAGGGCGTGGTGGTGACGCCGCACGCCTCGGGTGCATTGTTGCCGCATTTGATGAAGCGGGCCTGAGGCGGGGATGAGGCGGCGGCGGGCGGCTTGTTCAGAGCCGCCCTCACCGGATCACCGCCCCCCTGACCTGCCGTTACCGGCAAACCGACGGATCCTGCATGCTTCCGCCCGTTTCTCCTTGGCTCAGATACCGCAGGGGGGCAGCCGCGGGGTTGCCTCCGGTCCGAAACCCGTCGGCGGCGGGGTGTGAAACCCCCGGCCCCCGCCGGCTAATGCACCGTCCCGAAAGACCGCAATGCCCTTGCTCCGCGCCGCCCTTTCCCGGCTTCTGACCACCGCCATCACGCTGTTCGGCGTGGCGGTGATCGTGTTTTTCGTGATCCGGGTGGTGCCGGGTAATCCGATCGCGATGATGCTGCCACCCGGCGCCACCGCAGCGGACATCGAACGGCTGCAGGCGCTGTACGGCTTTGACCGCTCGATCCCGGAACAGTTCCTGATCTGGGGCGCAGGCGTTCTGCGCGGCGATTTCGGCGACAGCATATCGCTGCGCCAGCCGGTGCTGGGGCTGGTGCTGGGCCGATTGCCCGCGACGCTGGAGCTGTCGGTGATGGCGCTTCTGATCGCGGTGGTGCTGGGCGGCTTTCTGGCGCTGACCGGCACCCGGATGCGCGGCACCAGGGTCGAGGCGGCGATCGATGTCGGCAACGGCGTGGCGCTGTCGGTGCCGGATTTCCTGTGGGGGCTGGTTCTGATCCTGATGTTCGGGGTGCTGGTGCCGGTGTTCCACATCTCGGGCCGGGTGTCGCCCGATCTGGCGCTGCCGTTCGTCAGCGATTTCTATCTGGTCGAAAGCGTGCTGCGGCTGCGGTTCGATCTGATGGCCGATCTTCTGGCGCATATGGCCATGCCGGCAGTGGCGCTGGCGATCCCCTTGGCCGCGATCATCGCGCAACTGCTGAAGCAGTCGCTGAAGGAAACCATGCATCTGGATTATGTCACGCTGGCCCGCACCAAGGGCTATGGCGAAAACCACGTGATCCTGCGCGAGGCGTTGCGCAATGCCGTGTTGCCGACGCTGACGCTGGTGGGGGTGCAATTCACCTTTCTGATCGGCGGCACGGTGATCATCGAACGGCTGTTTTCCTACGAAGGCTTGGGCAACATGGCGATTGATGCGGTGATCAACCGCGATCTGCCGCTGATTCAGGGCATCGTGATCCTGTTCGCTCTGATCTTTACCCTGGTCAATCTGGCTGTCGATCTGATGTATGCGGCGCTGAACCCGCGGCTGCGGCATGGCTGACCGGCAGGGACCGCGCGCGGGATTGCGGCTGTGGCTGGCGGGCGGCTGGCTGGCCGCGCTGGTGCTGGCGGCGGTGTTGGCACCGTGGATCAGCCCGCAGGACCCCCTGGCACAGGATCTTTTCGCCGCCCGCCTGCCGCCGTTCTGGGCCGATGGCGCGGCACCTGGGTTCTGGCTGGGGTCGGATTCGCTGGGGCGCGATGTGCTGAGCCGGATGCTGCACGGGGCACGGGTCGCGCTGGCGGTGGCGCTGGTTGCAGGGACCGCCACGGCGCTGATCGGGGCGTCGCTGGGGCTGATTTCCGGCTATTACCGGGGCTGGCCCGACCGGATCATTTCGCGGCTGGTCGATATCTGGATGGCGTTTCCGCCGGTTCTGTTCGCAATTCTGCTGATTGCGGTGCTGGGCCCCGGCCTGTGGTCGATCATCATCGCCATCGTGGTGATCGACTGGACCCGGTTTGCCCGGGTGATCCGGGCCGAGGCGATGGCGCAGGGGGCGATGGACTATGTGGCATCGGCGCAGGTAGCGGGGCGCGGGCGGTTCGGCATCATGCTGGCCGAGATCCTGCCGAATGTGCTGCCGACCATCGTCGTGCTGTTGACACTGGAAATGGGGATCGCGGTGATTGTCGAGGCGATCCTGTCGTTCGTCAACCTGTCGATCTCGACCGACGATCCGACCTGGGGCGGCATGATTGCCGAGGGGCGGACATCGATCCATCAGGCCTGGTGGGTGCTGGTATTTCCGCTGGTGGCCCTGTTCCTGACGGTGCTCAGTTTCAGCCAGCTGGGCGAGGGGCTGAAGGACCGCTTTGACCCGGTGCTGCGATGAGTTTCCTGCGCATACGCAATCTGTCGGTGCGGCTGAAGGATGGCGGGCGGCTGCTGCGCTCGGTCAATCTGGACGTGCAGCCTGGCGAAGTGCGCGGGCTGGTAGGCGAAAGCGGCGCGGGCAAGAGCATGATCGGCAAGGCGATCCTCGGCATCCTGCCACGCGCCGTCGAGATTGTCGAAGGCGAGATCTGGCTGGACGGGGTGGATCTGCAGACCCTGTCCCCGGCAGAGCGGCGGCGGAAGATCGGTGCTACTGCGGCGCTGATCCCGCAGGACCCGCTGACGGCGCTGAACCCGGCGCGGCGGATCGGGCCGCAGATCACCGACCGGCTGGTCGATATTCTGGGATGGGCGCGCGACCGGGCGGACGCGCGGGCGCTGGAATTGCTGGGCGAGGTGCAGATACCCGACCCGACCCGGGTGCTGCGGCTGTATCCGCACGAGTTGTCGGGGGGGATGCGGCAGCGGGTGCTGATCGCCTCGGCGTTTGCCGCCGAGCCGAAACTGATCGTGGCGGACGAGCCGACGACGGCGCTGGACGTGACGGTGCAAAAGCAGATCCTGCGGCTGATCGCGGGAATGCAGGCCCGCCACGGCACTGCGCTGTTGTTCGTGACGCATGATCTGGGCGTGGTGTCCAAGGTCTGCCAAAGCCTGTCGGTGCTGTATGCCGGCCTGGTGGTCGAGGATACCGCGATTCGGGCGTTCTACCGCGCGCCAGCGCATGCCTATTCGGCAGCGCTGCTGGCGGCGACACCGAAATATACCGACCCCGACGCCTCGCTGATCCCGGTGCCAGAGGCGGTGTTGGCAGCGGTGCAGGCCGAAGTGGCGGTGGCAGACCGGGTCTGGTCTGATCGGGGGCAGCATGGCTGAACCGCTGATCCGGGTCACCGACCTGCGGCTGTCGCTGGCCGACATGACCCGCAAACCGCTTTTCGGGGTGGCCCCGAGGCTGGAGATCCTGAAGGGGATCAGCTTCGATCTGCCGCGCGGCGGTGTCTTGGGCATCGTCGGCGGCTCCGGCTCCGGCAAATCGACGCTGGGCCGGGCGCTGGTACGGCTGTTGCACCCGTCGGCCGGTCAGGTGCTGTTCGACGGACAGGATATCACGCACCTGACCGAGGCGGCGCTGCGCCCGATGCGGCGGCGGTTCCAGATGATCTTTCAGGACCCGATGTCGTCGCTGAACCCGCGCCGCCGGGTCGGCGGCATCATCGCAGCCCCGCTGCGCCTGCACCGGTTTGACCGGGTAACGGAACGGGTGGCCGAGGCGCTCGATCAGGTCGGCCTGCCGCGCGGCTTTGCGGCGCGCTATCCGCATGAATTGTCCGGCGGCCAGCGGCAGCGGGTCGGGATCGCCCGGGCGATCGCCATGCAGCCAGAATTCATTCTGGCGGACGAGATCGTGTCGGGGCTGGATGTCAGTTCGCAGGCGCAGGTGCTGGTGCTGCTGGAACGGCTGGTCCGCGATCTGGGGCTGACACTGGCCTTCATCAGCCACGATCTGTCGGTAGTAAGGCGACTGTGCGGGCAGGTGCTGGTGCTGGATCAGGGCCGGATCGTGGAACATGCCGCCACGGCGCAATTGTTCGCGGAACCAAAGGCCGCGACGACGCGCGCGTTGCTGGCGGCGATCCCCCTGCCCGATCCAGATCAGCCCTGGGACTGAACGCCCCGGAGGTGCCGGACCGAGCTGCGAAAGGCAGATTGGCGAATATGGCGTTTCTTCGGGGTGCGGGCTAGGGTGCGGCGGACAACGCGGGCTGCCACGGGGATGCAGTCGGGCACTAGCGCGGGCGAAAAGGAGGAGCAGCGGATTGACGAGTTTTGCGGGCCTGCCGACCAGCCCTTTGCGATCAGCCTATGATGTTATCATCATCGGCGGCGCGATGTTGGGGTCGTCGACCGCGTGGTTCCTGAGCGACAATCCGGATTTCAATGGCAGCGTGCTGGTGCTGGAGCGCGATCCGACCTATCGGAACGCCGCCACGTCGCACAGCAACTCGTGCATCCGTCAGCAGTTTTCCAGCGAATTGAACGTGCGGATTTCCCAGTTCGGGGCCGAGTTCATCCAGAATCTGCGGCGCTACATGGGGGGCGACGAGCGGGTGCCCGATCTGCGGATTCAGAGCTATGGCTACATGTATCTGGCCGACACAACGGCCTTTGCCGTGGTGCTGCGGGCCAGCCAGCGGGTACAGGTTGCCGCAGGGGCAGGAACGCAGTTGCTGACGGCCGCCGAGATCAAGGCAGCCTATCCGTTCTACGCTGTCGACGACATTCTGCTGGGGTCGCACAACCGCATCGACGAGGGCTATTTCGACGGCACCACGGTCTTTGACTGCTGGCGGAGACAGGCGCGGCAGCGCGGGGTCGAGTATGTGGCCGCCGAGGCTGTGGCGATGACCCGGAATGCCGGCGGCAGCCGGGTGCAAAGTGTCACGTTGGCCTCGGGCGCGGTGATTGAATGCGGTCAGGTGGTCAATGCCTCGGGGACGCGCGGGGCAGTGACAGCGCGGATGGCCGGGATCGGGATCCCGGTCGAGCCGCGCAAGCGCCATACATGGGTGTTTGCCGCCGAAAAGCCGCTGGACCGCGAACTGCCTCTGACCATCGATCCATCGGGGGTGCATTTCCGCCAGGACGGCAAGACCACCTATATGGCGGGCGGGCATGCCGATTTCGATCCGGCTGCCGACCCCGAGGATTTCGGGATGGACCATGCGCTGTGGGAACAGCATGTCTGGCCCGCCATCGCCGCCCGAATTCCGCAGTTCGAGGCGATCAAGGTGTTGCGCGAATGGGTCGGGCACTATGATTTCAACACGCTGGATCAGAACGCCATTGTCGGGCCGCACAGCCAGGTGGAAAACTTTCTGTTCCTGAACGGCTTTTCCGGGCACGGGCTGCAGCAATCCCCGGCGATGGGGCGCGGCACTGCGGAATGGTTGACCTATGGCGAATACCGGACGCTGGACCTGACCCCGCTCGGGTTCGACAGGATCGCGCGCAATCAACCCTACATTGAAAAGGCCATCATATGAAGGTGTCACCCAACCGATTCCTGAAAGCGATCCGCGACGGCAAGCAGCAGATCGGGCTGTGGGTCGCGCTGGCCAACCCGGTTTCGGCCGAGGTCATTGCCGGGGCCGGATATGACTGGGTGGTGATCGACATGGAGCATTCGCCGAACGATCTGCGGTCGGTGATGGCGCAGTTGCAGGTATTTGCCGCCTGCGACACCACCGCGCTGGTCCGGCCGGACTGGAACGACGCGGTGCTGGTCAAGCGGCTGCTGGATGTCGGGGCCGAGGGGCTGGTGTTTCCTATGGTGCAGACGCCGGACGAGGCGGCGCGGGCGGTCGCCGCCACCCGCTATCCGCCGCGCGGCATCCGTGGGGTTGGCGGCACCACCCGCGCCACCCAGTACGGTCGGGTCAGCGACTATTTCACCCGGATCGAGCAGGAAATATGCGTGATTGCGCAGGTGGAAACCCGGGCGGCGCTGGCGCTTGCAGTTGACATCGGCGCGGTTGACGGGGTCGACGGCGTGTTCTTCGGCCCCGCCGACATTGCGGCGGACCTGGGACTGCTGGGTCAGCCGATGCACCCTGCGGTGTGGGACGCGATCCGGCCGGCGGCGGGCAAGCTGATGGCGGCGGGCGTGCCGGTCGGGACGCTGGTGTTTGATCCGGTCTTTGCCCGCCAGCTTCTGGCCGAGGGTTTCAGCTTTGTCGCCTGCGGCACGGATGCATCGCTGTTGGCGCGGGCGGCGGATGCGTTGCTGAAGACCATGCGGGACTGAGCGGGTTCGGCGAGGGTCGGGGCGCTCCTGAAGGCCCGAAGTGTGGTAACTCCGCTCTTCTCGATACGCCCCGAATGGGCAACCTGATGCAAGCTCACATCTAACGCCTGATTTCGGTGGCCAGGCGCCACGCATAGTAAAAGGCAATCGCTTCGGCGCGGCTGGTCACCGCCAGCTTTTCATAAAGGTTGGACAGGTGGAACTTGACGGTATTCGGCGAAATGCCGAACTCCGCCGCCAGACGGTTGTTGGTCGCACCCTTTGACAAAGCCTCCAGCAGGATGCGCTCGCGCTGGGTCAACTGCTGGATCGGGTCGTGCTGGAACTTTCGCACATCCATGTAGGGAAAGACCATCTGGCCCGCCGCCACCGACGCGCACACTTCCAGCAGCCGTTCTGGCGGGGCCGACCTTGCCGCAAACCCTGCCGCCCCGGCCGCCATCGCCAACTGCGGCAGGTTGCCGCCATCGTCATTGCCGTAGACCACGATCCGGGGCGCGCCGGCTTGATCGCGCAGCGACTCGATCAGCTTTTGTGCGCCCGAAGGCGGCAGGGTCCAGTCGAGCACGGCAACCGCAACCGGCACCCGCATCACTGTGCCCATGAAGCCGTCGGCGCTGGACGTGGTCGATATCAGCGAGAATCGCGGGTCGCGGCCGAATATTTCGGCCATGGCCGAAAGCACCAGCGGGTTGCCGTCGGCAAGGGCCAGGGTGATGACGTTTTGCGTGACGTTGTGCACCTGACCCCACGCCTTTGCCAAACCTACCCACTTTGGTATAGTAAAAGAACAATGAGCGGGCAATACTACCCATATGGACAATGTTCTTTTACCCAAACAGATACCCAAAAGCAGGAGGTTGGGAGGTTGCGGCGCAATGCGAACTCGCCTCTGATGACAGCGTCTTAAAGCAACGGGCGGACACAAGCCCGCCAGCGCATCAGGAGGATTGCATGCCCGGCACCCGCAGCCTGTTCGTTCCCGGCCCGACCAACGTTCCCGAACGGGTGCGCCATGCCATCGACGTGCCGATGGAGGATCACCGCGCCCCCGACCTGCCAGCCTTTATCCTGCCGCTGTTCGCCGACCTGAAAAAGGTCATGAAGACCGAAACCGGCCAGCCGTTCCTGTTTACCGCGTCGGGCACCGCCGGTTGGGAAGCCGCCGTGACCAACACCCTGAAACCCGGCGACCGGGTTCTGTCGGCCCGGTTCGGCCAGTTCAGCCACCTGTGGATCGAGATGTGCCGCCGACTCGGGCTGGAGGTCGAGGTCATGGACTGCGACTGGGGCACCGGCATGCCGGTTTCCGAAATCGGCGTGCGGCTGGCGGCTGACACCGGCCACACCATCAAGGCGGTGCTGGCCACCCACAACGAAACCGCAACTGGCGTCACTTCGAACATCGCGGCCCTGCGCAAGGTGATCGATGCGGCAGGGCACCCTGCCCTGCTGATGGTCGACGGCGTATCTTCGATCGGGTCGATCGATTTCCGGATGGATGACTGGGGCGTCGACATCGCGGTCTGTGGCAGCCAGAAGGGCTTCATGATGCCTGCGGGGCTGTGCATCATGGCGGCCAGCCAGAAGGCGATGCAGGCGGCGAAGTCAGCCGGAATGCACCGTGCCTATTTCGATTTCCACGTCATGGCGGCCAGCAACGCCACCGGCTATTTTCCTTATACCCCGCCGATGTCGATGCTGCGCGGCCTGCGCGCGGCGCTTGACATGCTGCTGGAGGAAGGGCTGGAAAACGTCTTTGCCCGGCATCATTTCCTGGCAGAAGGCGTGCGCCGCGCCGTTGCCGGCTGGGGCCTGAACCTGTGCGCGCGTGACCCCGGCCTGTATTCCGACACGGTGACGGCGATCATGGTGCCGGACGGCCACGACGCAGCCAAGGTGATCCGGCGTGCCTATGACCGCTATGGCCTGTCGCTTGGTGCCGGGCTGTCGGTGGTTGCCGGCAAGGTCTTCCGCATTGGCCATTTGGGCGATCTGAACGAGCTGATGCTGATGCAGGCAATTGCCGGGGCTGAAATGGCGATGCGTGACGTCGGAATCCCGGTCACTGCCGGGTCCGGCGTTGCGGCGGCCGGCGAATACTGGCGGCTGAACGGAACCAGGCTGGCACTGGCTGCCGAATAGCTTCCTGACCGCCGAACACATTTCCGAAAGGAGCCGACGTTGGACATTCACGAATATCAGGCCAAGGAGATTCTGGCCCGCTTCGGCGTCGGCATCCCGCTGGGAGCGCTGGCCTACAGCCCGGAACAGGCTGCCTATCGCGCCCGCGAAATGGGTGGCGAGCGTTGGGTCGTCAAGGCGCAGATTCATGCCGGTGGTCGCGGCAAGGCCGGCGGAATCCGCGTCTGCAAGACCGATACCGAGATCACGGATGCGGCCAATTTCATGCTGGGCCGCCACCTTGTCACGCATCAGACCGGCAGCGAAGGCAAGGGCATCTATCGGATCTACGTCGAAGCCGCCGTTCCGATTGCCCGCGAGATCTACCTGGGTTTCGTGCTGGACCGGACCAGTCAGCGCATCATGATCGTCGCGTCAACCGAAGGCGGCATGGAAATCGAGGAAATCGCCGCCAACCGGCCGGCATCGATCATTCGCGCCACGGTCGAGCCGGCAATCGGTCTGCCGGATTTCCAGGCGCGCGAGATTTCGTTCAAGCTGGGGCTGGAACCGGCGCTTACCCAGCAGATGGTGCGCACGTTGCAGGGCTGCTACCGCGCGTTCCGCGATCTTGACGCGACGATGGTGGAAATAAACCCGTTGGTGGTCACCTCGGATCACCGCATCGTGGCGCTGGACGCCAAGATGACGTTCGACAGCAATGCCCTGTTCCGCCACCCGCAAATCGCCGAACTGCGCGACAAATCCCAAGAGGACCCGCGCGAGGCCCGTGCGGCGGATCGGGGTCTGGCCTATGTCGGGCTGACCGGGAACATCGGCTGCATCGTGAACGGTGCCGGGCTGGCGATGGCCACGATGGACACGATCAAGCTTGCCGGCGGCGAGCCCGCGAACTTTCTGGATATTGGCGGCGGGGCCACCCCGGAACGCTGCGCCAAGGCATTCAGGCTGGTGACGTCGGACGCGAACGTGCAAGCCATCCTTGTCAACATCTTCGCCGGGATCAACCGGTGCGACTGGGTGGCCGAGGGCGTGGTGGCGGCGCTGCGCGAGCATCACTTGAACATGCCGGTCGTGGTTCGGCTGGCCGGGACCAATGTCGAGGAAGGCCAGAAGATTCTGGCGATGAGCGGCCTGCCCCTGATCCGGGCGACCACGTTGCAGGAAGCGGCGGAACGCGTGGTGACGGCCTGGAAATCCGACCGGGCGCAATTGCAGGGGGCGGCGGAATGAGTATCCTGATCGACAGCACTACCCGCGTGATGGTGCAAGGTATCTCCGGCAAGATGGCGCGCTTTCACACCGCCGACATGATCCGCTATGGCACAAAGGTGGTGGCCGGCGTGGTTCCCGGCAAAGGTGGCACCGACGTGGACGGTGTGCCGGTGTTTGATACGGTCAAGGAGGCGGTGGCAGAGACCGGTGCCGAGGCATCACTGGTGTTCGTGCCGCCGCCATTCGCCGCCGACAGCATCATGGAAGCCGCAGACGGCGGCATCCGGTATTGCGTGTGCATCACCGACGGCATTCCGGCACAGGACATGATCCGGGTCAAACGCTACATGCTGCGCTATCCGCGCGAGCGGCGGATGATCCTGACCGGACCGAACTGCGCCGGCACGATCTCGCCGGGACAGGCCTTCATGGGGATCATGCCAAGCCACATCTACCTGAGCGGCCCGGTCGGGATCGTCGGTCGTTCGGGCACGCTGGGCTACGAGGCGGCGTCGCAACTGAAGGACCTCGGGATCGGTGTGTCGACCTCGGTCGGCATAGGCGGCGATCCGATCAACGGATCGTCGTTCCGCGACATTCTGGAACTGTTCGAGGCTGATCCCGCCACCGAAGCGGTGTGCCTGATCGGCGAAATCGGCGGCCCGCAGGAATCCGAGGCCGCCGCCTACATACGCGACCAGATGACCAAGCCGGTCATTGCCTACATCGCCGGCCTGACCGCGCCAAAGGGGCGGACGATGGGGCATGCCGGTGCCATCATTTCGGCTTTTGGCGAAAGTGCCAGCGAAAAGGTCGAGATGCTGAGTGCGTCTGGCGTCCGCATCGCCGCCAACCCGTCGGTGATCGGCAGCACGATCGCTGCTGCTATGTAAGGCGGGCCCGCTGCCGGCATTGGTGCGCTTGCGGGGGATTTCAGTCTGGTTGGCTGATGCGATCCTCATGGCGCGGCCGGCGATTGCCGCGCAACATGACAACGCCGGATCGACGCAACGCCGGGGTGAAATTGCACTGGAATGCGGTGGCCGGGAAGGCGATTGCGCCAAGTGTCTTTCCATCCGGCAATGGTCCGGGGCCCGTCGGGTTTTGGTCCGTAAAGGCAATTCAGTTGCCGGAATTTGGCAAATGGTGTAATAATTGGGCAAGTGATAAATCATGTGACTTCAGAAAACCTGGTTGCCAAGGGGAAATTATGCCCGCACCGATCAAATGGACGGTCGATTTCGATCTGATCAACGCCGAGAATCCGGAGGGCCACCCCTGGCTTTCGGCGTCGCCAGACGGGCGGTTTTCGCTTCTGTTCTTCGAAACCCTGGCCGGCCCGCCGGTTCAAACGGACATTGAGGAGCGCGTCTTCACCGCCGCCGGGACCAGCCCGGTCTCGATCGGCACCACCTTCAGTTCGACCACTGTCGAAGGCCAGCCCGCCAGCGCCTACATGGCCGACGGGCGCCGCGTCATCGTCTGGACCGAAGCACCGACCGCCGGCGGCGGCAACCTGCAGGATGTCTATGCCACGGTCTATTACGGCAACAATGTCATCGATCTGCCGCGCTTTCTGGTTACCGGCGGCGCGAGCACCCAGCTTGATCCGGTGGTCGCCGCTTCGGGCACCGGCTTTGTCATCGCGCTCAACGATGGCTCGGTCGCCGGCGGCCAGCTGGTGCTCAAATTCTTCAACATCGCCGGAACCCTGATCAACACGGTGAACGGCGCCGACGCAGGCGAGGGCGTCAATCAGACCAACACAGGCGCGCACCGCGATGTCGAGATTACGGCACTTACCAACGGCAATTACGTGGTGACCTGGGCGGACGTGCAGTTCGACATTTTCGCCCGGGTGTTTTCGGCAGGCGGCATCGCCCTTTCCGGCATCCTCGACGTCGATCCGGGTGGCGCTCAGGCGACATTTCCCGATGTGACGGCGCTGGCCGACGGCCGCTTTGTGGTCACCTACGGCCAATTCAGCGCCAATACCGTGCGCGGCCATATCTACGAGGCCGATGGCACCTCCGCCGGGAACCCGTTCACCATCGGCGGCGCGGCGTTGAACGCCTTGCAGCAGCAGGTGCAGACCGCAGCACTGCAGGACGGCCGTTTCGTCACGGTCTGGGTGACCACCATTGGCAACATCGTAGGCCAGATGGTGTTTGCCGATGGCGCGCTGGATGGCGCGGCCTTTGCCGTCAACAGCGATGGTGCGGGCGGCAAAGGCCGGCCGACCATCGCAACCCTGGCCGACGGCCGCTTCGCCGTTTCCTGGGAAAGCGGGGCCGGCGCGGCCGGGACGATATTCACCACCATTTTCGACCCGCGCGAGGCGGGCATCAACCTTGTCGGCACCACGGTCGCTGATGATTACATCGGCTCGGGATTTGCCGACACGATTGCCACCGGCGCGGGCAATGACCGGATTGACGGCGTGGGTGGCAACGACAAACTGTATGGCGGCACCGGTGCCGACACCATGACTGGCGGCGATGGTTCCGACACGTACTTTGCCGACGTGTTCAATGATCTGGTGACCGAGACCAATGCGGTGCTGGCCACCGGCGGTGACGACCTGGTCAATTTCACCGGCGCGTCGGGCACTTTCACGCTGGGTACAAATGTCGAGCGGCTGACGCTGGGCGGTACTTCGGCGATCAACGGCACCGGCAATGCGCTTGCAAACAAGCTGACCGGCAACGGAGGCTCCAACATCCTGACGGGTCTTGCCGGCAAGGATACGATCAACGGTGGAAGCGGCGGCGCCGACACGCTGATCGGTGGGCTGGACGATGATATCTATGTTGTGCGCAACGCTGCCGCGTTGATCGACGAAATCGCGGGCGGCGGCACCGCAGACCGGGTGCAGGCGGCTGTCGACTACGTGCTGGCTGCCGATGACGACATCGAGTTTCTGACCACCATCAGCCTTGCCGCTGTCACCACGATCAACCTGACCGGCAACGCGCTGGCGCAAAGGATCACTGGCAACGCCGGGGCGAACCGGCTGTCGGATGGCGGCGGTGCCGGGATCGATACGTTGTCCGGAGGTGCCGGCGATGACACCTATGTCATTGACAACAGCGCCACACTGATCACCGAGAGCGTCGGCGCCGGCACGGCGGACCGGGTTCTGACCGGGGTCACCTTTGTGCTGGCAGCAAATGACAACATCGAGTTCCTGCGCACCACAAGTCCCACCGGGTCCGGCGCGATCGACCTGACCGGCAATGCGCTGGCGCAGAACATCATGGGCAACGATGGCATCAACCGGCTGAACGGCCTGACCGGATCGGACACCCTGACCGGCGGACTGGGCGCGGATACCTTTGTGTTTACGGCGGCACTTGGCGCCGGCAACATCGACCGGATCACCGACTATACCGTCGCGGCGGATACGATCGAGCTGAAAAGCACGCAGTTCGGCAATCTGGCCGTCGGTGTTCTGGATGTCAGCAACTTCGTGGCAAACGCGGCCGGGACTGCGGCGGATGCCCTTGACCGGATCATCTACGATACCACGAACGGCTTCCTGTACTTCGACGCCGACGGCAGTGGCGCTGGATTTCTGCAACAACAGTTCGCCACCCTGTCCGGCGCGCCCGCCGGCATGACATTTGCCGAGTTCAATCTGGTGTGACGGGAAAGCCTGCGCCCGGTATCGCGCTCCGGAGTCACGACGCCCGGACGGCCGGACTGCTGCGCCCCTCGCGGCGCGGGCCGGGGTTGCGGCGATCCGGCGGCCGGCAAGGCTGCGGGTGTTCCCCACCACGTTGGCACCGCCGACGGGATCGTCGGTATCTACTTGAGGAAACCGGGGCCTGCCCCGATGCCGCCTGGATCAGCGGAAGAACGCGGTGCCCTGGTACCCCGACGACGCAAAGGAAAGACCGCACTTGACGCCTCGCCCCGGGATTGCTGTCGTTGGTGCCGGCGATCTGGCTCTGCCGGATCAACCGCCGCTATTCGACCGGATTGCGGGCATGGCGCGGGCAAATCCGACTGCGGGCCGCGACGCGAAACGACGGCGGGACGCCGCCACGCAAATTGGCGTTGCGCGGGTTGCCTTGGATTGGCGGGCCACTTTATGGCCGGGCCATGACGAAGATGATGCGCGAGGCACGCAGCCTGCTTTGGCGGCCCGAGGTGACGCAGTCGACGGCTGCTGCCGTGGACGCGCAGGGTAACGTCGATTTCTATGACCGGCTGCCGGCACTGGTCGCCCTGGTGGTCCCGCATGATCTGGCGGCAATGGGCGTGCTGCGGGCGTGATCCATGACGGCCGACACCCATGACGTTTGACATGGATAACAGGTGGCCTTTCCCCATGACACAGTCGGCCCCACGGGGAAGTGGCCCCGAAAATTCGCGGGGGGGCATCACGTGGCTGGCACAATCGGCATAGGGATCATCGGGCTGCGTAGTGTGTCCCGAACATCCGCTTGGTGAACCTCAAGGGCGTCCCGTGCGAGATCAGGATTGCCTGCGACGCATTGCCCTCGGTGGCCGAGCGGGCACGCGAACGGGGCATTCCGGCCTTTACCACCGACCCTAACAAAGTGACGGGACGGGCCAATGTGGATATCGTGCTGGTGCTGTCGGCGATGCAGTCGCATGGCAGCCTGACCCCCGCGGCTCTGCTGGCGGGCAAGCAGCTGTTGGTCGGAAAGGAGATGGCGATGGTTCTGGCCGAGGCGGCGGAGCTGGTGGAACTGGCCAAGACCAGCAAGGACCACCTGGTCTGTGCGCCGCATGTCACGCTGTCGCGGACCTATCAGCAGATGTGGCGGCGCATCGCGGCGGGGGATATCGGGCGCATCCATTCCGCGCGCGGCATGTATGGCTGGTCGGGGCCGGACTGGACCCCGTGGTTCTACGAGACCGGCGGCGGCCCGATGTTCGACCTTGGGGTGCATAACGTCACCACTCTGACCGGGCTGATCGGTCCGGCCATCTGCGCCGCGACGACAATGGGGTCGAGATCGAGGCGGTCGTCGTGGAACCCACAGGATCGGAAACGCAGGTGGTGGCAAGACTGGGCGATCAATCGCTGGTGGCCGTTTTCCGGGAACGGCTGGCCATCCGCCCGCGCGACAGGCTTCGCGTGACGGCAGACCCCGGGCATCTGCGCCGTTTCGACGGAAACGGACTGCGGATCGAAGCGTCCAGAGCGGTTTTCGGAAAGGCCTCCCCGGCGCGGCCCGCCCGGAACCGGCACGGTATTTGCGCCCTCGAAGGTGAATGGGGGGCAGACAACAGTGCCCGGCAGCGGCGCGGCCACGCTTGGCAACTTGAGCCATGAGCGAAAGTTAGTGATGGTCTGATCAGGCGGCGTTGATTTCGTGCTTGATGCCGTCACGGAATTCAACCCCTTGGATGATCTCGGGCAGGCGGTTCGGGCCGTCGAGTTTGCGCCATTTCTTCTTGGCTGAGATCATCAGCTGCTGGGTCATCGCCAGTGCCGACTGGCGGCTGAGGCAGCCTTTGGTCTTGGTGGTTCGATGCCGGACGGTGGCAAAGGTGCTTTCGATCGGGTTCGTT